>JAZLCN010000054.1:0-105126 GCA_045614255.1 Prevotella sp.
TCTTGGCGTTTGAACCCTCGAGCGCAGCAATCTTTGCATTCAGTTCATTGATTGACTGAACAAGAATGGGTATCAGTTCAATATAGTTAACCGCCTTGCTCCCATCATCCAATGTATATACCAAGTCAGGATAGTTTTCTTCTAATTGTTCTACTGGTATTGCGAAATGTTTTTTATTTAGCGATTGAGTTGTTGAAGATGATTTTTTGCCAGAATTAGAATTGCTTATTTGTTCTGGGGCATTATAATATGAAACTGTGTGTAAGTTAAACATTTTTCCTAAGTGTTCTTCATTACTTAAATTATCGAAAGCAACTGCCCTTGAATTCTCACTAACACCAGATGTCAACAAGTTAGTGTATCTTATATTTCGCGTTACTGTAAAATTTCCATCAACCTTTGTATTCCCATCAAAATATCCAGCGTAATAGTCATCAATTACTGTTCCGCGTAAATTATCTATAGAACCATAAACACCAGCCCCACACCTTAGGCCAGTCAAGACACCTAACACCCCATAATTTGTACCATCAGGAGAATTGCCTGCAATACCACGAACACCAATAGCGCGTTCATAACCATAATTGGTATCATCTGGTAATAAACTTAAAGCTTTACCATCCAAACTGATATTGTAACTTCCACGAACAATCGGCAAGTCTGAATATATTGCATTATTATGTTGACTATCATTAGTCCCATTACCAATAGTCAAAAGAGCTCTGGCAGTGGTTGTTGTATCTCTTGCTATTCCAACTTTACCACTTGAATAAACTTTTAACTGTGCATAACTTACAGACATCACACATAAAGAAACGATTAGGCAAATAAACTTTTTCATGTCATTCATTTATTAATAGGATTAATACTGCAAAGATATGTTATTCTTTTAAAAAAACAAAGAAATACAAGATTTTTTAAGATGTTATTTTGTACTGCAGACATCTACATGCGGGCAAGGGCTAATTGACAAATGAACATAAAACGGTGAATGTTGAACGTTAAAAACAGAATATAATCAAATAGGAGGAAAACAACAATTTTCCTCCTATTTGATTATTATGAAATATCTTAACCTTTGCTCACATCAACAATCTTTGTTGGAGCCTGTTCTTTGTTTCTCCTGTTTACTACGGTTACTACAGACTGGGCAAGACTCAGGAACGCCTGTCCTGTCATGGTGTCAACCTTGCATGCTGCTGGTTCGCCGGCATCGCCACTCTCGCAGATGCTCTGTACCAATGGAATCTGGGCGAGTAGGGGAGTGCCCATCTCTTCTGCCAGACGCTTACATCCCTCTTTGCCGAAGATAAAGTACTTGTTTTCCGGCAGTTCAGCAGGAGTAAACCACGCCATGTTCTCCACCAGACCTAATATAGGCACGTTAACCTTGTCGTTGCGGTACATGTCAATACCCTTGCGGGCATCAGCCAGTGCCACTGCCTGTGGGGTGCTTACTATTACTGCGCCAGTGATGGCAAGTGTCTGCAATAGTGTCAGGTGTATGTCGCTTGTGCCCGGAGGAGTGTCGAGGATAAAATAATCCAATTCTCCCCAGTTGGCATCGGCAATGAGCTGCTTCAGTGCATTTGTTGCCATTCCGCCGCGCCACAATGTGGCTGTGTCGGGATTAACGAAGAAACCGATGCTAAGCAACTTCACACCATATTTCTCTATAGGCTCAATAAGGTTGCGGCCATCCACCTCTACTGCGTAAGGACGTGCGTCCTCTACATTAAACATCTTTGGCACAGAAGGACCGAAGATGTCGGCATCAAGCAATCCCACCTTGTAGCCTAAGCGTGCCAGTGCTATTGCCAGATTGGCAGAAACAGTGCTCTTGCCCACGCCGCCCTTGCCAGAGCTTACGGCAACGATATTCTTAACCTGTGGCAGCATCTTGCCAACCTCAGGACGTGGTTTTGACTTAAACTCAGTCTCTATCTCCACTTCCACGTCTTTGCTCACATGGTAGTGGATAGCTGCCTCAGCTGCCTTGATTGTTGACTTCATGAAAGGGTCGGTGTCACGAGGGAAGGTAAGCACAATCTTCACCTTCATGCCGTTGATGCTTGGTGTGTCTGCCACCATGCCGCTCTCCACGAGATTCTTCTTTGTTCCTGCGTATGTCACTGTTGCCAGTGCATCGAGTATCAGTTTGGGATATAGGGTCATGTTTGTAATGCTTAATGTTTAATGCTTAATGTTTAATGCAAAAACTGTGCCGAACCTCATTTTGTAAGCCCCTTTCCTTTGGAGAAGGGTTGGGGAAGAGGTTTTTTACAATTTCACTCTCACACCTGCATAGAACATTCTTTCGTGGATTGGACCCCAAATCATGGTTGAGTCGAAGTATCCGCTCCATGGGTCGTTGCCGTTGATTATCGGATTCTTCTGCTTGAAATTGGTCAGGTTCTCACCACCGATATATATCGACCAGTTGTCAAACCAGCGTGTAATCTGTGCGCTTACCTGCTCGAAGGCGTCAAACTCCTCATCCCATGACCATTCGTTGGTGCCTGCCAACTGATATGGCTTTGGCATTCTTCCGCCACCATTCAGTTGCAGAGTGCCGTCAAACTGCCATTTGCCGTTTGGTGTCTTGTATGATGCGGTGAGCAATCCCTTATATTTGCTTGTCAGAGGCTTAGTCAGCAGTTCGCCGTTGTATGTGCACTTCACATCGTTCATACGGTAAGCCGCTGTTACGGTGAATCCCTCAAAGAAAGGATATGTGGCGTCAATCTGGAATGTGTGTGAGTATGATTTGCCGTCAAGATTTGTGATGTGTACCTGTGGCATGCCAGCGCTGGTATATGTCTCCATGTCCATCACAGCCTGCTGCTCGAAGTTGGTGTAATAGTACTCTGCATTAATCTTCAGCAGTTTCTCGCCGATAGGTATGTTCAGTGCTCCGCTGATTCCGTAGTTCCAAGCCTCTTCCTGTTCAAGGTCGTCCACAATCATCTCCCTGCCGCTTGCCAGCAGATAGTTGAACTCTGCGTATGGATGTACGGTGCGATAACCCTTGCCGGCCGACAGACGCAAACTGAGCAAATCGCTTGGCATGTACTTCACGTGGAAGCGTGGTGTTACGAATGTGCCGTGTATGCTGCTGTGGTCGAGGCGTATGCCCGCCATGGCAGTGAACTTATGACTCAGATTAAGAGTGTATTGTGCATAAACACCAGGAGTGGTTTCCTTCTCATCGATGTCCATGTCTATCTCTGGCTTAAATCCGCTGTTTGATGTCATAGGAACATATTGGCGCAGCGACTGTCCCAGATAGTCGTGGTTGAGGCTCAGACCGGCAGAGAGGTTGTGGATGTGAGCGATGTTAGTCTCAAACACCAGTGAGGCGTAAGCATTCTTCTCGTTCACATAATACTCCTTCAGTCCGTATTCCGCACTCTGCTCCTGCATAGATGCCGATGCCAGCAGTGCCATGTTTGTGCCGTTGTGGTGGTCGAATATGTAGGCATGCTTCATATAACCCTCAAAGCGGTTTGTCTCAATGTTTATCTCGTATGGTTTGAGGTGACCCAGTGTTGGCGCATCCTCCATCTGTCCGCTCTTACGGTCTTCTACCATAAGTCCCGCGCCAGCATGCAGAATATAATGGTCGCCCTTCCACAACCAGTGGCTCAGGGCGTTGAACTGCTCCACCTGTGGTTTGTCCATAAACATATCACCATTGTCGTCGTGCTCTTTCATGCTGTTCTCATAGTGCAGCAGCAGGTTGGCACTCAGATTATCGTTGAAGTGCAGATTGCCAGTGGCATTTGCCTCTATGCGGCTCTTGCTGTCGCCAAAGAGATTTACCTCAACTCCTTGTGGCTCTTCTGGTTTCAGGTACTCAACGTTTATCTGTCCTGTGATTGACTCATAACCGTTTTTTACCGATGAACTGCCCTTTGACACCTGAATGCCGCTCATCCATGGACCGGGAACATATCCCAGCGCGTATGGTGCGGCCACGCCACGGAAGTTTGGCAGATTGCCCGTAAGCATCTGAACGTATGTGCCGCTCAGTCCGAGCAGTTTAATCTGCTTGGCGCCAGTGGCTGCGTCAGTATAACTTACATCCACGGCTGGGTTTGTGGTAAAACTCTCGCCAAGGTTGCAGCAGGCAGCCTTAAACAGCTCCTCTTTGTGTATGCTCACACCATTAACTGCTCCTACCATTCTGCGGATAGGATTCTTTGACCTTACAACGATACCCTGAAGTTCTTTCTCTTTATGTACCACCTCTGTGGTGTCATGATGGTGATGATGATGATGATCATGATCGTGGTCATGGTCATGCTCATGATTGTGCTGGGCTGATGAACTGATGCACACCCCCAAAAGCAAAGCGCTTATAATGGTAATTTTTCTCATATTTTGTAAAATTTGCTGCAAAGGTACTGATTTATTTATGCAACTTAGTTGCAAATAACGTAAGTCGGGTAATTTAATCAAAAATCTGTTAACTGATAAGACATAACTCAAGCATACTCCTTGCTAAATTTTGTCAAAAAATTTCGTAATTTTTTATGTAAAAATTTTTGACAAAATTATTTTTCATTCTAGAGAAAAAAACGGGGTTGGAAATCAAAGAAAATGGACTTAAAGAGCAAAAATCACGAGTTTATTTTTCAAAAACATAGGTTTTAGGCTCTGTTTTCTATGCTTTTGCGTTGCAAAACCTATCATCTTGAAAAGCAAAACCTATGCTTTTGGTCTGCAAAACGATAGGTTTTGAAAAACGAAAGGGGCAAAATTATTGCACACTTTTAGGCTTTGAGACTGTAAGGTTTTGAGGTTCAAGGTTTTAAGATTGCGCACGATTTTTGGCGTTTTTTCGGACAAAATATTTTTTCTTTCAGAATTCTCGAGTCTTGAGGCCGTTAATTGGGGTTTTTTGAAAATATTTTGTCAAAAAAATTCGTAATTTCTCTCTGTCAAAAATCAAGGAGAAAATTAGGAAACAGATAAACGTGGAGCAGTAATAGTGGAGTGTTAAATTTCCCACATGTAAGTGTCGTAGCAAACGCCACGGCCTCCAAAACCTTCTTTTTGGAATATCAGTGGTTCGTTGAGCACTTTTCCGCCTTCAAGTGTGGATGTGCCAAGGTCAAAGTATTTATACTCAGACCCAGCATAAACATTATTAATAACATGGTGGAAAAGTAAATCAAGGGCTCCTTGCTGTTTGCCTTCCGGCGATGCAGATATGTATTGAGTATGTGCAATACCCCTGCTCTCGTATATTACCGCTCCGCCAAGCGGACAACCCTCTGGCGAGTGGGCCATAAACAGGCGGATGTTGTTTGGAAACCTTGATTTAAGCAGTTGGATTTCTTCAAGCGAGTGTACTGGTTTGGCGTTATGCCTCTCTGCCAGATTATCGTTGAGTATCTGCCAGAAACTAGTCATATCCTCCGTCTCACAGATGGTAATGCCGTTTCGCTCAGCTTTTCTTATGCCAGAACGGCGCGACTCTGTAAACTTAACCATCTGATTGTCATACACAATCGTTGACGATACCTCTCTCTTGATTAACTGAGCATTGCACACTTTAAACAGGGCATAGAGGTCTTCCTCTGCCGGCATGCGATGATAAATCCATGGGATGGCCTTGTAGATAACCTTGCAAATACCAGCTTCCTTGAGGTATTTGTTTATCAGGGCAAATATCTCACACACTTCGGCTGTGCCGAGCGAGGGCAGGGTGAGCAGTGCCCCGTAGGTAAGACCCCCATGTGAGTATAGGATGCCTTCCGATTCATTGGCAGGCAGTAAAGCGCAAAGTCTCTCCTTGCGATAAATCATAAGTGAGTGGTCGCAGAACCTGTCGGCATGGTAGTCCATGTATTGGCGCATAAAAAGGAATGTTCCGTTTCTTGTCTTAGAAACGAAATCATCCCACTCTGCTGCACACTCGGTTATGTATCTCTTTATTTTGTACATCCTACTCTTTCCAAAAACTCATCGTAGTCATAGATATACTCCTCTTCGTCGAAGAGCTCTGAGGCAAGTACAAGACAAACCGACCCACTGGCAAAATCCTCAAGCGTGCGCCAAACATCAGTTCCTACGTATAATCCCTGGTAAGGGTGATTAAGATGGTATGTCTTTTTCTCCTTACCGTCAAATATCTCTACATCAAAAGAACCGCTAACCGCAATTATTATTTCCTCGCATGAGCGATGAGCATGACCGCCACGGCGCTCGCCTCCAGGAATATCGTATGTCCAATACACCCTTTCGATATTGAATGGGATATTCTTCATTTGCTCCGCCACGGTAAGATTACCGCGAGGGTCAACAATCTTAGGCAGTTCTATGATTCGTCCTTTGTTGGGGTCCATGTTTTTTGAGGTTTTGAGGTTATAAGGTCTTGAGGTTATAAGGTTTTGAGGTCTCTTTAGGTCTTAAGGTTTCAACCTCACAACCTAAAACAACCTCACAACCTTACAACCTCACATTACTTCTTCATATAAGGGTCTGTGCCCAAAATAGTTCCAGCCAATCGCTTTGCCTTATCACGCAGGTCGTCAACGTTGGCATCTGTCTCGCCATAGCAGAGCACTACACCCATGCGGCGACCGAAGTGAGCCTCTGGCTTACCAAAGATGCGTATGCGTGTGTAGTCTTCCTTCAGAGCATCAACAAGATTGTACTCTAATGGCTCATGAGACTCCTTTGGAGACAGAACTACTGCAGATGCTCCTGCATGCTCAAGGTGAATACCAGCTATTGGCAATCCCATGACAGCACGGAAATGTAATTCAAACTCGCTCAGGTTGGTTGTATGACCTAATGTTACCATACCTGTGTCGTGTGGACGTGGACTTAACTCAGAGAATATTACCTCGCCCTGCTTGGTAAGGAAGAACTCAACGCCCCAGATGCCAGCACCTGTCAAAGCCTTGGTTACTTCATCAGCCATGTGCTGTGCTTCCTTCAAAGCCTCATCGCTAATCTTGTATGGCTGCCAGCTCTCGCGATAGTCACCGCCCTTCTGTATATGACCTATTGGTGGGCAGAAGAGTGTAGGTCCCTCTTTCTGAGTTACTGTAAGCAAAGTAAACTCGCTCTCAAAGTCAATAAATTCCTCGATGATAACCTCTTTCACGTCACCACGACTGCCTTCCATAGCCTCCTTGAATGCAATTTCCAGTTCTTCTTCGTTATGAACATAACTCTGTCCGTGGCCGCTTGACGACATCAGAGGTTTAACAACGCATGGGAAACCAATCTCATCGGCTGCCTTCTTAAACTCTTCGAATGTCTTTGCGTAGAAATACTTAGCTGTACGCAATCCAAGCTCACGAGAAGCAAGGTCGCGGATAGCACGACGGTTCATAGTGTAGTTCACCGCACGAGCACTTGGCACCACCTGAATGCCCTGCTCTTCAAACTCAAACAGGCGTTCTGTGCGGATAGCCTCAATCTCTGGTACGATAATGTCTGGTTTATGCTTATTTACCACAGCAGCCAGAGCATCACCATCAAGCATAGAGAATATCTCACGCTCATCAGCCACCTGCATTGCTGGCGCATTGTCATAACGGTCGCAAGCCACAACATACTGACCTGCGCGCTTTGCTGCGATTACAAACTCACGGCCTAATTCGCCGCTACCTAATAAAAGGATTTTTTTCATAAGCGTATATTTATTAATTTGTTAATATTCTTTTTTGTCCCTCATCCCTCATCTCTCATCCCTCATCTACTTATCATACATATTCTCATAATACTTCTGATAGTCACCACTGGTTACATTGTCCAACCATTCTTGATTATCGAGATACCAGCGAACGGTTTTCTCAATGCCTTCCTCAAACTGAAGTGATGGTTCCCATCCCAGTTCTTTCTGAAGCTTCGTTGAGTCAATAGCATAGCGTGCATCATGACCAAGACGGTCTGTAACGTAGGTTATCAAATCCATATCCTCACCTTCTGCTCTGCCTAGCAAGCGGTCAACGGTATTGATTACTACCTTGATGATATCTATGTTTTTCCACTCGTTGAAACCACCTATATTATATGTCTCTGCAATCTTTCCGTTGTGGAATATCACATCAATGGCACGGGCATGGTCTTCAACAAACAGCCAGTCTCTTACATTTTCTCCCTTACCATATACAGGCAGAGGCTTGCGGTTGCGGATATTATTGATGAAGAGAGGTATCAGTTTTTCTGGGAACTGATACGGACCGTAGTTGTTTGAGCAGTTGGTCACGATTGTTGGCATACCGTATGTGTCGTGGTATGCTCTAACAAAGTGGTCGCTGCCAGCCTTTGAAGCCGAATATGGTGAGTGAGGATTATATTTTGTTGTTTCGTAGAAGAAATCATCGCCGTAAGCGACCCCTCCTTCTCCCCTAAAAGAGGAGTTGCTAGATGCTGTAGTCTGATGAGGGGCTGGGATTCCCTCAGGGTGGCTTAATTGCAAGGCACCGTAAACCTCGTCTGTAGATATGTGATAGAATCGCTTGCCTTCATATTTCTCAGGCAATGATTCCCAATACATTTTTGCTGCCTGAAGCAATGATAGTGTGCCCATGACATTTGTGCGTGCAAAGGTAAATGGGTCTTTTATGGAACGGTCAACATGACTTTCGGCAGCCAGATGGATTATGCCATCTACCTGCTCGTCCTGCATTAGTTTGTAAAAGGCATCAAAGTCGCAGATATCCATCTTCACAAACTTATAATTAGGCTTGTCCTCTATGTCCTTCAGATTGGCAAGATTTCCAGCATACGTCAGTTTGTCGACATTTATTATCTTGTAATCAGGATATTTGTTTACAAACAAACGGACAACATGACTGCCTATGAAACCAGCGCCGCCGGTGATGATAATACTGCGCATATCTTATTTCAATATTTTATTAATCAGATTAGCTATGAACTTGTCACATCTGTATTCCAAGGTCTTGTTGTATACCCAGTATGTTGACAATATCAATATTAGTCTGAACCAGAAGTTCTTTAAAATGTCAACTTCCATGAGAGTGTTGAAGATGAAATCAGTCAAGGCTGCGATTGCAGCGAAGAACATGAGCATCACCAGTACTTTTAAAATAAAAAATAATACTTTTGCCATAATATATAGTTTTTTAGTTGACAAGTTGCTTTTTTAGTTGACGAGTTAATGAGTTTTTTAGTTGATGAGTTAATGAGTTTTTTTTAGTTGACAAGTTATTAGAACCCGAGGTGATGTCCTCTATCTCCCTCTATCTCCCTCTATCTCCTTTTCTCATCTCTCATCTCTCATCTCCTATAGTTATAACTTCACAATCTGTAAATTTATTGCCTTCGATGGTCAGTCTTACCAAAGTTCTTTCCTTGTGCCATCCCTGCAGTCCTGCCGCTCCTGGGTTTATGTGGAGCAGGTTTAGCGTTTTATCAAACTGTACTTTCAGGATGTGCGAATGTCCGCTGATAAACAGTTGCGGAGGTGAAGCATAAATCTTTGAGCGTATAGACCAGTCGTAATTGCCAGGATAACCACCGATATGCTTCATCAGCACATCCACGTCCTCGCATTTAAAACGGTAAATCTCCTTGTACATCAGACGGATATCGCCACCGTCACAGTTGCCGCAAACAGCCTTGAAAGGTTTGAATGCCGCCAGTTTCTCAGCCACCTCCAATGAACCGATGTCGCCAGCGTGCCATATCTCATCACATTCTGCGAAATAGTGGAGATACTTGTCGTCCCAATGGGCGTGTGTATCACTGAGTATTCCTATCTTTTTCATAGTCCGAAGCGTTCTCTTATTATCTGAGCAATAAACTTCTCCGTACTCTCAAGTCCTAACAAACTGGAGTTGATGCACAGATGATATGACTCGCTTGCTCCCCATTTCTTGCCTGTATAGTAATTATAATATGAGGCGCGCTCATTGTCGCCATTGCTAATTATCTTCCGTGCTTTTGCCTCGTCGCATCCTCTCCGCTCCATTACTTGCCTGATACGATAATCAAGGTCGGCAGTAATGAAAATGTTAAACACATTCTCATTCTCGCGAAGCACATAGTCAGCGCAGCGTCCAACGAAAACGCACGAGCCACCATCAGCAGCTTTGCGTATAGCATCGCTTTGGAACTTGAACAGACTCTCCTGTGACATGTTGTTGTTATAAAAACTTGTATCGCTTACATGTGGACTCAGGGTGTGAAACAATGAACGGAAAAAGCCCTTGTGCTCATCATTCTGCTCAAACAGTTCTTCACGAAAACCGCTCTCCTTGGCTGCAAGGTTCAGCAGTTCACGGTCGTAGAATCCGCAACCGAAATCATCGGCAAGCATTTTGGCTATAACCCTTCCGCCACTGCCCAACTGGCGACCCACGTTTATTATTATCTTCTTGTCATTCATACAGCATCAATAGTTTAATATTGCTTTTTGAATTTCCTCATATACACAATCAACATATAGAGAGTTACCAATGCCGAGATTGTGTCTGACACTGGCATTGCCCACCATATACCATCAAGTCCAAACCATATTGGCAAGAGCAAGAGCGATGGCAGCAGGAATAGCAACTGGCGAGAGAGAGACAGAAATATGCTGACCTTTGCCTTGCCTATGCTGACGAAGAAATTAGTGACCACCATCTGAAAACCTACAATTGGGAATGTAAGCATTATTATGCGGATGGCATTTACAGACAAATCGACAAGGGTTTTGTCTGAAGTAAACAATCGGGCGCATAATTCTGGCGCTAATTCTGCCAACAGGAAACCAGAGGTTGTTACAACCGTTCCTGCCACCATGGCATGCTTCAGCACTCTCAGCACGCGGTCCATCTGCTGTGCTCCGAAATTATATCCTGCTATAGGCTGCAAGCCCTGGTTGATTCCCATAGTAACCATGACAAAGATAAACGCAAGGCGGTTTGCTATTCCGTATGCACCCACAGCCATGTCACCGCCATAACCCTGCAATCCTTTATTGACAAATATTACCACAATGCATGCACAAACATTCATTGCAAAAGGCGACATGCCTATGCTCAATATGTTTTTCACTATGGCCTGACTCAGTCCGTATGTTCCTTTCCTCAGATGCAGCAGTTCATTTTTATTCATGAATATCCGCATCTGCCAAGTCAGTGCCATTACCTGTGAAAGAATAGTGGCATACGCTGCACCGGCAATGCCCATATTAAATGTGTAGATAAACAGCGGGTCGAGTGCAGTGTTCATCAACACTGTGAATATCGTGGCATACATTGCCTCCCGTGGTTTGCCTGCAGCCCTGAGCACGGCATTCATGCCGAAATACATGTGCGAGAAGACATTACCCAGCAATATTATAAACATGTAGTCGCGAGCGTATGGCAGAGTCTGGTCGCTGGCTCCAAAGAAATACAGAATAGGGTCAAGGAAAAGCAAGCATAAAAGACCAAGGCTGATACCAATAATCAGATTAAGCGTGATGGTGTTTCCGAGTATCCTCTGGGCCGTAGAGTAGTCTTTCTGGCCAAGTTTTACGGATATACATGTAGAAGCACCCACGCCTACGGCGGCGCCAAAGGCAGCGGTGAGATTCATGAAAGGGAATGTAAGCGCAAGTCCGGAAATGGCAAGAGGACCAACCCCTTGTCCAATGAATATGCTGTCGACAATATTATATAGCGATGAGGCTGTCATCGCCACTATCGCCGGCATGGCATATTGCACCAGCAGTTTGCCTACGGGCTTTGTTCCCAATTCTAATGTAGCTTGCTTATTGCTCATTACTTATTTATATATTCTGCAAAGTTAGTAAAATATTTGTTTATACTCTCCAATATGTATCGAAAAGTTTTGTAATTACCCGAAATAAAAGTAATTTTGCATACATATTATAATCAGGTATGAAACAACAAGACAGGGCAATGACACTCCTTGAACTTAATGGCATGGTGCGCGCAACGCTTGAGTGCGGCATGCCCGATGAGTATTGGGTTGAGGCTGAGCTTGCCGAGGCTCGCGAAACCCGTGGGCATTGCTACATGGAACTTGTCCAAAAAGACGGACAAACAAACACACCAGTGGCAAAAGCGTCTGCCAAATGCTGGAAACAGACGTGGGCTGTGCTGGCTCCTTATTTCGAGCGCACAACAGGACAACCGCTGCATGCCGGCATGAAAGTGTTGCTGAGGGTTTATCCAAACTTCCATGAGGCATACGGCTTTTCATGGATAGTAACTGATATTGACCCGACATTCACCGTAGGCGACATGGCACGCCGGCGCATGGAAATTATTGCCGCACTGAAAGAGCAGGGCATCTTTGATATGAACCGCCAACTGCAACTGCCAATGTTTGCTCAGCGCATAGCTGTGATATCGAGTGAGACGGCTGCCGGATATGGAGATTTCTATAATCAGCTGACAGATAATTCTTATGGATTTAAGTTCAGTGTAACACTCTTCCCCGCCATAATGCAAGGTGAGCGTGTAGAACAAAGTGTCATTGCGGCTTTAGAACATATATATGATAATGTTGATGATTATGATTGCGTAGTAATCATCCGCGGTGGAGGCGCCACCAGCGATATGTCTGGCTTCGACACTCTTGCCCTGGCAGAGAATGTGGCACAATTCCCGCTTCCTATCATCACCGGCATTGGCCACGACCGAGACGAATCGGTGCTTGATATGGTGTCGTGCATCAGAGTTAAGACTCCAACAGCTGCGGCGGCATATCTTATCAATCACCTTGGCGAGGTTAATGACCTGATAGACAATTGCAACGAGCGTATTATTCGTAGCGCTACCATGCGCATGGAAATGCAAAAGATGCGTCTGACAAATCTCTCAGAGCGTATTCCACGGGTATTTTCCTTAGTAAAGGTGAGACAGGATGCCCGTTTGGACGCATTAAACGCACGACTTACGAGTGCTATCCAGCATGTTCTCGACCGTCAAAAGCATCGTTTGGAAATGCTTGGTCAGCGTGCTGCGTCACTCGACCCTAAGATATTATTGAAGCGAGGGTACAGCATAACCCTGAAGGATGGTAAAGTGGTACACGACAAGGAGATGCTTACACCTGGCGATGAGATAGAAACAATATTTGAGAAAGGAACAATTAAATCGATAGTAAAATGAAAACAGAAATAAAATACGAGGATGCTGTGCGTGAGATAGAGCAGATTGTAGCCAAGATGGAAGCCGGCAATACAGACATCGACGCCATGAGCGAACAGTTAAAGCGTGCGCAGGAACTGATAAAGATGTGCAAAGATAAACTCACTAAGACTGACGAGGAGATTAAGGCAATACTTGAAGTGGATAAGTAGATGAGTTGACGAGTTGGTAAGTTGGTAAGTTGGTAAGTTGACGAGTTGACAAGTTATTTGCTCTTGAAAGTAATGGCTTAACTCCTTAACTCCATTTAACTCCTCAACTCCTCAATTCAGTTTAGTGTTCGCGTTTGGCAATTTTCTACATTTTAACGCAAAAAGACTAATTTTTGTGTGAAATTATTGCTTGTAAGTAATATTTTGATTACTTTTGCAACCAATTTTAGAAAAAGCATAAACATTAACAGCATTATGCATTACGCATATTGCAATAAGAATTATAAGATATGAAAGATTTAGATTGGTCAAACCTGTCGTTCGGTTATATCCCGACAGATTACAATGTACGTTGTTATTATCGTGATGGCAAATGGGGCGAGATAGAGGTTTGCTCCGATGAATATATCAATATGCACATGGCGGCCACCTGTCTGCACTACGGTCAGGAGGCATTCGAGGGACTGAAGGCATATCGCTGTCCTGATGGCAAGGTGCGTGTGTTCCGTGTAGAGGAAAATGCAGCTCGCCTGCAGAGCACATGCCGCGGTATCATGATGCCAGAGGTGCCAACAGAATTGTTCATTGAGATGGTGAGCAAGGTGGTGCGCCTTAATCAGGAATATATCCCTACATACGAGAGTGGAGCAACACTCTATATCCGTCCGCTGCTCATTGGCACATCGGCACAGGTGGGTGTGCATCCTTCAAAGGAATATCTGTTCCTTATCTTCGTAACACCAGTTGGACCATATTTCAAGGGTGGTTTTGCAACTAATCCTTATGTTATTATGCGTGATTTCGACCGCTCTGCTCCGCTTGGCACTGGTATCTATAAGGTGGGTGGCAATTATGCAGCTTCTCTCCGCGCCAACAATCTGGCACATGAGATGGGCTACGCCTGTGAGTTCTATCTTGACGCAAAGGAAAAGAAATATATCGATGAGTGTGGCGCAGCCAACTTCTTCGGTATTAAGAATAATACATACGTTACACCTGAGTCTACAAGTATCCTGCCAAGTATCACCAACAAGAGTTTGATGCAGGTAGCAGAAGACCTCGGTCTGAAGGTTGAGCGCCGTCCAATACCAGAAGAGGAATTGGATACGTTCGAGGAAGCTGGTGCATGCGGTACTGCGGCCGTTATCTCGCCAATATCTTATATTGACGACCCAGAAAAGAACAAGCGCTACACATTCAGCGAGGATGGCAAACCTGGTCCTATCTCAAAGAAACTGTTCGACACTCTGCGCGGCATACAGTACGGTATCATAGAGGACAAGCACGGCTGGACAAGAGTGGTTATAGGGTAGAGGGGCGAAGTGGCTGGGATTTATATTCCTTATACCATATATGTATACAGCTCAGGCTCATTTCTATGAGGATTTGAAGAAGGAATCATAAGGCTAAGTCCTGTTAGATAAAAAATCGCGGTGTCGTCTATGAAGATGGCACCGCGATTTTTATATATTGCCATAGGATTATAACATTCGTCAAATTTGTGGAATTAAAATAAAATCTTTACCTTTGCATCAACTATGTCCTATAACGAACGTATGATATGGAAGAGATGGGAAACGTTTCGCATGAAAGAGGATATAGGAAGATAATGGAAGTTATATAAAAGAATCATGAGCAAAGGAAAATTAGCAAAGTTTGCCGATATGGCAAAATATGAAAACGTGTTTCAGTATCCTTATTCGGTGGTAGAGAATGTGCCATTTGAGATGCGCGGACACTGGAATGAAGAGTATTTTCACAACGACAATCCGATAGTGCTGGAACTGGGATGCGGCAAAGGCGAGTATACAGTGGGACTCGCAAAACTGTTTCCAAACGTCAACTTCATTGGTGTAGACATTAAGGGAGCACGTATGTGGACTGGTGCCACTCAGGCCATCAATGAGGGACTGAAGAATGTGGCTTTCCTCCGTACCAATATCGAGATTATTGAGCGTTTCTTCGCTGAGGATGAGGTGCAGGAGATATGGCTTACATTCAGCGACCCGCAGATGAAGAATCCACGCAAGCGACTGACAAGCACATACTTCATGAACCGCTATCGTAAGTTCCTGAAAGACGGAGGATTGGTTCACCTGAAGACCGATTCCAACTTCCTATTCACATACACCACATATATGGTTGAGCGCAACAAACTGCCGTTGCTTGTGCGCACAGAGGACCTCTACCATACAGATGGGTTTGACGAGCAGACAAACACAATACTGAACATACAGACTTACTACGAATCGATGTGGATAGAGCGTGGACTGAATATTAAGTATATGAAGTTTGAACTGCCTCGCGAAGGCGTGCTCGAAGAACCAGACATCGAGATTCCGCTCGACGACTACCGCAGTTACCGTCGTGACAAGCGCAGTGGGCTGGAGACAAGTAAATAAACTAATGTGAATAATGATTTTCAGAATAACTAAAACCTGTAAACAATGAAAAAACTATTATCTCTATTTGTTGTTGCCTTGACTGGACTAACACAAACCGGAGCACAGACCACAGCGCAGTGGCCCGAAGTAAATCACGAGGCAAAGCCTGCTTCGAGATGGTGGATAATGGGAAGTGCCTTTGATGAGACAAGCGTGAACAACCGTATGGCGGAGTATGCTGCTGCGGGACTTGGTACCATGGAACTGACACCTATCTATGGCGTACAGGGCAACGACAAGAACGAACTGGGATTCCTGTCGAACGCATGGATGGATGCTTTGAGATACACTCAGAATGCTGCAGCAAAGAATGGCATGCGCATAGATATGAACACGGGTACGGGATGGCCTTTCGGCGGTCCGTCGGTGACGATAGACGAGGCGGCAGGCAAACTGGAGTATGTCAGTGGCACAATAACTGGCGATGGCGCTGCAGAGCAGACCATGAGCATAGCCCTGACATCGAGCAATAAGCCAAAGCTGAACCGCGTGATGGCTTATCCGCAGAAGGGCAATGAGGGCGTGCCAACAGATGTTACTCAGTATCTGAGCGGCAACACGTTGAAATGGGTGGCGCCGGCAGGCAAGTGGCTTGTGATAGCAATATACAATTCGCACACGATGCAGCAGGTGAAGCGTGCAGCACCAGGTGGAGTGGGATATGTGATGGACCATCTGGACTCTGCAGCTGTGGCCAACTATCTGAAGGTGATAGAAGATGCTTTCGAGAAATCGGGCGTGCCTTATCCAAAGACATTCTTCAACGACTCTTATGAGGTGTATAATGCCGACTGGACTCCGAAGATGTTTGAGGAGTTTGAGAAATACAGAGGATACAAACTGGAGGACAATATGGACAAACTGCTGGCGCTGGGCGACCGCAAGGACACAGATGGAGTGGTGAGGGCAGACTATCGTGAGACGCTCAACGATATGCTGCTGAACAATTTTACACGCCAGTGGACAGCATGGGCGCATAAGCACGGGGCAAAGACACGCAATCAGGCTCATGGTTCGCCAGGCAACCTGATAGATATCTACGCGGCTGTTGATATTCCTGAGATAGAGGGTTTCGGACTCACTGACTTCGGAATCAAGGGACTGCGAACAGACCCCAAGTTTACACGTGCCAACTATAGCGACCTGTCTACATTGAAGTATGCCTCAAGTGCTGCACACGTTACGGGCAAACCGCTAACATCGAGCGAGACATTCACATGGTTGACAGAGCACTTCCGCACATCGCTCTCGCAGATGAAGCCCGACATGGACTTGATGTTTGTGGCTGGCGTCAACCATATGTTCTTCCACGGCACGACATACACACCAGACAATGTGGCATGGCCGGGATGGAAATTCTATGCTGCCATAGATATGAGTCCTACGAACAGCATCTGGCGCGATGCTCCTTATATGATGAAATATATGGAGCGCTGTCAGAGTTTTATGCAGATGGGCAAGCCCGACAACGACCTGCTGGTATACGTGCCATTCCAGGACGCATGGCACAAGACTACGGGCACGTTCAAGAATATGCTGCTGATGTTCCCTATTGATGACATAGCACAGAAACTGCCTGAGTTTGTGGCCGCTGTTAATGCAGTGCAGAATGCTGGTCTTGACTGCGACTATATCAGCGACAACCTTCTGCTTTCTACTGAATATGTGGATGGCGAGTTGCAGACCATTGGCGGAACACGCTATAAGGGTTTGGTGATACCAGCATCGAAGAATATGCCAGAGAAGGTGAAGGCCCACCTTGACTCTCTGTCTCAGCTTGGTGCAAAGATTGCTTATGCTTACGACGCTGCCACGCTGGCCACCTTCAGCGAGGCAAAGCCTGAAGCGCTGCGCACACAGTTGGGCCTGAAGATGATTCGCCGTACAAACGATACTGGTCACCACTATTTCATAAGTAATCTGAGTCGCGATGATGTAAGCGAGTTTGTGGAACTGTCTGTCGACTATAACAGTATTGTGATGTTCGACCCGATGACGGGCAAAATTTATAATCCCGTTGTAGAGAATGGCAAGGTGTTTGTTAGCCTGAAATCTGGTGAGTCTGTGATTCTGCAGACTTATGCTGCGGCTGATGTTAAGGCGCCTGTTGACTATGCTATTGCTGATAATCTTAATGGCATAACCCTTGACGGTGAGTGGCAACTGAGTTTTATGGCTGATGCATATCCGCAGATATCTGCGACATACAGAATGGAGAACGGACCTACGGCATGGGAAAATCTTGACGCGCAAACGGCACAGCTGATGGGAACAGGTGTTTATACTACTACGTTCACTGTAAGCAAGGACAAGGCGGCGCTGGCAACAGGAGGCTGGAGCATAGACCTTGGCGATGTTCGTGAGAGTGCGCGTGTATATGTAAATGGTGAGTATGCTGGCTGTGCTTGGAGCGCACCATTTATTATTGACCTTGGCAATCTGGTGAAGGAGGGCGAGAACACGCTGAAGATAGAAGTGACCAACCTGCCTGCCAACCGCATCCGTCAGATGGATATCGATGGTAAGGTGTGGCGTATATTCGAGGATGTCAATATCCTGGCTGTGCAGAACGGAAGCATTGGCGTGAGCGGTGTTACCACTTATGCCGACAGGGATAAGATGCCTTCAGGACTCAACTCTGTAGTGAAAATCATGCCAAAGCGCAGCAATGCCAAGCAGCTTATAGCCAAGCATGTGGGTTTCCAGCCGATAGAAGGCAGCGATAACTATTATCCTGTTTACCGTCTTGAGATAGTAGGCAAGACTATCCAAAGCGTAAGCGCATCAAATCTTTATGATATGTCTGATGTTGACCACAAGGCAGAAATTAATAGCGATGGAACAGCTCTTTATGTGGTGAAGCGCGGTGTGAACAGTCACGACCTTATAACGGCGACATCGGCCGATGGCACGGTTTATCAAGCATTAGTGCCTGCCAATGGCGCATACAAGTTGGAAAAATGTTATGACTTTACATCAACAACAGGCCCGGATTGTGGGTGGTATGGTGAATCGCAACAGCAGATAGTAGGATTTGGAGTCAAGGCAGGTTGCCGAATGGCCAAGAAGACGGGAGCAAATGTCACCGAACTATATAACGGACTATCCCTTACTTCTTCTTCGTCTAATCTGTTCTACTTCTATCCTGGATATGGCATGACGGCAATGTACGACGGAAACATAACGCTTGACGGCAAGGATGGCGATGTGGCTGTGATGTCATATCTTGTTGGCGACTATACCAATGAGAAAGAGTATGTTGCTGCCGACTCAGTGGTTTACTGTCCGATGGCTAACGAAGGCAAGGGCTTCAGTATACCGTTGAAGAAGAGAGACAGGTTTGTTATCTACCGCTCACTGAGCGTCTTCTCGCCTGTGGCAGACCTGACAGCTATTGACGATATCCCTGTTTATGCAGAGCCTGCTAAAAATGCTTATTACTACAACATGCAGGGAATGCGTGTGCTTCGTCCTTCAAAAGGATTGTATATTAGGAATGGGAAGAAGGTGGTGGTGAAATAATCCATTTAAATAATAGTAAAATCTATCTTTATTCTCGTTTGCAATTGTTATCTTTGCAGACGAGAATAAATTTTTATGAATGACTAATCTTAAAGTATTAACTTGTCTACTGAACCAAGGAGTCAAGGAGTTAAAGGGAGTTAAGGAGTTAAGCCATTACTTTCAAGTACTATTAACTTGTCAACTCGTCAACTTATCAACTCGTCAACTAAAAAAATAATAAATATGAAAAAAGCTATAAGCATTATGCTGTTGCTCATGATGGCAACGATTATGGGACAGACAACTGCGTCTGCCCAAGTGCCAAAGAAATCAATAGAGTGGGACAGGCACAGCTTGATATTCGATGGCAAGCGTGTGTCGGCAGTGATGGGCGAGGTGCACTATTCGCGCATTCCTGCTGATGAGTGGGCCGACGATGTAAGAAAGATAAAGCAGGGTGGCGTGACGATTATCGCTACTTACGTGTTCTGGAACCACATAGAAGAGCAGGAGGGCATCTTCGACTGGAGCGGTCAGCGCAACTTGCGCCGTTTTATAGAGGTGTGCAAGGAGCAGGATATGCCTGTGATTCTACGCCTTGGCCCTTTCTGCCACGGTGAGGTGCGCAATGGCGGTATTCCCGACTGGATGTTCACCAAGGGATGCAAGATGCGTGAGGAGAACAAGATATTCATGCACTATGTAGAGCAGCTCTACAGGCAGATATTCACACAGGCGCAAGGCTTGTTGTGGAAAGACGGCGGTCCAGTGATTGCAGCTCAGTTTGACAACGAATATCGTGGCAGAGGCAGTTACCTCGTGGCTCTTAAGCGCATAGCGCAGAAGATAGGTTTCGACCTTCCTTTCTACACTCGCACAGGATGGCCAGCACTGAGAACACCAGTGCCTTTCGGAGAGATGATACCTCTTTATGGTGACTATGCCGATGGTTTCTGGGAACGCTCGTTGAAAGAGACTGCAGGCAACTACTACAAGGCATTTAACTTTAAGGCGTTCCGCTCTTCTACTGCCATTGCTACAGAACAGTTGGGCAAGCAGGAGGAGAAGGTGAACAAGGGTGATGAGGACTATCCTTACTTCACTTGCGAGCTGGGAGGCGGAATGATGGGTGCTTATCATCGCCGTCCATGGATTTATCCAGAAGATGCTTACTCGCTGGCTATCGTAAAACTGGGAAGTGGCAGTAACCTGTTGGGATATTATATGTATCATGGCGGAACAAATCCAGAGGGCAAGGTTACCACTCTGAATGAAAACCAGCGCACGCCTGCCACCAACTACAATGATATGCCGGTGAAGAACTACGACTTCCAGGCTCCGCTCGGTGAGTTTGGACAGACATATCCTCACTATTTTACATTGCGCAAGCTGCACCTCTTCCTTCAGGACTATGGCGACGTGATTGCTCCTATGGAGGCTTCGTTCCCAAGTCCACAGGACATAAAGAAGGGCGAGGACGGTCATCTGCGTTGGGCATACCGCTCAAAAGATGGCTCAGGCTTTGTGTTCATAAACAACTACGAGCGCCTGCAGCCCCTCACAGCAAAGAAAAATGTTAAGTTTGACGTGTGCGGAGTGAAGTTCCCGCGCAAGGCTATCACCGTTCCTGCAGGTGCCATGTGCATCTTCCCTGTCAACATCGATGGCATCAAGTATGCAACGGCACAGCTCATTGCCAAGCGCGACGGCAAGATATACATGGAGCAGATAGCGGGCATACCAACAGAGATATGCGTAGACGGTAAGACATTGCGCAACGTGAAGGCTCGCGGCACGGAAAAACCTGTATATAAGAACATCTATCTGCTAAGTTCTGACGAGGCCTCAAGGTTGTTCTATGAGGACACGCCAAGTCTGTTGAACCTTCTTCACGCCACATGCGAGAAGGTGAGCGAGGCAAAGGGAGAGAGAAATATTACCATGGGTGTGCAGAAGGTGGCTGAGATGCCAGCAGATGCCGACTTTGACAACGCCGCTGTATATAAGATTAAGTTCCCAGAGAATGCTACAGAGGGTCAGCACCGTCTGCTCAATATAGAGTATCAGGGCGACTGTGCACGTCTCTATGCCAACGGCAAACTGATAGCTGACAACTTCTATAACGGCCGTCCGATGCTCTACGGACTATGGCGACTGCCTAAGGGATGTACCGAACTGGAACTGCGCATCTTGCCGATGCAAAAGGATATGCCAGTTTATTTCCCACGTGAGGCAGATACTACTCCAGGAGAGAAGGTGGTGAGTGTAAGTATAAAATAATGCCCCCACCTAACCTCCCCGAGGGGAGGGATTTGGATGAGCGTTGAACGTTGAACGTTGAGCGTTGAACGATGAGCGATGAACGTTGAACGTTGAACGATGAGCGTTGAGCGTTGAACGATGAGCGACTAGGAGATAGAAGAAGATAGAAGGAGATAGAGGAAGATAAAAGACATTTGCTTGTCATGCATACGTCTTCACTCCTACACTCCTACACTCCCGAACTCCATTAAATATACTCCAATAAACAAAAAGACTATGAGAAAAATATTATTAATAGCCCTAAGCTTTCTAAGTTTTGGATTCTGTTATGCACAGCAAACAATAGACCTCGCTGGCGAGTGGCGCTTTGTTATGGGCGACAAACCAGAGTATAACGATAAAATTCAGTTGCCTGGTTCGATGATAACCAACAACAAGGGCGACATCATTACCGTTGACACTAAGTGGACCGGCAGTCTCTACGACTCGTCGTTCTATTTCAACCCTTACATGGAGAAATACCGTAAGGCGGGCGAGATGAAGTTCCCGTTCTTCCTCACACCACCGAAGCACTATGTAGGAAATGCGTGGTATCAGAAAACGGTGTTTGTGCCTAAGACGTGGAAAAAGCAGCGCATATACCTCTATCTCGAGCGTCCGCATATAGAGACAACGGTGTTTGTCAACGGACAGGTGGCTGGCAGAGACTCGTCGCTGAGTGTACCTCATGAGTTTGACGTTACACCTTATATTATATATGGTAAGGACAATGTGATTGCAGTAAAGGTGTATAACGGTGCGGAAAATGTGTGCGTGGGATTGGACTCACATAGTGTTACCGACCAGACACAAGGCAACTGGAACGGTATTGCTGGTAAGATATCTCTTACAGCTCGTCCGCAGACTCATATCAAGAATGTTCAGATATATCCTCGACTCTCTGACATGAGCATTGAGGTGAAGCTGCAAATGGCAAATGCCAACAAAAAGCAGAAGGCAACGTTCATCATCACTCCATATCACTATGGCAGCAAGCAAGAGGCACCTGTCTTTACCAAAGACATACTGCTGTCATCTGCAAACGGAGAGGTACAGAGTGTGAGACTCGAAAATCTCGACCTTCGTCTTTGGAACGAGTTTACGCCAAACCTCTACACCCTGACTGCTATAGTAGGCAAGGACACGGTGAATACAGTGTTCGGAATGCGTGACATAAAGATTGAAGGTTATGATTTCTATGTCAACGGTGTAAAGACATACATGCGTGGAACGCTCGACTGCTGTTGCTTCCCGCTGACGGGTTATCCGCCTACAGATGTGGAGTCGTGGCTTACCATCTTCCGCAAGTGCAAGGAGTATGGTCTGAACCAGATGCGTTTCCACTCTTATTGTCCGCCAGAAGCGGCGTTCATGGCTGCCGACATCGTTGGCTTCTACCTCCAGCCAGAAGGTCCGTCATGGCCTAACCATGGTGTGCGTCTGCGTAGGGGAATGTCTATCGACCGCTACCTCCTGGAAGAGACAGAGCGCATGGTTGAGTATTATGGCAATCATCCATCGTTTGCAATGCTGGCTGCAGGCAATGAACCTGCTGGCGACTGGGTGGCATGGTGTAATGACTTCGTAAAGCACTGGCAGCAGACAGGTGACCGCCGCCGCGTTTATTGCGGTGCCTCTGTTGGTGGTGGCTGGGCATGGGACGACGGTAGCGAGTTTCATGTAAAGGGTGGTGCTCGCGGACTCAACTGGGAGCGTCGTGCCCCACAATCTAATGATGATTTCTATGACCAGATTCTTCGCCCGCGCAACTATAGAGGTAAGGATGTAAACACTTCTCCTATACTCACTCACGAACTGGGACAGTGGTGTGCGTTCCCCGACTTCAAGGAGATAAACCAATATACTGGTGCCTATAAGGCAGGCAACTTCGAGATTTTCCGTGATTTGCTACGTGACAATGGCATGGGCGAGATGGCAGAGAAATTCCTCATGGCGAGTGGAAAGTTGCAGACGTTGGCATATAAATACGACATCGAGCGCAATCTCCGCACAAAGGATTATTCAGGTTTCCAGTTGTTAGGACTCAACGACTATAGCGGTCAGGGTTCGGCGTTGGTGGGCGTGCTCAATGTGTTCTGGCGTGAGAAAGGCTATTGCACGGCTGCCGACTGGACACAGTTCTGCTCTGCCATCGTGCCATTGGCTAAGTTCCCTAAGTTTGTTTACACCAACAACGAAACGCTTACCGTGCCTGTAGAGCTTTACAATGCTTATTGCGAACCGTTGAAGTCTGCCCGCAGCGTATATACTATAACATCCGACAATGGTGTAGTTAGTGCATCGCTGATATCAGAAAAAGATATTCCTGTAGGAAAGAATCATGAGATAGGAACCGTTAGCCTCCTTCTCTCTGACATCACCCACCCGCAAAAACTAAAACTCACAGTCTCAACCCAATCGGCAAATGCTCCGTTGGCGGTAAATAGTTGGGAGTTCTGGGTATATCCAACCGAGGTGGTTATGCCTGAGACTGCTGGTATTCACATCACCGATACCCTTGACGAGGCAGCCAAGAAGGTGCTTGCCGATGGTGGCAAGGTGCTGATAGAGGCAGCCGGCAAGGTGCGTTTTGGTAACGATATCAAGCAAAACTATCTGCCAATATTCTGGAACACCAGTTGGTTTAAGATGCGTCCTCCTCACACCACAGGTTCTTATATCGCCAATGAGCATCCGCTGTTCCGCTCGTTCCCAACAGACAACTGGAGCAATCTTAACTGGTGGGAGTTACTTAACAAGGCTCAGGTAATGAACCTCAGTGAGTTCCCCGCATCATACCAGTCGCCAATCCAGACCATCGACACATGGCACATCAGTCGTAAGATAGGTATGCTTGTTGAGGCTAATGTAGGCAAAGGCAAGTTGCTCATGACCACGATGGACATCTCTCGCAACCTTGACAATCGTCCTGTGGCTCGTCAGATGCGCAAGGCGATACTGGAATATATGACTGGAAATGATTTCAATCCGCAGTTGTCAATCGACAACCAGTTGATAACAAATCTCTTTGAGAAAGACGCTCCTAAGGTGGATATGTTTACTGAGGATTCGCCGGATGAGTTGAAACCGAAGATTAAATGAAGAATGAAGAGTGAAGAATGAATAATGAAGAGTGAAGAATGAATAATGAAGACTGCGAAGCTGATGAGCGAAGGCGAATAATGAAGAATCATTTAACTATCGAATCGCGGTAGCAAATTCTTCCCTCTTCATTATTCGCCTTCGCTCATCCGCTTCTCAGTCTTCATTCTTCATTATTTAAAAGTTTACTCCAAAGTTTATAGAGAAACAGCCATTAGTTGTTCTGTCGAATTCGTCGTGGCAGATGTTTACAAGTCCCCAATCGTAAGCAAGCTCACCATATATTGTCTCGTATTCAAAACCACATCCAAAACGCAGACCTCCGTCAAAACGCTTAAAGGTGTCGCTGCTGAATGAGCTCTCAGATATTCTGTTCTTGTAGTCTTTGTATTTTCCGTTTATGCCATAGGCAAGATAACCGCCGGCAAAAGGCTGTACACTAAACTCGCCGTCCACAGTGTATTTATATTTTGCAACGAGTGGCACTTCGAGATAATTCAAGTCGTATGTAAACTTATTACCTTTAATCTTGCCCTTGCCTCCTTTTTCTGTATAGTATAATCCAGTCTCAAAGTATACTGGTGCAGTAGGAGAGAGCTGGAAACCAATCAGCGCAGCAACGTTGAGACCTGTCTGTGGGTTTCCACCGTCTAACTTGTCGTCGTCAGAGCTGATGGCAGATACGCTAAGACCCAAGCGAAGGCCATAGTAATACATATATTGCTTCTTGTAGTCAGTGCCCGACATATTGAGCTGGGCAAATGTTGGAAGTGTGAATGCTATAACAATAATTGATAAGATTAATTTTTTCATTTTACTTTTATTTTTTTATTTATAAAATTTTCAAATGCAAAGTTATTGCTATTTTTTCTTATAGCATAATAAGAAAATATTTTTTAACTAAATAAGTAGGATTGTGATAAGACGCCAAGATAACAATATTTGCCAATATTGCTTTGTTGGTCTTAATTCTCGGTTTGTTTTGGATTAAACTGCTCAATATATTCCTTTGGCTGCATGCCTAACTCTTTCTTGAATATAGTGGCAAAATATTTTGGATCTTTAAATCCCACGCTATAAGCCAGGTCGCTCACTCTTATGTCTGGCCGTTCCTGTGCCAGGCGGCATGCGGTCTTTATTCGTATGTCGCGAATAAAACTGCTTACGCTTAGTCCTGTGATAGAGCGCAGTTTGTTGTATAGGGTAGAGGGACTTGTTCCCATGTCATAGGCAAAGGTGTCGCGATTGTAGTCGCTGTCTGATATATGCTCTTTCACGCAGTCTATGGCTTTCTTTAAGAATATGCTGTCTGGCGAATAGTCGTTTGCCGTTTTCTGCTTAGTCTCTTCCAGTGTCTGCTTCTGGAAGTCGCGCTGTATTCTCATTCTGTTTTGTATGAGATTGTTTATTCGCAACTGCAGGTCGCCCATCTTAAACGGCTTATGTATGTATTCGTCAGCTCCAATCATCAGTGATTGTTTCTTGTCATCTTCCTGTGTCTTGGCTGTCAATAGTATTATCGGCAGATGACTAAGGTCTGGATTTAGCTTTATCTGCTCAGTCAGTTCATTGCCGTTCATCTCTGGCATCATAACATCAGATATGATAAGGTCTACATCACAGTGCTTAAGCTTCTCCAGCGCATCTTTGCCGTTGCATGCCGTATATACATGGTATTCTATGCTCAGTAGCTGTTTCATAAGCATCAGAAGCTCAGCATTGTCTTCCACTACCAGTATCTTATAGGCATCATCGTCTATCTCCTCCGACTCGCTGTCTGCTTCAGTAGTATCTTTTGTGCTAAAGTCTTTGAAGTCAAGTATTGTGCTCTGCGGAATGTCTATCCTTACCTTGTTTTTCTCGTCTATTTGTGCTGGCGAGAAAGAATCCTTGCTGATAGGCAGGGTTACGGTAAATGTTGTGCCTTTGCCCTCAATGCTGTCGCAGCTGATATCTCCGCCATGAAGGTAAACCAGATCGCGTGTAAGCGCTAGACCTATGCCTGTGCCCGATGCTCTGAACCTTCTGTATTCTCCATCGTAGAATCGCTCAAACAGATGCTTCATGTTTTTCTTTGGTATTCCGCATCCATTATCGCGCACGCGTATTATAATATGGTCGTATGTTTTATTTGTTTTTACGTCAAGTTCCACATGCCCCTCATCTCCATGCGTGTATTTGGCGGCATTTGAAAGAAGGTTGAATATAATCTTGTCGAGTTTGTCGGTGTCTATCCAGCCCATCATGCTTTGCGGCTGGCAAGTAACAGTGTATTTAAGTCCGTTTTTCACCATGAGCGGCTCTATGCAGCGTGCTGTCTCACGGATATATCCCATAACGTCGCCGTTGGATACAAGCAGTTTGAGTTCTCCCGCCTGCGACTTGCTCGTTTCCAGAATCTGTTGCAGAAGCCTTACCACCCTTTGAATGTTTAAGTCCATCATATCATATTCCGATGTGTTCTCGGGTGTTTTCAATCTTAATCTCTCAACCGAAGCAGAAATTATTGTAAGCGGAGTAAGAAGTTCGTGTGTGATATTTGTGAAAATCATAGCCATGTTTGCTTCGTTCCGCATCTTGACGCTGCGAATATATAGCCATCTTCCTAAAAAAAAGATGACTAATATTGCGCAGATGGCGGTTATGGATATGATTATAGTTAAATTCATTATTTTTTTATTGTCGATGTAAAATTACATTATTTTTGACTAATATTCAACTTTTTGGTGCAAAAAGTGTGATTTTTAAGGTGTTTTAGGTTTGTTTTCCGTTAATTTGGGTTTATTTTCCGTTAATTAACGCATTTTCAACCTATTTTAATTCATAGTGAACCTATATTATTTGTTTATGTTTTACCTTTGCAATGCATTAAGAAAGAAATTTAAAGCGGTTGTTTCCTAGACCGCATTTCTGCCAAGGCATAGAGATGCAGGCGGATATAAAGAGATTTTAATGGTTAAGGTTTATGGTTGATTAATTTAGTTTTTTAAAGTATTGGTAAAGGGCTCGCTGGGACAGCGGGCCCTTTATATTTTTATAAACTTTACTTGTTTTGGTTTGCGGCTAAAACCACTTCTAAAAAAACAAACAATCAAATCAAACTAACATCCGATGACTGATTTAGGTTTATTGTTGGATTTTTATAAAACAAAAGCAAGAGGCAGATATATTCCGCCTCTTGCTTTATGTTATGGTTTTCTGTGTAGTGTTAAAGTGAATGCTCGCTAAGATAGCGCTCGGCTTCAATGGCAGCCTGGCAACCTGTTGCTGCTGCTGTGATGGCCTGACGGTAAACTGGGTCGGCCACATCGCCTGCGACAAATACTCCAGGTATCTTTGTCTTTGGGGTGTTGTCAACTTTCTTTAGATAACCCACTTCGTCTGTCTCCAGCCATTGCTTGAATACATCGCTGTTTGGTTTGTGGCCAATAGCAAGGAAGAAACCATCGATAGCTATGTCAACCATCTCCTCGTCGGCCTCGCCCTTACGCTTAACAAGGTGTGCTCCCTCTACGCCGTCCTCGCCAAACAAGCCAATGGTGTTGTGCTCGAAAAGAATCTCGATGTTCTCGGTCTCCATCACACGCTTCTGCATCACCTTTGATGCGCGGAGGTATGGTTTGCGCACGATGAGATAAACTTTCTTTGCCAATCCCGACAGGTAGAGCGCATCCTCGCATGCTGTGTCGCCACCGCCAACAACTGCCACTGTCTTCTTGCGGTAGAAGAAACCGTCGCATGTTGCACAGGCAGACACACCCATTCCGTTGTACTTACGCTCGTCGTCAAGTCCTAAGTACTTAGCAGAAGCACCTGTTGCTATAATAACGGTGTCGGCCTCGATAACATGGCCATTGTCAGCTGTCAGCTTGTATGGAGCCTGTGACAAGTCGGCAGCAACAATCTCGCCATCACGGATGTCAGCTCCGAAATTCTCGGCCTGTTCTCTCAGGTCCATCATCATCTGGTTGCCGTCAACGCCTTGTGGGTATCCAGGGAAGTTTTCCACTGTTGTTGTCTGTGTAAGCTGTCCGCCTGGCTGCATGCCGCTATACTCAACTGGGTTGAGGTTGGCGCGAGACGCATAGATGGCTGCTGTGTAACCAGCAGGGCCGCTACCGATTATAAGGCAGCGTACATGTTCTGTGTTCTGTTCCATATTGTTCAATTTTTTATTTTCTTGCAATTTTATTTCACAAAAGTACTTATTTTCTACCTTAATGCCAAATATTGGTGGTATAATTATGATTTTATTTCTCTTTTTATTAATTAGCCAACTTATTATATTTAAGTTTTTGATTTATGTCAAAAATACATGTAATTAATATTATTTATTGCAAATTGTCAGTATATTGAATAGATAATCATTGTAATTTTGCAATCACAAATAAATCACTGACATTTTGTTTGGTGCATTTAAGTAAAAAAGAGTTATTTTAGGATTAGTTTTATAGATAGAAAGATTGTTTAGGATTATTTAGGTCAACGACCTTATTAGTAGGATTATTGGTAAACGAAAAAGTCGCTGTTGGCAATTATGCTATCAGCGACTTTTTTTATTATTTATCTTACTCCCCATGCCTTTATGACATTTTTCGCAGTAACAGACTCAACTTGGTTTTCTATTTCGTCGGGCAGGTTGCAGAAGAAGTCTATTCCAGTCTTTGCCTCCAACTCGTCTATGTTTACTACATATTGTGAGAGTGGGTCATCAGACCTGTCTTGGTTTAAATGCTCAACCCAGAAACCTAATGCCTTATATCCCTGACTGTTTTTACATAGGATAGCCATGAAGAAATATTTTGGAACAATAAGTCCATTGCTTAATCTGGTCAGTATCTGGTAAGACTTGTCTATAGTGCCGCCTTTGCATACATAGAGCACGTCTCTGAAATTATTGTTGTTCCAATCTCTGAGTCTTTGTTCCATCACAGCCCATAAGCCCGCATTAAACTTATTCCTTTGCGGTTGCATGTTGGTGAGATAGAAAGTCTGCATGTTAACCTCTCTGGTGCTCTGGCGGTCGGCGCTTGGCGCTATGTGCCCATGGTCATAGCCAGAACGCCAAAAGGGGTCGTTGTCAAAATAATATTCTCTTGGCAGTTTCGGGTCGTATGGGTATTGCGGGTCACCATCGTATCTGCCCACATTGCCTCCGCTGTTTTTTGGATACATCTGATAGCACGACCATCTTTGTGAGCGCTTGTCGCAGTCCCACTCTACAGAGAAGTTTATGCCATAGTCTTTTGTGGCATGAGTAATAACAATGCTATTGCCGCCCTTCAATCGGGGAAATTCCAAACGGGCTATGGTGTCGTTAAGGCTGGAGTTGTTCTTGTTGATGTTCTCACCACTCAATCCACCCTCATGTCCGTTGGGTAGCCTGTCGTCGTCAGGTCCGCACGAGATAAATACCAGTGCAGATATTAATGTGAAGATAAAATATAGAGACTTTTCTTTCATTTGCTTCTGCTATATTTACGAAAAAGGCGCATCCGAGCATATGCAACTACACGGACGCGCCTTTATGGTTTTCTAAAAAATGGAGATGTATATCTTATTTCTTAGCAGCCTTACCATAGCGGCTCATGAACTTATCAACACGACCAGCTGTGTCAACCAGCTTGCTCTTACCTGTATAGAATGGGTGAGAGGTGTTAGAAATTTCGATTTTTACCACTGGGTAAGTTTCGCCTTCAAATTCTACAGTGTCATTGCTCTTGCAAGTAGAACGAGAAAGGAACATATCGCCGTTGGACATATCCTTAAATACGACGGGGCGATAGTTTTCTGGATGAATACCTTTTTTCATTTTTGCTAATTATTTATTGTTGTTGTAATTAAATGCTAATATTACGGGGTGCAAAGGTACAAAAAAATCCTAATCCTGCCAAATGTTTAATGGAATATTATTCATCTTTTGATATTTATCTTCTATTTTATTAGAAAGATTATCTATTGTTATTACAATTATCTTGTAATCTCTCTACAAGGTGCTTGTAGAAGTCTTACCGCATTTTTGTAATAGTTTTACAAGGCGCTTGTAATCGGATTACAAGATTTTTGTAAAAAACTTGTAATTGTTAAATGGTTTTCTCATTGATGCTAACCCTAAGTCTGACAAAGGATTACGTTCGGTCGATTTGCCGTTTATGTTCGGTCGGATTTGCAATCCGACCGTATAGAGTATAAGCATTTGTAATGCGGAAATGCTGAGAATCCGAAAGGGTCGCAGTCGGATTGCAAATCTGCCTGAACAAAAAACTAGCAAATCCGCTTGTGCAAAAAAACAAATAATGGCGACCCTGATGAGCCGCCATTATTTGTATCGTTAAAAAACTATTTTACTCAGCGTAAACAATCTTCAACTGTGTCATACGCACCTGACTTTGGGCACCTGTTGTAGTAGAAGTGTTGGTTATTGTACACTCCTGGTTATTGATGCCGCCAAATGTAACAGTGTTGTCAGAAACTGCTGTTGTTCCAGGATTAGCCTGAAGGTCGCCGCTTGCATTGTATGTTACACCATTGTAAACATCAACAGTCATAACGATAGAGGCAATCTTCTTAGAAGAGCTAACCTTCATAGAGTTCTTTGGATACATGCGGATGCCCTTACCTGTATTGTAATACTTAGGACCGTTCTGGTTGCCACCAGCATCAAATGTCAGTGTTGTGCCGTCAGACAATGTGATTGTGGTCATATCAGCCGCATTCTCGTAGCCCATCTCTGATGGGATGAGTGTGATAGAGTTGCCCTCGTCCTCACCGCCTTGACCAGGCTGTTCTGGTTGGTCTGGCTCCTCAGTACCACCATTGCAAGTAAGAGAGAAGAGGTAAGCCTCGCCTGTTACAGTCTCAGGAGTGTTGCCCATGTAGTTGCAGAGCTTGCCGCAAACCACAACCTCGTCGCCAACGTGGAGCACTTCGCCCTCTGTATATTTCACGTTGTTAAGATAGAGTGCGCGGAACACGAGGAACTCACCTGTTGTTGTGCCATCGTCAGAGATGGTGAATGTGGCGTTGCCATACTGTGTGCCATACTGCTCGCGGATAGTTGCAACCTTACCCTTGATGTAAACAACATCGGTAGTCTCGGTGTCAGACAAAGCACTTGCCACCTTGTTGGCTGCAATGCTGTTGTATGGATTGGCCTGTGTGCCGTCGCCTGTTGCGCCGTCTGCTGGTGTGTCTGGTGTGCCGCCTTCGGCAGTCTTACCGTTGAGAGAGTAGATATAGCTCTTGTTGGTAACTGTCTCAGGAGTGTTGCCCATATAGTTTACCACCTTACCGCAGATAACAACCTCGTCGCCAGCCTTGATATTCTCGCCCTCGCCTGTATATTTCTTGTTGCCAAGATAGAGTGTGCGGTAAACATAGAACTGGTCGGTTGATGTGCCATTGTCTGAGATGTAGAATGTAGCATTGCCATACTGGGTGCCAAACTCTTCTACTACAGATACAATCTTACCCTTAACATATATCTCTTTATCAGACTCAACGTCAGCGCCAAGTGATGTTGCATAGAGGTTGGCGGCAACACTGTTGAATGGGTTCTCGAGAGTTCCGTCGCCTGTTGCCTCTCCTGCAGGACCAACGCCTGGCTTGTTGCCAATCTCCTGACCGTCGATTGTTGCATATACAACGTTCTTGATACCAGTCTGACCGAAATATCTCTCAATATTACCGCAAAGCACAACCTCCTTGCCAAGGTTGCCCTTGTTCTGGCTTAGGTTAAGACCTGAACGGATAACACCTGTAGGCAACTGCACAGGTATGCACTTGCTCTTGTTTGTTTCTGTGGCAGAACTTGCCAGAAGCAGGTTGGTCAATACAGTACATGTATCGGCACCGATAACAGCATCGTCGAATGACTTGCCGCTGATGTAGCCAACGATAAAGCCTTTTACATAAACATTAGTTCCTGTGCCAACTGTTGTTACTGACGTGATGTTGTATGGACTGGCTTCTGTGCCATCGCCCTCACCGCCAATTATCTCTGTGTTTGGGTCGTCGTTTCCCATGCCTGGTATTTGGTATGGCTCTGGCACGTCCTCACAACTTGTAAATGTGAATGCTGCTATAGCTACAGCAAGCATTGTCTTGAAAATCTTTTTCATATTTTAAAATTGTTTTTATCAATTGGGTTATTACTTTATTTCTATGTCGCTGCTCTTGCGGATAAGAATCTGCCATGTGCTGTTAAAGCGTGTGGCGATACCTGTAATCTTGCACTTAGCTGGTTTGTTGTTTATAGTGTCGTATGGCAATGTCATGCCCGCAAAATCGGCGTATGTGCTTGTGCGCACCACAACCTCTTTACCTCCGAAACTCTCGTTGAGACTACGGTTGATGTTGTTGCCGCCTGAAGTGGCTACACTGCCGTCGGCAGGAGCAAAGGTGCTATTGCCATCAGCATCCTTAAACGACACATTGTCAAGATAAACCAGTTTGCCGCAGTTAGCATCCATGTTGTTATAGATGGTGTTGAAGTCAACAGGCTCTACCTTTGTGGAGTTTTTCCAATCCACTATCTTGAAATGCTGCATCCAGATGTCCTTAGACATGCGGCCGATGCTGGTTCCATTGTAAGGAGCACCAATCTGTGGCTGCTTGCGATAACCGCCGATGTGCAATCCCTTGAGGTCGATGAGAATTTCCTGTCCTTCAGCCAGATAACCGTTAAGACCGTTTTGGTTTACAGCCACGATGATGGCACCTGAAGCATCTTGTATGGCAAGCTGCTTGTAGATGTTGCCGCCAAGGTCGTTGCCTGTTACACGAGCCTTGATTTGAATATCCTCTGTTATCTCCTTGTTCTGGTCGGTACTGGCAAAAACGTTTGGATATTTCTTTATGAGTTCGGCAATGGAAATCACGTTAGACTCAACGATGGCATTGTTGCCGAATGGAGCCTCATCGAATGTAGGCTCATCCCAATCGTCGTTCATACATGCGGCAAGCAAGCAGCATGTAACAGCCATGAAAATGTATTTTAAATTTTTCATATTTTCACCTTATTATATATTAGAACTTATAAGTAACGATGAACATTCCGTTGATGCCGTTGGCATAGAATTTCTTTGGACTGTTCTTGAATGAATAAGTACGAATGGTCTCTCCAGTCTCGTCTGCATCCACTCGGTTCTGTTCCATACCGCCAGTGCAAATCTTCTGATTGTTAAGCACGTTGGTGAGCATGAGGTTGAAAGAGAGAGAACCCTTCTTTACATAAATGCTCTTGCCTATGCTAAGGTCGAGCATAAAGCCGCCCTTTCCCTTTGCCTGGTCAAGTTTGTTGTAAAGAACTTCACCTTGAGCATTGAGCTGGTTTACTTCTTCATAATCCAACTGCTTGTTTTTGTTTGCGTCGAGATTATCGAAATAACGGGTGATAGGTGAGTAGTACAGGTATATTCTGTCGTAGTAGTTGCCAATAACATCTATATACCATCCGCCCTGATGATAAGACAGTCCGAGACTGGCAGCTGTGAGTGGGGTGCCGCCCTCGCGCATGCCTTTGTTCACGCAGATGTCCTTGTGGTAGAGCGAGCCGTCGTCAGCCTTTACTCCGTCAGAAAGCATGTATGAGACATATGAGTTGTTAGTGTATTTAGCTTCGCTGATGGTTCCAAGGGCATTGATGCTGAGGGCTGAAGTGAGCTTGATGTCCATTCCCAGTTCAACACCGTAATATTCTTTGTTGATACCTGTAAGCGAAATGTATGAGAATGAGTTTTCTATATCAGAATAAGCCATGCTGTATTCTGTTACGTCTACTAGTTTGCTGTAATAGCCATTAATGTTTGCCTTCAGCCAAGAAGTGCTCAGGCTATAACCCAGTTCGGCACTCATCACCTTCTCGTTCTTCAGGTTGTCCACGAAGTCGTTGTTTACCTGTGGCGAAGCAAAGGCTGTGCGTGCTGTTGGTGCCTTCCACTCATAGCCGGCGCCAATATTTACAAGATGTCCCTTGCCAAGATTGAAGCTGGCACCAATCTTGCCGCCTCCATCGAGGAACTTGGCTGAGCCGCTCTTGCCGAAAGAATTGTCTTTAGCCAGTCCGTTGCGCATCTTGCCTTCGCGCTGCATGGTAAGACCACTGATACGACCGTTAACAAACACACGCGCAAAGCTGAAATCATGTGAATAGCCAGCCCATGCTGTGGCTTTATTAACGAATATGTTATAGTCGTATGCAAACTTATCGCCCACACGCACTTCTGCGTTAGGATTGTTGAGGTCGTACTGAACCTCGTCTGAGTTTTCAGCATAGGTACCTACCACATAAGTGTTGATGTTGCGGAACTTGCTGGCTCCGAGCAGGTCTTCCATTGTCTGATAGTGCAATCCCTTGTTGGTAGAAAGTGTTATTCCAGCATTGAGAACCGAGTTTTTGCCCAGTTCTTTGCGCAATACAGATGCCAGGTTGAGTGTCAGCTGGTCGTCATGATAAGCCTGCTGGTAGTACATAGCGTCTGCTCCTTGCTGAGAAGCCATCTTGTTGGCATAGTAAAGGCGGTCCCAGTTAATCTGGCGGTTGGCCTTTGATGCGCTAAGGTAGTCGTAAGCAGCCTGCCAGTTGCCAAAGGCTGTCGCTGTTCTGTTCTCACCGTCTGCTGGATCCCAAACGTTATAGTGATAACTTGGCATCAGACTGTAGTAGTCTGGTGCAGGATTGGTACTGTTGTTGTAGTTGAGTCTTGAACTGCTATACATTGAATATTTGCCCAGCAAGGTTGTTGTGAGCTTGGTCTTCTCGTCGATGGTGAAGTCCCAAGTGAGCAGGGCAGTAGGAGCAAAACTCTCTATTACGCGGGCGTTGCGCTTCTCGCCGTTCTGATAACCCCAGTTGGGATTATAGTGATTGTCGTTGGCAATCCAGTACATCTCGTCTGTGCTGGCTGCCTGGGCAGCACGCTCGGTAGGGTTTCCCCATGTAACAAGCGACAGACTGTGCTGGTCGTTGATAATCTTCTCAACACCGAAGAAATAAGAAAGGGCGTTATAGAATGTTCCTTCGATATATCCTTCGGTGGCTCCTCTGTAGGTCAGTGCGGCAGAGTAAGACCATCCTTTGTCGTTTATGCCAGAATTATAAGAATACATACCCCTGAATGTGTAGTTGCGGTTGGCACCAGCCAGCGACACCCTATGACCAGAAGGCATTGTGCTTGGGCGGAAGTTGTAGTTGTTAGAACCGCCAAGGGCTGTTATGGCGAAACCATTGTCCTCGAAAGGCAGCGACATCTCGACGTTGCGTGTCTGGTTGTTCAGACCGCCAACATTAGAGAAATTGAACTCGCCCCTTTCAATGTCGTTGAGCGGGTTGCCATTGACGTAGATTTCATTATACTTTGAATTGTAAGCCCTGTACTTGAATCTGGCAGCACTGAATCGGTAACCTACGTTTCTTGCATAGGTGTTGCTGTTGGAACCAGCAACAGAGATGTTTTGCGAAACATCATCGTCTTCTCCGAGCTGAGCTTCAGTGAAGGTGAATGCCTGTTCATCCTGAGCCACATTGCCCAGTCCAAGCGAATCGACTTCCTGAGCAGCAACAGATGAAGCACTGCAAAGGGCAATCACAGCTAATTTTAGTTTATTTTTCATAGTTAAATATTATATATTTTATTTTATTTTTCTAAGGTGCAAAGTAAGTAATTTTAATCTGAAAAATAAAAGTTTTTTGATTGTTTTTTCAATATTCATGCCATTTTATCAGTTTAAATGCCGATATTTGCACAATAAAAAACACAAAGTATATTTATGAAGAAGTTTTTAATGTCTTTGGCACTGCTTTTTGCAGTTGGCCTCACACAGTCAATGGCACAGGAGAAGAAATTCTCTGTATATGCCGTAGGATTTTATAATCTGGAGAACCTGTTTGACACTTGTCATGACGCAGGAAAGAATGATTATGAATTCTTGCCTGAAGGAACATATAAATGGAATAAAATAAAATATACTCACAAATTGCGTAATATGGCGCGTGTGCTGTCAGAGATGGGCACCGACATGCTGCCAAAGTCTATTGGGTGTGCAGTAATCGGTGTGAGTGAGGTTGAGAACTCAAAAGCGCTCGATGACCTTGTGGCACAGAAGCCATTGGCACAGCGTGGCTATAAGTATTGCCATATAGAAGGTCCCGACAGAAGAGGCGTGGACTGCGCTTTGCTCTATAATCCGAAATTGTTTCAGGTGCGCGATGTAAAGCTTGTGCCTTTTATTCAGGAACTGGAGAAAGACAGTAACTATTATACCCGTGGATTCCTTACCGTAAGCGGAACAATGGCTAACGAACATGTGACAGTTGTCGTAACCCATCTGCCAAGTCGCTTTAATGGCTCTTTCTATCGTGAGATTGGAGGCAAGCAGCTGAAAGCTCTCAAAGACTCTCTCCTTTTGGACGACCCAAAGGTTAAGGTGATAATTATGGGTGACATGAACGATGACCCGATGGACCCTTCAATGGCAGAGAAACTGGGGGCTAAGCGAGAGATAAGAGATGTAGGTGATGGCGACTTGTACAACCCTTGGTGGAATGTGCTGGCTAAAGAGGGGAGGGGTACATTGCTTTATAATGGCGCATGGAATCTGTTTGACCAGATTGTGATGTCGCCAGGATTATTGTGCCGCGACAAGAAAAAAGACTATACCACACTGAAATATATCAAGCACCAAATTTTTACTCGCGACTATCTGTTCCAGCAGGAAGGTAAATACAAGGGCAATCCTCGTAGAACACATGCCGGCGGCTCATGGCTTGACGGATACAGCGACCACTTGCCAACAATAGTATATCTGGCTAAACAGCAAAAATAACTTTGACAGAACATCATCCCTTTAAACCATTCTTGCCTGAGAATGCGCGCCTGCTCATGCTTGGCACATTTCCACCAGCCCAGAAGCGTTGGTGCATGGAGTTTTATTATCCCAATTTTATTAATGACATGTGGAGGATAATGGGATTGTGCTTCTTTGACAACAAGTTGTATTTCGTGGATGAGGCGGAGAAAAAATATAAACTTAATCTGATAATCCCATTTCTTGAAGAAAAGAGAATAGCATTATATGATACTGCAACAGAAGTAATAAGAACAAAGAACAACGCCTCTGACAAAGACTTGCAGATTATAACGCCAACCAATCTTGACGCCATGCTGCGCCAGTTGCCAAAATGCGAGTTCGTAATAACGGCAGGGCAATTGGCTACGGAAGTTTTCTGTTCACATTATAATATTGATGTGCCTAAGGTTGGAGAGTTTTCGGAGTTTGCGCTCGATGGGCGTTGTCTCAAACTTTATCGCATGCCAAGTTCGTCAAGGGCATACCCAATGAAGGTGGAGAAGAAGGCCTCTTTTTACAATATTGTTTTTAAGCATTTATAAAAATAACGAATATGACAATTATAGGCATCGCCGGTGGTACTGGTTCCGGCAAAACAACTGTAGTAAGAAAGATAGCAGAGTCGCTGCCGCCGCATTATGTGGCTGTGGTTCCACTTGACTCTTATTATAACGATACCACGCACATGACAGATGAGGAGCGAAGTGCTATTAACTTTGACCATCCGGATGCCTTCGACTGGAAACTGCTGATAGAGCATGTAAAACAGTTAAAGGCGGGCAATGCCGTTGAGCAGCCAACATATTCTTATATAGAAAGTAACCGTCAGAAAGAGACTGTTCATGTAGAACCGAAGCCTGTGATAATAATCGAGGGCATCATGACCTTGCTTAACAAGAAGTTGCGAGAGATGATGGACCTGAAGATATTTGTTGATACAGACTCAGACGAGCGACTTATCAGAAACATACAGCGTGATGTTGTAGAAAGAGGACGCACTGTAGAAATGGTTATCGACCGCTATCTGAAAGTGCTCAAACCTATGCACGAACAGTTTATCGAACCAACAAAAAAATATGCCGACCTTATCATCCCGCAAGGCGGTGATAATAAAACCGGCATTAATATCCTCAAATCATATATTGAGGGAATTGTTTTGAAGTTATGAGTTCGCTTCGCTTAAAACCTCAAAACCTCATCTATGTCCGCCAAAATTGCCTCTCCTATTGCCTCCGCCGTTAGATTGGCCTTGTAACTTTACTCTTGGAGAATTTCCCCTTAGAGACTCTATGCGCCCCTTGTTTAGTCCGCTATTGCTTGGGCGTATTGATGTGCCTTGGTTGCGATTAATTGTTGAAGGACGTCTTGATGTTGTGCTACTGCTGTTTCTGTTGTTGCCAAAACCTCCACGCTGCCCTCCAGACACTCCGTTTGTATTACGCTCACCATTGTTTATAGAAGGTCTGCTGCCATGATTCTGCTGATTGTCATGACGGTCTATAGCATTATTCTTATTATTGACTCTGTCGTCTCTACGTTTTCCAAAGTTGCTGTTGCCATGGTTATTGTCTCTACCGTTGCGATTTACAGTAACAGTTGTGGAACTTCCAATACCATTAGGTCTGTTTCTATACTCTCCACGGTCCCATCTGTCGCGCATGCCACCATGGTTGCGGCTACCGTTTGAGCGGAAATGACTAGTGCGGCCATGATAATAGCCATGCTGCCCGTGATGTCTCCAGCTGTGACCTCCTCTATATGTTGCATAAAAAGCTGGTCGGCCAAAGTACAAGTAGTGGCGGCGTGGATAGCGTGCGTATATCCTAAAGTGCCAGTAACCAGCATCCCAGTATAGTGGGCGGAAGAAATAAGCTGCAGCACGGAATGCATTCCACTGCCACTCCAAGAGGATATAGCTCATGTCGAGATTGCGGCGCTCCCAGTATGTGCCGAATACGTCATTGCGACTGGTTACTCCCATCAAGTAGTCAAGATTAATCTCATAAGCGGCCTCATACTGCTCAGATGACAGATTGAGCTCGTATGCCATCTTGTCTGTAAGGAACAGGGCTTCGTTACGTGCCTGCTCGTATGTCATCGCATTGGCTGATAAACTTATTGTCAGCATTGCAACTATTGATAATATTATTCTTCTCATATCAATGTGGTTTTTTGCGTTAAACTTACTTTTCTGATGCAAAAATACTAATATCTATAAATAAAGACAAGGGAAAATCCCTAAATGATTAGAGGGAAATCCCTATTCGTTTGTTTTTTACTAAAATACAACATTTTTCTCATATTTTATAATTATCTTTGCAACTGCAATGAGAAAACCTTTTATATATATATTATTTGTTTGCGCAACAATTTCCTTGGGAACAAATGCACAAACAAAATTGCCTGATTTGACAGAAGGACTGGAATATAGCCTCTCTGCAGAGGGGTCTGTGGCTTTTGGTGAAAACACTCCCTTATGGCTGAATGCAAACAAATACGGATTAAGTTCGCTGGAGAAGGAGAATGGATATCTCCGCGCCTCTTTACAGCGTCCGCTAAGCGTTGACTCAGACAGGAAATGGGCATTGGGGTATGGCGTAGACGTGGCTGCCGCTTATAATTATACAAGTAACATAATCATTCAGCAGGCATATGCAGAAGCGCGCTGGCTGAATGGTGTGCTGACTGTTGGAAGCAAGCATTTCCCAATGGAACTGAAAAACCAAGAATTGAGCAGCGGTTCGCAGACACTTGGCATAAATGCACGGCCAGTGCCACAGGTGAGACTGGCATTGCCTGATTACTGGACACTGCCTTTTACCAACGGATGGGTAGGCATTAAAGGACATGTGGCATACGGAAAGATGACAGACGATAACTGGCAAGCTGATTTCACGGAGAGAAAGAGTAAATATGGAGAAGGCGTATTATATCATAGCAAGGCAGGTTTCATAAAAATTGGTAATGAATACCGTTTCCTGCCTGTGTCACTGGAACTGGGCGTAGAGATGGCATGCCAGTTTGGAGGTAGAGCGTATAATGTGATTGGAGTAGAAGGAGGATCGCGTGACGTTATTGAAAACGAAAGCGGACTTGGAGCTCTCTTTGATGCATTTATCCCAGGCGGTTCCGATGCACCAGAGGCGGAGTATAAGAATGTATCGGGAAATCATTTGGGTAGTTGGATGTTCCGCTTGAACTTTGATTATGATAACTGGTATCTCGGATTATATGGCGAGCACTTCTTTGAAGACCATTCTTCAATGTTCTACCTTGATTATGACGGATATGAAGAAGGAAAACCAAATACAGTAAGAAAAGACAACCGCTATATTCTTTATGACTTCAAGGATATGCTGGTAGGAGCAGAACTGAAACTGAAGAATTGCAGATATCTTAATGATATTGTGGTAGAATATCTGTATTCAAAATATCAGAGCGGTCCAATCTATCACGACCATAATCAAAATGTTTCTGGTCATATAGGAGGTATAGATGATTATTACAATAATTATATATACCCGGGATGGCACCATTGGGGACAGGTGATAGGAAATCCATTGTATCTGTCGCCAATATACAATGAAGATGGAAAGTTAATGGTTAAGAACAATCGTTTATATGCATTCCATTTAGGACTGAGTGGTGATCCGCTTAATGATTTGCACTACCGAGTTCTTGCTACCTATCAGAAAGGATTTGGAACATACAGGGCACCATACCCGAACCCACGCCATAACGTGAGCGTGCTGGCTGAGCTTATATATGAATTCCCTGAAACCTCTAAATTTACAGGATGGAGCATCCGTGGAGCATACGGAATGGACAATGGAGGACTGCTGGGAGATAACCATGGAATACAACTTACAATAGCAAAGACCGGAATACTTGATTTTAAGAAGCAATAACAGATGAGAAATATCTTATATACTATAGCAATATGTCTTTTTCTTACCACTTCATGTACTTTTGACGTATCTGATAATGGTGATTTAGATGGATATTGGCAACTGTCGGCTGTTGATACATTGTCAAATCAGAAATGTGTTAATATGCGTGACTCCGGAATATTCTGGGCCGTTCAATTTGAAAAACTGGTTACCAGCTCTGTTAATCCGGTAAGTGAAGTTATCTTTGATTTCAAACAAACACCTGACTCTTTGACTCTCAGTAATCCTTATGTTTTATATCGTGACTCATCTGACATAAAAATTACGAATACAGATAGGTTGAGAAAATATGGTGTAAACAACCTTGAGGAACGATTCAGAATAGTGAGATTAGATGATTCAAGGATGATATTGGAAACAGAACTGCTGAGGTTGAACTTCAGAAGATATTAGAAAATATAAATTTATTTGCATTGTTTTAAAAAACTATTTTATTTTATACAATAATCATTTAAAAAAATAGTTATAAAATAAAAATAAAGATTGGCAATGAATGCTTTTGAAAGATATATAAAACGTTTTTTTGATATTGTTATAGCGCTCTTTTGTTTGATTGTTTTCTCGCCGCTGTTTCTTATCTGTTATATCATGATAAAGAAAGACGATGGTGGCACGGCAATATTCAAACAAGAGCGAATAGGCTATAAGGGCAGACCTTTTTATATACTAAAATTCAGAAGCATGAGAATGGATGCCGAGAAAGACGGACCGGCATTGTATAAAGACCAAGAGGATAATAGACTAACATCAGCAGGAAAATTTTTGAGGGAACATCATTTAGACGAACTTCCACAATTGTGGAATGTTCTTAAAGGTGACATGTCTTTCATTGGTCCACGCCCAGAGCGCGAGTTTTTTATAAAACAGATTATGGAGCACGATTCAAGATATGAACAGCTCTATCAGTTGCGTCCGGGCGTAACATCATACGCTACATTGTATAATGGATATACCGACACCATGGAGAAGATGTTGAGGCGCCTTGAATTAGACCTGTACTATCTAGAGCATCATTCTTTATGGTTTGACATGAAGATATTATGGATGACTTTTACCAGTATAGCTTTTGGAAAGAAATTCTGATATAGAAAAAAGAGTGACGGTGGTCACTCTTTTAGTTTATATATTTTTACCCAGTCTATATCCATATAGGCAGGATATGTTGACGGGTCGGGCACCGGAAGCCAGTTAGTATCACCACCGACTTGCATGTCTATCATTAAGTAGTATTCAGTTCTAAAAGGATATTGTCCGATACCTTCACCTTCAATGCGGTTGTATCGAAATGTCTCTTTGTTGTTAATGCTGAATATTAGCATGTCGGGGAGAATCTCAATGCCATAGATATTATATTTCTCTGTATCTATACGCTCCTGGGTGTTATTTTTAATTGGCTTTTTCTGATGCATTGTGTAATAGCAGTGTGCTGCTTGACGAGCGCACCATCTGGTTTCAGACTCAAGGATGTCGATTTCAGCATATTCCGGATTTGGCCAAACCTTGTCAGGCTCTGTTCTTAGCAGCCAAATGGCGGGCCAAGTGCCTTTCGCTCCTTTTATGCGGGCTTTTACTTCTACTTTGCCATATCTTATATTTATCTTATTCTGTGTTGAAATGCCGCCAGTGAGATATGTGGCAGTGTCATTGGGCTCTATTCCTTTATTCTGGCGTGCATAAAGGCGCATACGTCCTCTGCTCTGTTTGTAAAGGCTTTCATTGCTTGACATATATTTGCTCCATGAGTAAGGCTGTCTCTTTATCTTGCCCCATGCTTTGCCGTTAATGTTTTTGCCGTTAAAATCGTCTTCGAAAAGCAACTCATAGTTGCTGTTACGCTGGCGAATGTCACTTAGTGCCAATGAATGAAGCGAACTGAGAGGTGATGAGAAAAAGACCATCAATAGGAAGATGGCCAGATTGAAGATATTTCTCATATAATGCTTTTCATGAATCCTTTAAACAAGTAAGAAACGAAATAGATAGAAGAGCGGAAAAGATTGATGTTTTCAACATCCCTTAAGATGTGCCATTGCCAAGACATGTTGCGCAGTTTGTTTGAAGACAATGAATTACTGTGCTCGCGATAGAGAGCTGTGATAGTTTTTGTGTTGCGGGCAATGTATCCTTTCTTTAATATGGAAAGCCAGAATGCATAGTCTTCGTGATGTATGTCGAGATAATATTTCTTGCCCACCTTTGATACATCGAATATGCCGGTGAGATTGCCAATGACGTTACTGTATAACAGACGCTGATAGTCAGTATAGCGTGGCGCTTTTACAATACGTGCAGAGCGGTGACTGTGTTCGTCAATCTTTTCATAATCTGAATATACAACAGCAGTACGCTTATCTCTGAACATCTCCAGCTGCTGTCTTAACTTGTCTTTCAGCCAGATGTCGTCAGAGTCAAGAAATGCAATATATCTACCAGTTGCAGCCTGAATGCCAATGTTGCGTGGCGATGATGGCATGCGATTGGGCGCAGGATTGTGAAACAACTTGATGCGCTTGTCATTCTTCGCATATTCCTCAACAATCTCGCACGACTTGTCTGTGCTGCCATCATCAACAACAATCAGTTCCCAATTCGTGAATGTCTGCACACGAACAGAATCTATTGCCTCTGCAACATATTTCTCGCTGTTGTAGAGTGGCATGACGACTGATATTTTTACTTGTTTGGCCATATAGTATGAGGTAAATTTTTAATCATTTCTGAGTTTTTGCGGTTCCTGGTCTCCTGCTGCTGAGCCAATAGTATAACTTAGGACAATATATATTTAGTTCTCTGGCTACGAAGACCAAAAAATACTTTATTTTTTGATGTCTTTTCATGAAAAGCATCTTATCTGCAGTAGAACGAAGAGGGTGATTGAAGAACTCACGACGTTCAGCTATACTCATTTCAACAACTTTTGCTTTTTCTGATTTTTCAGAGTCATGGTCATTGTCACATATTCCACAGACTGATGGAGTGGTCAAAACGGGTATTCCTTTATTGTTGGCTCTTATACCGTATGCCCAATCGCCGCAGCAATGTATATAATCGTTGCCTAATAGTCCGATAGCATCCACTGTATCTTTTGATACTAACAGGATATTTGCGCATGTCATGCTACAGGGTTCAGGTTTGCCTGTAGGTTCAACAACTTTAAAGCGTCCAATGACAGGAAAACTATATACAATTCCTCCATAGGTAAATTCTTTTCGGTCTGTGCTACAGCATGTCCCTACATAAACTCCGCTTTTACCTTTTGTAGTGATGGCATAGTGGTGGGTTTGCAATAATTGTTCGAATGTATTCTTTTCAAACAAGGTGTCGTCATTCATAAGCAGATAGAAGTCCCATTTGTTATGCATCTTATATGCTTCTTGCCACGCTTCTTGCATTCCGCCTGCCCAGTATAATGTACCAGAACCTTTTATTATAAATATGTCTTTGTCATGAAATTCTATTTTAATAGCTTCAGATGTGCCATCAGTGCTACCGTCATCAGTAATGAAAAATGCTAGATTTATTTTTTCTGATGTTGACGAGTTGCATGTACTCTCTGCTTCAAAAACCGAATGCAGTGACTTTATTGTCAGCTCTTTTCGGTTATGGCAGGTTAGGATAACAGCTATGTTGTATGTTGTTATTGTCATCGCTTATTATATGGCATGCAGAAAATCTATAATCTTTTCTGTTTGCTTTTTAGGTGTCTTGTTATTATATATAAACTCTGAGGCCTTAACGCCAAAGGCATTTAACTCGCTTGTCGGCTTGCTGCAAATCTCCATCATCTTGTAGGAAAGATGTTCTACATTTTCTTCTTCAATGAATAGCAGGTGTTCATGATAGTCTGTAGGTATGCAAGGCAGTTTAAACATCAGGGTAGGAGTTCCGGATGCCATATACTCCAATGTCTTTGAAGGAAAGAAATAACTGGTAAACTCCTCGCTGGGTGGTACAGGATTAACCAATAATGTTGCCTGACGTTGTTTTTCCGTCAACTCCTTACGAGTCATCCTCTCCATATAAATTATTCGTTTATCTTTTTCCGCACGGGCCTTAATCACTTTTTCAAATTCACCATTACCTCTTATCCATAACTGACAGTTTGCATCCTTTATCTTGTCAAATGCTTCAAGTAATATTCCAATTCCATATCTTGCCCCTAAATTTCCTGTATACATTATTGATTTCACACTACTCTCTTTTTTGTTTATTAAGGCAGGATTTGACTCATTATTGTATATTCCCTCCATCAACAGCCAAGGCTTATTGCCTACTGGCATTTTATCTTTCATCCCTTCAGCCAAGAATATATAACCATCAATAAATTCGTAATGACTGCCTTTTTTGGCATTTGTCAAAGGAGAAATTTTATTATTCAGCCTTGTTAGTATCGTCTCATGAGGTACTGTATATTCAGGTAAGTCAGTCAGCAACATTACAATTTTCACATCGGGATGCAGTTGCTTTAGTTTGGTTATTATCTCAATATAATGATAGTTATAAAAGATTATAACTTTATCGCCTTGAGTCTCATCACACCATTTCGTAGATTCTTTCAATACTCTACGCTTTGTGTCTATCCTTTTAAAATATGTTATGTTCAAATACCCTATACTATCCATATTTTCCCCACATGCAGACGGAACAAATGGCGTTTTACAGAAAGGAGGGTAAGAACCCATTAATGGCACATTCAAAATAGAATACTTAACATCATTCTCATCCAATCCACGTATTATAGCCTTAGATAAGTTATGCGCAGCCCAGTCCAAGCCAATCTTAGAAATTGACGCACATTGCTCTATAATACTATCAGGATAGTATTGGGACACGAAAAGTATTCTCATTTATATAACTTTATTATATATTATATAACGTTGTTAATTCCTAAATATTGTCATTTCCTATAATGATGACAGTTTTTATTGGAGAAATAACAACTTATACAAGTCCTTAATCTTACCCCAATCAAATAATGGGTAGTTAACATTAAAATTTCTTATATTATTTGATAGTAAATCTCGCAACTCTTCCTCTTCTATGAGTCTTAACATTGCCTCTGCAAGAGCTTGCGCATCATTTACCTTGAAAAGAATTCCATTCTTATTATCTATTATTTCTTTAAATCCTTCTAAATCTGATGCAATGATAGGAGTGTTAAAAACAAATGTTGTTTGTGGTATGCCACTTTGTGACATCGTTTTATACGGGCACAAAACTGCATAAGCATTAGTTATTATATATGCCAGTTCCCTATTAGGAATAAATCGTGGCAAGACAACAAAGCGCTTGTGGGTAATGATCTGACTCAATATCGGATCATTTCCTCTACCCGCCAATACGATTCTGTAATTTTGCATTTTATCTCCTAAAATATCAACAGCTTCTTTTATTAAAGCCAGACCTTTATATGGCAACATATAACCATAAAAGAGGAAATATTTTGCAGGTAAAGACTCCATTGGAGGCGTCTGTGGAATTGAAGAATATGCCTCAAATAATCCAAAAGGAACTATCTTTATTTTATCTTTGATTATCCCATTTATATTTATAATATTATTATAACTATTTTTGGAAAAAACTATTATTTCAATTTCTTTTTGTATAGCTGCTTTTACAAGTTTAGAAGGCTTTAACGATGGATTGAAGTGATTTAAGACTTCATGCAACGACAAAACAACTTTTGAGTTCAAATATTGTAAAAAATAAATATATCTATCCATATCGTAATTAGCAACTATATTTACGAGTAAATATCCTTGCTTATCAATCTGTCTAGCTATATTCCTAATCTGCCTTTTTATAATATACTCAGCTATATTCCTAATGACAGGAACCGTTTTATAAGGACGCATTGTTTTCACCAAAAACAGATTCAGATTTTCACAGTCTGCATACGACCGTATTACTTTCATCTTCTGTTCTGGTACTTTTGTTATACCGATACCATCAGTACTAAAACAACATTCTGTACTTTCTGGCTCTTGAATCTTATCAAGATAATAAATATCTATAGCAAAGCCATCTTTGCACAATTGTTTAGCAAGCGGCAATGTACTTCCTAAAAAACCTTCCTCTATAAACGCTATCCTTTTCATAGAGATAATTAATTCTGAAAAGAATTTAGTATATTATTCATCATCCCAAGATATTTGGCATAATAATCATCCGCAAATTTTATCATTGAGGAAGAATTAAAATTCTTGAATTTATCATATACATAGCTAGCACATGGAGATTTAAATGTTTTTGAGATACAACTGACTCTCCATTCTGCCAACCCTGCAGAGTCAAGCAAATGCTTAATTTTACTTGACTTATCTGTTGTTATTATGCCATTAAGTCTTTTCAGACCATAGTTATCAAAACTAAAGAATGGGACAGAATTGTGTATGGAAACAACAATTGGATGCATATTATGACCAATATATCCTGAAGAATACTTAATCAGAGCAAACCAGTCTATCGGTGATAACGGCAGATGAATTTCTTTATTTAATCTACCAAAACTTTCTTTTTGCGAGAAAGGAAGTTTTACACAGGTATAGCCATCTTTTGCCGCCAAGATTTGAAATTCATCCAACCACTTCTGTGACACAGTTGTAGCATTTATAAAACTCATAAGTATATATTTTTCTGGAAGTTCATACTTATCGAGAATTTCATTCTTATTAGGGAGCAATCCCTCTGCATTATATTTAAAAGCAAAGACAGGATCAGGAGTTACTTCAGGGTCTACCTTATTTTTTGTAATATGGCAAAACATCTTTTTTGTCCAAGTATCACGAACCGACACATAAGAATATTGTTCTATTTGTTTCGCCATCTGTCTGCATAGTTGATTAGAGAAAAACTTATATTCGGAATCCTGGCTTGATGCGGAGAGCAAGGCAACAGGAACTTTCTTAGGCAGAAGTTCATTCCATGTAGCCCAGAAAGGGTTTGGGAAGATCCTGTCACTTGTAGCATGCTCTATTGCAACAATTCTTTTACACGGAAATATTAAACGTTCCCATTCCGTATGATGCTGACAAACCGCATCGCTACCAATAATTACCGCCTCTATTTTTTCTTGTAATATAACAGATGCCACATCATCGTCTGTTCTACAGAGCTTAGTCTCAGTCCATATTGTTTCTCTTATTTTTTTTTGACATAACAATTGAGATTCAATGGTATGACTCTCATAAGAATACTCCATGTCTTCTGAAATCCAGTTGATGACAATTGGCAAATATCCTTTGTTCTTAAGAAACATATATGTGGACAACAACTGTAATGTTGCACCGAAATTTATAGCTGAATGGTATGCTAAAAGTCCTATTTTCATATAATATGCATTCGACAATATGGTGAATACTTTAAATTTTGTTCTTTTCTTTCCCCTATCTTCGCTGCTGGTATTCCACCCATTACTGTATAGGGAGCTACATCCTTGGTTACAACAGCTCCAGAGGCGATTACAGCCCCCTTCCCTATTCTAACTCCTGGCAATATAATTGCTCTACTGCATATCCATGCATAGTCTTCTATAATAACTTTTCCTCCAATGCTCCTAAAATCAGCCGAATTCATATCATGATGAAGAGTCCATATTATAGCATCATAAGCAATTGTTACATTTTCTCCAATATCTAAACCTTTACGTGCATCTAACAAAACCTGTGGTCCTATACTGCATCCATTTCCTATACGCAACCCCTTAGGATTACGTATTTTAACAGATGAGAATATTGACACCTTACTCGCAATGCTAGCCCCCATACGTCTTAGCAAAAACGACCTGATATGTGTCGAAGGAATATGTTGCCAGAGATTCATTTTCATGAATCCCCATGACATTCTCCAACATTCTATTTCTTTTTTTATGAAAGCTTTCATATTTTGTATTTTATTTTTCTCAGAACATGAACTATCTTTTGCTTCTCACTATGCGTTAGAATAAGATAATATGCCAAAAGGCTATAGACAACTATTCCTAAGCCAAACACGATCATTAGGCGAGCCATTGATTCATCCATAACATTACATACCCCCCAAAGGAATATTAAAGTTGCTATATGGATTATTATAAGCGGTACAATTAATTTTGAAACATATTCCTTTACAGATATTCCTATCTGTTTTTTTGCAAAATATAGTCTAAAACATAGAGCGAAGACTTCTATCACGCATGCTATTATCAATGCAACCTCAGCTTTTTGCCCTTGAGCTATAGAGAAATAAGACAATGGTAATATTGACAACATCAGTATGCAGATATTTATTGTGTACCATTTTATTTTACCAGTTGACTGTATTGCAGACATTAATCCTGAAGACAACTGAAAAACAATAGATAATATTATAATAAGCCTTGTAAATTCCTCTGTATTCTCTGGAATATCAGAGAGCCACAATTTCAGGATATAATGAATTTCTATGAAAATTGGCATAGCCACTATGCCAATACTCAGTGTTGAGAATTTCGTTAAACCTAGAACCAAAGCATTCATTTTATTTTCATCTTTGCTTCCATGGCTTTCCATCAACTGAGGATTAATACTTTTTTGTATCGTTTGCGAGAAATATCCAAGCACACCATTAACCTGATTGCTTATACCATATGCCGCATTGATTACTGTACCGAAAAAATGGTTTAAAACCAAAGCAATCCCTTGGTTTCTACCTATAATAGCTATTGAGGCAAGGGTATTCCACCCTGCAAAACTGCATAAATCCCGAAATAATTGCTTATTTTTACAATAATGCCTTGATATAAATATATTGCTGTACATTTTTTGTACATAAATAAACTTCATCAAGAAAATTACTATCGCAATAAACATTATCATATAACCATAATAATTAAGCCTGTCTCCTGATATATATGGTAATGATAATGCTAAAAGTAATTTCAGTAATACCTCTGCAGTTCCAATTATTGAAAAAACCAACATATCCTCCTTTGCATTCATGATAGCATCAAATGGAACTGCAGTAATAGTAAAAAATATACTTACAACAAGATAGTGAAACAAATTACGGGCTATAGTAACACTATCTGATGGTATATTCATCACATGATTCAACAGTAAAGGGATGGAAAATTCTACAAGTAAAATAACAATTATACCTAATATTATATGCAAAACAAGGCTTAGATTATATATCTCCAACAATTTTATAGAATCTTTTTCACCAATACAGACAGAAAAAAAACGCTGTGTAGATACTGTCATAGCTCCATTAAGGAAAGCAAGCATAGCAACAACTCCTGCAATAAGATTATATAATCCAAATCTTTCAGCACCTAAATTACCCAATACGATAGGTACTGTCCACAATGATATAATCATGCAGAGTAACACTTTCGTGTATAAAATAATGGTATTTATAATTATCTTATTTGTTCCTCTCATCTAATCTTACTTTTCCTGAAACATAGCCAATTGTTAATAATATTATATTAAACCATGAATAAATTGCCACATGCGACATCATAGAAAGGCATAGATATATTGTAGTAAACATTGCTAATGCTGGTGCATAGCTTGTCTTATTTTTTATATGTAAGAACACATTCCCTATTAGTGAAAGGAATGCGAATAAATATAGTACCCCTCCCATCAACCCGTAATCATACGTTATTTCAAGAAAATCATTATGTGCACTCACACCAACAGACGCGTCTTGCGCCACAGCGTTATATCCATGCCCGAAAACTAATGAAAAGAAATCTGAATTATTGATCATATTGGCAACAACACTCCATACAATAGTTCTGTCACTACCTCCATCATCTTCCATGCCTGCAAAACGCTCCATAAGATTATTATCATCCGTATCAGCCATGAAAATAAAAATCGTCGTAAGTAATCCAATTACCACAAGTGATGTAATAATATGTTTCATGTTAAATTTCTTAGAAATTAACGCAGAAACAAAACCATAAGATATTAATCCACATCCCATTGCGACGATACCGCCTCTCTTAATTGATGATATTAAGATTATACATGTGAAGATAACAAAAAATATCTTGCGTTTATTCCCACATACGAGCATTATTAACGGCAGAATATACAACGTATAATATGAAATAATCATTGGGGGCAATTCAAAATACATAGATATATATTCTACATATACCCTTATGTATGATATGGCAAAGGCACATGATGCAAAACAGAAAAACCAGCTAAACAACTTACTGTCTCCATGGTTTTGTAAATAGTTAAACGGAAGAAGCAAACTAAAAAAAGGTATTAAGTGCTTAACCAATACCATAACGCTTTCCATTGAGTCACCCTTAATCTCATTATTGATTATGGGTATAAAAACCCAAGTCATATACAACAGATACAATGTCATTGTCGCTGTTGGCCTATATGCATTATAATGAGGGATAAAATAAAGTATAAGCACAGAAGCAGATATCACCATTGCCAAAAGACACAGCATTGTTCTAGCGCCTTTTATTCCATCGGAACTATGTTCCTGCCCCTGCATATCTATACACAAAAATAAAACTAAAGCAAACATACATAATATAAAATATATTATGGATATTGTGTTATATCTTAGCTGTAGTTTCATTATGTATATTGATAGCAACTGAAATTAAGAACGGTAATTAATGTTCTTTTCTCAATATAAAGAAAACTGTTATAATTGTTGACAATATCAACATTCCTGCCACAAATATCATTCTCTTTGGGCCTGCTGCTTTTATAGGCACAGTAGGACTGACAAGTGTGGTAAACACAGGAGTTTTTTCTTGTAGTTTAGCCTTCATAGCCTCCAGTTGAGTACACATCGCAGTATATGCGTTCTGCTTAAATTGCACTTCGTTTTCTAATTTCTGACGTTTAGAAATTGTTTTTTGCAACACTGCACCCATATTTCTGTCAGTGAAGTTACTAAATGCCTCAACAGCATCATCATATTCCTTTCTTGTACTGTCAACAAGATGCTTATAATAATCTACATCAATACGAGCTTTGCTCGTACGATAATCCGTTATAAAATTCTGCAGCCTCACCCTTATACTATCTGCTAATAGAGCACAGATGACTCTATCTTGATCTTTTACAGAAAGTGATATGACATCTGTCTTTTTATCAACACTACAGCCTATATTTTTCTTTACTTTCTCAACAATTCCGTAATCATATTTTGATAACATAAAAGGATTCAGTTTCTTACCAATACTTGGCCCAGATTGTTTATCAGTAGACAACAAACTTTTCAGATAATTACCAATCTTCACAAAAGGATAAGTCAGCCAATTTTGCTTCTGATGCTTTGTTAAATATGTATAATAGTCCGTGACAACACTGCTATCCACTGTTGCCACCTGAATATCCATCAGGCTGACAATAAATTCATTAGATGACAGCAAATCCGGATACAGCATTGGATAAATAGCATCATTGTTGGCTCCTCCAAGATTAATGCCAAAATTTGACGCTATAGATGAAAGCCCTCCATCTATATTTTCACCTGTCGTTTCAGGTGCCATTGAAAGGCTGCAAACATAATATCTTGGTTGTGGTAATATCCAGATACATGATAATATAAAGACTACTGGCCACACTTTAAAGAAAACTTTTTTGTTCTTCCAAAGCGTCTTAGCAATCTTTCCAAGATCAATTACATCTTTTGTCTTTTTATCGCTCATAAATATTGTTTCGTGTTAGGTTATTAAAGAATATTAGCAATTGTAGCAATCATCGTTGCAATAGATGCTGTACCTGTACCAATAGTCATGATTTCGGCTGGTGTCATCTTGCTTGCCTTTGGTTTGCTTGGCACGATGATTTCGCATCCAGGCTCTGGCTTTGTCTTATAGCCGGCTCTTGCTACCGTACCATTCATATAAATAATGTATGTGCGGCTCTTCTTGGCGCGGTTGCCCCAACCACCAGCCTGGTCTACATAATATCCAATGCCTTTGCCTTCACGATAGGCTACTGTATTTGGATACATCACGTCTCCGCTTATCTTTACTGTGTTTGAGAACTCTGGTATGATGATGCGGTCACCCTCGCGTAGTACGATGTCGTCATCACTTCCTGGCTTAGCCATTGCCTTGTCAAGGTTTATACCCACATAATATGTATAGCCCAAATCAAGCTTCTTGATATTTACAGAGTCTTTTTCGCCGCTTTGCATCTGTGCCATCTTCATTACGCTTTCCATTCTCAGGCGCTCCTCTGGTGTTATTCTTCTTTCGAGTCGCGCTCCTTTCGCATAAGCCGTAGGCATCAGTCCGCCTGCCTGTGTGATAATCTCACTCAGACGCTGGTTCTTTTTTGATAGGGTATAGGTGCCACCAAACATAATCTCACCCTCAATAGTTACGTTCTGCTGCTCTGAATAGCCAGGACTCTTGCGCACATATACCTCATCATAAGGTTTCAATACAAAACCAATCTGACCATCAATAACAAAACCATCTTTTATCTTAAATGTAAATGTTTGTGCAATCGTGTCTGTCGCGTTGGTAGCATAAGGGTTTACTATTCTTCTTGCCACATCCACCTTCATTACAGAAGCTGCATCTTTCAATCCGCCAGCCTGGAGGATGAAGTCCTCTATTGATTCGTTGTCGGCAAACTGATAGACACCAGGATACATAACCTCGCCATGTATGGTAAGTGTCTGCTCGGCCAAAAGTTCCTTCTTGCTTGGTATATATAGCACGTCCTCGTTGCGCAGTGGAATGTCTGCCACAGTGCCGTTGAGAATTCCCGCCACGTCTACAGCCAGCACCTCAAGTGTGCGGTCTGATTTCATTCTGTGCATAACGCCACGGGCAGTGAAAGCCTGTTCTGTTACGCCTTCGGCTGTCTCAATAAGAGAGCGTACAGAGTTGATGCTGCCGCCCACCTGATACATTCCAGGACGGAATACAGCACCCTTGATTTCTACCATGTTTGAGTAGCGTGGAATTATAGAGTCTACGCTCAATGAGTCTTCATCGCAGAGGCGGAAACCATTCATCTCAAACTCTCCTACGTTATAAACAGAATACTGAGTGCCAGCCTTGCGTACCAGTCTTATTGTCTTTCTGTAAGCATCGCCCGTAAAACCTCCGGCATATTGAAGCAATGTGGCAACACTTTCTTCTTTCTTCATCTCATAGAACATCGGACGCTTAACTTTTCCTGTTATGTTAACAAGACAATCGTAAGGACCAACCACGATAACGTCGTTGTCGGTAAGCTTAACATTTCCAGTTAGTTTGCCATTTAATATATAATCGTAGATGTCGACTGTGGTAACCAGTTTGTTGTTGCGATAAACCTTAATATCACGGAGTGTACCTATATCGTTTATTCCGCCTGCCATATATAATGCGTGGAATACAGATGAGAATGCAGACAAAGTGTATGTGCCTGGCGTAACAACCTCACCCATAACGTTTACCATGATAGTCTTTGTTTGCCCTACGGTCAAGCGAATGTTGGAACTCTCATAGCGTGCTCCCAATTCTCTGCGCAATTTCCTGTTTGCCTCTTCCACAGTCATTCCTGCCACATGAACAGGTCCAAAACCTTCAATTACTATATTGCCGTCTGGTGTCACAGTACCTTCAATGTTGTTGCTTGAAGCTCCCCAAATATCAATAAACACAGCGTCGCCCGCTCCAAGACGATAGTCGCTTGGTGTAGCTATATTCATGTTTGGTTCGAAGGTCAGTTCTTCGTTGTTGAAGATATCGCGGCCGAAGACTTTTTTATTCTTGTCAGCCTTTTCTTTTTCAAGCAATCGCTCAAGCATAGCTGTTGAGTCTGGCATAAATGAGTTCAACTCATCCTGCATCTCCAAAAAGTCTTCATCTTTTTCGTTATACGTATTTGTTGGTATGCGGTTTCCGTCTTTCTGACGATATTGCGACACACTTCCCAGACCAGCTTTCTTGCCGTTGTTTTTGCGCAGTCTATCTTTGCCAGTATTGGTAATGTCTTTTGTGCCTAAGCCACCGTCGCTCATCTGACGCTCATATTTCTGTTTTACTTTTTTCAACTGCTCAATGGTCACACCACGCTTCATCAGTTGTGTGACAATCTGCTGCTGAGATGTACCTTTTTCTTGCTCTTCCATAACAAATGCAATGATTTGCTGGTCTGTCATAGAAGACTGTGCCATAACTGCGCCTGCAGTCATAATCATCATTAAAACTGTAAGGATATACTTTTTCATATATTTATAATGTACGTGTACTAATATAATTAACTAAATTATCTCAAAATTATTGCAAAGATACTTATTTTATATCAGTTTTACGGCATTCTTGTTGAGAATTTAGTATTGTGGGCATATTATCGGTTTAAATTTTAAAAGATGTCTTTATATTTCAGTGTTGAGAGGTAGCTTGTAAATCATAAGATATCGAAAAACTTATTCATAAAAAGAGCGAGATTACATTATCATGCAACCTCGCTCTTTTATATTTTTCAACTGTTTAGCAGTTTTTATGTGTCATAATATCGAGCACCATCTCATCTGTCTGCCTCATGGCATCGGCGCCGATAGATGTCAGGTTATGGATGCTGCGGTCTACATCATCATCAATAATGCCCTCTGCGCTTGTAACGCATTTGCCTTCCATTGCAAGCAGTGAAGACAGAATGGCTGTTGATACGCCAGAGGCAATTTTCAGTGAGCAACTTGGCTTAGCACCATCGCAAATCATGCCAGTCAGGTTGGCAATCATGTTCTTTACCGAACGGCAGATGCGCTGATAGTCGCCACCCATGAGATATGTTATGCCGCAACTGCTGCCGATAGATGCTACAACACATCCGCACAGCGCAGACAATTTACCCAGACTCTGCTTGATATAGATGGCAGTAAGGTGACTGAGCGTTAGGGCGCGTATCAGTTCCTCTTCAGTATTCTCGTTTTCAATGGCATAAACAGCCACGGGATTGGTGGCACAGATGCCCTGGTTGCCACTTCCTGAATTGCTCATCACAGGAATCATGGCGCCTCCCATACGTGCGTCACAGGCAGATGCAGTCTTAGCAATTATATGTGAGAAAATAGAGTTGCCAAAGATTCCCTTGCTCATCGGACGGTCAATGGTTTTACCAAGGTTGTGTCCGTAGTTGCCCTTGATGGCAGCCTCTGCAGCCCCCATGTTGTAGGTCATGGTTTCTTTCATAAAGGCAATCTCATCGAGTGGGGCAGTGGTGGCAAAGTCATGTACCATCTGCATGTTGAGCATGATGTCATCATCAGCAGCAGTGCTTGTGCTTTGTGCTTTCTTGTCAAGGATTACCTCATCGTTATGCTCTACATAAACAAAGTTTGTGTGACTCCCTGATATAATGGCCTTGGCTGACATGCCTTCGCTTACACACGATACCTCTATATATAGTTTCTCGCTGATGTTCTCTTTCAGGCGAATGTCAATATGCTTGCCCTCAATATACTTTTTACCCAGTTCCAATGTCTCAGGCGTTAAGTCTTTCAGTACTTCCAACTGATATTCCGATTTGCCTATAAGAGCTCCCAATGAAATTGCTATAGGGAGTCCTATCAGACCTGTGCCTGGTATGCCAACGCCCATGGCATTCTTTAGCACATTGGCACTCAGCAGTACGTTAATCTTTTCAGGTGTCTTGCCCAGCAACTCTGCTGCCTTCGCTGTGCACAATGCAACAGCCATAGGTTCTGTGCATCCCATTGCTGGTACCACCTCTTTATGTATCAGAGCTATGATTCTCTCTCTTGTTTCTTTGGCTATCATGGCATTTGTGATGCTTAATTATTAATGCTCAATTATTTCTTGAAGTTCTTCAGACCGAGTTTCAAGAAATCTACGTATGCCTCAATATCCTCGTCGTATGAGCGGCTGCCAGCAAGTGGTTTGCCTTCATTGTCGAGCAATACATAGAATGGCTGAGTGTTAGCTCCCACCTTCACACGCTGCAGATAGCTCCACTTGTCGCCTACGGTGCGCAGTGTGCGCTGCTGACCGTTCTCTGTTACCTGTATAGGCTCGTCGAGTGGAGTCTTGTCGTCAACAAACAATGAGATAAGCACATATTCCTTGTTCAGAATCTCTGCTACAGTTGGGTCGGTCCATACGGCAGCCTCCATCTTACGGCAGTTTACGCAACCAAATCCAGTGAAGTCAACCATCACAGGCTTGCCTTTGCGTATAGCCTCCTTCATTCCCTCCTCATAGTCAGTAAACTCTGCTTCTACGGCAACCTTCTGAAGGTTGAAGTCCTGTGTGTTCATTGGTGGTGCAAATGCACTGATAGCCTTCAATGGAGCACCCCATAAACCAGGTATCATATAAATGGTAAATGCCAGTGAAATCATTCCGAGGAAGAACTGTGGCACATTAGTGCGGTGCTCAGGATCATCGTGTGGGAACTTGAGCCATCCCAGCAGATATATGCCCATCAGTCCGAAGATTACAATCCATAATGAGATGAATACCTCACGGTCGAGGATGCCCCATCCGTAAGCGAGGTCGGCTACAGAGAGGAACTTCAGTGCGAAAGCCAACTCGATAAAGCCGAGCACAACCTTAACCACATTCATCCAACCGCCTGACTTAGGTGCAGACTTAAGCAGACTTGGGAACATGGCAAACAGTGTGAATGGTATTGCCAATGCCACAGCAAAGCCAAGCATACCGATTGTTGGCGCAACAATGCTTCCTGATGTTGACATTGTAACAAGCAGCAGACCGATGATAGGACCTGTGCAAGAGAATGAAACCAATGCTAGTGTAAAGGCCATGAGGAAGATGCTGAGCAATCCGGTTGTTGCCTCAGACTTTTGGTCAATCTTATTGCTCCATGATGAAGGCAAGGTTATTTCAAATGCACCGAAGAACGATGCTGCAAACACTACAAGGAGCAGACAGAAGAAAATGTTAAACACGGCATTTGTTGACAGGGCATTCAATGCGCTTGCGCCAAACAGCAGTGTAACAAGCACACCGAGCGTAACATATATCACAACAATAGAAATACCGTATGTTACGGCCTCGTTGATAGCCTTGCGCTTGTCCTTGTTGCGCTTCAGGAAGAAGCTCACAGTCATAGGAATGATTGGCCATACGCATGGGGTGAGCAGTGCGAGGAAACCGCCAATAAGTCCGGCAAGGAAGATGTATGCCAATGAATAATCTACAGGACTTTCCTCAAAAGCCTTCAACTCGTCGATTACAGGAGACCAAAGATCGTTAGAGGCTTTGGGAGTTTGAGACTCTGAAGTCTCTGCAGGCAGTGGCTCTGTCTTGGTTGTGTCTGTTTTTACAGTCTCAGCCTCTTTTTCCTCAGCTTTTGCCTCTTCTGCTTTCTTTTCCTCGGCCTTTACCTCTTTAGCAGCAGGCTTAGCAGTCTCTGCTACAGCAGGCGATACACCAGCTTTTACGAGTGACGCTTGTGAAGGTGGCATGCACATCTCATCGTTGCATGCTCCATACTCAAGATAGCAGTCTATGTCGTAGTTGGGCTTTGTGAACTTAATTTTCTGTACGAACTTACCGCTGCCCTCAAAGTAGCGCAGGTTCATTCCGAACATATTATCAAACTTCTCAACCTCTTTGCCTACAGGCTTCAGTTTGCCAACTAATTCCGCACCATCCATCTTGTTTACAATCAGTGCTGCAGATGTTGGACCGTCATTGCCCAAGTCTGTTGAATACAAATGCCATCCGGCATCAATTGTTGCAGAGAATATTATCTCTGCCTCTGCGCCTTTTAGCATCTTTAGCTCAGAGCTGATTTTTACTGGATCCATCATCTGTGCCATGGCAAAGATGGTAGAGCACAACATAAGAATTGATAATAAGATTTTTTTCATTATGTTATCATTTTTGTTTTTCAGGTTGCAAAATTACAAAAAAACTGGGATATAGGCGAATAAAGATTACTTTATTTAACTTATTGACTATAAAGAACTATAATTTAAGCGAAGAATAAACATGTAAAATTTATTCATTGCGATATTTTGCTATATTTGTCAATAGATTTTACCTCTTCTGACTGATGATATTTGAGTCAGTTTGATTTTTTAAAAAAGAATTATTCGGATTATACGAATGGTTATATCTCTTGTGTTAAAACAATAACACTGATATTTCTTCGTATAATCCGAATAATCCTTTGCTCAGAAAAAAGCAATAGTTGGGTTACTGCATCTTCTTAAGCAGTTCCTCGGCAGCCTTTTTCTTTGCTTCCTCTATCTTTTGCGCTGCTGCATCCTTTGCATCTTCTACTTTCTTTGCTGCTGCATCCTTTGCCTCTTCTACTTTCTTTGCAGCTGCTTCTTTTGCTTCTTCTACTTTGTCAGTCGCAGCTTCCTTAGCATCTTCTATCTTTTGCTCAACAGCCTCTTTTGCGTCTTCCACTTTTTCTTCTGCTGCTTCTTTTGCATCCTCAACAGCCTCTTCAGCCTTTACTGGTACATTAACAAAAGAATCGATAAGTTTGCTTACTGCCTCGTCACCGCCAGTTGCTTCCTTAATCTTCTCTGCATTCTCCTCAACGAAGCTCTTTATCTGCTCCTGATATTGCTTAGCTGCCTCTGTGTCACCCTTGGCCACCATCTCTGCCAGTTTGTTAACTGCAGTTTGTACAGCTTCGCCAATAGCCTGACTGTCACCAGCTTCAATTTTTTCCTTCAGTTGGTCTACTACACCCTTAGCTGCTTCTAAGCTTGTGCTTACTTCAGTTTCGTCAGCAGGTGCCGCACTCTGACTCTTGTTTCCACAAGATGTAAGGCTCATGGCTGCTATTGCCATTGCCATAATGAAAAATTTCTTCATGTTGTTTTGTTTAATTGATTGATTATTTATATAAATATTTCTCTGCAAATATATACGTTTTCTTTCTCTCTGCCAAACTTTTAAGTTATTTTCGTATTTTTATTATTGTATCTTAAGTTTCAGATGGTTATTAAATCTTAGTTACAATAATATCTTTTAGGTTGGTTGTATATTGTTTGGATAAGTATTCGTTTTTCAGATGCCAGTTTTTGCTGTATCCTTGTACTGCCATTCTGATAGTATTGTGCCCGTTCTTGCGGTTTATCTCATCTATAGCCTTGGCCAGTGCTGCTTGTTTTTCTCTGTCTACATTGTCGAACAAATTGCCTTGGATGGCATTGTCCTCACAAGTGTTCCATACAATAACGCCTGCTTTCTTATAATGATAAGCGCCTTCACGCCATGCCTCGCGGAGGGTTTTCACTGCGGTTGCCACTATTTCTTGCATGTCGTTGGTGGGAACGGTAAGATGTATGTTGCTGTAAATATAGTTTTGTGGCGCGTTTGTGCAAAAACGGCTTGTGTGGGCAAAAACCGTCATCGCTCCGCATACGATATGGTCTTGTCGGAGCTTGTGTGAGCATGTTGCCGCAAAATTAGCGATGGCCTCTTCCACATCTTCTAGTTTGCTGAGTCCTATGCCAGAAAAACTTCTGCTGGTGCATATAGATTTTTTATGTGGCAGTTCTTCTATTGACACGCAGCTTTCTCCGCGCAGTTCCTTCCATGTGCGAACCCCAGTCACGGTAAGTTCTTTTCTTATCCAACTTTCACTGCGTTGCGTCAGGTCCCATGCTGTGTGGATGCTGTGATATGCCAGTTTCTTTGCGTGTCTATGCCCAATGCCCCATACGTCCTCCACGGGAAACAGTCTGAGCGCCTTCTCTCGTTTCTCTTCAGAGTCAATCATGCATACACCTTCATAGCCTTTATGCTTTTTGGCAAATTTTGATGCCATCTTTGCCAATGTCTTTGTGGGGGCGATGCCCAATGAAATAGGAATGCCAGTACCCTTGGTGATGTCTCTCACCATCTTCTTGCAATAGATGTTAAGCTGTTCAGAATCCCCCATGCCTGACAGGTCGAGAAAGGCCTCGTCAATGGAGTAGATGTCCAGTTGGGGTGTATATGTGGAGAGCAGCGACATAACCCTTCGGCTCATGTCGCCATAAAGATTGTAGTTTGATGAGAAAACCGCCACATTATTCTTGTCAAGCATATCCTTAACCTGATAGAACACGTCGCCCATCTTAATGCCCAAGGCCTTGCTTTCCTCGCTGCGCGCTATCACGCAACCGTCGTTGTTGCTTAGCACCACAACGGGTTTGTTTCGCAAGTCGGGGTGAAACACCCTCTCACACGAACAATAGAAATTATTGCAGTCTGCAAGACCAAACAGTTTCATGATTACTTTCGCAGTTGTTTAATTGTATAGGTGAGCACTCCCCATATCATGAACTCATTGTCGGTTGTTACTTTTATCGGTTCAAAGTCTTTGTTGTGGGGTATAAGCCAGGCGCAGTTGTTTGCCTCGTCAAGCTGAAACTCTTTCAGCGTAAACTCCCCGTCGATGAATGCTACCACGAAATCGCCGTTTTTGGCTTCGAGCGACTTGTCAATCACCACGATGTCTCCGTCGCAAATTCCAGCCTCCACAAGTGAAGACCCCGATACTCGCGCCAGAAAAGTTGTCTCCTTGCGGCGTATCAGTTCCTTATTCAGGTCAATACTGTCGGTCAGGTAGTCTTGCGCAGGACTGGGGAAGCCTGCTTTGATGCCACCGTCAACAAACGACAAGTCTATTATGGTAGACGTGTCGGCAGAATATATATGTAGTTTTATATCTTCCATTTCTGGGTGCAAAAATACAAAAAAACTCTCTCTTAACCTAAATCGCTTATTAGATTTTTGGTTGCTTGTTTCGTTATTTTTTGATAATATTTTTCATGTAATCCTAAGGAATATAACTGGTTTTATGACTGAAGATACATAAATAAATATTGCGAGTAGGGGAGTGTGCAGCAAAACAAGTTGAATTGGTCTGCGAAATGATAGATATTGCTTTGCGAAATGATAGGTTTTGAAGACCAATTCAAGTTGTTTTGCAGCAGTGACGATAGTGATGTTACGAAAAAGTTTATCACTTTTGGAAACAAACTGATAGTCAATGTATTAAGATTCAAAGTGACGATATCGCGAAAAAACTTAGAAAATAAAAATCGCCAATCTCACGTTAATGAAATTGGCGAAATATGAGTTGTTTAAATTCTTGTCATTTTATGCGATACGCTTAGTCAAACCTTTTGCTGCCGCCCCCTTCGTATGTGTTGTGGGTATTACCAAGGTCTGGATTGCTGCCAAGGTCTGGGTCGCTGGTCCATACCCTTTTTATTATGGGTTGGTTGTATTTTTTGCGTAAAGTGCCAACGTATAGCAGCAGGTTCTTGTATTTAATTGTCGGTATGACAATTCCGAAGATGCCTATTCCTGAGCGTCTGCCTTCAGGATAGATGTTGTTGTAGATGCGCGTTGTGGCATAGAAAGTGTGCTTGTGCACCTCTATCTTGTTGTATTTGAAGAAGTCTGCCATAACTTCTTTCGCCTCTGTTGAGTCAACGTAAGTGAAGAAAGCAGAGAAATTGTTTACAACACAATCAATCTCATCTTCCTTTGACTCAATGTTTGCCGATATGCTTTGCCTTACATTGTCAACTGTTTCGGCATACATGGTTTTCTCATCTGGTACACTGAAATAAGCGGCTGTAAGAAGCAGCGCGATAACGGCACACAGAATAATTGCCTTTCCGAGGCAGCTGCGGTAAAACTGCTGCAGGAAAGACTCTTGCTCATAATTTCCTTTTCCAATTTTTTGCATGGTTCTCTCCTTTTTAAGTTTGGTTGATAATTAGTTTTTTTATTTATTGTGTATCAGGTTCATAAATTCCTGACGTGTTTTTGCTTGGTTGAAGGCTCCGCTGAAATCGCTTGTCGTGGTTATAGAGTTCTGTTTCTCAACACCTCTCATCTGCATGCACATGTGTCGTGCCTCTACCACCACCATAACTCCGAGCGGATGAAGTGTCTGCTCAATACATTCCTTTATCTGTAAAGTCATCCTTTCCTGCACTTGCAGACGATGTGAGTAAATGTCCACCACACGTGCTATCTTGCTAAGGCCTGTGATGCAGCCGTTGGGTATGTATGCCACATGCACTTTGCCGTAGAATGGCAGCATGTGATGCTCGCAGAGCGAGAAGAAGTCGATGTCTTTTACTATCACCATCTGACTGTAGTCTTCCTTAAACAGCGCGTCGGTAAGTACCTTATGGGCATCCATGGTGTAGCCTCTGGTAAGCACTTGCATTGCTTTCGCAACACGCATCGGTGTTTTCTGCAGTCCTTCGCGTTCGGTATCCTCTCCAAGCAGTCCTAATATACTGTGATAGTGGGCTGCCAGTTCGTCAAGCCCTTCGCGAAACTGATTGTCGCCTATCGTTTCTCCTGTCTCTATTGCCATTAGTTTCCCTTATGAATGTGCAGTTGTTTCTGCTACTTTAAAATTGTACGGTAATCTTGCCTTTTACTATTGTGGCCTGATTATATCCGAGCTGTTTAACGGCTATAAGCATTTGATGGGCCTCCTCGTATGAGCGGTAGTTACCCACCCTGCATATCCAGCGTGGTGAGAAGAAATTTACATAAACCTGCTCATCTGGGAAGTTTATTTTTATTGCGTTGCCTGTGCGCTGAGCTGTCTGGCGCGCGTTCTTGTTGTTGCCGCCAGCATATACCTGTACCCTGTAGCCTATAGTCTTGTAGGTTTTAGGGCGAGTTATCTGTCCGTACTCAGTATCTGCGCTTTCTGTTTTACTGTTAGCACCAGTGCTCTCGCTTTTTAATGGAGTCTTGACAGATGGTTTGCTGGCATTACCCGCATCAGTTGTTGCAGACTCCGCCTTTTTGGTGGCCACAAATGTAGACCATGCCTTGCCGTTTACCAATTCGTCTATTGCCGCATCCTGATGAACGGTAACGGTGGCGTTGTCGCGCCCTTTCTTTTTCAGGTTATCCATAAACGACTGTGCCGTTGATGTTATCACGGAACACGCAAATGTAATTATTATGGCGACGAATTGTTTCATTTCTTGTTAGATAAGTTTGTTTGTTGGATTGCTTTTAACAAATAGGGAAGTGTGTGGAGATGCCTCCACACCTATTCCCTTTATGCTATTTATTTCTTCCAAGCGTCAATAATACCCTTGAAATCAGCTGCCTTCAGTGATGCGCCACCGATAAGACCGCCGTCAATGTTAGGCTTGCTGAACAGCTCTGGAGCATTGCTTGCCTTGCAGCTTCCGCCATAGAGGATAGAAATCTCGTCGGCAACATCCTGGCCATACTTCTCAGCGATAATCTGGCGGATGTAAGCGTGAATCTCCTCAGCCTGCTCTGCTGTAGCTGTCAGACCAGTGCCGATAGCCCAGATTGGCTCGTAAGCAATGATAATCTTCTTGAAGTCCTCTGCTGACAGGTTGAATACGCTGCCTTCGAGCTCAGCCTTAACAACCTCGTTCTGCTTGTTGGCCTCGCGCTCTTCCTTGCTCTCACCGATACAGAAGATAACCTTAAGGTCGTTCTTCTGAGCGAGAAGCACCTTCTCCTTGAGAATCTCTGGAGTCTCGTTGTAGTATTCGCGACGCTCTGAGTGACCTAAGATAACATACTGTGCACCAGTACTCTTTACCATCTCGGCAGAAACCTCGCCTGTGTAAGCGCCCTTCTCCTTGTCTGCGCAGTTCTCAGCGCCAAGGCCGATGATGTTTGCATCGAGCATAGGAGCCACTGTTGCCAGGTGGATGAATGGTGTGCAGATTACAACATCGCAGTTTGGCTTGTCTGCTGTAAGAGCCTCGTTCAGCTCCTTAGCCAGAGCAACACCTTCTTGCAGGTTCATGTTCATCTTCCAGTTACCTGCTACAATTTTCTTTCTCATTTCTTTTCTTTTTAAAAGTTTAAATATCCTGTTTGATTCTTTTTTGTTCTTAATCCACTTTGTCCATGCCCAGATTCTGTCTGCAAGGCATAGTATAAATAGCGGCAGCGCAAACCACATGAGTATTATTAATATCTTCTGCTCTACGGGCTTTTCTGTGATAGAGCCTAAAGGCAGATTCTCAAGTCGGTCTGTGTTCTCTTCTATTACTGGCAACTCGTTTTTGCCCCACTTGCCTATTACCGTTCCGTTCTTTAGGAGCACTAGACCAGGATTGCTGCGCACGATAGTCTTCAGCACTATCTCATCTGTATGACAGTATGCGTATTCTGCGCCTGTCATCAAGGTCCACTGCCTTATGCCTTTCTCTCCGCTTGCTGTTAGGCAGTAGAACGGATAGCCTTTTTCGCGAGCATAGTCGTGTGCCTGATTTATGAGGTCAAGGCTGCTGTCGTCCGCACTTTCCAGATGCGGTGCCACGAGCAGGAATGTATATCCGCTGTCTGCTATAATCTGCTCTGTTATGTCAGTCCCGTCTTCAACGGTAACCACCGAGAAATCGCTTATCTCAGGTTGGTAACCTTCTGTTAACTGTACTGTTCGGCTGTCAACAAACGTCCATGTAGAGTCTGGGTAGTCGTTAATTGTAAACTCCTTTTGCACCCCGTTTTTCTCCAGTATGAAAGTTGTCTCAAATTGCGGCTGCTCAGCATCCTCGGGTATTTCCATTGCCTTTCTTATATCTGCTCCCACATGGTAGGGGCGGAAGTCAAAAGGCGGCAGGTAATATATAGAGTATCCCGAGATAGTAAGTATGAATATCCATGAGAAATTCATTACTATCCACTGATTGGCCAGACTGATAAATCGCACCATCTTCAGTGGGCGTATGGCGCTAATTACAGCGGCCAACAGCAACACCACGTTTTTCCAGAATGTCTGCCAGTTGGTAAGCTTCACAGCATCACCAAAACAGCCGCAGTCGCTAATGGGATTGCTAAGAGCAAGCCACAGAGTGAGCGGCGTCATGACCAGCATGAGCAATACTACAAGTCGAGTGGCAACTCTGCGGTGGATAGCAAACAGCAGACAGATGCCTAATATAAACTCTGTTGCCGCCAATGCCACTGATGCCAGCAGCGCTGCCATATCGGGAAGGTATTCTGTTACGCCTAATGCCTCTGCATAGTCGATAATCTTATATTTCGTGCCAAGCGGGTCTACAGCTTTGACGAAACCAGATAATATAAACGTCAGCGATACTGTCAAACGGCAGATGTTGACAATAACACCTGTAACCGTGTTTTTCCAATATGATTTGGCCGACGTACTGTTTCCCATTAACCTTATTCGCTCAGTTTAATAACTCCAAATACGGCATAATTGATAATGTCCATATAATTAGAGTCGATGCCCTCACTAACAAGTGTGCCGCCCTCAAGGTCTTCTATCTCCTTTATGCGTTCAATCTTGGTTAGTATGAAATCGGTATAACTGCTTACGCGCATAGAACGCCACGCCTCATCATAGTCGTGGTTTTTGCGCTTCATCAGTTCAAGGGCTTCTGTTGCATATTTGTCATAGAGTGCCAAGGCCTCTTCTGCATCAATGTCAACGGTGTCGGCAAAACCGTGGTTTATCTGTATCAGTCCCACGATGCCATAATTAATCAGCGCCACAAACTCAGGACGTATGCCTTCGCCTACCTTTGACTCTTTCTTTATCTCAAGTGAGCGTATGCGCTTGGCTTTGATAAAAAGCTGGTCGGTAAGTGAAGATGGGCGTAATATGCGCCATGAGGCTCCATAGTCGTGAAGCTTCTTGCCAAACAGCGAGCGGCATTCTTTCAGTGCTTCCTCAAACTGCTTATTGGTTTTTGCTATGTCTTTTGCCATTGCCGTTAGAAATATTTTGCAAAATTAACCATTAATATTGACAATCCCAAATATCTAAATTTCTTTTTGTTTCTTAAGTATATACTTGATTTTCTTGCATTGCACATCGTAGCAAGTCTGAAGACTGTCACGCTTAATGCGCATTAGCGTTAGTTGCTCAAGCTCCTCTGGTGTGGCCCTCAGTTGCTCGCGGTCTTTGTCCACTTTTGTTTTCAAGTATTGGTAATTAATGATAGTGGCTTGCAAGGCACTGTCTGTAAGGGCGAGTTCTTCTCTTGTCTGCTGGAGCGATATGCTCTGGTGTAGCTTGAGGGCTTTCTTGCGCACCTCAATGGCTGTTGGGTAGACCTTTCTGAGAGAGTCTATTTTCCAAAGGGCCTTGTTGTATTGCTTTTCTGCAAATAATCTGCTGGCACTTTCAAGCAGTTCTTCTGCCTCGCACTGAGCGTCAGGCTTGCAAGACAATGTTGCTGCAGCAACCAGTATGGCCAGAACAATAAATGCAAATCTTTTTCCCATAAACATTATAGTGTGAGTGTCTTATGTTTTTATTTGCAAAGGTAATAAAAAATCTTATTATTTTATTGATTAGTTTTGAAACATTAACTCATTTGCCTTAAAATATAATCTATATCATGTATTTTATTAATACAAACCACTTTTCTTTGTGCTCGAACGGCAAATAAGGAAAAAAATAAGTAACTTTGCAGTCTGTTTTAGAGTATTGCAGGATAATGAAGATACTGACAGACAAAGAACTGGCACATGTTCTTGATAAGGATATTTTTCACAAGATTTCGGCCGCGGCAGATAAGCTGGGGCTGGAATGCTATGTTGTTGGCGGTTACGTGCGCGATATATTTCTTGAGCGCCCAACCAATGATATTGACGTGGTTGTGGTAGGAAGTGGTATACAGGTGGCAAGCGAACTGAAACAGATGCTTGGTCGTAAGGCGCATTTGTCGGTGTTCCGTAATTTCGGAACCGCTCAGGTTAAGTGGCGTGACACAGAAGTTGAGTTTGTTGGAGCGCGTCGTGAGAGTTACAATCGCAACTCACGCAAGCCCATTGTGGAGGATGGAACATTGGAGGATGACCAGAACCGCCGCGATTTCACAATCAACGCTATGGCTGTTTGTCTTAATGCTAATCGCTTTGGTGAACTTGTAGACCCGTTCTATGGCATAGAAGACCTTGAGGACGGCATAATCCGCACTCCGCTTGATCCCGATATTACATTCTCTGACGATCCCTTGCGCATGATGCGCTGTATACGTTTTGCTACGCAGCTAAACTTCATGATTGATGACGAAACATTTGAGGCGCTTGAACGGAATGCCGACCGCATAAAAATTGTCAGCGGCGAACGCATAAAGGATGAACTGAACAAGATTATGATGACCAGCACGCCGAGTCGTGGCTTTGTGGACCTGCAGCGCTGCGGTTTGCTTAATCTGATTATGCCAGAGCTAGCGGCACTTGACATCATCGAAACGAAAAACAACAGGGCGCATAAGAATAATTTCTATCACACTCTTGAGGTGCTTGATAATGTGTGTAAGCGCAGTGATAACCTATGGTTGCGCTGGGCCGCGCTGCTTCATGATATAGGCAAGACAAAAAGCAAGCGCTGGGATAATGTCATTGGATGGACGTTCCATAACCATAATTTCCTTGGTGCCAAAATGGTGCAGCCTATGTTCCGCCGTTTGGCATTGCCATTGGACGCAAAGATGAAGTATGTTGAGAAACTCGTAGATTTGCACATGCGGCCGATTGTTATCGCCGATGAGATTGTTACAGACAGTGCAGTGCGCCGTTTGCTTAATGATGCCGGTGATGATATTGATGACTTGATGATACTGTGCGAGGCGGACATTACCAGCAAGAATGAAGGCAGGAAAAAGCATTTTCTTGAGAACTTCCGTATGGTTCGTGAGAAAATTGCTGACCTCAAGGAAAAAGACTACAAGCGTCTGCTGCAACCTTGCATAGACGGAAACGAGATTATGGAAATGTTTAATCTTAAACCATGCCGTGAGGTAGGAGAGCTGAAGAAGTTTCTTAAAGATGCTGTGCTAGATGGCAAAGTGGTTAACGAGCGTGAGCCGCTTATGGCATTATTAATGGAAAAAGCCACTAAAATGGGTATTAGATAACAGTTTTTATGTTTTAGGATAACAATAATTGTTAAAAATAATTATACAAAAAAACACCCATAGATATTTTATGTAACTTTGCAATCCGAAAACTTAATGAGAGTATTTGAGTTTTCAAGGTGTTATGAATAAAAATAATTTAAAATAGTATTATAATTAAGGTATGAAAAAGAACAAGATGTTTTTGGTTGCAGCAATAGCTGCGATGTTAGTGTCTTGCAGTGGCGGCGGAATGAAACTCGGTGATAATGAGTTTGCCGTTAGAACTGTTAAGACTGAAGGAACAGAGTTGCAGAGAACATATCCTGCAACAATTAAAGGTGTACAGGACGTACAGATTCGTCCGAAGATTTCAGGATTCATTACTAAGGTTTGTGTTAACGAGGGACAGACTGTTCGCAAGGGGCAGACACTGTTTGTTATCGACAACGTAACATACGAGGCTGCAGCCACACAGGCTAAGGCTGCTGTGACATCAGCAGAGGCTTCTCTTAAGACTGCAAAGCTGGCATACGAGAACAGCAAATCTCTCTATGAGGGTGGTGTCATCGGTGATTTCGAGTGGCAGTCAGCTCAGAATACTTATGAGACAGCAAAAGCTGGTCTTGCTCAGGCTCAGGCAGCATACGCCTCAGCAAAGCAGAATCTTGATTTCTGCTATGTTTCAAGTCCTGCCGATGGTGTTGTAGGCACACTGCCTTTCAAGGTAGGTGCACTGGTAAGTGGTTCAAGTGTAGAGCCTCTGACTACTGTTTCTGACATCAGCTCAATGGAGGTTTACTTCTCTATGACCGAGAAAGATGCTTTGATGATGGGTAAGGACGAGGGTGGCATCAATGCCGCTGTTGCTGCACTTCCAACAGTTAAGCTTCGCTTGGCAGATGGTACTGTTTATGAGCAGCCAGGAAAGGTTAGCAGAGCAAGTGGTGTTATTGACGCTGCTACAGGAACAATTACTCTTGTTGCTCAGTTCCCTAACCCAGATAAGGTTCTCCGTAGCGGTGGCGCTGGTCAGATTATCATTCCAACCACAGAGAATAATGCTATCCTTATTCCACAGGAGGCAACATCTGAGGTGCAGAATAAGAAGTTTGTCTATGTTTTAGATAAGGAAAACAAAGTTAGATACACTGAGATTACCGTTAATTCTCAGAACAATGGAAACAGCTATATCGTTACTTCTGGTTTGAAGGAGGGCGATAAGTATGTATCAAAGGGTATCACCAAGCTTTCTGATGGTATGGAGATTGTTCCTATCACAGAAGAGCAGTATCAGAAAAAGATTGATGATGCTATTAAGCTCGGTGAGAATCAGGCAAGCGCAACTGCTTTCATTGATATGATGAGCGGAAAATAGTAATATTTAGATTATGAATTATGAATTATTAATTATGAGATGATATATATTAATCATAATTCTTAATTTCAATTCAAAATTATATAATAAAAGTAACTATGACATTTACAAACTTTATAAAGCGCCCGGTACTCTCGACGGTGATATCGATATTCTTCGTATTGCTCGGTCTTATTGGTCTTATTTCGCTGCCAATTGAGCAATATCCGAACATCGCACCGCCAACCATCAGCGTTTGGACATCATATCAAGGAGCTGACGCGCAGACTGTGCTCAACTCTGTTATCACTCCGTTGGAAGAGAGTATCAACGGTGTGGAGAACATGACATATTTGACATCATCGGCCACCAACGACGGTTCGGCTTCTATCACTGTTTATTTTGAACAGGGCTCTGACGCCGACATGGCTGCCGTTAACGTGCAGAACCGTGTGTCTCAGGCTCAGGCTCTTCTTCCTGCCGAAGTAACACGAGTAGGTGTGACCGTTTCAAAGCGCCAGACCTCACAGGTTATCATGTACACACTGACAACCGACGATGGCCGCTATGATGACGAGTTCCTGACAAACTATAACAACATTAACATCGTTCCTGCTTTGAAGCGTGTTAGTGGTGTAGGTGACGTGCAGTCACCAGGTTTGAAGACCTACTCTATGCGTATATGGTTGCAGCCAGAGAAGATGAAGCAGTACAACCTCATCCCTTCTGACGTGTCTGCAGCATTGGCCGAGCAGAATATTGAGGCTGCTCCAGGTAAGTTTGGAGAGCAGAGCGATGTGGCATACGAGTATGTTATGCGCTATAAGGGCCGTCTGAAAACAGCAGAGGAATATGGCGACATTATTATCCGTAGTGATGCCAATGGCCAGATACTTCGTTTGAAGGACGTAGCAAATGTAGAGCTCGGTGGTTTGCAGTACAACGTGTCAATGCGTAACAACAACAACCCTTCTGTGATGGGTATGGTTCAGCAGATTGCGGGTTCTAATGCTAACCAGATTGCTACCGATGTTAAGAGCGTGCTTGAGGAGCAGGCAAAGAATTTCCCTCCAGGAGTGAAATATAAAATCAATTATGATGTAACCGAGTTCCTTTATGCGTCTATCGAAGAGGTGGTGTTCACCCTCGTGCTCACATTGCTGCTCGTGTTCCTTGTGGTTTATGTGTTCCTTCAGGACTTCCGTTCAACACTCATCCCAATGATTGCCGTTCCAGTGGCGTTGATTGGTACATTCCTTTTCCTCTGGATATTCGGATTCTCAATCAACCTGCTTGTGCTTTCTGCCTTGCTTTTGGCTATTGCCATTGTGGTCGACGACGCTATTGTGGTTGTTGAGGCTGTGCATGCTAAGCTTGACCAAGGTTATAAGAGTGCTCTTGTGGCAAGTATCGACGCCATGAACGAGATTTCAGGTGCTATCATCTCTATTACCCTTGTGATGTCGGCTGTGTTCGTTCCTGTATCATTCATGGGAGGTATCTCAGGTACATTCTACCGTGAGTTCGGTATCACCATGGCTGTGTCAATCTTGATTTCTGCTGTTAACGCTTTGACTCTTTCTCCAGCTCTGTGTGCTATCTTCTTGAAGCCACACGAGGAGCATGGCGACAAGAAGATGTCACGTGTAGACCGTTTCCATGCAGCATTCAATGTTCAGTATGAGAAACTTCTTGGCAAATACAAGAAAGGTGTAGAAAATGTAATCAAGCGCCGTGTATTGGCTGCTTCTGCCATTGTAATAGGAATTGTGGTGCTTGTTGTCACAATGAATACCACAAAGACAGGTCTTATTCCTGATGAAGATACAGGTACACTGTTCTGTACTATCTCTATGGCACCAGGTACCAGCCAGGCACGTACTCAGGAGGTTATTGACTATGTGGACAAGATGCTTGCAGCCAACCCTGCTATCGAGAACCGTGAGCAGTTGGTAGGTTATAACTTCATTGCAGGTGCTGGTTCAGACCAGGCTACCTTCATCATCAAGTTGAAGTCGTTCCATGACCGTCCAGCAGGATTCTTCTATATGCTCTCTGGATTGTGGGAGGGTGATGGCATCAGCAGATTCTTTGTTAATCCTCTGGCTAACACCTCTGTTCTTGGAACAATCTATAAGCAGACAGCAAGCATCAAGGATGCTCAGATTCTTGCATTTGCTCCGCCTATGGTATCAGGATTTAGTGCAACCAACGGTATCACTTTTGCTATGCAGGATAAGACTGGTGGTGATTTGAACAGATTCTTTGAGATTACAAAGAACTATCTGGCAGAGCTTAATAAGCGTCCTGAGATAGCAACTGCTATGACATCATACAATCCTAACTATCCTCAGTACATGGTAGATGTTGATGTTGCTAAGTGTAAGCAGAACGGCATAGGTCCAAACACTATCCTTAGCACTCTGCAGGGTTACTATGGTGGTATGTATGCGTCTAACTTCAATGCTTATGGTAAGCTTTATCGTGTAATGATTCAAGGTTCGGTAGACAGTCGTATGTCACCTGATGGTCTCTCTAATATTTATGTGCGCACACCTAATGGTATGGCTCCAGTAAGTGAGTACTGTACATTGCGCCGTGTGTATGGACCTTCTAACATCAACCGCTTCAACCTCTTTACCTGTATCAACGTTAATGCTTCGCCTGCCGACGGCTATTCATCAGGTCAGGCTATTCAGGCTGTTGAGGAAGTGGCTGCACAGGTGTTGCCAGAGGGTTATGGCTTGGACTATTCAGGTCTTACACGTTCTGAGCAAGAGTCAAGCGACTCTACCGCTATCATCTTCGTGCTCTGTATCGTATTTGTATACCTCATTCTTTCAGCTCAGTATGAGAGTTACATCCTTCCATTGGCTGTAATCCTCTCTATACCGTTCGGACTCGCAGGAGCGTTCCTGTTCACTCAGATATTCGGTCATAGTAACGATATCTACATGCAGATTGCGCTCATCATGCTTATCGGTCTGTTGGCAAAGAACGCCATCCTTATTGTGCAGTTCGCTCTTGAGCGCCGCCGCATGGGTATGGCCATCAAGTACTCTGCAATCCTCGGTGCTGGTGCCCGTCTGCGTCCTATCCTCATGACCTCACTTGCTATGATTATTGGTCTGCTGCCATTGATGTTTGCAAGTGGTGTAGGTAAGAATGGTAACCAAACTCTTGGTGCGGCTGCCGTTGGAGGTATGCTCATTGGTACTCTTTGTCAGGTGTTCATTGTACCAGCATTGTTTGCGGTATGTCAGTGGGCACAGGAGAAGATTAAGCCAATAGAGTTTGATGACGATGATGCTCATGTTGACACTGAGCTGTTGCAATATACACATCCTGTGGAAAAGTAGACAAGTAGACGAGTAAACGAGTTGGCAAGTTACTTGCAACTAGTATTACGAAATAAACAAACAAGCAACTTATCAACTCGTTAACTCGTCAACTAAAAAAATATACAATGCAAATGAAGACAAGAAATATAATCGCAATAATGTCGGCAGCTGTTCTCATGAGCAGCTGTGGACTCTACAATAAGTACGACCGCCCAGAGGTAAACACCAAGGGACTGATTCGCGATGCTGTATCAGATACCGATACCCTGGCTGTGGCTGACACTGCAAGCTTTGGCAACTTGCCTTGGCGCAGTGTGTTTACAGACCCACAGTTGCAGTCGCTCATTGAAAAAGGTTTGGCAAATAATCCAGATTTGCTTAATGCCGCACTCAATGTTAAGCAGGTTGAGGCAGCATTGCTTATAGCTAAACTGGCTTTCATTCCGTCAATAACACTTTCTCCACAAGGAACACTGGCTTCATTCGATGGCGCTACACCATCAAAGTCATACTCACTGCCAGTGACAGCCAGCTGGAACATTGACCTCTTTGGCAATCTGCTTGCTACAAAGCGCGGCGCTCAGAAGAACCTGATAGCAATGAAGGATTACCAGCAGGCTGTTCAGACAAGTGTGATTACCAACATTGCCAATATCTATTACACCCTGATGATGCTTGACCGTCAGCTTGAGATTCTTAACGAGATGACAGGACTGGCAAAGGACTCATGGGATAAGATGAAACTGATGGAGCTTCGCGGTTCACGCCCTCACAGCACAAAGAGCGCTGAGGCAAGCTACTACTCTGTGCTTGCTCAGGTAGAGGAGATGAAACGCCAGATACGTGAGACAGAGAATGCTCTCTCACTCTTGCTTGGCGAACCAGGCCACGCTATTGCCCGTGGCAAACTTAGCGAGCAGTCGTTGCCTTCAGAGTTCAGCACAGGTGTAGGTATTCAGTTGCTCAACAACCGTCCTGATGTTCACTATGCTGAGATGCAGTTGGCACAGTGCTTCCACAATGTTCAGGTGGCTCGCAGCCGTTTCTATCCAAACATAAGCATTAGCGGTACAGGTGCGTTTACAAACAATGGTGGTGTAGTAAATCCAGGCAAGTGGTTGCTCTCGGCTGTAGGTAGTCTTGTTCAGCCGATATTTATGAACGGTCAGCTTATTGCCGGACTTAAGGTGGCTAAGGCGCAGCAGGAACAGGCATACAACTCATGGCAGAATGCAGTTCTTAAAGCAGGCAACGAAGTGAGCAATGCTCTTGTGGCTTATAATGCGAATGCCGAGAAGACACGTCTTGAGGAAAAGCAGGTGAATGCCCTCCGCACTGCCTATGAGAACGTAAAGGAACTTTATGGCAAGTCAAATGTGACATATCTTGAGGTAATCAGCGCACAGTCTCAGTTGCTCAATGCTGAGTTATCAAAGACTGCCGATGAATTCTACAAGATGCAGGCTGTAGTAAGTCTGTATAGTGCACTTGGCGGAGGAAGATATTAAATTTAAGTAGACAAGTAGACGAGTTGACAAGTTAATAAGTTAATGGCGTTTATAAATCAAATAACTCGTCACTCGTCAACTAAATACAACAACTCGTCAACTAAATATAATAATATGATTAGCGACAAAGCATTAGTAAGCCCTAAGGCAAAGATAGGACAGAATGTAACAATCTATCCTTTCGCATATATCGAAGACGATGTCGTAATAGGCGACAACTGTATAATCTATCCATACGTGAGCATTATGAACGGCACACGCATGGGCAGTGATAACAAGGTGTTCCAGAACACTGTGCTCGGAGCAGAGCCACAGGATTTTAACTATCGTGGTGATGCCTCACAGCTCATCATTGGCAATGGTAATATCATACGTGAGAATGTGGTTATCAACCGTGCCACTTTCAGCGACGGACAGACTGTCATAGGCGATAAGAATTTCCTGATGGAAGGTGTTCACGTGTCTCATGATACCAAGATCGGTCGTGCCAATGTTTTTGGTTATGGTACAAAGATTGCTGGCGACTGCATCATCGGTGACCGTGTTATATTCTCTTCTGGAGTTATTGCCAACCCAGGCGCACGTGTGGGAGATGCTGCGATGATTCAGAGTGGTACACGTTTTAGCAAGGATATCCCTCCATTCATCGTCGCTACTGACAATCCTGTGCGCTTTGGCGGTGTTAATAAGACAATCCTTCGCAACTATAGTGTAGATGAGAAGGAAATAGCGCATATTGCCAATGCCTATCGACTGGTGTTCCATGGTCAGACATCTCTCTTTGATGCCATTCAGCAGATTAAGGACCAGGTGCCAGACAGTGATATGATTCAGAATGTTATCAGATTCTTGTCAGACACAAAACTTGGTGTAATAGGTACATATTAAACAGTTTTGTATATAATAAGAATGGCGGCAGATTAAACTGTCGCCATTTTTTATTGTGTTACAATTCTACTAAAAGCGTAGTTTGATTAAGACCTACTCAAAGTAGTAGAGGAATGTAGCAAGACCTTCAACTGCTTTCTTTTTCTGGTCTTTTATCTCAATTGCAAACTTAATCTCTGCCTTTACTGTTCCGCGCAGGTTGGCAATAGAGTTGAGGTCGGCAACGAGTCGTATTGACTCGCCAGACTTAACAGCCTGTCCGAACTTCATCTTATCCATGCCATAGTTTACCATCATCTTCAGGTTGTGTACCTCAATAATCTGGTTCCACATGTGTGGAAGCATAGACAATGTAAGGTAACCATGTGCTATGGTTGTCTTGAACGGACTCTCTGTCTTTGCTTTCTCTGTGTCTACATGAATCCACTGATGGTCGAGCGTAGCATCAGCAAACATGTTGATGCGTTCCTGCGACAGTTCCACCCATTCGGATACACCAAGGTTCTGACCTTCCTTGGCTGCAAACTCTTCGTAATTGTTGATTATTAACTTGCTCATAGTTTTTTCTTATTTTATGTTGTTGTAATCTGTCCATTTAAAAAGTATCCCAGCAAATAAGATATCAATACGACGCCGTGCATGGTATGCCAGCGGCAATGACCTTATCCCTAATGCTGTTAAGTAAATCAGGCTCTGCTTTAAGCAATCCTTTTATAGGAGTCTCACGGTCGATGGTATATATCATCACGCTATGCGGTTTGATGTTTTTTAGTGCCTCAAGCCAAGGCGTCACGTATTGTTCGCCTGTGTTGTCTAAGTCCTCTCCCATGTGCTCGCCCTTCATGAACATAGTCTGTATTATCACATGCCCGTTGAATGCCTTTAGGTTCTCAATAATCTCAGGCAGGTTGTAAGTGCAAGCAGGGCGGTCCACCTTATTTATATATATAGGGTCAACAGTGTCAAGCTTCAGAATATTATTGTCAACCTTCATCAAAGCCTCATGAACGGCATTGCGATGTATGAACGTTGAGTTTGATAAGACTGAAATTTTTGCTTTTGGAAAATATTTGTTGCGCAGGCCGATAGTATCGTCAATGATTTCCGCAAAGTCAGGATGGCATGTTGGCTCGCCATTGCCTGCAAAAGTAAGAACATCAGGTTCAGGACCATTGGCTGCCATATCTTGAAGCTTCCTCTCAAGTGCCTCGGCCACCTCGGTGCGTGTAGGCATTTTTTTCTTTGGTCTGTTGTCTGCATTCAATCCGCACTCGCAGTAGATGCAGTCAAACGAACAAACTTTACCGTCGGCAGGCAGCAAGTTGATGCCCAGCGACACACCTAAGCGCCTACTGTGTATAGGTCCGAATATCGGTGATGGGTATATTATTGTGCTCATATTTTTTTTAAGTTGACAAGTTGACGAGTTGTTTGATTAAGTTGACAAGTAGACGGGTTGACGAGTAGACAAGTTGTTTGATTGAGTTGATAAGTTGACAAGTTGTTTGATTGAGTTGACAAGCAGACAAGTTATTAGAACCCGAGGTAATGTCCTCTATCTTCTTCTATCTTCTTCTATCTCCCTCTATCTCCTTTTAATCCACGCATCTCTCATCCCTCATCATTTATTTCATTCTCTTTCAACGCAAAGGTATTAAAAAAAGTCAGATGCTCGCAGTTAATACATGTTAAAACTGTATTTTTTAGTGGTTTTTTTTGTTACTTTGCAAGTAATTAGGTGTATTATAGCCAAATAAGAATGGGTAAAAGACGTAAAAGAGCCAGCAACCGCCGTGGTTTGCAGGTTGTTACTTTATGTATAAGCACAACAATGGTACTTGTTTTGCTGGGAATGGTTGTGTTCTCGGTGCTTACAGCTCGTAACCTTTCTGCATATGTGAAGGAGAACCTCACAGTTACTGTGATGCTAAGTGATAAGTCAAACGACAATCTCGCTAAACTTATGTGCCGCAATCTGTATAGTAGTGCTTATGTTCGCAATGTCGACTATATAAGTAAAGAGCAAGCAAAGATAGAGCAGACGGCTGCTATGGGCAGTGACCCGTCGGAATTTCTTGGTTTTAATCCTTTTACTGCGACCTTAGAACTGCAGTTGAAATCAGATTATGTCAACCGTGACTCTCTTAAGTGGATAGTTGCTGACTTAAAGAAACGTCCTCTTGTCACCGATGTGGCATATCAGGAAGACCTTATGGATAGTGTTAATGCTAATTTGCAGAAAATAAACATTGTGCTTGTTGCATTGGCGCTATTGCTCATGTGCGTTTCATTTTCTCTTATCAGCAACACCGTGCGTCTCGACGTGTATTCGCGTCGTTTCCTCATACATACCATGAAACTGGTTGGTGCCTCATGGGGATTTATCCGTCGTCCATTCGTTAACAAGGCTTTGCTTATAGGACTGCTTGCGTCGTTCTTTGCCTGTGTGGTATTAGCGGGTGGAGTATATGCGCTTTATAGGTTTGAACCAAACATCCTTGTCATTATAACAATAAACGAACTGATTATCACAGGAGCATCAGTGTTTGTATTTGGAATATTAATCACGTTGATTTGCTCATACATATCAGTAAATAAGTTCCTCAAAATGACAGCAGGAGAACTCTACAAGATATAGTTCTGTTTGGGATCAACTTCAACAAACAACATGTAAACAAAGAAAATATATATGGATAATAGGAATTTTGCTTTTAAGCGTATTAATTTCATACTGCTTGCCATAAGCATGGCTATTGTAGTGATAGGTTTTCTACTTATGAGTGGTCCTGGGTCAACAGAGACAGAGTTCAACCCAGAGATATTCAGCGACCGTCGCATAAAATTGGCTCCAGTGGTGTGCCTTGTAGGTTTTCTTATGATGATAGTTGCTGTGATGTATAAGCCAAAGGCTAAGGAAGACAATTCAGAGAAAGATAATTAATTCAGATGGATAATATGTCTGTATTTGAGGCGATAATCATCGCCATAGTAGAGGGACTCACCGAGTTTCTGCCTGTGTCTTCAACGGGCCACATGATTATAACCCAGAATGTGCTGGGCGTGGAGAGCACCGAGTTTGTCAAGGCATTTACCTTTATCATACAGTTTGGAGCCATTCTGTCTGTGGTTGTACTGTACTGGAAACGTTTCTTCCAGCTCAATCGTACACTATTGCCCGAAGGCGCATCTAAACTAAAACAGTTTCTGCATAAGTTTGATTTCTATTGGAAACTGTTCGTGGCATTCATCCCAGCCGCAGTGCTTGGCTTGCTGTTCAGCGATGCCATCGACGCCATGCTTGAGCGTGTAGAGGTGGTTGCAGTGATGCTGGTTATTGGCGGTATCTTCATGCTCTATTGCGATAAGATATTCAATAAGGGCAGTGATGACACTAAGTTCACTGAGAAGCGCGCCTTCATGGTTGGTCTTTATCAGTGTATCTCTATGATACCAGGTGTATCTCGCTCTATGGCAACTATAGTAGGAGGTATGTCTCAGCGCATGACTCGTAAGGCTGCGGCCGAGTTCTCGTTCTTCCTTGCAGTGCCAACAATGTTTGCTGCCACGGTATATAAGATGTATAAACTCTTCAAGGAGGGTGGCACAGAGATTATCATGGATAATATGGTTGTGCTTATTGTGGGCAATGTTGTAGCGTTTATTGTAGCCATGCTTGCCATCAAGTTCTTTATCAGCTATGTTCAGAAATATGGATTCAAGGCCTTTGGCTGGTATCGCATAATCGTTGGCGGCCTTATTCTCGTTTGGCTGTTGATGGGAAATAGTTTAGAGATGGTTTGATGAGATTGTGAGGTCGTAAGGTTGTGAGGTTATGAGTTACTAGCCACAACTAACAACCAGGCAACTTAAAATTGGTTTAACATGGACTTTTTAGAAGGCGAGATAATATATCTTAATAAACCCTACGGCATGTCTAGCTTCGGTGCGTTGGCGCGCATCCGCTATCTTATATCCAAGAAGATTGGAGTAAAACGGGTGAAGACAGGACATGCTGGTACGCTTGACCCTTTGGCCACTGGTGTGCTGATACTATGTACTGGTAAGAAGACAAAGGAACTGGACCAGATGCTGTATCATAGCAAGGAATACACCGCAATATTGCAGTTAGGAGCAACAACTCCGAGTTTCGACAAAGAGCACACCGTTGACCATACCTATCCTACGGCTCATATCACGCGCGAACTGATAGAGGAGACGCTGAAACAGTTTGTTGGTGAGATAGAGCAGGTGCCACCAGAGTATTCGGCCGTTAAGGTTGACGGTAAGCGCGCATACAAGATTGCGCGAAAAGGAGAGGCTGTAGAACTAAAAGCCAAGACGCTGAAGATAGACGAGATAGAGCTGACGGCATTCGACCCGCAAAAAATGCAGATGAGCATTCGCGTTGTATGCAGCAAAGGCACATATATAAGAGCACTTGCCCGCGATATTGGCAAGGCACTTGGCAGTGGAGCGTTCCTCGAAGCCTTGTGCCGTACACGTATCGGCGAGGTGCGCATAGAGGAGTGTATCACAATGGAAGAATTTCCGGAGTGGTTGGAGAAGGAAACTTCCCCTTGCCCCTCAGAAGTTGAGGCTGTCTAAGGTCAAAGGTCTAAGGTCAAAGGTCTGAGATCAAAGGCCAAAGGTCAAAGGGCTTCTTCTACGAACTCCATAAGTCCCAAAATCCTAGAAACTCCAAAATTAAGCATTAAGAATTAAGCATTAAGCATTATAATATATATTAATGAAGCTATCACAATTTAAATTTAAATTGCCAGAGACTCAAGTGGCATTAGAACCGCCACATCTGGCTTTTGAGAATGAAGACGGAACAGTAGATAAGGTTTATCGTCGCGACGAATGCCGACTGATGGTTGTGCATCGTAAGAGTCAGACAATAGAAATGTACAAGAAAGATGCTGAAGGCAATGCAATGAAAGACGCCGAAGGCAATCCATTGTATATGACCTTCCGCGATGTGGTAAACTATTTCGACGAAGGCGATGTGTTTGTGTTCAACGACACAAAGGTGTTCCCTGCGCGCCTTTATGGAACAAAGGAAAAGACTGATGCCAAGATTGAGGTGTTCCTGCTGCGCGAGCTAAATGAAGAACTGCGTCTATGGGATGTGCTTGTAGAGCCAGCCCGTAAGATTCGTATTGGCAACAAACTGTTCTTCGACGAAGATGGTCCAATGGTAGCCGAGGTTATTGACAATACCACAAGCCGTGGCCGTACATTGCGTTTCCTCTATGACTGTCCTCATGACGACTTCAAGAAAGAACTCTTTGCCTTAGGCGAGGCTCCGCTCCCACGCTATATCGTTGACAAGCGTCCGGCAACAGCCGACGATATGGAAAACTTCCAAACTCTATATGCCAAAAACGAAGGCGCTGTTACGGCTCCTTCAAGCGGACTCCATTTCAGTCGTGAGCTGATGAAGATTATGGAGATACGTGGCATTGAGTCGGCCTATATCACCGTTCATTGCGGACTGGGCAGTTTCGAACCTATCGAGGTTGAAGACCTTACCAAGCATAAGATGAACTCTGAGCAGATGATAATAGGCGCAGAGGCTTGTAAGATAGTAAACTCTGCCAAGCAGGCAGGTCGTCGTGTCTGCACCATCGGCGTAAGCACTACACGTGCCACAGAAACAGCCGTAGGCACAGACGGATTCCTTAAGGAATACGATGGATGGACCAATAAGTTCATCTTCCCTCCATACGATTTTGGCATGTCAAATAGTATGATTTCAAACTTCTATCATCCAGAGTCAACTATGGTGATGATTACCGCAGCCTTTGGTGGTTACGACCTCGTGATGGATGCCTATAAGATGGCGGTGAAGAATGGATATAAGTTTGGCTGCTATGGCGACGCCATGCTGATACTCGATGATTGAGCATAACGTTTACCTTGGTCTTGGAGCCAATCTGGGAGATAAAGAGCAAACAATACTCCATGCGATATCTCTTATCGGCGAAAGGGTAGGGAGGGTAAGATACCAGTCAAGTATATACACCACCAATCCCTGGGGCTTTGTATCAGACAATAAGTTTGCCAATGCCGCCGTATGCTGCGTCACAATGCTCACCCCACGCCAAGTGCTTGAGCAGACGCAAGAAATAGAGCGTATGCTGGGAAGAACAACTAAGACCACTGGCACAGACTATCATGACAGGGCGATAGACATAGATATACTTATGTATGACGACTTGCATGTAGATGAACCAGATCTTAAGATACCTCATCCGCTGATGAGAGAGCGCGAGTTTGTGATGGTGCCTCTAAATGAGATATTCTCCCTGGCTGGTATGCCAGTCATTCAATCAGATATTAAATAACTAAATTATAAATAACTATTGCTTTTTACAATTATGAGAAAAGTTTTGATGTTTATGATGGCAGCGCTATTGGTTGCTTGCCAGTCAAACCAAGAGATTGCGAGCGATAATCCTTACAAGCAGTACACAGAAGGCCTGCCTTTTGAAATGCCAGAGGTTAAAGCTCCAGTGTTCCCAGACAATACCGTTCTGCTCAGCGATTTCGGAGCAGTGGGCAACGGTCAGCAGTTATGCACAGAAGCATTTGCCAAAGCCATCGATGCCCTTACAGCCAAAGGCGGCGGTAAACTTGTTGTGCCACGTGGTGTATGGCACACTGGTCCTATTGTTCTGAAGAGCAACATAAACCTTCATCTTGATAAAGGTGCAGTAATCCTGTTTGCAGCAGACGAGACACTCTATTCTCTTATCAAGACATCATTCGAGGGACTCGACACACGCCGTTGCCAGTCACCGCTTAGTGCAGACAGTGCAGAGAACATTGCCATCACAGGTAATGGTGTAATCGACGGTAACGGACAGTACTGGCGTCCTTTGAAGCGCGAGAAGGTTACAGATGCCCAGTGGCAGAAATTCACATCTGTTGAGGGTGGTGTGCTCCATTCACCAAAGATGTGGTATCCATCAGAGGGATATGCCAAGGGTGCTAATGCAGCTAATATGAATGTGCCAACAAACATGAATACAGAGGAAGACTGGAACAGCATCAAGCGTTTCCTTCGCCCAGTGATGGTTAGTCTTGTTAACTGCAAGAACGTGCTTCTCAAAGACGTAATCTTCCAGAACTCACCAGCATGGAACATCCATCCTCTGATGTGCGAGAATATTATCATCGACGGTGTGCTTGCGCGCAATCCTGATTATGCTCAGAATGGCGATGCCCTCGACCTCGAGTCATGTAAGAATGCCCTTATCATCAACTCTGAGTTTGATGCTGGCGATGACGGTATCTGTATCAAGAGCGGTAAGGATGCCGACGGTCGCCGCAGAGGCAAACCATGCGAGAATGTGGTTGTAGACGGCTGTACCGTATTTGCAGGCCATGGCGGTTTCGTTGTAGGTTCAGAGATGAGCGGCGGCGTTCGTAATATTAAGGTGACCAACTGCCAGTTTGTTGGTACCGACGTAGGTCTTCGCTTCAAGAGCACCCGTGGTCGTGGCGGTATTGTAGAAAACATCTTCATCGATGGCGTTTCTATGTGCAACATCAAGAACGATGCCATTATCTTCAATATGTATTATGGCGGCAAGTCTGTTGCTGAGGCTGTTGCCGATGGCGACAAACCAAACCATGCTGATGTTAAGCCTGTTGACGAGACTACACCAATCTTCCGCAAGATAGATATCCGCAATGTTGTTTGCAATGGTGCAGGCCGTGCTATGACATTCAATGGCTTGCCAGAAATGCCTATCGATGGCATTAACCTCGAGAATATTGAGATTGTGGCCGACAAGGGTGATGAGTTCAACAACTCTATCAACATCACAAAGAACAATGTGAATATCATTGTTAAGGAATAATTGGTAGTAGGCTGAGATATTAAAGACAACGAATTAAGCGGATTATACTAATTCTTAGTTGATTAGTATAATAAGTTTAATTCGTTGTCTTTTTTTATGCTCATACCTTTTGACTGAGGAAAGAATAACTAATACTTACTGCGCAAAGAGAAAAAACAGAATAAAAAACTTGTCTGATTAAAGAAAAAGCAGTAACTTTGCACCCGATTTCGGAAAATCCGATGCATCCGATGACGTCAGATGTTGTGATTAAGGCATTTATGCGTTTGAGGAATGTAATAATTAACTCATTAATCAAAAAAAACTATGTATTTAGACAAAGCTAAAAAGCAGGAGATTTTTGCACAGCACGGCAAGTCTGCAACTGATACAGGTTCAGCAGAAAGCCAGATTGCATTGTTCACTTACCGTATCGCTCACCTCACAGAGCACCTGAAGCAGAACCACAAGGATTTTGTTACAGAGCGTTCACTGACAAAGTTGGTAGGTCAGCGCCGCGCCCTCTTGAAGTATCTTTACGATCGCGACATCAACCGCTATCGTGCTATCATCAAGGCTCTCGGTCTGCGTAAGTAATTTCCTGTTTTCACAGATTAAAAAGACAAAGGGGTTGTGCATCCGCGCAACCCCTTATTTTATTCGTTTTTAGGCGATTTACATTGATATATAAAATAAATATTGTAACTTTGCATCCGTTTTTTAAAGGATAAAGAAAATGCAAGACATCAGGAATATTGCGATAATAGCCCACGTTGACCATGGCAAGACAACACTTGTAGACAAGATGATGCTAGCAGGCAATCTGTTTCGTGAGGGACAGAACCTGAGCGGACAGGTACTCGATGCCAACGACCTGGAGCGTGAGCGAGGGATAACAATTCTTTCCAAAAACGTTTCAATAAACTGGAAAGGAACAAAAATCAATATCATTGACACTCCGGGACACTCTGACTTCGGTGGCGAGGTAGAGCGTGTGCTCAACATGGCAGACGGCTGTATCCTGCTCGTAGATGCTTTTGAGGGTCCTATGCCACAAACACGCTTTGTGTTGCAGAAGGCATTGCAGATTGGTTTGAAACCAATCGTGGTAGTCAACAAGGTTGACAAGCCCAACTGCCGTCCTGAGGAGGTTTATGAGATGGTGTTCGACCTGATGTTCTCGCTTAATGCCACTGAAGACCAGCTCGACTTCCCCGTTGTCTATGGCTCTGCCAAGAACGGATGGATGGGCGAGGACTACAATAAACCAACCACCGACCTTACCTATCTCCTCGACAAGATAGTAGAGGTGATACCTGCGCCAAGAGTGATTGAGGGCACACCGCAGATGCTCATCACCTCGCTCGACTACAGCAGCTATACAGGACGTATAGCCGTGGGACGTGTTCACCGCGGCACTCTTGCCGAGGGCATGAACATCACTATCACCCATCGCGACGGAAAGCAGGAGAAGACTCGCATTAAGGAACTGCACACCTTCGATGGCATGGGCCATGTTAAGACCGATAGGGTGGAGAGCGGAGACATCTGCGCCATCATCGGACTGGAGAAGTTTGAGATTGGCGATACCATCTGTGATTTCGAAAATCCCGACCCGCTGCCACCGATAGCCATCGACGAGCCAACCATGTCGATGCTCTTTACCATCAACGACTCACCATTCTTCGGTAAGGAGGGTAAGTTTGTTACCAGCCGCCATATCAACGACCGCCTGCAGAAGGAGCTTGAGAAGAATCTTGCCCTGCGTGTGGAGCAGTTTGAGGACAACACCGACAAGTGGGTTGTAAGCGGGCGTGGCGTGCTTCATCTCAGTGTGCTCATCGAGACCATGCGCCGCGAGGGCTACGAGCTTCAGGTGGGTCAGCCACAGGTAATATACAAAGAAATCAATGGCGTTAAGTGCGAGCCTATTGAGGAGATGACCATCAACGTGCCTGAGGAGTTCTCATCTAAGATGATAGACATGGTTACACGCCGCAAGGGCGAGATGACCTCGATGGAGAGTCAGGGCGACCGTGTTAACATTGAGTTTGATGTGCCTTCACGCGGAATAATCGGTTTGCGCACCAACATACTCACAGCCAGTCAGGGTGAGGCCATCATGGCCCATCGCTTCAAGGAGTACCAGCCATACAAGGGCGACATCACACGCCGCCTCAACGGAAGCATGATAGCACTGGAGTCGGGCACAGCCTATGCCTATTCTATAGACAAACTGCAGGACCGTGGAAAATTCTTCATCGATCCAGGCGACGAGGTTTACATGGGCGAGGTTGTGGGCGAGCATATCCATGACAACGACCTTGTGATAAATGTAGCAAAGGCAAAGCAGCTTACCAATACGCGTGCCAGCGGTAGCGACGATAAGGCCCGCATTGTGCCACGCACAGTTCTGTCGCTCGAGGAGGCTCTGGAATATATCAAACCCGACGAGCTTGTTGAGGTAACACCAAAGAGCATGCGCATGCGCAAGATAATCCTCGACCATAACGAGCGCAAGAAGGCAAACAAGGAGTAAGAGAAGCACTGCATATCACTCTCTCTTCAACCACGAATTACGCTAATTTCTCTAATTTATATTCTTTAATATAATTAGTAGGATTAGAGTAATTCGTGGTTGTTTTAGTATATCCCTCAACCAGCTCTAAGGATTCGGATTAACGTTGAACGATTAACGATTAACGATGAGCGTTGAACGATAAGGAATCTCAAAATCCTTATACAACAAAATTATATTAATTTCTGTCCAAATAATCCTTCAAATCCCAAAATCCTTAGAACGATTAAAGATTAACGATTAACGATGAGCGGTGAACGATAAGAAATCCCCAAATCCTTAGAAAAAATCATCAATTCTCAGTACCAAGATTTTTTGAAAAATTTTGACAAACCCCTCCCGAAAATCCCCAATTAACTGCCTCAAAACTCGAGAATTCTGAACAAAAAAATATTTTGCCCGAAAAAACGCCAAAAAATGCATATAACTCTAAAACCTTGAACCTCAAAACCTTATAACCTAAAACACGAAAGTGTGCAAAAAATTTGGCCTTTTTAATTTCCAAAACCTATCGTTTTACTCACCAAAACCATAGGTTTTGCTTTCCAAGATGATAGGTTTTGCAACGCAAAACCATAGAAAACGGAGCTCAAAACCTATGTTTTTGAAAAATAAAGTCGTGTTTTTGGCGTTTCAATACCATTTTTCTTGCTTTCAAACCCCAATTTCTTCTCTAGATTGAAAAATAAAAATGTCAAAAATTTTCGGAATTTTTACTACGAAAATTTTTGACAAAATCATTTCAGAACTGTGACATAAACAAAGCCGTTGATGTTTGAATGGCAACGGCTTTATATATTATTTGCAAGTTAGGCAAAAGAGAACGTTTAACTAAGTTCGGCCTCAAGTTCCTGATACAAAGCAACAGGTCCTAAATGCCACATTTTAGTGCTTTCAACCTTAAGTTTCTTATATAGTTTGGAAGCGTATATCTTTTTAATTGCATCAACAATGCTTATGTCTTTATACTCCACAAGCATGCTTGCCAGACAACTGACTTTTGAAGGCAGTAAAAGGTATAGATTTTCTTGATTGATTTCTCCTATCATAATACAACTTCTTTAGCTTCAACGAACTTAATAGCCTTTAATGATTTCTCTGTATGAAATAAATACTGATCCACCAACTTGTATGCTTTTAATTCTTTTATGAGTGTTTGCTTGTCAATGATACCTCCTTCAAAAAGAGCAAAAGCCGCATAAACTTTATCGTTTGCAACAGGACCATATACGATATCGTAATCATGGTTGAAATCTTTCTGAGTGCGATTGCACATAACAAAATCTACCCATTCTTCAGATGGCTTGTCAAATGATAAAGAATTGAATTGCTTGATAGAACTTTCGTCAAGTTCATAAACATTAACAAAACCTGATAGGGTTTCGCTATCCAGTTTGCGTTTAACCCAATCTTCTGCTTGCTTATATGATGTGGTGGTATAAAATCCGGAACCATAATCTAAAGACCTGCTTGGTTTACGGATTTCCGGATTTTCAACTTTTTCTGTACTTCCGTGATATAGAATCATAATAAGTTCTTTTTTTTGCTGATAAATTCTTCAATATCTGCGATAAGCCACTGTCTGCTTTGAGTGTGTAAAACGTCGAAATAGTCCTTTAGATAATCGAATACTTCATACTCTGAAAATATTGCGACAACCTTGTCTTCGTCAAATCCTTTTTCATTCATATACTGTTCAATACAGAATGAAATAAAATATGTTATGTCTTTTAGATTCTTATCCATACACTCTACGGTCTTGTAAAAACAATATAAAGTTACGGATACACCAGATTCTCCTCCTTGATTACTTCAAGCACTTCGGTCAAGTATTTCTTTGCCTCAAAGCGTGCCATAGGCAGGTCTTGCAGCAGGTAGTTGCCACAGTCTTTTGGTGCTGCACCAGGAATCTCGCCATCGTAGTCGGCAATGAAACGGAAGGTGCGTGTCATCAAGTCGACAATATCACGGCTCTCAAGGTCGCCCTTCAGCAATAGGTAATTGCCTGTTAGGCAGCCCATAGGGCCCCAATATACTATGCGGTCTTGCCATTCCTTATCGTTGCGCAGGAATGTTGCTGCTAGATGTTCAATGGTGTGCAGAGCACCCTGATGCAGAGCCGGTTCGCGGTTGGGCTCTTTCATTCTTATGTCGAATGTGGTGACGGTATCGCCACCCACGCTATCCTTGCGTGAAACGTAGATGCCACGAAGCAGTTTGTCGTGGTCGATAGTGAAGCTTGGTATTTTTTTCATAATTATGAACGATTAGCGATTAGCGATGAACGATTAGCGATGAACGATGAACGATTAACGATTAACGTTGAACGATTACTATTGCAAATAACTCGTCAACTCGTTTACTTGTCAACTTGTTTACTTCAACAAACAACTTGTCAACTTGTTTACTCGTCAACTTGTCAACTTAAAAAATCAACTTGTCAACTTCAATAAAAAACTCTTTGTTACGTTAAACGAGTTGTCGGAAATCTTATCCCAGAAGTCGAAGTACTGTTGTGCTTTGTTGTCCTTGAGCGGTATGTCGCTGATGATGCGGAAACTGATGAAAGGCACATCATACTGGTGGCATACATGGGCTATGGCTGCTGACTCCATGTCAACCGCCATGGCGTCGGGGAAGTTGGCTATGATGGAACTCATCTTCTCACGCGAGTCAACAAACCAGTCACCAGTAACAATCAGTCCCTTGTTTATCTTTGTTCCGCAATCCACACTCATGGCTTTCTCTATGAGAGTGGCATCAGAGTCGAAACGTGCAGGACAACCGATAATCTGTCCGTAAGCAACCTCGCTGCCACAATAAGCGTCATGATAGCAAGTTTGTGTGCTTGCCACTACCTCTTGTACCTCAAGTGATGTGTCTGCACCTCCAGCCACACCAGTAGATATTACCATGTCTGGTGCGAAAGCATTAATCATGTCGGTTGCGCCGATGGCAGCGTTCACCTTGCCGATGCCGCACTGGTGCATGATAAGGGTGCTGCTACCCATTGTTCCAGTAACGTAAACACGTCCATTGCGTTTGGTCTCTTCTGTATTTTCAAGTAACGATTTGATGCGCTGGAACTCTTTGTCCATTGCGATGATTATTCCTATTTTCATATTGTTTTTTTAAGTTGACGAGTTGATTTCTAAGTTGACGAGTTGACAAGTTGACGAGTTGTTTGATTCAGTTGACGAGTTGACAAGTTGATGAGTTGACAAGTTAATTGTTGAAGTTGACGAGTTGACGATTTATTTGCTATTAAACTCTCATCCCTCATCTCTCATCCCTCATCTCTTATCTCTCATCCCTCATCCCTCATCGTTACTTTCTCTCCCTCAGAACCCTTCAGTGTATTGGCGAAGTTGCGTGGATTGATGTCTACAGGTCCGTTCATAAACTCCACCACGTTGTAACTTAAAGTCATAACTTTATGTAGCTCGGGGTCTGCCTGTGGCAACTCGAATGGCTTAGAGGCATTGCCGTTGCTGTCGATATGAGAGATGAAAGGGCGAGTGTAGTTGCCATCATTGCGACGAGAGTTGAATATCATCCATCTGCCGTTGCTTGACCATGAGTGATAACTCTCGCTCCTGTTGGAGTTTAGTCCGGTCATTGGCTTGCTCTCCATGGTGCGCAAGTCCATTATGTATAGGTCGGCATCGTTGTGCCAAACATGGAAGCAACCATATTCTCCCTGAGCGTATACAAGATAGTTGCCGCAAGGCGAGATGCGGGGCAGGGTAGCGCTCTTATTGGTTGCCGTGGCATCCCATATAATCTCAGTATCACCAAATCGCATTTCCTTTTCATAGAACGGTTTGCGGCAGATGCTGTATTTTATTTCGTTGTATCTGAAATTTGCGTCATACTCTTTGCCGATGGAGTCGCTGAACTCTATTCTTGCACTGCAATAGTAAAGCCATTTGCCATCTGGCGACCAGAATGGGAATGACTCCATCTCTTCTTTAAGGCAAGAGACTCGCATTATGGTGTTATTGTCGGCATCGAATAAAATCAGGTCGCTCTCGGTGTCAAACACCTCAACCTTATTCAGGTTTTTAGTGTGGAAGTTCTGTTGCGTGCGGTTTGATGAGTATGCTATCAGGTTAAGACGTGGATGCCATGCTGGATAGACACCTGCACTGAGCAGTGAGTCGTGCTTCATGTTTATCTTTTTAATTTTCCCGTCCATGGCAATGATAGTGCCACCGTTCTGCTGACGGGCATGGAACTGCATCTTGTTAGGATTGTAGTTCTGATAACTGTGGCAATTAATGCATTGCTCACCGCTCTCGCTGCTGCAAAGCATATTGTCGTAGATTACCGACTCGTCGAAATTCTCGAGACATCTTTGATTTATGGTCAGTTGCTCGTATGTTACGTATGACGGCGGTATCAGTCGGTAACTGATATACGGATTGATGGAATCAGGAGACACACTAATGGCAAACGGCTTGTGCTGCGTCCATCCGTCATTGTTTTCGGTATAAACAGTAACCTGCAACTTATTGCCTTTGGCTTTGTTGAGCAGTTCTTTCCATTCATCAATGTCGGGCATAGCCTTTATTCCGCCGCACAATATCTCGCTGTCCTGATAAGATATGCGCGTCACCATGTTTGTGGCCTCGCCTTTATACATGAAACAAAGCGGTGATATGTTCACTGGAATAGTTGTTTCAACATAATCAGGGTAAATATCAGGTATAGCCCCCGATTCTTTGTAATTCTCTGGAACCTTTATGTTGTTACAGGCAACCAATGTTATGGTAGCAAAAACAACTGACAATATATATGTAATCTTTCTCATAATCTAACTTTCTGAGTAGTTAAAGGGAGTCAAAGGAAGTTATCGTTCGCTTTGCTCACTGAGGAGTTAAAGGACGTATGCTCCTCACAACCTCACATCAATACGTGTCGAAATCCTTCTCAAGGTAATAGTAATAAAAATATGTTTTGTCGAATTTGGTTTTCATCGCCTGTCTTTTAGCCGCTATAGGCAAATCGTTGAAGCGCCACATGTGACTTGCAAAATCATTGTAAGAATCTATCACCCTTTGGTCGAAAGGCATGTCCTCAGCATTCATTCCGCTATCTTTGCTTCTGGCCAACAGATAGGCTGCCTCTTGGATGTGCAGAGGCAGTTTGGTCTTGTCCTCAAGCAGTTTTATATAATGATATAAGTGAGGCCAAAACTGTCGCATGTCCTTTTGTGTCATTATTGCATGCAGAGCAAGTGTTTTGATGCTTAACACATCGGTGGTATCGTTGGCGAAATCGCTGAGCAGAAATAGCTCAAGGAGATTTTGGTCGCTACCCATGAAGTCGTTGTAGGTCATTAGCGACTTAGCCTCTTTCATGTCATTGCTTTCAGGCAACAGACCTAGGCCAATTTTTACTTCATCTGACTCATTGTAGTTTCTTGTCTCTTTCAAGAGATTGGCATATTTCTCAGCCAGTTCCTTCTCCCCGTTTATGGTGGCACATTTTATTAGATATTTGTAGTTGTTGTGGCTCCAATCGTAATCTACAGAATGCTCTATGGCCCATCGGTTGCAATAGTTCATCTTGCCATAATGGTAGTATATGGCTGGTCCGATGATGTGCAGCATGCTTACATTTATTGCCGACTCTGGTTTCTTTCCTCCGTTGCGGAAGGTGAAAGCCTCATTGCTTAGTCTGCCAGTTTTAAACAGTGCCAAGTCACGCATCATCACAATGGCACGTGTGGGTTCGCCTGTATGCATCCTGTCTGTGCTTATCACCCCTTGCCAGTTGCTCTTCTCTACATGCTGAAGCATTTGCAGCTCACAGTTGTAATTGTCGTCATTATACCATCTGTGTTCGATGTATGCAGCCTCTGCAGATATAACAACAATGCTTGCAATAATCCATGCTATAGCCTTATTACATTTCTTCACGGCGAGAAGCTGAGCAAATGCAGCCATTACAGCGAGAGACGCAAAAAGCAGGAAATATGGAACATACTGTTCGTTGTCACAGTTGTCGAACTGTTGGAACATAGGTATTCCTGCTGTGTATGCCGATGTGACACTTGATAGATGATATATTGTGGCATACCAAATGATTGGCATAACCATCGCCACGGCAGTGGCAGCATAATTAATCCACTTGTGCCTCTTGTCAAGGTCTTTATCCTTGATAACAAATATCACGCCAAGGGCAGTTGCCAGTAGTCCGTAGATGCCAAAAAGAGGATACAATGCAATAGACAGTATTGCTCCGATGCCACATTGGCGCAACTTATATATCAGCCATCCGCCCAGCAGAGAGACAATGATGCCTATCGTTGCGGTGAAAACATAACCTGGCGATTTAAGATAGAATATCCAATACTCCAGCCCTACATTGGCTGCAAGCAGCATGGCAGCAGGGATTGTGGCGAGGACAGTATATCTTATAGGCAACTTCATTGTGTAAACGGTGAGCGCAATAACACCAAACCACATGGCACACAGCAGATATATACCTTCTGTGTTGTGCAAGAATTGTGTGAGATAGGCTCCGCACCACGTTAGCAGTCCTGCAGGCTTTGCCATGCAACTGGCAAAATATGTGGCAGTGCTGAGGAAGGTGTTCTGTCCCTCGATGACATTCATCACGTTTACACTGCGTGTCAGTAACATAAATGCGGCGGTAGATGCGAATATGATGCCTATGATAATTGTTATAACTATATGTTTGCTCTTCATTGAGTATTTAAATAAAGCGTTGAGTTATTAATTTATATTTGGCAAAGTTAACCAAAAACTCTAATATAATGTTGCTTTTCCCGATATTTTTATTATATTTGCATCGTTTTAAGAAGAAAATATAAACGTTTATAGATATAATGAAAATTTTAAAGCAATGGCTGCCAGATATACTGGTAGTGATTTTATTTGCGGTATTGTCGTATGCCTATTTCTTCCCCGCAGCGACAGAAGGACGCATCCTTTACCGCCATGACGCTTCGGCAGGACGCGGAGCCGGACAGGAGCAAACGGAGTATTTAGAGAAAACAGGTGAGCGCACCAGGTGGACCAACTCTTTGTTTGGAGGAATGCCTACCTATCAGCTGGCTCCATCGTATGACAGTCAGGACACGCTGATATCCATCAGTTGGCTTTACCGCTTGGGATTGCCAGAGAATGTCTGGTATGTCTTTATCTATTTGCTGGGCTTCTATATTTTGCTCCGTGCTTTCGACTTCCGTCAGCATCTTGCTGCGCTCGGTTCCATTATATGGGCGTTTAGCAGTTATTTCTTTATTATCATTGCTGCCGGACATATCTGGAAAGTTATAGCTTTGGCATATCTTCCGCCAATGATAGCTGGTGTGGTGCTGGCATATAAGGGGAAATACCTGTGGGGATTGGTTGTTACAGCTATTTTTGCTGCGCTTGAGATATTTGCCAACCATGTGCAGATGACATATTATTATCTGTTTATTATCCTCTTCATGGTTATCGCCTATCTCGTTGATGCTATCCGCAACAAGAAGATGGCGCATTTCTGGAAAGCAACGGCGGTGTGTGCAGTTGGTGCACTGATAGGTATATGTCTGAACCTGTCAAACCTTTACCACACATGGCAGTATAGCAAGGAGTCAATGCGAGGAAAGAGTGAATTGGTGAAGGCTGATACTGCCAATCAGACCAGTAGCGGACTGGATCGCGACTATATCACTCAGTGGAGCTATGGCATAGATGAGACTTGGACGCTCCTTATACCTAACGCAAAAGGTGGAGCACACCAGATAAAACTGGGCGAGGATGCCGATGCAATGGCGAAGGTCGATCCGCAGTTCCAGCAGATTGTGGCACAATGGTATCAGTATTGGGGCGAACAGCCATTTACTGCTGGTCCTGTTTATGTTGGCGCATTCGTAATGATGCTCTTCATCCTTGGCTGCTTTATTGTTAAAGGACCAATGAAATGGGCGCTGCTGGCAGCCACTATCCTTTCGGTGCTGTTGTCGTGGGGTAAGTATTTCATGCCACTTACCGACTTCTTTATTGACTATGTGCCTATGTATGCCAAGTTCAGAACGGTTTCGTCGATACTTGTCATAGCAGAGTTTACCATTCCTTTGCTTGCTATAATGGCATTAAAGCGACTTGTTGACGAACCAGAGCTTATACGCACACGCAAGACCAGCATCTTTATGATTGTAAGTTTTGCTTTAACTGCAGGATTGGCTTGGCTGTTCAGACTTATGCCAACATCATTCTTTGATTTTGTAAGCACAGCAGATGCGGCCCAGCTTAGTCAGTATGTGCCACAGGACTATCTCGCTCCTATACTCGACAATATTTCTAAGGCTCGTATAGAGGTGTTTAAGTCAGACTGTATGCGCTCGGCATGGATAATAACCATAGGCACTGTGCTGCTGTTCCTATATAAGGCAAAGAAACTGAAGGCTGCATATATGGTTGGCGCAATACTTGTGCTTTGTCTCATTGATATGTGGCAGATAAACAAGCGCTATCTCTACGACGATATGTTTGTAAGTAAGACTGTGCGCGAGCAGCCTATAAAGATTTCACCTGCAGAGGAGCAGATTCTGAAGGACAAGGCGCTCGACTATAGAGTGCTCAACCTTGCCTCAAATACCTTTAATGAGAACGAGACCTCGTTCTACCTCAAGAGCATCGGCGGTTATCATGCAGCTAAACTGCGCCGTTATCAGGAGATGATAGACGCATATATCAGCAAGGAGATGATGGGCATATACGGTGCGGTATCACAGGCTCAGGGTGATATGACCAAGGTTAATGGCGACAGCATATATCCAGTGCTCAACATGCTCAACACAAAGTATTTCATCCTGCCATTGCAGTCGGGACAGACTGTGCCAATGCAGAATCCATATACATATGGCAACGCATGGTTTGTTGACAAAGTAAACTATGTGGACAATGCCAATGAGGAGATTGACATGGTGGGCAAACTGTCATTGCGCCATGAGGCAGTAGCCGACCGCAAGTTTGCTGCTCAGCTTGGCGAGAGTCAGGTGCAAGACAGCACAAGCATCGTGACCATCAAGAGCTATGAACCAAACAAACTTGTCTACGATGTACATTCAACAAAGGGTGGAGTAGTAGTGTTCTCAGAAATTTATTATCCAGGATGGACAGCTACCGTTGATGGCGAGGAGGTAGAGTTGGGACGTGTTAATTACATTCTTCGTGCCCTCAATGTTAAGCCTGGCAATCATACTGTAGAGTTGTCGTTCTTCCCTAAATCTGTAGATATAACAGAGACAGTGGCATACGTTTCATACGGCATCCTACTGATTGCTGTGCTCCTCCTTGTTTATTTTGAGTGGAAAGGAAAGAAAGACAAAATTGCTAATGCGGACTAACGAAGGTCTGCTGTAAATAACAAAGATATGAAAAAGTTGCTCTCTTTGCCTCCCAATCTGGTTGGCAGTTTTCATGAAGTTACGGGATTAGACCCACAAGAATATTTCTGCACCAACGACCCTGTTGGGTGTAAGTTAGGCAGTGGTGGCGGCACCACATGGCTTTTGGAGGAATGTCATCGTGCATGGAGCGATGCCTCTTTTGATGAATGGCTGGCATCAGACCGTAAGATACTCTTGCATGCTGGTGGACAGAGCCGGCGATTACCGTCGTATGCTCCGTCGGGAAAGATTCTAACGCCTGTGCCAGTGTTCCGCTGGGAGCGCGGCCAGCGTCTCAATCAGGATTTGCTTCGTCTGCAGTTGCCACTCTATGAGAGGATAATGAAGCAGGCGCCCGACAATATTCATACAATGATTGTGAGCGGTGATGTGTATATCCGTGCCGCAGAGCAGTTGCCTGCAGTGCCAGACGCTGATGTTGTTTGCTATGGACTATGGCTCGACTCTTCAGTTGCCACCAGTCATGGAGTGTTTGTCAGTGAGCGCAGCACGCCGTCTGTATTAAAACAAATGCTGCAGAAGCCATCCATAGAAACACTTAACGATTTGCTTAAAGACCATTTCTATCTTACAGATATCGGAGTGTGGTTGCTTAGCGACCGTGCAGTGAAACTACTTATGGAGCGTTCAAAACGTAATGGCGAACTGATATGCTATGATTTGTATTCTGAGTTTGGATGTGCTTTAGGTACAAACCCAACTATCCTTGATGAGGAACTGAAGAACCTGAAAGTTGCCATTCTGCCTCTGCCAGGCGGTGAGTTTTATCATTATGGAACAAGCCACGAGATGATATCATCAACACTGGCTGTTCAGAATATTGTTAACGACCAGCGTGAGATAATGCACAATGGACGCAAACCTCATCCGTCAATATTCGTGCAGAATGCTTATACAGGCATTAAGATAACAGCCGAGAACACTAACCTGTGGATAGAAAACAGTTATGTGGGCAAGGGATGGACAATAAGCCACGATAATATTATAACAGGTGTGCCAGAAAACAACTGGGACATAACGCTGAAGGCTGGTCAGTGTGTGGATATAGTGCCCGTTGGCAGTCTGTCGTATGTTGTGCGCCCGTATAATATAGATGATAAGTTTGCAGGTGCTGCCCAGCAGACACCAATGTTCCCAGTGCTTGACGATATAGCAGAAATGGGCAAGGTGCTTGCTGACATGCTTGCAGGAAATTCAAATCTGGATGCATACAAACTGATGAGCGCTGAGGAAATATCCAATGAGGCTAATCTCGTTAGATTGGTAAAACAGCGCAATCAGTTCTGCAAAGGCAATTGGAAGGCTATAGCAGACAACTATGAGCATAGTGTTTTCTATCAGCTTGACCTCGACCATGCGGCACATCAGTTTGCAGCCAATGGCATTGAAGAACCGAAAGCAATATCTGATAAGGCTCCATTGCTCACAAGAATCCACGATGCAATGTTCCGCTCTGAGTTGGCAAGACTGTCAGACAATGAATATAAGAGTGAGGAACAGAAGGCATTTGCCCTGCTCAGAGAAGGACTAACAGAACCTGTGCTGGCAGAAAAACAGTCGCCTAAGATGTCGGTCTACTCTGACCAGATAGTATGGGGACGCAGTCCTGTGCGCATCGACCTTGCCGGAGGATGGACCGACACACCGCCTTACTGTTTGATGGAAGGTGGCAATGTGCTTAATATCGCAATAGAACTGAACGGACAACCGCCGCTTCAGACATATATACGACCAAGTAAAGAATATCATATTATCTGCCGAAGCATCGACCTTGGTGCAGTGGAGGTGATAGATACATACGAGCAACTGGCTGATTTCATGCATGTGGGCAGTCCGTTCTCAATACCAAAGGCTGCTCTTGCACTTGCTGGTTTCCTGCCTGGCTTCTGCAATGAAACCTATCCTTCATTGAAAGCACAGTTGGAATCTTTCGGTTGTGGTATAGAACTGACATTGCTTTCGGCCATTCCTGCAGGAAGCGGACTCGGAACAAGCAGTATCCTTGCTGCGACGGTGCTCGGTGCTATCAATGATTTCTGCTCATTGGCATGGGATAAGAGCGAGATTGGTCGCCGTACGCTTGTATTAGAACAGCTGCTGACCACAGGCGGTGGCTGGCAAGATCAGTTTGGCGGTGTGCTTGGCGGTGTTAAACTGCTTCAGACACAGCGTGGCTTTGAGCAGACACCGCTCGTTCGCTGGTTGCCTGATGATATCTTCACTCAGCCAGAATATGCACAGTGTCATCTGTTGTATTATACAGGCATCACCCGAACAGCTAAGAATATTCTTTCTGAGATTGTGCGCCGTATGTTCCTCAATCATAATGGTCAGCTTCAGATGCTGCGTGAGATGAAGGCCCACGCCCTTGATATGTATGAAACCATACAGCGCCATGACTTCAATCAGCTTGGAGCGCTTGTTAGAAAGACATGGATACAAAACCAGACTATCGACAGCGGCACCAATCCGGCGGCAGTAAAGGCATTGACAGATTTGGTTGACGACCTCTGTCTTGGTTATAAACTGCCAGGCGCTGGCGGAGGCGGTTATCTCTATATGGTGGCAAAAGATCCAGAGGCTGCAGCACGCATTAAGCAGATACTTGCAGTCAACAGAACAAATTCTAATGCCCGCTTTGTGGAGATGTCTCTTAGCAAGAAGGGATTGCAGATAAGCAGAAGTTAGGCAATGCTTAATTCTTAATGCTTAATGCTTAATTCTTAATGAGGCTTTGCATATAATATGGAATTCAGGACAAAAGTAGCGATAGATACCCCACAGTTCAAGATTGACCCGCAGGAGCAGATGCTCTTTGTGGGCTCTTGTTTTGCGGATAACATCGGAAACCGTTTTGTCGCTGAGAATTTCCGCGCTATAGTCAATCCTTATGGAGTGATGTATAATCCCGCAAGCATCCTTCATACCGTGGAGCGAAGTTCTGAATCGCCAACGTTGGCATTCTTTACCTTGGGCACTAATCATGTGTATCGTCTGAAAGAGACAGGCGAGATTGTTGACAACTGCCAGAAACGTCCGCAACGTTTGTTTTCTGAGGAGGAATTGTCCATAGAGCAGTGCTGCGCTTACCTGTCTGAGGCAGTTGAAATCCTTAAAAGTCGCAATAAGGATGTAAAGATAGTTATAACTGTAAGCCCCATCCGCTATGCCAAATACGGTTATCATGGCAGTCAACTGTCTAAGGCAACCCTTTTGCTTGCTGCCGACAGACTTGTTGATAAATACGACTGCTGTGAATATTTCCCTGCATACGAGATTGTGAACGACGAGCTTCGCGACTATCGTTTCTATAGCGAGGACATGCTTCATCCGTCTCAGCAGGCAGTTGATTATATCTGGGAACGTTTTGTTGAGGCATATTTCAGTGAGCAGGCAAAACAGTTTCTCGTGGAATGGAAACCGCTGAAAGAGGCATTAGGACATAAACCGTTCAATCCAGATTCAGATGAGCATAAGGCATTTGTGGAAAAGACCAATAAAAAGATAGAAGAGTTTAAGAAGAAATGGCATATACAATAGAAAAGATAACCACGTTGATAGGTGCGCGCCGTATGGGTAGTGCCGAGGCGAATATCTGTTGGATACTCACCGACAGCCGTTCGCTGTGTTTCCCTGAGACAACCCTGTTCTTTGCGCTGCGCACAGAACGAAACGATGGTCATAGATATATTCCAGAATTGTATAACAGAGGTGTGCGCAATTTCGTGATAGACCATAAGGATGAAAACCTGAATGATTATCCAGATGCCAATTTCCTTAAAGTCACAAATACACTGGCAGCCTTGCAGCGACTGGCTGAGCGCCACCGTGATGAGTTTGACATACCCGTGGTTGGCATAACAGGCTCAAATGGCAAGACAATGGTCAAGGAGTGGCTCTATCAGTTGCTCTCGCCACAGATGAATGTAACGCGTTCGCCTCGCAGCTATAACTCTCAGATAGGTGTGCCTCTCTCTGTCTGGCTGATGAACGACCATACACAGCTGGCACTGTTTGAGGCAGGTATCAGTGAGGTGGGAGAGATGCAGTCGCTGCAGGATATCATCCAGCCAACAATAGGAGTGCTTACATCGCTCGGCGCACCGCATCAGGAAAACTTCCGTTCGCTTGAAGAGAAGTGCATGGAAAAGCTTCAGCTCTTCAAGCATGCCAAATATGTGGCTTATAATAGCGATGATACAATTATCTCGCGCTGCATGCGCCGCATGGGGACAACTGCCACAAGAATAGCATGGAGCCGTGAAAACTCCGGTGAGGCATTCTATATATATAATGTGTCGGTAGATGGCAACGCCACAAAGGTGGAATACCGCTATAATGGTGTCGCCAGTACATACCATCTGCCATTTATTGATGAGGCGTCAATAGAGTGCTCTTTCGCATGTGCGGCCATTGCCTTGCATCTTGGTGTCGCTGCAGATGTTTTGGATGAGCGCATGTCTCATTTGGAACCTGTTGCCATGCGACTTGAGGTTAAAGAGGGAGTGCGCGGTTGCACACTTATCAACGACTCATACAATTCAGATTTCAACTCTCTCGACATCGCTCTTGACTTTATGGGCCGCCGCCCTGATCACAATGGCCGCCGCCGCACGTTGATACTTAGTGATATCTATCAGAGTGGAGAGGCACAAGGCCTGCTTTATTCAAAAGTGTCGCAACTGGCATTAAACAGAGGTGTTCAGAAGTTTATCGGTGTGGGAAAAGCTCTAAAGGACAACTCGTCAGAAATCCGTATACCAGAGTGCTATTTCTTTGATGATGTGGCTTCGTTTACGGCCAGTGAGGTATTCAGAGATTTACATGACGAACTGATTCTTGTGAAAGGCTCAAGAACATTCGGTTTTGACTATATTGCAGAACTGCTTGAGCAGAAGGTGCACGAGACTATTCTTGAGGTCAACCTCAATGCTCTTGTAGATAATTACAATTATTACCGTTCGCTGATGAAGCCCGAGACTAAGCTGGTTTGCATGGTAAAGGCCGACGCCTATGGCGCAGGTGCGGTTGAGGTTTCCAAGACATTGCAGGACCATCGTGTTGACTATCTTGCCGTGGCCGTGGCCGATGAGGGCGTTACGTTGCGTAAGAATGGCATTACATGCAACATTATCATTATGAATCCAGAGATGACGGCATTCAAGACCATGTTTGATTACGAACTCGAACCAGAGGTCTATAGTTTCCGTATGATGGATGCGCTTATCCGTGCTGCCGAGAAAGAAGGTATAACCAATTATCCTGTTCATATAAAACTTGATACAGGCATGCACCGCCTTGGCTTCGACCCTCTGAATGATATTGACGAGGTTATTGACAGACTGACACATCAGAATGCCATCATCCCGCGCTCTGTCTTCTCTCACTTCGTAGGGTCCGACAGCGATGATTTTGACGATTTCTCTGCATCACAGTTTGATAAGTTCCAGCAGGCGGCCAATAAACTCCAGTCTGCCTTCAGCCATAAGATACTTCGCCATATTGCCAATAGCGCAGGCATAGAGCATTTCCCTGAACGACAGTTGGATATGTGCCGATTGGGTATCGGACTTTATGGCGTTAATCCTCGGGATAATCATTTGATAAATAATGTCAGCACACTCAAAACCACAATCCTTCAGATGCGAGCAGTGCCTGCCGACGAAACGGTTGGATATAGCCGTAAGGGCAAACTGTCTCGCGACAGCGTCATCGCAGCCATCCCTATTGGCTATGCCGACGGATTAGACCGCCACCTTGGTAATGGCAACGGCTATTGTGTTGTTAATGGATGCAAGGCGCCGTATGTTGGAAATATCTGTATGGATGTAGCAATGATAGACGTTACGGGGATAGACTGCAAGGAAGGCGATATGGTTGAGATATTTGGCAATAATCTGCCAGTGTCTGTACTTTCAGATGCCTTGCAAACAATACCGTATGAGGTATTGACAAGTGTCAGCAACAGAGTGAAAAGGATATATCTTATGGAGTGATAATCAGAGATAATAGGAAAAAATATAAAACTTTAACAAAAAACTCCTAACTCCTAACTCCTAACTCCTAACTTTTTATTATCTTTGCAGACAGAACTTTTTACTACGAAACTAATTTTTAAAATCTAATAAAATAATGAGTCAAATTCAAACATCTAAGATGAGCTACCACAGATGGATTATCTGTTCGTTGCTCTTTGTGGCTACTACGGTCAACTACCTCGACCGTCAGGTGCTCTCGTTAACATGGAAGGACTTCATTGCTCCAGAATTCCACTGGACTGATGCAGACTATGGTACAATCACAGCTACCTTCTCTATCATCTACGCTGTTTTCATGCTCTTTGCAGGTAAGTTCGTAGACTGGATGGGCACAATGAAGGGATACCTTTGGGCTATCGGTATCTGGTCACTTGGTGCTTGTATGCATGCTGGTTGCGGTTGGGCAACAATGCACATCGAGGGCTTTGCTTCTATCGAGGCTATGAAAGCTGTTGAGACAGGTTCTGCTGCAGCTCTTGCCGTAGCAAGTGTCAGCGTATGGTTGTTCCTTATCTGCCGTTGCGTTCTTGCAGCTGGTGAGGCTGGTAACTTCCCTGCAGCTATTAAGGTAACAGCTGAGTACTTCCCAAAGAAGGACCGTGCTTTCGCTACATCACTTTTCAATGCTGGTGCATCTGTAGGTGCTCTTGCTGCTCCTGCTACTATTCCTCTGCTTGCTGAGGCTTACGGTTGGGAAATGGCATTCATCATCATTGGTGCCTTAGGTTTTGTTTGGATGTTCTTCTGGGTATTCCTCTATGAGAAACCAGAGAAGTCAAAGTTCGTAAATCAGTCAGAGCTTCTCTATATCAATCAGGACGACGAGGCTGAGCCTGTTAAGACAGACGAGGTTAAGGAAGAGAAGACTATCCCATTCTTGAAGTGCTTCACATACCGTCAGACATGGGCGTTCATCACTGGTAAGTTCTTTACCGATGGTGTATGGTGGTTCTATCTGTTCTGGGCACCTGCTTACTTCTCTGACCAGTATGGTTACAAGTCAAGTGACACTATGGGTATCATGCTCATCGTTGTGCTCTATGCCATCGTAACATTCATCTCTATCGGTGGTGGTTATCTGCCAAAGATTTTCGTTGACAAGAAGGGTATGAACCCATACGCTGGTCGTATGCTTGCAATGCTTATCTTCGCATTCTTCCCACTTGCAGCTCTCTTTGCTCAGCCATTGGGCGTACACTCTGCATGGTGGCCTGCAATCATCATCGGTCTTGCTGGTGCCGGACACCAGGCATGGTCTGCTAACCTCTTCTCAACAATCGGTGACATGTTCCCTAAGTCAACAATCGCTACTATCACAGGTATCGGCGGTATGGCTGGTGGTGTAGGTTCATTCCTCATCAACAAGGGTGCTGGTAACCTCTTCACATACGCTGAGACTCAGGGTGCAGCCTTCACATTCCTTGGTTTCGAGGGCAAGCCTGCAAGTTACATGATTGTATTCTGCATCTGTGCTGTTGCTTACATCCTTGCATGGTCAATCATGAAGACTCTTGTTCCTAAGTACAAGCCAATCATTGTTGAATAATATATATTATTATCAGTAATAAAATTAAGAGGTGGAAAGAAAATATCTTTCCACCTCTTAATTTTTTATTTGGCTTTTTGAGATTAAGGGATAGAGGAAGATAGAAGAAGATAGAAGGAGATAGAGGACATTACTTTTTGCGATGCCATTTACTCTTTATGTGGTTATAGCAAGTGAATCCTTATTTTGCTTCTTCTATCTCCTTTCCTAAATAAATCCCTGTTTCTTCAGCGCCTCCATTAATCCTGCCGACATCGCCTCGTTGTCTTTCTTTGTGTAGCGTATGTCGGTGAAGATTTGTGCAAGAGTCTCCTTGTTGTTTATCTCGCAGAAGTGCTTGTTTTCCTCAAGGCTCTCCTTGTAGGCATAGAAACGGTCGATGCTCTCAGGTGTATAGTCGTTGTATGTCTCTTGATGAACAAACGACTCCAACGGCAGGCGGTCGGTCTGCGCAGGGTCCTCGTCGGGCCATCCTAATGTTATCGTAGCCACAGGCATTACCAGTTGTGGCAACTGCAAGGCATCGATAATCATCTGCGGCATGTAAACCGTTGTGCCCAGATAGCAATAGCCCAGTCCTTCTTCTTCTGCCAGGTTGCAGAATGTCTGTGTGTAGAGCAGGGCGTCGATAGAGGCATTGAAGAACGACAGCATGTTGTCGTAGCCCGGTTCTGCCTTGCGGTTGCGGCACCAGGTGGATGTGCGGTTGAAGTCGGCACAGATGGTAAGCACCACAGGGGCACTCTTCACCATAGGCTGGTTGAAGTGTGCAGGACTAAGCTTCTCCTTGCCCTCTGCCGAGCGAGTTACGACCACGCTATACAACTGCAGGTTACCCATTGTCTGTGTGCGTGCAGCCTCGTTGAGCAGGCGGTTGAGCAGTTTATCGCTAACCTCTCTGTTTGAGTATTTCCTTATTGTCTTTCTGTTTTTTATTGATTCCATATTCTTTGTTCTTGTTGTTTGTTATGCAAAATTAGTAAATAAAACTGTAAAAGTGGCAGGAATTGGTGAAATGTCTTCTTTTTTCCCTTTTGACACTGAATGGGTACAAACGAGGGACAAAATTGATTTTTTATTAAAAATAAATAAAACTTTGAAAATTTTCCACTTTTCTCTTGACTCGTACCCAAGGGCATAGACTAACTTTGCCACAGATTTAGAAATCAGACTAAAAAATCGTACGATAATGAGAGAAAAAACAAAGTTAAAAATCGGAGAGTTCTCACAGATGATGCAAGTGACCGTGAAGACCCTGCGCCACTACGAACAAAAAGGGTTATTGTTTCCTTACGAAGTGGATGAGTGGACGGGCTATCGTTATTATAGCGTTGAACAG
>JAZLCN010000055.1:0-81834 GCA_045614255.1 Prevotella sp.
AAATGTGGAAGATTCACATTCCCTGCGGCAACATATTTAGCAATCATTTCTTCTCTATTGCCTGATATATATGCCCTATATAGATTAGAATATGCTATTTCTAATCTTAAAACTTCATCTGCTCGTTGTTGCTCTAATATAGAGATTGCATTCATATATAACACTATTTACTTAATCTTGTAGCAAAGTTATAAAATATTATGCAATATAAAGAGAAAATAAGGTAAAAAAAGACTGCTCAGAGTGTAATTATTTTCAATATTCCTTATAAATTGTAAGTAGGAGAGGTTTTGGCTATATCTAGAGCGTAAATAAGAAGGAATTAAGTAGGTAAAGCAACCATTTGTCCGACCTTTACAAAATTTATTTGTAAACCTCGGAAAGATGGTCATAAGATGTGAGCATTGCAAAACAGATAGCATTTGTCCGAAGCAATTAGAAAAATTTGAATACCCTCGGACAAATGCTCTGTAAGTATTGCTGTATGTGGGGGGACACTTAATAACAAGACCCATTTGTCCGATACTATCCGAAAAATTTGGATACCTTTGGACAAATGGGTCTAAACATGCTAAGGTGTTACTTTAACATCTACACATCAACATCTTTCAGTGGTGCTCCATAGTTGCAATGGAGTCCCATAAAGCCGCGTTTGATGCAGGGGAGATTGAGTGTTTGGTAATACTTGTAGTCATCATCTTCGGTGCAGAGGTATTTATACCCATAGCGGGGCATATACTCCTTGAAGAATCGCACAAGGTCTTTGAGAAGCTCGAAACGGTTCTCACGTAGTTCATCGTGAAACTCGCATCGGGCGATGATGATGCTCCAATCACTGTTCCCTTTAATCCGCATTGCTAAATCTTTGGCATTCCAAAGAGGGAATACATAGTATATATTTGACCTATATTAGTCATATAGCAAAAAGAAAAGGCGCTGATAATCAACGCCTTTATAATCAATAGTGATGTTTTGTAATTGTTGCTAATCGTGGGTTACTTTCCGATGCAGAAATTCCTAAAGATATTTCCTAAAACATCTTCTGCATCAAAGGCACCGCCGATTATTTCAGAAAGGTGGAGCAGGCATTCACGAAGGTTTTCTGAGATGAGGTCACCGGGGAGATTTATTGAAATGCCTTCTTGGGCACGGTGTATTGCTTCTAATGCTCTTGATAATGCCTCGTAATGGCGGATATTGGTTACGATAACATCGTTTTGAGAAATGTCTGGTAGGGAGGCTGCTTCCATTAGACGGACTTCTAATTCGTCTAAACCAATACGATGTTTGGCAGATATGTATAGTTGAGTGGCTTCCACATCATCAAATGCTATGCTTAATTCTTTATGTCTATTATCTGATAGCTTGTCACATTTGTTGAAAAGGACGATAAGATGTTTTCCCTTACAATGAGGAAGAATCTCTTTCTTAAGAGCATTATAATCAGTATTATTATCTGAGTCAATCAACCAAAGTACAATAGTGGCTTGGTCTATTTTTTGATATGTGCGCTCAATACCGATACATTCAACTATGTCTGTTGTGTGGCGTATTCCAGCTGTGTCGATGAAACGGAATGTTATACCATTGAGGTTGATAGTATCTTCTATCACATCGCGTGTTGTACCATGTATATCGCTTACTATGGCTTTGTCTTCATTTAACAAGGCGTTGAGTAGGGTAGACTTACCTGCATTTGTCTCGCCAATTATTGCAACAGGCACACCGTTTTTTATCACGTTGCCAACACTGAATGAATTGGCCAGTCGAGCAATGACACACTCAATATCGTTAGCAATCTTTGTTAGTTCAGTTCGGTCGGCAAATTCCAATTCTTCATGGTCGCTAAAATCTAGTTCCAACTCCATAAGTGATGTGAGATGAAGAAGCTTGTCCCTTAGTATGCTAAGTTCCTTGCTAAATCCTCCGCGCATCTGGTTCATTGCCAAACGGTGCGTGGCTGCTGATGATGAAGCTATAAGGTCTGCTACAGCCTCTGCTTGACTCAAGTCTATTTTACCATTGAGGAATGCCCGTTGAGTATATTCACCTGGTTGTGCAGAACGGCAACCGCATTCTATAAGTCTGCACATTACTTGTTGAAGGATATAAGACGAACCATGGCAAGATATTTCTGTTGAATTCTCACCTGTATAAGAGTGGGGAGAATGGAAAATGGAAACAAGTACTTCGTCGATAATCTCACCGTCAGCAGAGAGTATTTTTCCAAAAGTCAGTGTGTATGGTCTGCGTTCTTTCAGTGTCACTCCGCTGATTGGGGTGAATATTTTAGAAGTTATGCTGATGGCATCGGGACCTGACACACGTATCACACCTATTGCTCCTCCTTGTGCTGTGGCTATCGCACAGATAGTATCTTGTTGGTTCATCATTTGTCGTAAATTGATTTTACAAGTATATCCACAATTCGTTCAAGATATATGCGGTCTGTTTCATCGAATGTGGCAAGTGCATCGCTGTCTATATCAAGTACACCCATTACCTTGTCATTATAGATTATGGGTACTACAATCTCTGATTTTGACAAAGAGCTGCATGCAATGTGCCCTGGGAACAGCTCTACATCAGGCACGACTTGAGTGCATTTTTCTGCCCATGCAGTACCACAGACACCTCGCCTATATTTTATGCGTGTACATGCTACGCTCCCTTGAAACGGACCAAGGAAGAGCTCATTGTCATGTGTAATATAAAATCCAACCCAAAAGAAGCCAAATGCCTCTTTCAGAGCAGCTGATGTGTTGGCTAAGATGCTTATGGCGTTAGTCTCACCTTGAATGAATAGTTGGAATTTATTAATGAATTCCTCGTATGCCGCAGCTTTGTCTGATGTTTGCGACAGTTTGAATGTGGGTTCCAAATCCTATATAATTAGATATTGTCTAATACTATTTTAATTAGGTCTTCTATCTGGTTCTTGTAACCAGTATTTGCTTCCTTTATCTTGCGGTTTGCAATAACCATGCAGACAGTAAGTGCTTTATGACCAAGGAGTTTTGACAGACCGGCAACAGCAGAACTTTCCATCTCGAAATTGGTTATTTTCTTGCCTTGGTACTCAAATTTCTCAATCTTTTCGTTTTGCGATGGATCGGCAAGTGGAATTCGTAATTCTCTGCCCTGAGGACCATAGAATCCGCCACAAGCAATTGTTACACCTTTTACCATCCCTTTTTCAGGATGGAATATGCGATCAAGCAATTCTTCGTCGTTGTGTATAATGTATGGAGCACCTAATCGTTGATTCCAGTTCATATGTTTCTTGAATGCTTCTTCCATAGAAAGGTCACATACCTCATCACGGCCATTGTAGAAATTCAACAAACCGTCGAAACCGATAGATATTTCAGAACATATGAATGTGCCGACAGGTGTAAATGTCTGTAGTCCTCCACAAGTACCAATGCGCACTATGCTTAGTTGGCTGTGCTCATCTTTTTCTTCTCTCGTAGTAAAGTCTATATTTGCCAAAGCATCAAGTTCGTTTACTACAATATCAATATTGTCACATCCGATACCTGTGCTTTGCACGCTAATTCGCTTGCCTTGATACGTTCCTGTGATGGTACGGAATTCGCGGTTGCTAACCTCGCATTCTATGTTGTCAAAATATTTTGCTACAGTTTCCACTCTTCCAGGATCACCTACAAGTATAACCTTGTCGGCTAGTTGTTCTGGTTTCAGATGAAGATGAAATACGCTGCCATCACTGTTGATAATGAGTTCAGATTCTGCAAATCTTCTTTTCATATTCTCCTCCTTTTATTTATTGTTTATGATTTTGTTTTCGTTATTCCTTATTTCCTTCTCAAGACGTTTAATCTCAAGTTCGAGTTCATAATATTCTTTTTCGTTTTCCAGTATTTCGTTTTTTATTTCATTGCGGTCATTGCTATTAGCTTTTGCGTAATAGTTGCGGGTTATCTCAAGCGCTTTGCTTATAGTATGATGCTTGTTGATAAGTTTTACAAGTGTTTTGTATTTCTCTGCATTCTCTTTATCTTTGAAATCAGAGATTGATGTATATGATATATTATCATTTATAACAAAATCCATTCTCTCTGCTTTTGCTTTAGGATTCTTTAGTCTTTCGCGTATAAACTTCAAGCGTTCTAAAGCCTCTTGTCGTTTGTGGCCATCTTTCCATGTGTCTTTTATTCTGCTGATGCTTGCCAATGCTTTCATCTGCTCTTCTGAATACAACTCTCTTGGGTGAGTGGTGTACGAGTTGTTTGGTATGAATATATATATGCACACTTTTCCTTCGGGCTGATTGCGGTCAGTGGCAAACCACCCTAGGTTAGTATACTCATCGATTACATACATATAATCGTTAGCTGTAGAATTAAAAGGCATGCCTATATTCTCAGCTTTCAGGAATTTTGAATTTTCTACATCATATCTTGTCCTGAATATATCATATCCTCCAATGCTTTCCTTTCCTGTTGCCGCAAAATAAAACGTTTTGCCGTCAGGCATCATGAAAGGGTAATTTACATTCTGGTATAAAGATGTGTCTGAGAACTCTTTCAAATGAGTTGGTTCACTCCATGTATCACCAATCATGTCGCTTTTGAACAATTGCTCAATTGTGTCTGATACATAGGCAGACATGAAATACTGGTTTTCAAATTCGTTCTGATAAACATACAAATCTTTTTCCTCCTTACTGTTGAAGAAATCCTTTGCTTTGTAAATACTTCCTGTTTCAGGTGAAAGCATGTATTGGCTAATAAACGAGTTTTTATCAGTTACAATGCTATCTACAAAGATAATGTCTTGTGTTGAATTAGTCATTATCTGTATTCTTGGGTCTACTGGCACAACGATTTCTTCTTTCTGTTGCTTCTTGGTTTGCCTGCGCTTTCTTTGTGCTTGAGCATCTATAGATGTAAACAACAGGAAGGCTAAGAGAAAAAGTATGTATTTATTCATGAGTTCAATGGTTTTATGTAAAACAAAGTTATTAAAAATAAACTGATTTCATGTTATTCATTAACAAAGATTAGGCAAAACTTTATTTATTCTATTAATTTGCCTTCTTTTTCTAGGGCGTTCCATATAGAATATCTTGCCTCAGGATTCATTTGCTCAATACTTGCAAACAATTCACTTACATCCTGGCGCTTACTGTCTTTCTCGTATGGGCACCTTTTTATTTGTTGGCGATATCCGTTTGCCTTAGCATGTTCCTTGATGTATGACTCCTCAACCATACATAGAGGTCGTATGATGGTCAGAGGCATCTTGCGCATAGTGAGCCGTGCAGGCATTGTGGTAAAACTGCCTTGAAAAAACTGGTTCATCAAAGTTGTATGTATAAGGTCGTCCATGTGATGACCTAATGCTATCTTATTGAATCCATGTTCTTGTGCGTAGTTGAATATAGCCTTACGTCTATACCATGAACAGAGGAAACAAACTGGTTTGCGTGTTTCTATAGTGTCGTCAAAACCTGTATTTATAACATTGAGTTTTACACCAAGAGTAGTGGCAAAATCTTCCAAATAGCTTGTGTCACTCTCATATTCCACATTGTCCATCCTTACATGAATAGCCTCAAGTGTGAATGCGGGATGGTGTATCTTCTGTCTTTTAGCCAGTATCTCAAGTAAACATAGAGAGTCTTTACCTCCCGATAATGCCACAAGAATCTTATCGCCATCGCTTATAAGTGAGTAGGTGGCGTTGGCCTTGAGAAATAGTTTTGTTATCTTTTTCTCAATCTTTAGGTTGTCGGCATCGTTGGACATATCTTACTTCATGAATACAAGATATACGGCGCATATGATAAGTAAAAAGGCAAGAATGTGATTCCATTGTAATGATTGCCCCTGGAACATCACATGTGCGATTACAGCAAATACGCCTAATGAAATACATTCCTGTATTACCTTAAGTTGCACTAGGTTGAAAGGTCCGCCATTACCGTCGAAGCCTATGCGGTTGGCTGGCACCTGACAACAATACTCAAAGAAGGCAATAACCCATGAGAAGGCAATCACACCTATGAGTGGCCAGTTGTTAGATGTGCCCGTCTGTTGTAATTTTAAATGCCCATACCAAGCAAGTGTCATAAACACATTACTCAGTATGAGCAGAATAATAGTATATAATCCGTTCATTTTTGATGATTACTTACCAGATAGTTGCTTGTCCATATTTTCAGCAGCACGTCGTCCGTCACCCATTGCAAGAATAACAGTGGCACCGCCACGCACAATGTCACCACCTGCATATACTTCAGGACGTGAGCTTCTCATGGTTTCGTCAACGGCAATGGTGTTCTTTCTGCCCAATTCGAGACCTTCGATAGAGTTAGGGACGAGTGGGTTAGGTGATACACCAACGGCAACGATAACCTGATCGATGTCGAGAATAACTGTTTTGCCCTCTACCGGTACAGGGCTACGGCGTCCGCTTGCATCAGGTTCTCCAAGTTCCATCACCTGAAGTACTGCCTGTGAAACAGCTCCATTCTCATCTGCCTTATATTCGATTGGATTATGCAGGCAAAGGAAATTTATACCCTCTTCCTTGGCATGTTTAACCTCCTCAAGACGTGCTGGCATTTCTGTTTCAGAGCGTCTGTAAACCAATGTTACATTGCCTCCAAGACGCTTGGCTGTACGGCATGAATCCATGGCTGTATTACCACCACCAACTACAAGTACATTCTTACCAAAGTTGATAGGGGTGTCGCTTGTAGGGTTGGCAGCATCCATGAGGTTAACACGTGTAAGATACTCGTTTGATGACATAATGTTTATGGAGTTCTCGCCTGGTATGCCCATGAAATTAGGTAAACCTGCTCCAGAACCTACGAATATGCCTTTGAAACCTTCAGCCTCTAGCTCCTCTACACTGATGGTCTTACCGACAATACAGTCGGCAATGAACTTAACACCCATTTTCTTGAGCTGCTCAATCTCTACATCTACAATCTTGTTTGGCAGGCGGAATTCAGGAATACCATATTTAAGCACACCGCCAATCTCATGCAGGGCCTCAAATACATGTACCTCATAACCTTTTTTTATCATATCACCTGCAAAGCTCAGGCCAGAAGGCCCAGACCCCACAACAGCTACCTTAATGCCGTTGGCTGGCGCAATTTCTGGCAATGCAATATTGCCACTTTCGCGTTCATAGTCGGCTGCGAAACGCTCTAGGTAACCTATAGCTACAGCTTGTTTGCCCATCTTTAGGTGCATACATTTGCTCTCGCACTGCTTTTCCTGTGGACATACACGACCACAGACAGCTGGTAGGGCAGAGGTCTGTTTCAAAACTTTAGCAGCAGCAAGGAAATTGCCACGCTCAATATTCTTGATGAATGAAGGTATGTTGATGTTGACAGGGCAACCCTCAACACAAGTTGGGTTAGCACAGTCGAGACAACGTTTAGCCTCTGTCATCGCCATTTCTGGTGTTAGTCCTGTGTTTACTTCTTCAAGGCGTGTGGTTGCTCTGTAAACAGGGTCAAGCTCTGGCATTTTCACACGCTCAATCTCAGTGCGCTCCTTTGCTTTCATGGATGAACGTAACTCCTTACGCCATTCTGCGTTACGATCTGTTAGAACGTTTATGCTTTCAGCTTCGTTTACTGTTTGACCAAGTTGGCAATTCTCAGAACCGACCTCGATTGCTGGGGTGTCATTTACAGACTCAATATGATCCTCAAAGTGCTCCAATTCCTCTTGCTCTGCACGCTTGAAAGTACCCATGCGCTTGAACATCTCATCCCAGTCAACCAATGCTCCATCGAACTCAGGGCCATCAATGCAAACAAACTTAGTTTTTCCACCAATGGTCAGACGGCATGCTCCGCACATACCAGTACCGTCAACCATGATTGTGTTCAGAGAGACGTCTGTTGGGATATTGTATTTCTGTGTAAGCAGACAAGAGAACTTCATCATGATTGGAGGACCGATAGCAAAAGCTTTATCCACATGACCTTCCTGTATTATGAACTTTTCAATACCAACAGTTACAACACCTTTCTCGCCATATGAACCATCATCGGTCATTATAATAACCTCGTCGCTATATTTGCGTACCTCATCTTCTAATATTATGAGGTCTTTAGAACGTCCGGCCAAAACGGATAACACTCTGTTGCCAGCCTCTTTCAATGCTTTGATAATAGGTAGCATTGGAGCCACACCAACACCTCCGCCAGCACATATCACAGTACCAAACTTCTCGATGTGCGTTGGGTTTCCAAGAGGACCAACAACGTCGGTTATATAGTCGCCCACATTCATGTCACAGAGTTTAATTGATGAAAGGCCCACTTTCTGAACAACGATAGTTATGGTTCCCTTCTCTGTGTTAGCATCAGCGATGGTCAAAGGCATGCGCTCGCCTTTTTGTCCCATACGGACGATAATAAAGTTGCCGGGTTTACGGCTTCTTGCAATCAGTGGAGCTTCAATCTCGAAGAGGAAAACCTTATCAGAGAATTGCTCCTTACGAACGATTTTGTTCATGATGATTAAAATTTATTGTCGTTTAGTTTTAAAAGTTGTTGTCGTCCAATATCTCAAAACCACAATATGGAACAAGACATCTTGGCACACGCACACCTTCTGGTGTCTGGTTGTTCTCAATAATAGAGGCAACGATGCGTGGCAATGCTAATGCAGAACCATTAAGTGTGTGGCAGAGTTCTATTTTCTTGTCTTCCTGACGGCGATAACGGCACTTCAAACGGTTTGCCTGATAGCTCTCAAAGTTAGATACCGAAGAAACCTCGAGCCAGCGTTTCTGGGCTGCGCTATACACTTCGAAATCGTAGCAGATAGATGATGTAAAACTCATGTCACCACCGCAGAGCTTAAGAATGCGGTATGGCAGTTCAAGTTTCTGCAATAGACCTTCCACGTGTACAAGCATTTCCTGAAGACTCTCATATGAATGACTTGGTTTGTCTATTCGTACAATCTCAACCTTGTCAAACTGATGCAAACGGTTTAGGCCTCTAACATCCTTTCCGTAGCTTCCTGCCTCGCGGCGGAAACATGCAGAGTAGGCTGTTCGCTTTATTGGCAGGTCTTTCTCTTCTAGGATAACATCGCGGAATATATTTGTTACAGGAACCTCGGCAGTTGGTATTAAATAAAGATTGTCAGCAGTGCAGTGGTACATCTGTCCTTCCTTGTCAGGCAACTGTCCTGTGCCATAACCTGATGCTTCGTTCACTACGTAAGGAGGCTGTACCTCAAGATAGCCACTTTTGCGGGCTTCGTCAAGAAAGAATGCTTCAAGTGCGCGCTGCAGACGTGCCATCTTGCCAACGTAGATAGGGAATCCGGCGCCTGTAATCTTTACGCCCATGTCGAAGTCAATTAAATTGAACTTCTTGCAGATGTCCCAGTGGCATTCTGCATTTTCGCCCAACTCTGGTATCACGCCACCTTCCTTAACAACCACGTTGTCTTCTGCAGTTGCTCCTTCTGGTACATCATCATTGGCGATGTTTGGAATGGTGCAAAGTAGGGTAGTAAGTTCCTTTTCAGCGTTATCAAGAGCATCCTGCAAATCCTTGTCTGTCTGTTTCAATGTGGCAACCTTTGCCTTTGCTTCTTCAGCCTCGTCTTTCTTGCCCTGCTTCATAAGCATACCAATCTCTGCGGCAAGCTGCTTGGCTTCCTGCTTTATTTTGTCTGATTGTTGCTGGGTTTCCCTACGGCGTTTGTCAATTGCCAATACGTTATCAATTGCTTCCTGTGCACCTTTGAAGTGCTTTTTCTCCAATCCGCGCAATACGCGTTCTGTTTCTTCTGTAATGAGCTTAAGTGTAAGCATAGTTTATTTAGTTTTTATAATTTTCAATTATAATGCAAAGGTAATATAAATTTTCCTAACGGCAAAATATTATTGCTTTCATTGACTTATTATTGCCCTCGTTTCAGGTTGCTGTTTTATGTGGTTGTTTCAGTTATGTGGTAATATAACCTTAGATTAGTTGGCGATTTAAATATCAAATATAAATAAGGCAGACACCCCAAATCTCCTTAGAGAAATGGGGCGCCTGTTGTTTGTTTGGAATAAATTATTTTTGTTTTGTTCTCTTTTGAATTTAAGCTTCGGCTTGAGGTATTACTGATACAATACTCTTGTTGCCACGTGTTTTTCTGAAGTTAACGATACCATCAGCAAGCGCAAACAATGTGTCATCCTTACCAATACCTACATTGTTACCTGGGTTGTGCTTTGTACCACGCTGGCGAACGATAATGTTACCTGCGATACACTTCTGGCCACCCCAAATCTTAACGCCAAGTCGTTGTGAAGCTGATTCACGGCCGTTCTTAGAACTACCCACACCTTTTTTATGTGCCATTCTTAAGTCCTCCTAACTTTTAAGCGATTACTTGTTTGATTACAATCTCAGTGAACTGTGCGCGATGACCATTCTTTTTACGATAATCCTTTCTGCGCTTCATCTTGAAAACGATGACTTTGTCACCCTTTACAAGAGGTGTTACCACTTCACATACTACCTTTGCACCATCTACGGTAGGTGCGCCAACCTTTACTGCATCGCCGTTTTCTACGAGCAGCACCTTGTCAAATTCAACAGTGTTACCAGCTTCTGCACCCTTCATGTGGTGTACGAAGAGCTTTTTGCCCTCCTCAGCCTTGAACTGCTGTCCTTGAATCTCTACGATTGCGTACATTTATTTAATATTTTAAAACGTTTTTCCGCAAGGCGGGCATACTTCGTGTAACCACTTTTTGAGCCTTAACGGACTAAATCGGGCGCAAAATTACTAATTTTAATCCGATTAGGATGATGTGGTGATGAATTTTATATGCTAATTAATTATATTTAACATTAGATTTGCTCAAAAAAATAAAGCGATGACCCTCACAGGCAATCGCTTCATATCTCAATAGGTATTAGTCTTTTAAGGTAAAAAGATTGTTTTCAGGATAACGAGTGCAAATTTATATATATTTTTCTTAATATCCAAATAAATTTTACTTTATTTTCTTGTTTCAATTACTGTGTGGGCGCACAATTAAATAATTAACATTTTTTTTGTTTATCATGCTCTCTTAAATTTTAGGTGTACAAAAAACGGAGGCGTTAACCTCCGTTTAATATGTTTATAAAAATATTTTAAATTCCGAGTTTCTTGCGGATATCCTTTGGCAGTGCATTCTTGTTGAGCATCATATCCATGAGCTTGTATGTTACGAATGCCTTTGTCATGTACCATGTTCCCTTATAGTCGCCATACTCTCCCCATGAGTTCTTAACCATGTAGTACTCACGACCGTTCTGGTCCTTAGCAATACCATATATATGCATGCCATGGTCATCAGTTGTCTCCCAGTTGTCGTATGCCTCTTGACGCATTTCCTGAGTAGGAACAAGCTCTGGTGCATTTACTCCAAGTGAGTCGTACTTCTCTGATTTCTTTGTTGCAGGCAGGCGCAACCAGCGCGCTGCATCGCTACCACTAAGGTTCTGCACAAGCTTAGCATCGTATGCTATACCTAATCCTTTGCGTGTGAAACCATCCTCTGAAACATCGCCGCCCCACATAATGGTGTAACCTTCCATGATAGCATTATCAATGATACGTGTAAGTTCCTCAATAGGCACGTTGTAGCTCTGATGCCAGCGCCAATTGTCCTGTACCTCAACTACGAATGGCTTCCAAAAAGGATGATGTGTGTAGCTTGTGATGCTCACATAGTCATCAAGGTTAAGACCAAGACTCTCTGTAAATGTTTTAGGAGTATATTTCTTACCCTCGTATTCAAACTCTGTTGGTTTCTCTCCGATATATGCATCAATGATGCCTTGCAAGCCTTTTTTCCAAGCAGGAGTTAGTTTCTTGGCGCTGCTCTTTGCCAAAGCCTCAACGTATGGAGTCATCACAGTGAAAAACTCATTGTAGTTGTTCAGAGAATCACCAATAGGTGTTCCAGGCAATGCCATTGCCTCCTCAGGGCATATACCATAGTTCTGGAGGCAGTATATTGGGTCGTAAGCGCTACCGCCCTGTGAGAAAGACACATCGCCATGCATGCGAACAGTCTTAACAGCACGATCCATATATGTATGGCTTACGACAAAAGTTTCGCAGAGGTCGTATGTCTTGCCACTGTTTTTCAAAATCTCACTTTCAAGAAATGATAGTGTAGAGTATGCCCAACACGTACCGCTGCGGTTTTGGTCTTTGATACTTGTGATAGGATTAGCCTTAATGGTGGTGAACACCGGCTTGTTTGATTTCTCAGAGTCTTTGGGCTCTGCAGCGTTTGCGCCTGTCGCAATCAGTGCAGCAAACGAAAGTGCTAAAATTTTCTTCATTGTTTCTTGTTTATTTATTGTTCATAAAATTCTCTACGTCATTAGCGTGGTATGGTATGCGCTTGCTTCCAAGGAAGCGGCAGCCGTCGCTGGTTATAAGAACATCATCCTCAATTCTAATACCGCCAAAATCCTTGTACGTCTCCAACATGTCAAAGTTAAGGAACTCTGCACAGTGTCCACTCTTGCGCCAATCGTCAATAAGAGCAGGGATAAAGTAGATGCCAGGTTCGTCTGTAATAACGAAGTTCTCTTCTAATCGGCGGCCCATTCGCAGACAATTGGTTCCAAACTGTTCAAGGTTAGGCCTTGTCTCATCATCAAATCCAACGTAAATCTGTCCAAGTCCTTCCATGTCATGCACATCCATGCCCATCATGTGACCAAGACCGTGGGGTAAGAACATGGCATGGGCACCTGCGCGCACAGCTTCTTCTGTATCACCCTTCATCAGTCCAATCTCCTTCAGACGTTCTGTCATACGACGGCAAACCTCCATATGAACATCCATGTATTTGATGCCAGGGCGAGCCACATCCAGTACATAGTCATGACATTCAACAACAATATTATAAATGTCAAGCTGACGCTGTGTGAACTTGCCGTTTACAGGATATGTACGTGTGTGGTCTGAGCAATAGTCATCAAGTTCACAACCAGCATCACACAAAACAAGCCTACCGTCTTCAAGCAATGCCGTTGAAGGGTTGCCATGCATGATTTCTCCGTGCTGACTGAAAATTGTGGCGAAACTTACTTTTGAAGCCAAGGAATTGGCCGTACCATCAACAATTCCACCCACATATCTTTCTGATAAGCCTGGACGCACTGTGTGCATGGCTCTGGTATGCATTTCATAACCAACGTCGCAAGCTCGTTCAATAGCCTCAATCTCTTGTGGTTCCTTGGTTGAACGCATCTTTACAACAGCCTTGATAAGCGCCAAAGAAGCCGTCTCTTTCTGATTATTGGGGTGAATACCCAACAGGTCCATTATTTGTATCTTTGTATCATATCGGTATGGCGGCAAGAAATGAATCACCCTGCCATTTGCCTTTGCCTTGTCACAAATGGATTTCAAATCACTCATCGGAGCGGTTTGGTTTACTCCCACCTGAGTAGCGAGGTCGCTGACGCAATCAACAGAACCATACCATACGATATCCTCTATGTCAATGTCGTTACCAATAAGTATGTCATTGTCGTTGTCAATATCTATTACTCCAACCAAACCATCCCGGTGTTGTCCAAAATAATAGAGAAATGATGAGTCTTGACGGAATGGCGAATATGCGTTGGCCGGATAGTTGGCCGGCGCTTCATTATTACCAAATAATATAATGATACCCTTGCCAACAAGTCTTTTTAGCTCATTACGTCGCTTTATGTAGGTTTCTTTGCTAAACATAATTATCAGTTTAAAAAAATTATTATGTTTGCAAAGTTACATTATTTTTATTAAAAATAGTATTTGTCTATATCTTTTTTAATCTAAATTGGCATTAGATTTTATTGATGTCAACATAACCATTCATCACGGCATATATAGTCATGGCAGAAACACTCTTTATGTTCAGTTTGTCCATTATGTTCTTACGGTGTGTGATAACAGTAGGCAAACCAATATTAAGCTTATCTGCAATTTCCTTATTTATATACCCCATAACTATTAGCGACATTACTTCTATCTCACGGTCAGAAAGAATATTTTGCCGTGGCATTTGAGGTAAATTACGACCATGAGAGTGTGCTCTTTGTTGTAATGCCAGTAGAGATTTAATCAGTTGCTTCTCTGGCACGTTTACACAAAGGCAATTAAAACCACTAAGTTGTGTATTTGTGTCAATAGACAGGGTTAGGACTATGGTCTTGTGTTTAAACTCAGTAAAATAGCTACGGTTCTGCAAAACTATATTCATAGAGACAAAATAATGGAAATATTGCTCTGGATGATTGGATTCGAGTTCTGCATACGAACCATAAGTATCAACCTGGACAATTGGCATGACATTTTGCAATAAAGATTTCAACCCTAACACCGCAAGAGTGTTAGGGTCGATTATCGCAATCCTTGGCGTAGTGTGATTTTGCTGCATAATAATTATGACAGGAATCCAAGCAAAGCACCTGCTGCAACGGCAGAACCGATTACACCTGCAACATTTGGACCCATGGCATGCATAAGAAGGAAATTCTTGCGATCATACTCAAGACCAAGGTTATGACTAATTCTTGCAGACATAGGCACAGCAGATACACCGGCATTACCTATAAGCGGATTTAGTTTTTTGCCTTCAGGCAGGAATAGGTTCATTGCCTTAACAAACATGACTCCACTAGCTGTTGCCACAACAAACGCGCATGCACCAACTACAAATATAAATAATGTGTTCAATGTAAGGAACTCACTAGCCTGTGTAGAGCAACCGACGGTCAGTCCAAGCAGTACCACAACAACATCATTGAGAGCTGAACCAGCTGTCTTGGCTAGACGAGTGGTTTTACCAGACTCTTTCAGCAAGTTGCCAAAGAAGAGCATACCCAACAATGGTAAACCTGAAGGCACAATAAATGTAGTGAGCAATAAACCTATTATTGGAAACAGAATTCGCTCTGTCTGGCTAACCTCACGTGCTGGTTTCATACGAATAAGACGTTCTTTCTTTGTTGTCAATGCTCGCATTACCATAGGTTGGATTAGCGGAACAAGTGCCATATAAGAATAAGCACAAACTGCAATTGCTCCCATCAGGTTTGGACACAACTTAGATGAAAGGAATATTGCAGTTGGACCATCTGCACCGCCAATAATAGCAATACCGGCAGCTTGGTTCGGTTCAAAACCCAATGCTAAAGCAACCATATAAGCGCCAAATATACCAAACTGGGCAGCAGCACCGATTAGCACTAATTTTGGATTGGCTATAAGTGCAGAGAAATCTGTCATAGCGCCAATACCCAAGAATACCAATGGAGGATACCATCCCATACGAACACCTTGATAGAATATGTTCAATACAGAATTGTCTTCATATAAACCAATCTCCAAACCAGCATCGGCACGGAAAGGGATATTGCCAAGTATAATACCCAAACCGATAGGAATAAGCAGAAGCGGTTCAAAATCTTTCTTTATCGCAAGGTAGATAAGTATCGCACCAACGACAATCATAATGAGATTACCAGCCGTGGCATTTGCAAAGCCCGTATAGGTAAGAAACTCATTGAAATTATTTATAATAAACTCTCCCATCTCTTATTAACCTATTGTGACTAATATAGATCCTTCCATCACAGTATCACCTGGATTAACCAATATTGATGTGATAGTACCTGAACACTCTGCTTCAATGTTATTCTGCATCTTCATTGCTTCAAGCACAAGAATTGTGTCTCCTTCTTTGACATTATCACCAACCTTTACATTAACTGATGTAATTGTTCCTGGCAGGGGTGACTTTGTTGGAGTTCCAGTTCCAGCTGGAGCTGCTGGCTGTGGTTGAACTGTAGTAGTTGTAGGACGTGGAGTTGCAGGCTGTGGAGCTACAACCTTAGGTTTTACTATTGCATGAGCTGGATTTATTGGTTGCTGCAACTCAACCTCAAATGCTACACCATTAACCAACACCTTAGCGAGGTTACCCTCTACCTCTTCTATTTCTACGTCGTAATCGACACCCTGTACTTTATATTGATACTTGTTCATAAATTTTGTATATTGTTTTAAGTTATTATTCATGGAAATGTGTCATTTGGTGGTATTCATTACTCCAATCTGTATGCTTTGGTTTAATAGTAATAATTCCACTCTCTACATCATGTATGTTATCTTGATATTGTTTGAGTGCCATTGATATTACAGCTATATAAACCTCTTTGTCAATACCTTTAGTTTTCAAACCGTCTTGAAGGATGGTACTAGTTATATGTCCAACCTCCTTCGTTATTTCCATTGTTTTTACGCCGGCTTTTACTGGTTGAATTGAAGCAACCTTGCTGCGGTATCTCATAAACATGCCAAACAAAGTGAAGAAAATCCAAAGAAGCGCAAGGCAGAAGAAAACGATACCCATAGCTAATATGGTAATTCCCAATCCATAAGGGTCTTCGCGCTTTAATCTTGCAATTTTAGATTCTTTTACGGATATATCATTAGAAATCCAGGGAGTAACTATATCTTGACTGCAAATCTGCCACTTGTAACCGTCCTCATTTTTTACCAATGCATATGAATGATTCGCTTCTAAAGAAGGAACAGTTACAGAGTCTATCAGATTAACACCATTGCCATTGTACAAGGCCACCCAAGTCGGTTTGCCAGAATCGACTGGTACTGAAAGATGTAATGAACCTTGAGCAGGTTTGCTATTACAATAGAATAAGAGATGTTGATGTCCCCCCAAATTAGTACGGTTCTCTCCATTAGGAATGACGCTCATCATCTTGATTCGCTCAGGAACGCTTAATTCCTTGTTTAGTACAGCTCGATTGGTGGTAATGTACATACCACGGATGTTGTAAGTGGTATGAGATATGTTTGCAATCTCAATCCAAGCCTTACATTGTCCGTATTCGTCCTGTACATTGGCAGTGTTGTTGGTCATAACCTCACTTATTTTAATGTTCTTCTCTATTTGTCCGAACATCACAGAGGTACCTGAAATCAACAAACTGCACAACAGTAATCCGAATTTGTTCATTTTGTTTTTAATTAATATTGTTTTAAGTTATTAAAATTCTAAAGTCCGCAACACAATAGTATTATCAATTGTGCGGTAAAGATACGAAGGAACATTGAAAGAGGATAAACAGTTGAATATCCTACAGCTGGGGCTTCCTTTGAACATATCTGATTGGCATAAGCCAATGCTGGCGGGTCAGTATACGTGCCGGCAAGCATACCCATAATGGTAAAATAATTAAACTTGTATTTCATCCTTGCAATTGTTCCTACTATCAAAATAGGAATAATGGTTATCAAGAAGCCTGTATATACATATTTTAAACCATCGCCATCAACAACGGTATCCCAGAAACCAGCACCAGCCTTTATGCCCACACTGGCAAGGAATAATACCAGACCTATTTCTCTTAGCATCATATTAGCACTTGTTGTTGTATATGTTACCAAATGTGCCTTGTAACCATAACGACCAATGAGAATTGCTATAATCAGTGGACCACCAGCAATACCCAACTTCAATGGTACTGGCATACCTGGAATTGCAAATGGGATGCTGCCAAATATAATACCTGCTATTATGCCAAGGAATATAGTGGCAATATTAGGAGCCTGCAAACGCTTAACAGAGTTACCTAACACTTCTGTTACATGGTCAACAGCGTCTTCTGGACCTACAACCATTACCTTGTCACCAACTTGTAATGCAAGATTGCTTGTTGCGAAAATGTCCATTCCTTGGCGTGTAACACGAGTCACATTCACACCATAAAGAGATGAGAAATGCATCTGTCCCAATGTCTTTCCATTTATAGATGAACGAGTAACACGAATACGCTTTGAAACAAGTGGCTGGTCTTGCTTTTCCCATGCAACCTCTATCTCTTCTCCTATAAATGCTTCAATCGCCTTTGCGTCTGCCTCTGCGCAAACAATAAGCACTTGATCGCCCATCTCGAAGTTAGTATCGCGGTTAGGTATACTAACATGTCCTTCATGAAGTACGCGAGTACATACAAAATCACGCTTTAGGAAATCGTGAATCTCTATAAGATTATGTCCTACAAGGTTAGAATTAGTAACCTTAAGAGACATTATATGTGGTTTTACCTTTATATTCTCATTGGCACTTCCGCTCAAGTCAGCCTCTTCTTTCTCTAATTTAATGCGACAAATGTATCTTACAGCGATAGTTGCACCAATAATTCCTACAACACCTAAAGGATATGCACACGCATAACCTGATGCAATTTGAGGAAGCTCTCCACTAGTGAATACACTAGCCAATGCCTCATTTGCAGCACCAAGACCAGGAGTATTGGTTACCGCACCATAAAGTGTTCCTACCATCATTGGCAGGTTGTATGGATTGCTAGTATCAAAGAATATGAAATAACACGCAAACATGACAGCGATATTCAAAACTATAGCAGCTACAGCCAGTAAATTAAGAGTTATACCGCCTTTGCGGAAACTTTCAAAGAAACCAGGTCCCACTTGGAGGCCTATCATAAATACAAAAAGAATCAAACCGAAGTCTTGAACGAAAGTAAGAATATTTGTCGGACCTGTAAAACCAACATGCCCTGCTATAATTCCCGCAAATAGAACAAAAGTGACTCCAAGTGATATTCCAAAAAACTTAATTTTACCCAAGAGCACACCAATAGCAATGACAATTGCGTAGAGTATTGCTATATGTGCAACAGAGTCTGTTGTTGTAAACAAATTAACCAACCAATCCATAACGTTTCTAACATTTTATAAATATGTTGCAAAATTAGATAAAATATTGCGCAAAAGATAATTTTTGTGCAACTATTTTAAGTGAAATTGTGAACTTTTTGAATTTTTCACGATTAAAGATTAAAAAGATGTTATATATTTTAAGGTTTCGGAAATTTACACTATCTTTGCATGGTTTAATACAAGTAAATCATAATACAAATACTATAAATAAAACAACTATGTCAGACATTAAGGAAAAACTCTTTACTGAGTTTCAAGCTCCATCGGCACAGGATTGGTTGGATAAAATCCAAGTAGATCTTAAAGGTGCTGATTTTGAGAAGAAATTGGTTTGGAGAACAAATGAAGGGTTCAATCTGCAGCCTTTCTATCGTAGAGAAGATGTACTCAAACTGAAAACCCCAGAGGCTTTACCTGGTGAATTCCCTTTTGTTCGTGGTAACAAGAAAGATGACAACCAGTGGTTTGTACGTCAGAATATTAAGGTTGAGGATGCTAAAGCTGCAAACGCTAAAGCACTTGATATTCTTAATAAAGGTGTTGACTCAATAGGTTTTCAGATACCAGGTAAGATACTATCAGCAGAAGTTGTAGAAACTGTACTTGAAGGTATTGAGTGTGAATGTATAGAACTTAACTTCAAAACCTGTCAGCGTCATTGTGTAGAGCTTGCACAATATATCGTTGCTTATTTTGAGAAAAAGGGCTATGCCAAGGAGAAACTTGTTGGTTCTATTGAGTTTGACCCAATTGAGAAGATGGTAATGAAGGGCAAGGACACTGAAATGCTAATAGCATCAGGTGTCGAGCTTATCAATGTTTTGAAGGATTACAGAAAATTCCGTTGCATTGCAGTTAATGGTGTTTCTCTTAATAATGCTGGTGCATATTGTGTTCAGGAGTTGGGTTATGCTCTTGCTTGGGGTAATGAGTATCTAAATATGCTGGTGGAAGCTGGTGTAGAGCCAACACTTGCAGCAAGTAAGATTAAATTTAATCTTGGCATTTCAGAGAACTACTTTATGGAAATTGCCAAGTTCCGTGCTGCACGTATGCTTTGGGCTGAAATTGTTAAGCAGTATGAACCAAAATGTGAGTGTGCATGCAAGATGTGTGTAAATGCAATCACCACATCTTATAATATGACTATATTCGACAGTCATGTTAATCTGCTCCGTACGCAGACAGAAGCTATGAGTGCGGCTCTTGCAGGTGTACATTCTATTGTTGTAAACCCATTTGATGTCGTTTATGAAACACCTACAGATTTCTCAGAGCGTATTGCACGCAATCAGCAGTTGCTGCTCAAGGAAGAATGCCACTTTGATAAAGTTGTTGACCCATCAGCTGGTTCATATTTTATTGAAGAGGTAACACACTCACTTGCAGATGTTGCATGGAAGTTGTTCCTTAAGACTGAGAATGAAGGTGGTTTCCTTGCAGCTGTTAAGGCTGGTACAATACAAGACGACATCAATGCGACCAATAACAAACGTCATGGTGATGCTGCAAAACGCAAGGAGTTTATTCTTGGTACTAACCAGTATCCTAATTTTACAGAAGTATCAGATGGCAAAGAGCCGGCAACATGCTGTTGCGGTTGCGGAACAAAGGATGAACCAACATATAAGGCAATTTCTTCTTCACGCCTTGCTGCTGATTTTGAGGCATTACGCCTTCAGACAGAGAAGAGCGCTAAGACGCCAGTTGCATTTATGCTCACCATTGGTAATCTCGCAATGCGTCAGGCACGTGCACAGTTTAGTTCTAACTTCCTTGCTTGTGCCGGATATAAGGTAATTGACAACCTTGGTTTCAAGACAGTAGAGGAGGGTGTTGATGCTGCATTGAATGCTGGTGCGAACCTCGTTGTTATCTGCTCTAGCGATGACGAATATGCAGAATACGCAATTCCTGCATTCAAGTATCTTGATGGTCGTGCAATGTTCATTGTTGCTGGTGCTCCAGCTTGTATGGAAGACCTGAAGGTAGCAGGTATTGAGAACTTTATCCATGTTAAATGCAATGTTCTAGAAACACTTAAAGAATATAATGCTAAGTTGGGTATTTAATAATTAGGAGGAATAGAATCATGAGAAAAAATTTTAATGACATTGATATTTATGCCGGTATTCAGGCACAGAATGGTGCTGATTGGCAGAAAACAAACGGCATTGCTCCTAATTGGAATACTCCAGAGCAGATAGGTGTTAAACCTGTATATACAAAAGAAGACCTTGAAGGTATGGAACATCTTGACTACACTGCAGGTCTGCCTCCATTCCTGCGTGGTCCTTATTCAATGATGTATCCTTTCCGTCCATGGACCATCCGCCAGTATGCTGGATTTTCTACAGCGGAGGAATCAAATGCTTTTTATCGCCGTAATCTTGCAAGTGGTCAGAAAGGTCTTTCAGTTGCATTTGACCTGCCTACTCACCGTGGTTATGACCCAGACAATGAGCGCGTAGTCGGTGATGTTGGTAAGGCAGGTGTTTCTATTTGCAATGAGGAAAACATGAAAGTATTGTTTGATGGTATTCCATTGAACAAAATGTCTGTTTCTATGACCATGAACGGTGCCGTTCTTCCAATTCTTGCGTTCTATATTGTGGCTGGACTAGAGCAGGGCGCAAAGATGGAAGAGATGGCAGGAACCATCCAGAACGATATTCTGAAGGAGTTTATGGTGCGTAACACATACATTTACCCACCTGCATTCTCTATGAAGATTATTGCAGACATCTTCGAATTCACATCACAGAACATGCCAAAGTTCAATTCAATATCTATCTCTGGTTATCACATGCAGGAAGCTGGTGCTACTGCAGATATAGAATTGGCTTACACACTTGCCGACGGTATGGATTATATCCGTGCTGGTGTTAACGCAGGTATTGATATTGATGCTTTCGCTCCACGTTTGTCATTCTTCTGGGCTATCGGTATGAACCACTTCATGGAGATAGCAAAGATGCGTGCTGGTCGTCTGCTTTGGGCAAAGATTGTTAAGAGCTTTGGTGCTAAAGACCCTAAGTCAATGGCTCTGCGCACCCACTCTCAGACATCAGGCTGGTCGCTCACCGAGCAGGATCCATTCAACAATGTAGGCCGTACATGTATCGAAGCTATGGCTTCAGTGCTCGGTCACACACAGTCATTGCACACCAACGCCCTCGACGAGGCTATCGCATTGCCAACCGACTTCTCTGCACGTATTGCACGTAACACACAGATATACATCCAGAACGAGACTAAGGTGTGCAAGCACATCGATCCATGGGCTGGTTCTTACTATGTAGAGAGTCTTACCAACGAACTCGTACATAAGGCATGGGCTCACATTCAGGAAATTGAGAAACTTGGCGGTATGGCTAAGGCTATTGAGACTGGTGTTCCAAAGATGCGTATCGAAGAGGCTGCTGCACGTACACAGGCTCGTATCGACTCTGGTGTTCAGACAATTGTCGGTACCAACAAATATCGCCTTGAGCACGAAGATCCAATCGATATCCTTGAAGTTGACAACACAGCCGTTCGCATCCAGCAGGAAGAGAACCTTGCAAAGGTTCGTGCTGCCCGCGACGAGGAGGCATGCAAGAAGGCACTTGCTGCACTTACAGAGTGTGTTCGTACAGGCGAAGGCAACCTTTTGGCACATGCCATCGAGTGTGCTAAGCTTCGTTGTACTCTTGGAGAGATTAGTGATGCCTGCGAGGAAGTCGTTGGCCGTTATAAAGCAGTAATTAGAACTATTTCAGGCGTGTATTCATCAGAAAGTAAGAATGACAGCGATTTTGAGTTGGCTTGTCAGCTGACAGAAGAGTTCGCAAAACAAGAAGGCCGTCGTCCACGTGTCTTTGTTGCAAAGATGGGACAGGATGGTCATGACCGTGGCGCTAAAGTTGTTGCTACAGGTTATGCTGATTGTGGTTTCGATGTTGATATGGGACCTTTGTTCCAAACACCGGCAGAGGCAGCACGTGAAGCAGTTGAAAACGATGTACACATTGTTGGCGTATCTTCTCTAGCGGCTGGGCATAAGACTCTTGTGCCTCAGCTCATTGAGGAACTTAAGAAGTTGGGTCGCGAGGATATCATGGTTATAGCTGGTGGTGTTATTCCTGCACAGGATTACGATTATCTCTACAAGGCTGGTGTTGCTGCAATCTTTGGCCCTGGTACCTCTGTTGCCAAGGCTGCAGTAGAAATGATGAAGATTTTGCTTGATAAAGAGTAAAGAATAATTAAACTATTATAATAAGGTGTGGTATATAAAATTGTACTTCACCTTATTTTTTTTGACTATAATTTATTCAGTTAGCAATCTTTGTAGTTAAAAAATATTAAATTGCAGCCTCTTTGCATTTTTCTTTACATCTCAGGTGCCAGTCTTATTTGTATTTTTTGTACCTTTGTGCCCGATTTTCATAAAATAGTTGAATGAAGAATGACAATATAAAGAATCAGTATCGTATTAATGAACAAATACGAGTACGTGAAGTCCGCATCGTTAGCGATAGCGGTTCGATTGTAGTCCCAACTCGTCAGGCGTTGGATATGGCTCGTGAGCAGGAGGTTGATCTTGTTGAAATATCACCAAATGCAAATCCGCCAGTTTGTCGTCTTATCGACTATTCAAAATTCCTTTATCAACAAAAGAAACGTGCAAAGGAAATGAAAGCTAAGCAGGTTAAAGTTGAAGTAAAGGAAATAAGATTTGGACCTCAGACTGATGAACATGATTATCAGTTTAAATTGAAACATGCTAAGGAATTTCTAGAAGACGGCAATAAGGTTCGTGCTTATGTATTCTTCCGTGGTAGATCTATATTGTTCAAAGAACAAGGTGAAGTTTTGTTGTTACGTTTTGCTAACGACTTGGAAGAATATGGAAAAGTGGAGTCTATGCCATCCCTCGAGGGTAAAAAGATGTTCTTATATCTTGCGCCAAAGAAAGCAGGTACAGCAAAAAAAAGTCAGCAGGCCATTGACCGTGAGAAGAAATCAGTTAATACTGAAAATGTAAAGGCTGAAATAGAATCAGAAGACACTCCGTCAAATGGTGGATTATTTGCAAATGCGAAAATTAGTGCAGATGCCCTAAAGAAACTTACAGGAGAATAAAAATGTGCGTAACGCCCGGTATATGCGTTGCCACTGTATAATAAATAACAATTTAATAAAAATTTTAAAAAATGCCAAAGCAAAAGACAAATTCCGGTGCAAAGAAGAGATTCCGTTTCACTGGTACAGGTAAGATTAAGAGACATCACGCTTACCACAGACACATTCTTACAAAGAAGTCAAAGAAGCAAAAGTTGAACCTCGTACATCAGACACTTGTTGACAAGAGTGATGTTAAGCAGGTACGTGAATTGCTTTGTCTCCGTTAAACCTATTGTCAAACATTTTAAAGTAAGAAAATTATGCCAAGAAGTGTAAATCATGTAGCAAGTAGAGCTAAGAGAAAAAGAATTTTGAAGCTTACACGCGGTTACTTTGGTGCCCGCAAGAATGTTTGGACTGTAGCGAAAAACACATGGGAGAAAGGTCTCACATACGCATATCGTGATCGCCGCAATAAGAAGCGTACATTCCGCTCATTGTGGATTCAGCGTATCAATGCAGCTGCTCGCCTCGAGGGTATGAGTTATTCAGTATTGATGGGTAAGTTGGCTAAGGCTGGCATCGAGATTAACCGTAAGGTTCTCGCTGACCTTGCTATGAACAACCCTGCTGCATTCAAGGCTATTGTTGACAAGGTTAAGTAAGAAATACTTTTCACTATTAAAGGTCGTCGTAAGACGGCCTTTTTTATTTGTGGTATATCTATGATAATCTTTTCGTTATTCTGAAATATTCTCTTGCGATCTAAATCATATTTTTTTGTATATATTATATAAAATCGGTGTAGATATTGTTTTTTGAATTAATAATACTTTTGTCTGATGCCTGAAAATTTGCGACTCCCTTTTCTTTATCTTTTGAATGAATAGTAATACTGATATTATTTACCGTTAAACTTTTATATATTTCATATCTATTGTAAACTATTATCGGAAATTATCATTATCTTTGCAAAATACATTAACTTAATTGAGTAGATAATGAAAAAGTCGATATTGATGTGTGCTGTATTAATTTTTGCAGCCTCACATGTTTTTTCAGCAGGTAAACTAAATTTAAAAGACATTACCTCTGGAGTATTTTCATCAGAGAGAATGACTGAAGTAAAACCATTTAATGATGGCGAAACTTATACCCAAATTAGTTCTGATGGTAAGCAGATTGTAAGATATTCCTTTAAGACTGGCAAACAAGTTGAAGTTTTGTTTGATGCTAATAATGTACGTGGTGATAAGTTACAACGTATTGATGGTTATATAATTAGTCCTGATGGACTTCGTATTCTTATTCAAACTCAGACAAAACCCATTTACCGTCATTCTTTTACGGCAGTTTATTATATCTACAATATCAGAAACAATAAGATGGAACCATTGTCAAATGGTGGTCCACAGCAAACTCCTTTGTTCTCGCCTGATGGTCAGCAGATAGCCTTCGTTAGAGATAACAATATACATCTTGTTAAGTTGCTCTATGACAAAGCTGAGAGTCAGATAACCAAGGATGGTAAGTGGAATGAGGTTATCAATGGTATTCCAGATTGGGTTAATGAAGAGGAGTTTGGCAATTCACGTGCCATGGTATTTACTGCTGATAGTCGTCAGATATGTTGGGTCCGTTATGACGAGTCAATGGTAAAAGAATATTCAATGCAAATGTTCCGCGGCCTAAAACCAGCTAAAGAACAGTATGCGGAGTACCCCGGATTTTATACCTATAAGTATCCTATAGCAGGTGAGACCAACTCAGAGGTATCTGTATATAGCTTTGATATTAAGTCTCGTCAGACCCGCAAGATACAATTGCCATTGAATGATGGAGATTATATTCCACGTATTGTAATGACAAGCGATCCGGCCAAGGTGGCTATATATACCATGAACCGCCATCAGGATGAGTTGAATATATACATGGCCAATCCATTGTCCACTTTATGTAAGCTTGTTATCAAGGATAAGATAGACAAATACATACGTGAGTCGTCCATGTCATCAATCAAGATTACAGACAATCATATCCTGTTTCCAAGCGAGCGTAGTGGTTACACCCATCTGTATCTTTACAACCTTAATGGTCAGTTGAAGCGCACAGTGACAGCAGGTTCTTATGAGGTAAAGGATGTTTATGGCTATGACGAGGCAACAGGAAATGTATATTATGCAGCCAATCAGAATGGTGCGGCAGAACAGCAGATTTATGTGGCCAAGGCTAACGGCAAGACCGAATGTATAAGTGCCAAAGGTGGTACTAATAGTGCGATATTCAGTTCCAATTTTAAATATTACATCAATATCTGGAGCGATATGAATACCCCAAGTGTTTATACGCTTAATGACAACAATGGCAAGCAGTTGCAAGTGTTGCTTGATAATAAATCTTTGCTCAACAAGCTCTCTGAATATGAGCTTGGCAGCCGTGAGATGTTCTCATTCAATACCTCAGAAGGCGTAAAACTCAATGGATGGATGGTTAAGCCAGCCGATTTCAATCCACAGAAACGCTATCCTGTAATCATGTATCAATATGGAGGTCCAGGTAGTCAGCAAGTATTAAACCGTTGGTCAATAGGAATGGCAGGGCAAGGAGCAATCCTCGAACATTATCTTGCTCAACAAGGCTATGTCGTGGTATGCGTTGACAACAGAGGCACTGGTGGAAGAGGTGTTGAATTTGAGAAATGCACATATCTCCGATTAGGTGAGAAAGAGGCTCGTGACCAAGTTGAAACAGCCCTTTGGTTGGGCAATCAGTCTTTTGTTGACAAGACTCGTATAGGCATCTGGGGATGGAGCTATGGTGGTTGGAACACATTGATGAGCATGAGCGAGGGCAGGCCAGTGTTCCGTGCTGGCGTTGCCATAGCCCCAGTCACCAGTTGGCGCTATTATGATACCGTTTATACAGAGCGTTTTATGCGTACTCCAAAGGAAAATCAGTCAGGCTATGACGAGGTAAATCCAATAGCTCGTGCCTCACAGCTTAGTGGCGCATTGCTTATTTGTCATGGTATGGCAGATGATAATGTTCATTTCCGTAATGCGGCAGAATATACCGAGGCATTGGTGCAAGCAGACAAAGACTTCAGCGAGTTGGTATATACCAATCGCAATCATAGTATCTTTGGTGGCAATACCCGCAATCATTTGTTCCGTCAGGCAATAAGATTTTTTGATGCAAATATGAAATAGATAAGTAAAACTTGAAACTCAAATTAATATGAAAAAATTATTATCAATTTTAGCGTTGGCTATGTTGTTCTCTACCTTTACGGCAGAGGCAGCAAAGAAAAAGGTAAAGAAACAAGAACCTCAGTTGTCTACTATTGAGATAATTGAGAAAGTTAACAACCATTGGCAGTCTACCCATAAGCCTGAGGTAAGAGCATTTTGGGATGATGCAGCCTATTTCACTGGCAATATGGAGGCCTATAAACTTACAGGAAATGCCAAGTATCTTGAATACAGCGACAAGTGGGCGCGCCACAACAAATGGAGTGGAGCTACAGAACCAAATGCAACCAAGTGGAAGTACAAGAATTATGGCGAGGGACAGGACTATGTGCTCTTTGGTGACTGGCAGATATGTTTCCAGACCTATTTGGATATGTATGAGATGAACCCCGACGATTATAAGATTGCACGTGCCCTTGAGGTGATGAACCATGAGTGTGCAATGAAGGAGAATGACTTCTGGTGGTGGGCTGATGGACTTTATATGGTGATGCCAGTGTTCACTAAGTTGTACAAGGCTACAGGCGATGTAAAGTATCTTGACAAGCTTTATGACAACTTTGTATTTGCCGACAACCTGATGTTTGACAAGGAAGACCATCTTTACTACCGTGATGGAAAATATATCTATCCAAAGCATAAGACATCAAATGGCAAGAAAGACTTCTGGGCACGTGGTGATGGTTGGGTATTGGCAGGACTTGCTAAGGTGCTTGCAGACATGCCAACATCATATAAGCATTATCCTTTGTTTGCAGAGCGTTTTCGCCAATTAGCTGCTGCTGTCATCAAATGTCAACAGAAAGAGGGCTATTGGACACGTTCTATGCTTGATGCCGACCATGCAGAAGGTCCAGAGACAAGTGGAACAGCCTTCTTTACCTATGGTTTGCTTTGGGGTATGAACAATGGCTATCTTGATAAGGCTACATACCAGCCAGCGGCAGACAAGGCATGGAACTATCTTTCTAAGACTGCTCTTCAGGCAGATGGCTCTGTAGGTTATGTTCAGCCAATTGGTGAGAAAGCCATCAAGGGACAAGTGCTCTCGGCCAAGAGCGTGACCAACTTTGGTACAGGCGCATTCCTTCTTGCTGCTTGTGAGAAAGTTCGTTTCGACGATGCTTCAGTACGTCCTGTTGATGCAAAATCTTTTAATGTTGTTGTTCGCAATGATGCTGATGTTTTCCGTCAGGAAGTTGTTGAGATTGATGCAAACACTGTTTTCGCAAAGCTTGGTATCAGTGGTGGCCGTCAGTTCCAAGTGATTAATGCCGTAGGTCAGGAAATAGCTTATCAGCTCACCTACGATGGCAAGATACTTATTGATGCTGCTGTCCGTCCATGTGGTGCTGCTCAGTTCACCTTCAAGAAAGGCACTCCAAAGACATTCAAGAACACCTGCTATGGCCGTATGTATCCAGAGCGTGTAGATGATATAGCATGGGAGAATGACCGCACAGCCTATCGTTGTTATGGTCCTGCTCTTCAGCGCAACAATGAAAAGGCCTATGGCGTTGATGTGTGGCTTAAGAACACTCCAGAGCTTGTTGTAGAGAAACGTTATCACATTGAGCATGGTGCAAAGAATATCATAGCCGAGTTGAAGAAGACCAATCCAGCAGCTGCTGATTCATTGAACAAGCTGACCAGCTATCATTATGACTTGGGTAATGGCTTGGATTGCTATAAGGTAGGTCCAACCCTGGGTTGTGGAACCCCAGCTTTGATGGATGGTGATAATATCATCTTCCCATACTGCTACAAGGACTACGAGATATTGGATAATGGCCCATTGCGTTTCACCGTCAGACTGGTGTATAACCCAGCAACAATAAAGGGCGATGCCAATGTGGTTGAAAATCGCATACTCAGCTTGGATAAGGGAAGCAATTTCAACAAGATGACAGTGTGGTATGATGGCCTGATACAGCCAATAGATGTAGCATCTGGTGTTGTCATCCACAGCGAAGACCTAAACAGTGTTGTTTTGGGCAAGAACTATGTTCATTATGCAGACCCAACCGACAATCCAAATGGCCAGAACTTCCAGATTTATGTAGCCGCTCTTTTCCCTAATGGTGTTGATGCCACTAAGAAGGTGATGTTTGAGCAGCCATTCAGTGGCAATGCAGGCCATGCCTTAGGTGTGAAGAAGGGTTATAAGAGTGGCGAGCGCTTTACATATTACTTTGGTTCAGCATGGAGCAAGAATGATTGTCGCAATCAGAACGAGTGGCAGTTGCGCATTGAATCATTCCTCAATGGTTTGAATCAGCCTCTTGACATAGAGATTAAATAATGAGAAGAGCAATCATAATTGGTGCTTCATCAGGCTTAGGCCATGAAGTGGCTAAGATACTTATCAAAGACGGGTGGCAAATAGGAATTGCTGCCCGTCGTTTACATTTGCTTGAGTTGTTGTATAAGATTGCTCCAGACAGAGTTGAAATGGCTGCCATTGATGTGACCCAGTCCGACTCAGAAGAAACTCTTATGCAGCTTATAGATAGAGTAGGCGGTTGCGATATGTTTTTCTATGCCTCTGGTATAGGATGGCAGAATCCAGAACTTAATGCCGATATAGAGCTTAACACTGTTCAAACCAACACTATGGGCTTTAGTCGTATGATAGGTGCGGCATATCGCTATATGGCAGCCCATGGTGGTGGACATATTGTTGCCATTAGCTCAATAGCAGGAACAAAGGGCTTAGGCATAGCTCCTTCCTATTCTGCCACTAAAGCTTTCCAGAACACATATCTGCAGGCCTTGGAGCAGCTGTCTAATATGCAAGGTCATAATATCAGGTTTACCGACATACGTCCTGGTTTTGTGGCTACTGAATTGTTGGGCGATAATCCACGCTATCCCTTGCTTATGAAGACTGAGCCTGTGTCCAAATCTATTGTCAAGGCTGTTTACTCAAGAAAGCACAAGGTGGTTATTGATGCCCGTTGGGCTGTGATAACATTCTTCTGGCGCATGATACCAGACTTCTTGTGGAGGAGGCTGAAGGTGAGATAACATAAAAGCATATCCATATAAATGATGATTGTAAGGTTTATTTATATTTAATACCTTTGCAATCAGAAAAAATTATTTATGTGGATATGCTAAAATATTTTGTTTTTGCTTTTGTGTTATTTATTGGGTGTACAAGATTGCTTGCTAATAATTCAGCTTTGCAAACTGATACAACATCCAAGGTTATTGATTTAGATGAAGTAGTAGTAGTCTCACAACCAAAAGAAAATCTGCTTTTGCGTCTTTTGCCATTGAGCAGTACGATACTTACATCTGCAGAGATGAATAATCGCAACATAAGGGATTTAAGTCAGTTGTCTTCCTATGTGCCATCATTTACTATGCCGGCTTATGGTTCTCGTCTTACATCATCAATGTATGTCAGAGGCATTGGCTCACGCACAGGAGGTCCTGCTGTTGGAGTCTATACAGATAATATTCCTTTGATTAATAAGTCAGCCTTTAATAGCCATTTTTATCAGATTGAACGAGTTGACGTGCTAAGAGGACCTCAAGGCACACTCTATGGTATGAATACAGAGGGTGGAGTAGTACGTATGTATTCTAAGAATCCAATGGAAAGTCAAGGTACTGACATAAGATTAGGTATTGGTACAGGACTTATGAGCAATGTCGAAGTATCACATCGCTTTAAGTTGAATGACAGACTGGCGGTTTCTCTCTCAGCTTTTTATAATGGTCAGAAAGGATTCTTCGAGAATACTAATTTAGCAGAGGATGCTGACCTTATGAACGAGGCGGGTGCTAAGTTGCGTGCAGTATGGAAAGCCAGCGATAATTTTACTTTTGATTTGGTGTCAGATTATCAATATGTCAATCAGAACGGCTTCGCTTATGGAGAGTGGAGTCAAAACGAAGACAAATGGACTGAACCATCAACAACAGTAATGAATGGATACCGCAGGCAAATGGTGAATACAGGACTTACGGTTAAGGGTATAATATCACCTAATACAACTCTTTTTTCCACAACATCGCATCAGTATCTCAACGATTATATGATAATGGACCAGGATTATCTGCCTGAAGATTATATGAGATTGGAACAGATGCAAAAAATGAATGCAATTACGCATGAAACCACTTTGCGCGGAAGACTTACTAATGGTTGGAAGCATGCCACAGGATTATTCCTAAGCTACGAATGGTTGCGTACAGATGCGCCTGTGTATTTTGGTGATGCAATGAATGGAATGATTGAAACTCAGATTAAGGGAACTATACCCCCTAATATCCCTGTAAAAATCAATGATTTGAATCTATCTGAAAATTCGGTCCCGGGTATGTTCCATACGCCACAATTCAATATTGGTCTATATCATGAGTCGAATATAGATGTTACCGATAAACTTATGCTTACTCTTGGTTTACGTTATGACTATCAGCGTGTAAGCATAGATTATGATACCCGTGCATGTTTTCGATTGGATTATAATGGAATGATGCAGGGCAGGCCAATGAATACCAGTCATACATATATGTCTCTTATGCAAAGCAATCATCATAAAAACTATATGCAATTGTTGCCTAAGGTTGCTCTATCATATCGTTTAGACAATAAAGGAAATAATCTTTATGCAACCGTGAGCAAAGGTTTTAGGGCTGGAGGTTATAACTTACAGATGTTCTCTGATATTTTCAGGTCAGAACAGAGTCAGCTCGGAGGGCAGCTTATGAAACTGACGCAGGAAGATATTGTTGATGAACATTCAGCAGAAGAGTATCAAGATGTAAATAATACCATATCATATAAACCAGAGGAAAGCTGGAATTATGAGCTTGGTGCACGTTTAAATCTGTTTGGAGGAAAAGTACAGGCAGACCTTTCTGCTTTCTATATGCAGATTCGCAATCAGCAACTTTCAGTAATGGCAAGTAGATATGGATATGGTCGCATGATGGTTAATGCAGGTGAGAGCAGCAGTATAGGTTTTGAGGCTTCTCTCCGTGGACGTGCCTTAAATAATAATCTTTCTTGGTCTGCTACTTACAGCTATTCTTATTCTACATTTAATCAATATATAGATAGCATAGGCAATGGACAGACACTTGACCACAGTGGACAATATGTCCCATTTGTACCTAAGCATACATTTAGTGCAGCAGCAGACTATAAGATACCATTCACAGGAGCAAGTTTCTTGCACTCATTAAGTTTAGGAGCTGATATTAGTGGTAATGGCAGAATCTATTGGGATGCAGCCAACAAGTATTCACAGTCACTATATGCAACTCTCGGTGCTCATGTGCTGTTTGATTTTGGTTCGGTGAAAGCAAATATATGGGCTAAGAATATTACCGATACCCGCTATAATACATTCCTGGTGGAAAGCGCGGCTGATGGTGTTAGTCGTACGTTCTCACAACGTAATAATCCTTTCCATTGTGGTGTTGATTTGAACTGGAGTTTTTAATCAAATAATATGATATAAATAAATGGTGCATTTACGATTACTAAACGCACCATTTACGATGTCTAAGTGCATCACTTATGTGTGTTAAATGGTATGTTTAATTAACGGTTGATAAAGTAATAAAAGTAACGGCATCGGATTTTGATTTCCCGATGCCGTTATTTGTTTATCTGTTGTTAATTACAGATTAGTAGTTCTCTGCTCTTACCTGGAAGTAAGCCTGTGAGTGCTCACATACAGGGCAAATTCCTGGAGCATCCTTGCCAATAACAATATGGCCGCAGTTAGCGCACTGCCATACAGCATCACCGTCCTTTGAGAACACCTTCTTGTCGCGGAGGTTCTGCAAAAGCTTGCGATAGCGCTCCTCATGCTCCTTTTCGATAGCTGCAACACCCTCAAACTTAGCTGCTATCTCATCGAAACCTTCCTCGCGTGCTTCCTTGGCCATACGAGCATACATGTCTGTCCATTCGTAGTTCTCGCCATTAGCAGCATCCTCAAGGTTGGCTTCTGTTGTAGGTACAGCACCTCCGTGAAGGTATTTATACCATAACTTAGCATGTTCTTTCTCGTTATTAGCAGTCTCTTCAAAAATAGCTGCCATCTGTACAAAACCATCTTTCTTTGCTTTTGATGCAAAATAGCTGTACTTGTTGCGTGCCATAGACTCGCCTGCAAAAGCTTCCTGCAGGTTTTTCTCTGTTTTTGTTCCTTTTAAGTCTTTCATAATCTTTTTTAATTAATCGTTTAGATAGTTTATAATTAATGTATTAAACGCTCATTTCACCTCTGATGCTTTCTGACATCATTTTTCGTACTTCATGAACATCCTTGCAATATGCTTGTAAAAACATCAGTTTTGTAACAGCACTCTCAACTGTTGAGTCGTGGCCGCTAATAACACCAGCCTCTTGCAATTGATATCCTGTGTCATAACGTCCCATCTCAACGCTTCCCTGCATGCACTGGCTTATGTTGACAATAATCTTGCCGTATTTGGCTGCATCCTTTAAAGCTTTTTGAATCCATGGACTTTGTGGGGCATTGCCGCTGCCAAATGTGCGCATCACAATTGCGCGCAGATTAGGTGTGGCTATAATGTGACGAATTAAATCCTCGCGTATACCAGGGAATAATGAGAATATTATAACATTGTTGTTTAGCTCAAGATGAGCAACCATTGGCTTTGTATAATCAGGCTTTAATATACGATGCTCATGATATGTTATGTTTACCCCGACCTCAACTAATGGCGGATAGTTATAGCTTTCAAAAGCATTGAACCCATCTGCGCTTTGTTTTGTAGTACGGTTGCCACGTAACAGGCGACCATTAAAATATATTCCCACTTCAGGAACCTTAGATGTTCCATCATCATTTTTAGCCGCGGCAATTTCAATGCTTGTGATAAGGTTCTCTCTGCCATCGGTGCGCAGTTGGCCAATTGGCAATTGGCTTCCAGTCAGTATCACTGGTTTAGTGAGGTTCTCAAGCATATAACTGAGAGCAGAAGCAGTATAGGCCATTGTGTCTGTGCCATGTAGTATTACGAAACCATCATACTTATCATAATTATCTGCGATGATTTTCGTAATCTCTACCCATTTCTGTGGCGACATGTCACTGCTGTCAATAGGAGGCATGAACTGATAGGTGTCTATTTCTGTGTCAAAATGTTTTAACTCTGGCACTGAGTTAAGCAAATGCTCAAAGTCAAAGGGCTCTAAGGCATGTGTCTTTGGATTGAGATTCATGCCAATAGTACCCCCTGTGTATATCAGTAATACCTTGTTATTTATTGAAAACGTCATCGTTTGCGTAATTTTTTATGCAAAAATACGGAAAGTTTTTGATATTACGGAATTTATTTAGTATTTTTGCATCAATTGAAGAAATAAAAACCTTATTAAAAAATAAACTATTATGAAACAATTTAATGATGCGAATTTCCTGCTCGATACACAAGTAGCTCAGGATCTTTATCACAATCATGCGGCTAAAATGCCTATTATTGACTATCATTGTCATCTTATCCCTGAGATGGTGGCAAGTGATCATAAGTTTAAAAGCATAACAGAACTGTGGCTTGGAGGCGACCATTATAAATGGCGTGCAATGCGTACAAACGGTATTGATGAAAAGTATTGTACAGGTAAAGATACATCAGACTGGGAAAAGTTTGAGAAATGGGCAGAAACCGTGCCATATACATTCCGTAATCCATTGTATCACTGGACACACCTTGAGCTGAAGACTGCATTTGGTATTGAGAAGCAGTTGAGTCCAAAGACTGCTCGTGAAATCTTTGATGAGTGTAATGAAAAGTTGCAACAGCCAGGATTTACAGCACGTGGCTTCATGCGTCATTATAATGTAGAGTGTGTTTGTACAACAGACGATCCTGTAGATGATCTCCGTTTCCACAAGCAGTATGCAGAAACAAGAGGTGAAAACGACCCAATGATGATTCCTGCATGGCGTCCTGACAAAGCTATGAATATTGAGAAACCAGAATTCCCTGCATACGTACATCAGTTGGAAGAGGTGTCTGGCGTTACAATCACTAAGTTTGCAGATATGCTTGATGCATTGCAGAAACGTCATGACTTCTTCACTGAGAATAGCTGTAAACTCTCTGATCATGGTATTGAGGAATTCTATGATGAAGAATACACAATGTCACAGATTGAGACTATCTTTGAGAAAGCTATGCGTGGCCAGCAGTTGAGCGACTTTGAGATTCGCCAGTATAAGAACTGCTTCCTTACAGAAATGGCAATTATGGATGCTGAGGCAGATTGGACACAGCAGTTCCACTACGGTGCTATCCGTGATAACAATACTGCAATGTACAATCAGTTAGGTCCTGATACTGGTTTTGACTCTATTGGTGAGTTCAATACTGCAAAGGCTATGAGCAAGTTCTTGAATAAACTCAATATGCAGGGTAAACTGACACGTACAATTCTCTATACACTGAACCCATGTGCTAATGAGGTTATAGCAACAATGCTTGGTAACTTCCAGGGTGGTTGCCCAGGTAAGATTCAGTTTGGTTCAGGTTGGTGGTTCAACGATCAGCTTGATGGTATGACACGTCAGATGAATGCTCTTTCTGTGCTTGGTTTGCTTAGCCGTTTCGTTGGTATGCTTACAGACTCACGCTCATTCTTGAGCTATCCACGTCATGAGTATTTCCGTCGTCTGCTCTGTAATATTCTTGGTACAGATGTAGAGAAGGGCTTGCTGCCTAACGATCAGGAGATTCTTGGTCGTATGGTAGAGGATATCTCATACAATAATGCAAAGAATTATTTCAAGTTCTATTAATAGAGTAATTTGACATATAATGGAGATTAGCTATGGCTGGTCTCCATTTTTTTGTATCTTAATATTTGTGTAATTAGAAAAATAGATGTATATTTGCATTTGATTTAATTATACATAGAAATGAAAAATATTAAAGGATTAGTATTACCGTTGGCACTATTGGCAATCATAGTATTGTTTGGCAGTTGCTCTACTTCAAAGAATGTCGCATATTTTAAAAATAGCGAACAGGTAAATCTTGATGCGTCTAAGATGCTTTATGATGCACGAATAATGCCCAAAGACCAACTTACTATTACAGTAAGTACAACTGATCCAGAGGCTGCAGTTCCCTTTAACATGACAGTGCCAACACCATATACTGTAGGACAAAAAAGTTCTTATTCCCAAGCTATGTTGCAGTCATACTTGGTTGATAATGACGGAACTATTGATTTCCCGAAAGTTGGACGTGTAAAGGTTGGAGGTCTTACTAAAGCTGAAGCAGAGAAAAAGATAGAAGACTTGATTAAACCTTATATGGCTGCATCTGAAAATCCTATAGTAACAGTGAGAATGTCTAGTTATTCTATTTCTGTTCTTGGCGAAGTGACACGTGCGGGTTCATATCAGATAACCAGAGAGAAAGTTACTATTCTTGAGGCTTTGGCAATGGCAGGTGATATGACTATATATGGTGTACGCGATAAGGTTAAACTTATCCGTGAGGATTCAAATGGACAGAAGTCAATACATATTCTTAATCTTAATGATGCCAACATAATTAATTCACCATATTATTATCTGCAGCAGAATGATGTAGTATATGTTGAGCCAAATAAGGTTAAGTCACAGAATTCAAGTGTAGGTAGTATGACTACATTATGGTTCTCTGCTACTTCCATTCTGATTTCTTTGACTTCATTGCTTTATAACATTTTAAAGTAAAATATTTTTCAAGATAATAGAGAAAGAGGCTTCTGATTAGAATGCCTCTTTTTTTATTTGTTATTATCTTCAAATTAACTGCTAATGCAGCTGTTTAACATTTCCTTCAAATTATTTGGTTTATATCAAATTATTTGGTATTTTTGCAAAATACAAATTAATCAAAGCTGAGAACTATGATGGACTTAGAAGGAATGTTAGGTTCCAAAATTAACCGTAGTGAATACAAGATTCTTGTAGTTGATGATGTAGTTAGCAATGTGTTATTGCTTAAAATATTATTATCAAATGAAGGATTCCAAGTATGTACTGCCAGCAATGGTGAAGAGTGTATCAATAAGGCTAAAACAGATAAACCTGATATTATCCTTTTAGATGTTATGATGCCTGGTATTAGTGGTTTTGATACAGCTGTAATACTTAAAAAAGATTCAGAAACATTAGATATTCCTATAATTTTTTTAACGGCACTTAATAATCCTTCAGAGTTAGTTCATGGTTTTCAGGTTGGTGCGAGTGATTTTCTAACTAAACCTTTTAATAAAGAGGAACTCGTAATGCGAGTGATGCATCAGATACAACTTGTTGCGGCTAAGCGAATAATTGTAAGGCAAAATGAAGAATTGAAACGTACAATCTCAAATCGTGACAAAATGTATTCTGTTATTGCGCATGACTTGCGTTCACCTATGGCATCTATACGTATGGTTCTTAATCTAGCTGTTAATGCCATTTCACCAGAACTTGTTGGTCCAGAGATATTTGATCTACTTGATAAAGCCAACCGTGAAAGTGAAGAAACGCATGACTTGCTTGATAACTTGCTTAAATGGACTAAGAGTCAGACAGGTCGAATAAATGTTGTATATCAAGACTTTGATGTTAATGAGGTTATCCCAGGAGTTGTTGATATATTTATAATGATTGCTGAGACTAAGGACATAAAACTTAATTACCAAGTATGCGATGAATCTCTTGTTGTTAGGGCTGATAATGATATGCTTAAGACAGTAGTCCGTAATTTCTTGTCAAATGCTATTAAGTTCAGTCCCGAAGGAAGCGTTATTGATATTACGTCACAACGTGATAATGAATATGCGAAGATAAGTATCAGAGACTATGGTGTTGGTATTGCTCCAGAAAGAATAGAAGGACTCTTCCATAAAGGAGAAAGCACGTATGGTACAGGTGGTGAAGAAGGAAGTGGACTTGGTCTGCAGCTTTGTGCGGATTTCGCTCGTAAGAATGGTGGAGACGTATTTGTTCAATCAGAACTCGGTAAAGGTTCTACGTTTAGTGTGTTGGTGCCATTAAAGAAAGACGAATAATGATGATTTATAAGGAAATAACTTATTAACTCGTTTTTATTTAGTAACTTTGTGCCGTTTTTATTTTGTATATAATTATAATAAATAAATTTAAGGATGAAAGCATTTGTATTTCCAGGACAAGGAGCGCAGTTTGTTGGTATGGGTAAAGACTTGTATGACAACAACGCGTTAGCAAAAGAATTATTTGAAAAAGCAAACGAAATACTCGGATATCGTATAACAGATATCATGTTTGAAGGAACCGATGAAGAGTTAACACAAACAAAAGTTACGCAACCAGCTGTTTTCCTTCATAGTGTAATATCTGCACTTTGTATGGGTGACAATTTCCAACCAACAATGGTTGCAGGACATTCACTTGGTGAGTTCTCTGCACTTGTTGCGGCTGGAGCACTCAGTTTTGAAGACGGTCTGAAATTGGTTTATGCACGCGCTATGGCAATGCAGAAAGCATGCGAAGCTGCACCCTCAACAATGGCAGCTATTGTAGGTTTGCCAGATGAGAAGATAGAAGAGATATGTGCTGAGGTTAGTAAAGAAGGTTATGTAGTAGTACCTGCTAACTATAATTGCCCAGGTCAGTTGGTTATCTCAGGAAATATTGAAGCAATAAATGAGGCATGTGAAAAAATAAAGGCTGCTGGTGCTAAGCGTGCTCTTCCTCTTAAGGTTGGTGGTGCTTTCCATTCACCATTGATGCAACCTGCAAAAGATGAACTTCAGGCTGCTATAGAGAATACTGAATTTAGTACACCTAAGTGTCCTGTATATCAGAATGTTGATGGCAAACCATATACCGAACCTTCTGTTATAAAAGCAAATCTCATAGCACAGTTAACAAGTGGAGTTCGTTGGACCTCATGTGTGCAGAATATGATTGCTGATGGAGCAGATGACTTTACTGAGTGTGGACCAGGTAAAGCACTTCAAGGCATGATAGGGCGCATTGATAAAAATGTATCAGCACATAGTATCATCTAATATTTTAATATGAATAAGATAATTATTTATCAGATATTCACAAGACTTTTCGGCAATCGTAATACGTCTCGTATAGAGAACGGCACGATTGCCGAAAATGGTTGTGGCAAGTTTAATGATTTTGATGCTAAAACATTAAAGCAGATTAAGAACTTAGGTATTACCCATATCTGGTATACTGGTGTTATAAGACATGCAACACAAACAGACTATACTAAATATGGTATACCTCGCAATCATCCAGCGATAGTAAAAGGTAAAGCTGGTTCGCCTTATGCTATTACCGATTATTACGATGTTGATCCAGATTTGGCGATTGATGTAAATAATCGTATGGAAGAGTTTGAGGCAATGCTTCAACGGACCCATAAAGCAGGGATGAAAGTTATTATTGATTTTGTCCCAAATCATGTAGCGCGTCAGTATCATTCATTGATGAAACCTGAAGGTGTTAAGGATTTAGGAGAAGATGATAATAAGCAGAACGGATTTGATCCTCAGAATAATTTCTATTATTGTCCAGGATGTAATTTCTCTCCTTATTTTGATTTATATAATGGTGAGACAGAACCTTATCAAGAGAATCCTGCTAAAGCAACAGGCAATGATCATTTTGGTCCCTGTCCAGGTGTAAATGAATGGTATGAGACAGTAAAACTTAATTATGGAGTAGATTATTATGCTGGACGTATAGGTTATTTTGATCCTGTTCCAAATACCTGGCATAAGATGCTTGATATTTTACTCTTCTGGAGTTCAAAGGGCGTTGATGGCTTTAGATGTGATATGGCAGAGATGGTTCCTGCTGAGTTTTGGGGATGGGCCACCAATAGGGTAAAATCTAAGTACAGTAATATCATCTTTATTGGTGAAGTTTACAATCCATCGGAATATCGTAACTATATATCCAATGGCTTTGACTATCTTTATGATAAGGTAGGTATGTATGATACGATGCGTTCAGCTACATGTGGACAATGCAATACTTCTGCAATAACTCATGCTTGGCAGGCAAATGATGATATACGAAGTCATATGCTATATTTTCTTGAGAATCATGATGAACAGCGTGTGGCTAGTACTTTCTTTGCAGGAGAAGGCAAAAAGGGTATTCCGGCTTTTGTCGCAAGTGTTTTGATGCAACAGAATCCATTTATGCTTTATGCAGGTGAGGAATACGGCGAACGCGGAATGGATAAAGAAGGATTTAGTGGTTTTGATGGACGTACGACAATATTTGATTATTGGAGTATAGACACATTATGCCGAGCTTCTTGGAACAATTTGAGCGAAGATGAGAAAGAGCTCTATGAACTTCATCAAAAAGTTTTGCGTATTGCTAATAAAGAACAGTCTATTTGTAATGGTGCTTTCTTTGATTTAATGTATGCTAACAATCATTTAGACAGGCAATACGTGTTTATAAGGCGCTATGAAAGCGAACTTTTGCTTATAGCTGTTAATTTTGATACTCGAGATGTTTGTATTGGTGTAAATATACCAGAGCATGCTTTCAATTTCCTTAATATGGAAGAGGCAAAAGTTCAAGCAACGGACTTACTTACAAGCAAAAAGAAGACATATGAACTGAAAAAAGATTCCCCTATTGCAATACAATTAGGAGCATCTGGAGCAGTTGTTATGAAGATGAAATGTTGAATTTCTATATGGATGAAATAATTCTTAATAATCATAATAAGGAGGAATTCCCTCCAGCTCATACTGCTGAACATCTGTTAAACCAAGTAATGGCCCAGATCTTTGGATGTGAACGTTCATATAATGCTCATATAGAAAGGAAGAAGAGCAAAATGAGCTTCTATCTTTCTCAGAAACCGTCTCGTCATGAAGAAAAGATGATAGAACGCATGATGAATGATAAGATTGCTGAAGATCTTCCTGTAACATTTGAGTTTCTTACTCGAGATAATATACCTGAACACGTTAAACTTAATCGTTTGCCTGAGGATGCTTCTGAAACTGTAAGATTAGTTCGTATCGGAGATTTCGACGTGTGTCCATGTATAGGTAAACATGTGAGATCCACATCACAGATTGGCAAGTTTGAACTTTTAGGAACCAACTGGGATGAACAGCAACATTCTTTCAGGGTTCGTTTTAAAGTTATCTCATGATGTAATAACAAAATATGGTAACATCGATGTACTGATGTTACCATATTTTGTTTTATGAGATAATTTAATTGAAGAAATTCCAAGACAATCCCATTCTTAACACACGGCTGTTTTGAGGATAGTGTGGTGCTAGGAAATACATGCTGTTGCCATTTCCTGCATTAATGTGGCTAAACATAACGAAGAAACGTGTTCTCTTTAAATGCATATTAGCATAAACATCAATGAATGGATATCCGCCTAATTTTATCTTGCTTGCCTCATTCTCTTGAATAGCAAACTGATTCAGCTGTGGCGAAAAGTCTGGTGCGTCATATTCGGTGAAGAAGTAAGCGTCTGCTCCTAGTTCTACAGATAATTCGTTTACAATCTTGAACTTTAGATACAGGTTTGTAAATATATTAAATTCTGGCAGAGGCAGAACATTTGTGTTGCTTGAGTTCTGGTAGGTTATAACGTTTTCCCAGTTAAGAGGACCGAATTTAAAGTCCTGTCTTAACTGTGCTGTCAGGATATTTATATTACTTCCGCATTGTCTTACACCTGCTGACATGTTATTTCTTGATGCTGTAGTGGCGTCATAACTTAATCCAAAATATTTATAGTTTTGGATTTCCTCAATTGCAACACGCAGACTGGTTTTTGTTTTTCTGTATTTAAATAATCCCTCTATGCGAGTTCTTGTTTCTTTGTCAAGGTCATTATTGTCCCACCAGAAGTGTTTAGAATGATAATTGCGCAAGTAGAATGTTGGGGCAAGTCTATAGAAGAATGCGTTTGCGGCTAATGTTACTGTATCTCCGAATAAAGGGAAGTTAAGGTCGGTGGAGAAATCTATTTTTATGTCACCGGCCTCTTCTCCTGTTAGCCATGTTTCTCCAAGCAGCTTATAGTGCAGGGTTTGTCCTTGTGACTTGATTATTTGGCCACCTATGCTTATTGCGTGCTCATTCCATGTAGACATGATATGCCTGTCGCCATCAGGAGTTGTTACATACTCTGGCATCTTTACTTTTCTGAGTTCATGGCTCGCAAATACTTTCAAGCCTGCTTTGGCATATTTGTTGAATCCTTCAAGCAAAGCTACGGCAAAGGTGTTTTTTATTGACATGAATTTTGTCTGATCGTATATAGAGTCTCCACCATAGCCTTTATCATACAAATTATTATAATATGTGTTGCTATAATAATTATTGGGGCTTCTATATGCCTGATATATTCTGTCGTAGTTGTTGAAATCTAATGTGTGTATGAAACTTGTTACCGGCACGAAGACGTCTTTCATTGTAGAGTCTATGGAGTCTTGTTTAGCTTGGATGGCTAAAAGACTGTCTGCCTGCTCTTTATTTGACACTTTTATGCGAGTTGTGTCAGTTGGTGATGGTTCCTTTGCTGGTTCGTCGCCAGCGATAATTGCATTGTCGGGACGGCCTGCTGGGATTTCATTGTCTTTTCCAGAATTATATTTAGTATCTGATGTCTGACCTTTGAGTTTCTCAGCAGTTTCATTGTCTTTTCTTGATTGCTCTGCAAATTGCCTTGCTTTTATCTCGGCTTCTGTCATTTTTTCTTTTCTGTAGAAACCAAGACTGTACTTATGAGTAAGGAATAAATGAAGGCTGTTGTTTCTGTTCCAGTTCTGCTCTAATATCGTAGGTATCTCATTCTCTGTGTAGGAGTCGTCGAATGTCTCTGGGTGTGTGATGTAGTTGTCATCTGTTATACCTCCATTTTCTGATACTTTACGGTGGTAGGTAGAGAACATAGTATGCATATTATACCTGTCTCCAAGATAAGATGCATATAGAATAGTACCGAAATGAGAAGTGCTTTGTGCATTATAATAACCTCGCGCATAGGAATAGTCTAAGTCAAAGCCCAGTCCTAATCGTTTGCCGGCATTAACGGCAAACTTTGCATTTATATGGTCTTCGCCGTTTGTCTTGTCACCACAATTATCATAAGTGATATTTGTCAGTGGTGAAAGGGTATTAGTAAAGTGGAAATTATTGGGCTGTTTTGTTACATGACTATAGGGCTGTGTGAATATAAACTGTTCTGTAAGAGGACGGTCTATATATATACGGCTTTCTCTGGCAGTATAGTTATTGCCAGTTGTGTTATAGTCGCCGTATATTCCTGTATTGAATATTGTATTTTGAAAAAGATGAGGAAGCGTATCAACAATTGCTGGTGTAATATCACCAAATTTCCTGTCTATTGTCCAAACTCTGATTCCGCGGGGAATCTCTTTGTTTTTGGTTGTGTCATTATTGTGCTTGTTGAAGTTCCTGTTTGAATTACCGCCTCTTTGAGTTATTTGACCGCTGTCGTCAATCTGGTTGTATTCTTGTGAATATGCTAAACCATATGATACAAACAGCAGAAGCAAAGCTATAGTCTTTCTCATTTAAATCTTCAATAATCTAATTGATGTCTCTGTAATCTTGAATGCCATAGCTCCAAGAATAATAAATGTGCCGATATAGTCGTCAATGAAAAAATAATAAATCATTCCAAAAATGGCGCCAAGAATGAAAATAATATTCAGTATATTTCTTAGTTTGAATATCATTTCTTGCTTGTCATTCCGAGTGTGATTTCTTGGGTTGTTCCCTTCGCTTATTCTGTTGATATTCATAGTTTTATTTTAAAATACCTGCAAACTTGTTGAATAAGTAATCTTTGCGGTCGATGGTCTTTCTGCGGAATTTGCCGCTGACTCTTGACAACTTGTCTTTTTTCTTCTTAAGGCCATACTCGTCAGTAATCCATTCTTCTGCCTTATATGTTAATGGCTGTCGCTCTTCATCATAGATGTAGTATATGCGGGTCATGTCAATATGAGCCTTCCCATCCTCGCATTCAACCATAATATTATAAAACAGTCGTGTTCTGTCGAGTACTAATGGCTTATTCTTAAACACAAGCCATTCTTGATAACTGCCATATATCTTATTGCTTATGGTATCGTTAAGGGTTATCCTGCTTTGTTCAAACTGGTTAGGCTCGGTTGTCATCTTAGTCATATATTTAAGTAACAAAGCATGAATCTGACTTGCTGTTTTGCCAGGAGCCTCTATTGTAGTGCTGAACACAACTCTCCCATTAACAACAGGCACAGCGCCAGCAAGGTATTTCTGGTCAGGATTGATAACCTTGCCTGCCACCTCTGTTTCTGACATTTCCCATGTGTTATTTTGTGCATTTGCAATTCCCGGCATGCACATCAATATTGCTATTAAAATTTTTTTCATCTTCTTCTTTATTATTTTTATTCATGGCAAAATTACAAAATATCCTATAAATACATGCATAGATATTTAAAAACTTGCTCGCTATACCTTAAACTTTTGTTTAATAATACAGAAATTCACAATTATTTTAATGACTTCGCATGTCCATCTGTGAATTTAAACTATTTAGTTTCTAACTCCTTTTGTAGTCTTATCAGTTCATCTCTATATTGTGCAGCTTGTATGAAATCAAGATTCTTTGCAGCTTCTTTCATAAGTTTAGTTGTATTATCTATGCTCTTTTCAAGTTGTGATTTTGTCATAACCTCAATGATTGGGTCAGCCGCAAATGCAATGTTCATGGACTCTAAATAGGCGGTTGTTTCATATCCTTTATTTGTGTTTTCTATTTCTGGTCCAATTTCTGTTCTTAAAACGCTTTGTTTAAATGTCTTATGAATCTGAGTTGGGGTTATTCCGTTTTTCTCGTTATAGAGTAATTGCTTATGCCGTCTTCGTGTTGTCTCGTCAATAGTCTGCTGCATGCTGGCGGTTATAGTATCAGCATACATTATGACCTTACCATTAACATTTCTTGCTGCTCTACCTGCAGTTTGGGTTAGACTTCTTCTGCTTCTTAAAAAACCTTCTTTATCTGCATCTAATATTGCTACAAGAGAAACCTCTGGCAAGTCAAGACCTTCACGAAGTAAATTTACACCTACAAGTACGTCGTATACACCATGGCGTAAGTCGTCCAATATCTTAACTCTATCTAATGTGGCCACATCACTATGAATATATGCAGTCCTGATGTCATGTTTTAATAAATAATCTGTTAGCTCTTCTGCCATGCGTTTTGTGAGTGTTGTTATTAAAACACGCTCCTCGTGTTCGCTTCTGTATTCAATTTCCTCTAGCAGATTGTCTATCTGATTTTCACTAGGCCTTATTTCTATTTCGGGGTCGAGTAGTCCCGTTGGGCGTATTATCTGCTCTACAACAATACCGTCGCTTTGCTCTAGTTCATAATCGGCAGGCGTTGCAGATACATATATTACTTGATTAATCATCGAGTTAAATTCCTCAAATGTTAACGGACGGTTATCAAATGCTGCAGGAAGTCTGAAACCATATTCTACTAAGTTGCTTTTTCTAGCTTTGTCTCCTCCGTACATGGCACTTATTTGTGGAACGCTAACATGACTTTCATCAATCACAATAAGATAATCTTCAGGAAAGAAATCCAGAAGGCAATATGGGCGCTCTCCAGCCTTTCTGCCGTCAAAATATCTAGAGTAATTCTCTATTCCAGAGCAATGGCCAATTTCTTTTATCATCTCCATGTCATATTCGACACGCTCTTTAATGCGCTCAGCCTTTATGTTGTCTCCTATTTCTCTGAAAAAATCTATTTGTTTTGTAAGATCATCCTGAATGCACCTTATGGCATTGTTAGTCTGTTCTTGTGTTGTCATAAACAGATTGGCTGGATATAGCATGTATTCATCAAAAGATGCCATCCTGCTCATTGTGATAGAATCTAACTCTTCTATGGTCTCAATCTCATCGTCCCAAAATGTAACTCTTAATATTACTTCATTATATGCTATTGCGATATCAATTGTTTCTCCTTTTACGCGAAAACATCCTCTCTGTAATTCAAGGTCATTCCTAACATACAAAGCCTGAACAAGTCTTCTTAATAATGCATTACGGTCAAGCACCTGGCCTTTTTTCAGAGTAATGACATTTTCTGATAATGCAATAGGACTTCCCATTCCATATATACAACTCACAGATGATACTACAATAACATCTTTCCTTCCAGACAGTAAAGATGAAACAGCCCTTAAGCGTAATCTGTCAATTTCCTCATTTATTGCTAAGTCTTTTTCTATATAAGTATCAGAACTTGGCAGATAAGCTTCAGGTTGGTAATAGTCATAATAACTCACATAATACTCAACTGCATTTTCTGGAAAAAAACCTTTCATCTCCTCGTATAACTGTGCGGCTAACGTCTTGTTATGACTGAGGATAAGTGTTGGACGGTTTATGTTTGCAATAACATTTGCAACTGTGAACGTTTTGCCGGAACCTGTTACGCCTAATAATACTTGTGATTTGTCACCTCGAGAAATGCCATCAGTAAGTTGTTTTATTGCTTCTGGCTGATCTCCTGTGGGGCGGTATTTTGATGTAAGTTTAAAATTGCTCATATAATTGCAAAATTAATCAATTCTAGTGTAATAAACGTTATAATCACATTTAATTTGCTAAAAAACATTTTAAATACTTTGAAATTAGGCGGAAAAACATTATTTTTGCATTTTGAAATTATATCGAACGATTGTTTCTTGCAAAAAATGAAAAAAAATATAACACTTTTATTAGGAATTTGTTGTTTATTCATACTTGTAAGTTGTGCTGGTGAGTTTAATCGAGTTTATAAAACTACTGATTATGCTTATAAATATGAATATGCAAAAGAGTGTTTCGCCAAAGGTAAATATGCTCAGTCTATATCTTTATTACAAGAGCTGGTTACCATTTTAAAAGGTACTGATAATGGTGAAGAGTGCCTTTATATGTTGGCTATGTCACATTATGCAAATGCTGATTACGAATCGGCTTCAGATGCTTTTAAGAAATATTATTCTACATACCCCAAAGGTCTTTATGCAGAGCAAGCATCCTTTTATATTGGGCAATCTCTTTATCAAAGTACTCCAGAACCACGCTTAGATCAGACACCAACAATAAGTGCAATAAATGCTTTTCAGCAGTTTTTGGATTTCTTCCCAGATTCAGATTTGCGTATAAAGGCACAGGATAAGCTGTTTGAGCTTCAGGATAAACTTGTAATGAAAGAATATCTTTCAGCGAAATTGTATTATGATTTAGGTGATTATTTCGGGAATTGTAATTTTGGCGGTTCAAATTTTGAAGCGTGTATTGTTACTTCTCAAAATGCGTTAAAAAATTATCCTTATACTAAGATGCGTGAAGATTTTGCTTTGTTAATAATGAAGAGTAAGTTTGAATTAGCTGAGCAAAGTGTTGAAAGCAGGAAGTTAGAGCGTTTTCGTGATGCAGAAGATGAATGTTATGGTTTTCTCAACGAATATCCTGACAGTAAAAATAAATCTTTAGCAGAGCAATTTATTAATAAATGTAAGAAGATAACAAAGAATTAAAAATATTAAAAATGGATTACAAGAAGTCAAAAGCACCGGTTAACACTGTAACGCGTGACATTATGGATTTGTGTGATGGTACAGACAATATCTATGAAAGCGTATCAATTATTTCAAAAAGAGCAAATCAGATATCAGGTCAAATTAAGGAAGACTTGAGTAAGAAATTAGCAGAATTTGCTTCTTACAACGACACATTAGAGGAGGTTTTTGAGAATCGTGAGCAAATAGAAATATCACGATATTATGAAAAATTGCCAAAACCAACCTTGTTGGCTACTCAGGAGTTTGTTGAGGATAAAGTGTATTGGCGTGATCCTTCCCGCGATAACGAATAATATATAATGATACAGCGAGTACAGACATTATATCTGATTGGAGCTGCGCTGATAGCAGTTGTTAGTCTCTTCATTCAGATGTGTATATGGCCAATGGCAATAGTTTTAGGCTTGTCGCTATTGATTAATGTTTATACCATATTTTTATATAATAATCGTAAGTTACAGGCAAAGTTTTGCTTGTTTAGCATACTTTTGTTAGTTTGTTGGTATATATTATATGTTGTCTGCTGGAATATATTTAGTAGTGATGATGTGAAAGAATATCTTCATCCATTATGGTCTGCTGTTCTGCCTTTCGTCTCTATGATACTTGGTTTTCTTGCCCGTAAAGCAATAATTGCGGATGAGAATCTTGTTAGAGCTGCAGATAGAATCAGATAATATAATGTTTATTATAAAATTAAAGAGAGCCAATTTGGCTCTCTTTAATTTTGTTACTTTATCAGGTCGACACTTCTTTTCAAGAATTTATTCAGTGCCGCACCTTTCAACATTCCGTTTTGCAAAAGTGCGAGGTCTATTAATTGTGATACGACATTATTTTTTGTTGCATACTCTTTAAGAATAGTCCTTTTGGCTTCACGCTGCTCACTAAGAGATGATTCTGTAAGCTTTACATCTTCTTTCTCTTGCGCAGATATTTCTTCTGGTTTCTTCTTTTCTTGGTTCTGGCGTAATGCCGCAAGTCGAGCTTCCAAACCTTTTATTTCACTTTCTATTGGCTTAAGCGATTCGGTTAGTTTGTCGTTGCTTTCGCTTAATATGCGGCTAACCAATGGGTGGTCGCTATTGAGAACCATGTTGTAAGAGTCTGGCATTTGTGCATAGAATCCCATTCCTTGTTGGAATTGTGCCATGTCTTTCATGCGGCGCATCCATTCATTCTGTGTTATAACAACAGGTAATGACGAGTTGCCTAATGCTTGAATGTCAATATAGAATTCTGTTTTGTCAATTTTTGGCAGCTGGCTCTTGAATATCTCTGACAAATTGTCGCGTTGGTTGTCTGATAGCGAACTTTTCTGCTCGTCATCTTTTGCTATAAGACGATCAGTTACATCGGCATCTACTCTAATGAAACGTGACTTCTCAAATTTCTGTTCAAACATAGATACGGTGGCTACATCTAGTTGACCGTCAAACATAAGTATGTTATAACCCTTGTTTCTTGCTGCTTCAATATATGAGTACTGCTCTTCCTTCTCTGTAGCATAGATGTAAATCAACTGACCGTCTTTGTCTGTTTGATTGTCTTTTATCAAAGTCTTGTATTCGTCGTATGTAAAGAATTTGCCCTCAGTGTCTTTGAAAAGAGCAAAGTCCTTAGCTCGGTCATAGAATGATTCCTCACTCAGCATTCCATAGTTGATGAATATCTTAAGACTATCCCATTTTTCCTCATAACCCTTTCTGTCTTCTTTGAAAATTCCAGATAATCGGTCTGCAACCTTTTTGGTGATGTATGTTGAAATCTTTTTTACCTCTCGGTCGCTCTGTAAGTAAGAACGGCTTACGTTAAGTGGAATGTCTGGAGAATCAATAACACCGTGGAGCAGTGTTAAAAACTCAGGAACAATGCCCTCTACTTGATCTGTAACAAATACCTGGTTGCAGTATAACGAGATTTTGTTGCGCTGAAGTTCTATATTTGATTTGATTTTAGGGAAGTATAAAATACCTGTGAGATTAAATGGGTAATCTACATTAAGGTGTATCCAAAAGAGTGGCTCGTCGCTCATAGGGTAGAGTGTACGATAGAATGACAGGTAATCCTCATCTTTTAGTGATGATGGCGCTTTTGTCCATAATGGTACTACTTCGTTTATGATATTGTCTTTGTCTGTCTCTTGCTGCTTGCCGTCTTTCCATTCTGTTTTCTTGCCATACACAATGTTTACAGGCATAAATTTGCAATATTTGTTTAGCAGACCTTCAATCTTGTTTTTGTCAAGAAACTCCTTGCAGTCATCATCTATATGAAGTATAATGTCAGTTCCTCTTTCCTCTTTTTCTGCTGTGTCAATTGTGAATTCTGGAGAACCATCACAACTCCATTTTACAGCCTGTTCACCTTCTTTATATGAACGGGTTATAATGTCAACCTTTTTGGCAACCATAAAGGCTGAGTAGAAGCCAAGGCCAAAATGACCGATGATGTTGTTTGCGTTGTCTTTGTACTTTTCAAGGAAATCATTTACTCCAGAGAAAGCAATCTGATTAATGTATTTATCAATTTCCTCAGCAGTCATGCCTATACCTCTATCGCTAATGGTGATAGTACCTGCGCTTTCGTCTACGCTAACGTTTACAGCTAAATTGGCAGTCTCACCTTTGAATTCTCCACGCTCTGCCAATGTTTTTAATTTTTGTGAGGCATCAACAGCGTTTGAAACCAACTCGCGAAGGAATATTTCGTGGTCAGAGTAGAGAAATTTTTTTATTATGGGGAAAATGTTCTCTGTAGTAACCCCAATTTGTCCTGTTCTCATAATTATTATGTTTTATTTTACTTATTTTGTTTTTTTGAGATATATGCAAATAACATGCCAATTTCATATGAATGAAAATACACTTATGGATTTGAGTAGAGGTATTTAGCTCAAAATTTCCATGTTTCAATAATATTTTGTACTTTTGCATTTAAATTATATATAAAGTATATTGATATGTTTAAAAAGAGGCGGAGATGGCATTGTCTTCCAGGAAAGCAACCAACAGAGTTTGATAAGCAGATTATGTACTGGGAGAATAAAGGTAAACTTGTACCAACACGTGGCCTTGTGAAATCTCAAGAGCAACTTGACGGCATACGTAAAGCGGGTATGTTGAATACAGCTGTGCTTGATGAGGTTGCTCGTAATATTCACGCTGGCATGAGCACTTTGGAGATTGATAAAATCTGTCATGATTATTGTGTCGGACATGGTGGTATTCCTGCTTGCTTAGGATATGAAGGCTTCCCTAAATCTGTTTGCACGTCAATCAATGAAGTTGTTTGTCATGGTATACCTAAAGCCAGTGATATATTGGAGGAAGGTGATATTGTAAATGTAGACTTTACAACAATACTTGATGGATATTACGCAGATGCCTCACGTATGTTTATAATAGGTAAAACAACTCCTGAAAAAGAGCAGCTTGTTCGTGTCGCAAAAGAGTGTCTTGAGATAGGAATGGAGGTGGCCAAACCATTTACATTTGTTGGTGATATTGGTTATGCCATAGAACAACATTGTAAAAAACATCATTATGGGGTTGTTCGTGATCTCTGTGGTCATGGGGTTGGGTTGAAATTCCATGAAGAACCAGAAGTCCCACATTTTGGAAAACGCGGAACAGGAATGCTTTTAGTGCCAGGTATGGTTTTCACAATCGAGCCAATGGTTAATATGGGCACTTGGAAAGTTTTTGTTGATGCAGATGATGAGTTTGGCTGGGAGGTTATAAGTGAAGATGAGTTGCCAAGCGCGCAATGGGAACATACGTTGCTTATGACAGAAACAGGCGTGGAAGTTCTTAGCTATTAATACTTTTTGTGGTTATGGACAAAACTAAAAATGTTTATATATTAGGGTTGGAATCTAGTTGCGATGACACCTCTGCTGCGGTATTGTGCAATGACGTTTTGCTAAGCAATGTTACAGCAAGTCAGGTTGTGCATAATGAATATGGTGGGGTAGTGCCAGAGTTGGCCTCTCGCTCTCATTTGCAGAATATTGTCCCTGTAGTAGACCATGCGTTGAAAAAAGCTGGAATTACTAAAGATTGTCTGTCGGCAGTCGCATTTACTCGTGGCCCTGGTCTTATGGGCTCTTTATTGGTTGGCGTAAACTTCGCCAAAGGATTTGCTCGCAGTCTTGGAATTCCTCTTATTGATGTAAACCATCTTCAAGGACATGTGATGGCTCATTTTATTAAAGAGCAAGATAATAACAGGCCAATACCTCCATTGCCGTATCTGTGTCTTCTTGTGAGTGGTGGTAATTCGCAGATTGTTAAGGTCAATTCATATAACGATATGGAGATAATTGGCCAGACGATAGATGATGCTGCAGGCGAAGCTATTGATAAGTGTTCTAAAGTAATGGGATTGGGGTATCCGGGTGGTCCTATTATTGATAAATTAGCACGACAGGGCAATCCAAAGGCATTTGTTTTTTCAGAACCAAACATCCCTGGATTTGATTATAGTTTTTCTGGTTTGAAAACCTCTTTCCTTTATAATCTTCGTGATTGGGTTGATTCGGATCCTGATTTTATTGAAAAGAACAAGGCGGATATAGCAGCTTCTCTTGAGTGGACAGTTGTTGATATTCTTATGAAGAAACTTAAGAAGGCTGTTAAAGCAACAGGTATAAATCATGTGGCTGTTGCAGGTGGTGTTAGTGCCAATACTGGTTTGCGTAATGCTTTCCATGATTATGCTCGTCGTTTCGGATGGACTGTTTATATACCTCCATTTGGATTTACAACCGACAATGCAGCAATGATAGCCATTGTTGGATATTATAAATATCTTGATGGTGAGTTCTGTGATATTAGTGCCCCAGCATTTTCGAAAGTGACATTAAAGTAGTAACATTTAAATAGAAAAATATATGAATTTTGAAAGTAAGATTTTGAGTAGAGAGATTAGTCAGCTGCTATGGGAACGCGAGGAGACACTTTCAACAGCAGAAAGCTGTACTGGAGGTCGTGTGGCAGAAGCGATAATCTCAATACCTGGTGCCTCAAAGTATTATAAAGGTAGCGTAGTGTCTTACGTAAACGAGATTAAGGAAAGTTTATTAGGCGTAGATCACGATTTGTTAATAGAAAAAGGTGCTGTAAGTGAAGAGGTTGCCATTGAAATGGTTAAAGGCGCATGCAAAGTTCTTAATACAACATATGCTATTTCTATAACAGGATTTGCGGGACCTGGTGGAGGAGATCAGACAACTCCAGTAGGTACAATTTGGATAGCTTGTGGCACAATTGACCGCCAGGTTACACATAAAGTTATGGAAGATCATGGACGTGATATAAACCTTGCCATTGCAACTGACAAAGCGATGCATTTGTTCTATGAATTTTTAAAAGCTGAGTGTGGTATTGCGTAATAAAGTTAAAAAACATTAAGAATAATCTTATTCTTTTTAGTTCATTCTTTATTTCTCATTAAAATTACTAATTTTGCACTCTGTTTGGAATAAGTTACAAAAAAGTAAAAGAAAACTTAGATAGAAATGTCGAAGATTTGTCAGATTACGGGAAAGAAGGCACAGAGAGGTAATAATGTGTCTCACTCAAAGCATCGCACAAAGCGCGTCTTTGATGTTAACCTCTTCAGCAAGAAATTCTACTATGTAGAAGAGGCTTGCTGGATTAGCTTGAAGATCAGTGCTGCTGGTCTGCGTATGATTAACAAGGTTGGTCTGGATGCTGCTCTTAAGAATGCTGTTTCTAAGGGTTATGTAGACTGGAAGGACATTAAAGTTATAGGAGATTAATAATTATGGCAAGTAAGAAAGCAAAGGGCAATCGCGTTCAGGTGATTCTTGAGTGCACAGAGATGAAGAGCAGTGGCATGCCTGGCACAAGCCGTTATGTTACTACAAAGAACCGTAAGAACACTCCTGAGAGAATGGAAATCATGAAGTATAATCCAATCCTTAAGAAGATGACTCTTCATAAGGAAATTAAATAATTATAAAGCATGGCAAAGAAAGCGGTCGCAACCCTTCACGAGGGTTCAAAAGATGGACGTGCTCATACAAAGGTTATCAAGATGGTAAAGAGCCCAAAGACAGGAGCTTATTGCTTTGATGAGCGTATGGTACCTAATGAAGCTGTAAAGGACTTCTTTAAGTAAGAATTTGATTTTAACTCTTATATAAGGCTACTTCCAATTATGGATGTGGCCTTTTTTATTTTATTTGTAACTTTGTATGGTAAATGAGTTTCCTTGTTGATTTATTTTTGTAACTTTGCAACAAATTACAATTTAATATGGGAATATTTGGTTTTTTCAACAAAAACAAGAAAGAAACGCTTGACAAAGGTTTAGAGAAGACTAAAACAAGTGTTTTTGATAAGTTAGCACGTGCCATAGCAGGCAAGTCTAAAGTTGACGATGATGTACTCGATAATCTTGAGGAGGTCCTAATCACTAGTGATGTAGGTGTTGATACTACTTTAAAGATAATTAAGCGTATTGAAGAACGCGTTGCAAGAGATAAGTATGTAAGTACCTCAGAGCTTAATGAGGTGTTGCGTGATGAGATAGCGTCACTTCTTGCAGAGAATAACAGCGATGATAATGATAATTGGGATTTGCCATCAAGTCATAGCCCTTATGTTATACTTATCGTTGGAGTTAATGGTGTAGGAAAGACTACAACAATTGGTAAATTGGCATATCAGTTTAAGAAAGCTGGTAAGAAAGTTTATCTTGGTGCTGCCGATACATTCCGAGCTGCTGCAATCGATCAGTTGTGTATATGGGGAGAACGTGTTGGTGTACCTGTTATAAAGCAGCAAATGGGTAGTGACCCTGCTTCTGTTGCATTTGATACCATTAGCAGTGCTAAGGCCAATAATGCTGATGTTGTTATTATAGATACCGCTGGACGCCTTCATAATAAGGTGGGCCTGATGAATGAACTTAAAAAAATCAAGGATGTAATGAAAAAAGTAATGCCAGAAGCGCCAGATGAAGTAATGCTCGTTCTTGATGGCAGTACAGGTCAGAATGCTTTTGAGCAAGCTAAGCAGTTTGCTGCTGTTACTCAGATTACATCTTTGGCCATTACTAAGCTTGATGGAACAGCTAAGGGCGGTGTTGTAATAGGTATCAGTGACCAGTTGAAAGTTCCTGTAAGATATATCGGACTTGGTGAAGGCATGGAAGATCTTCAACTCTTTGCTAAACGCCATTTTGTAGACTCGTTATTCAATAACGATAAATGAAAAAGACTATTGACATAATCACTATGGGGTGCTCGAAAAATCTTGTAGACAGCGAGCATCTGATGGGTATGATGGAAGCAAATGGCTATCATTGTACTCATGACAGTCGTAACCCTAAAGGTGAGATAGTTGTTATAAACACCTGTGGTTTTATTCATGATGCAAAACAAGAAAGTATAAATACTATACTTGAATTTGCTCAGGCAAAAGATAACGGACATATTGAGCAGTTGTTTGTTATGGGATGCCTTTCAGAACGTTATGCTAAGGAATTAGCTGATGAGATACCTCAGGTAGATAAATTTTACGGTAAGTTCGACTATAAACAGTTGTTATCTGACCTTAACGCATTGCAAGCTAAGGGTAATGAACGCACTTTAACAACTCCTCGCCATTATGCATATATAAAAATTAGCGAAGGATGCGACCGCAGTTGTGCTTATTGTGCCATACCAATAATCACAGGCAAGCATGTTAGTCGTCCAATAGATGAAATTCTAAATGAAGTGCGTGATCTTGTGGCTCAGGGAACAAGTGAGTTCCAAATTATTGCTCAGGAACTTACATACTATGGTATAGATATCTATGGTAAGCAGATGATAGCTGAGCTTGTAGAACGTATGGCTGCCATCAAGGGAGTAAAATGGATAAGGTTACACTATGCATATCCTGCCCATTTCCCATGGGATTTATTGCGAGTAATGCGTGAAAACCCCAATGTCTGCAAATATATTGATATAGCCTTGCAACATATATCAGACAATATGTTGAAACGTATGCACCGCAACGTAACCAAACAGCAGACATATGAGCTTGTTGAGCGTCTTAGGGCAGAAGTTCCCGGCATACATATTCGAACCACACTTATGGTGGGATTCCCAGGCGAAACAGATGATGACTTTGAGCAGTTGGTTGAGTTCACGCGTTGGGCGAAATTTGAATGTATGGGTGCCTTTGCATATTCAGAAGAAGATGGTACATATTCTTCTGGCCATTATGAGGATGACGTAACAGATGAAGTTAAGCAGTCACGACTTAGTAGGCTCATGATGATACAACAGAATATAAGTGCTAACACCATGGCTGATAAGGTAGGGCAGACTCTCAGGACTGTAATAGACCGTAAAGAAGGCAACTGGTATATTGGCAGAACAGAATACTCATCGCCAGAAGTTGACCCAGAAGTTTTAATACCATCTTCTGAGCGTACTTTAAGAGTTGGCAGATATTATAATGTGCTAATTACAGAAGCTGAGGAGTTTGACTTGTATGGAACAGTTGTTAAATAATAATATAGATGAATAACAAGGAGTTTATAAACGAGTTATCTCAAAAGACAGGATTTACCATATCTGAAACTCAGAAAATGGTCTCAAATTTCATTGGAGCTATGGGTGAGATGCTGCAGTCTGACAATTCTGTTGTAGTGCCTTCTTTCGGTGCCTTTGAGGTTAAAAAGAAGATGGAGCGTATAATGGTTAATCCATCAACAAAGCAAAGGATGCTAATCCCACCAAAACTTGTTTTAGCGTTTAAACCACATTCTTCATGGAAGGAGAAAGTTAAAAAAGAAAAGAAATAAGTTATGGGAAAGATATCAATAGCAGAACTGTCTGAAATACTTGTTGATAAGCATAATTTGCAAAATCAAGATTCTGAACTTTTTGTATTATCATTTTTTGAGATAATACAGAAAGGGTTGGAAAAGGATAAACTTGTAAAGATAAAGGGATTAGGAACTTTCAAGATTATTGATGTTGAAGCCCGTGAGAGTATCAATGTCAATACAGGAGAGCGTGTTCTTATTGAGGGGCATAATAAGATAACTTTTACCCCTGATGCTTCCATGAAAGAACTTGTAAATAAACCCTTTTCTCAGTTTGACACTGTAATATTAAATGAAGGTGTTGAGTTTGATGATATGCCCATTGAGTCTGATGAACAGCAAGATAATGATGACTCTGTAAATTTAGAAAATCAGAATGGACTTTTGGAAATAACAGAGGAGATATCTGAAGAAACTCCAACTATAATAGAACCAGTAACTATAGTTGAAACACAAACAGACTCAGAAACAACAATAGACTCTCTTGAGACAGATGTAACAGAGGAACCTATTAAAGAAGAGGTAATAAAATCAGACGAGATAGCCATTCCGCAAGAACAGGATATTGTTGAATCATCAATTTCAGATAAACCTCAAGTTATTGAAAGTGAAGAAGTTCCCGTGCTTGAACCCCAAGAGGATGTGACAGATAAGGAAATAACTCCAGATATTTCAGAACAGTCTGTAATAGAAGATGGACTTGCATTGCAAGATGGGTCTATTTCAAATCCCGATGTTGAAGAGGTTGAACATTCTGAAGAAACAGATGAATTGTCAAGTGAGGAAGTTAAGACTGAAGATTCGCTTCAACCAGATGTTGAAGATTCAGTTGTAGAACAGGCTAATCCTGCTGACGAGTCAACTCTTTCCCGTTCTTTATATGTTGGTGGTGTCAGAGCACGAGAACGAGCAGAACGTGAGGCACAGAAGAATAGAAGACTACGTGAGGAGCGTGCTATAAAGACAAGTGAACTAGCTGATAGTGAATTCCTTGATGAGTCAGATGTAAGCTCAAAAAAATTGTGGTTTTTTATTATTCTAGCTCTCGTCCTAATTGTTGCCGCAGCCTATGGTGGTTATAGGTATGGACTTTCTCAATCCCCACAAAATTACGTATCAGGTGATACAATTGATACAATTGCAAGTACCAATACCACTTTAATTTTGCCTATAAAAGAGGATACTGTTAATGTTGTTGCAGACACATTTAATATTGATAGTGTCGCAGATAGTCATATGCTAAATACCGATACATCAGAACCATTTAATTCTGATTACTATGACCAGCTTGATGAACGTGTTCGTACTGGTGCCTATCGCATAGTTGGCTTAGATACAACCCTTGTAGTGCGCAATGGCGAGACCATGCGTCGTCTTTGCAAGAGAACGTTAGGTCCAGGTATGGCATGTTATATAGAGGTGTTTAATGGAATGTCACCAGGCGATGCTCTTCAGCCAGGTACACGTATTAAAATACCAAAGCTTGAATGGCGCTTTAAAGATAAGAAGTGATAACTTTATCCAAATCTAATAACCGAATTGGATAAAAAACTTTCTTCAGATGATATAATACAAAAGAGGATGCAATTTTGCATCCTCTTTTGTATTATATTGCTTACTGTTATTTATTTCTTAGCGCAGCAATTGATTCCTGCAGTGCAGCAATCTTCTCCTCAGAGTCGCTTTGCTTTTTACGTTCCAGTGCAACAACAGCCTCAGGGGCATTAGCCACAAACTTCTCGTTGCTCAGTTTCTTCTTGATGCCATTAAGGAAACCTTCCAAGTGCTTCAACTGAGCTTCCATCTTAGCTATTTCTGCCTCTACGTCAATCATGTCGCCAAGTGGAATAGCAAACTCATCGGTGCCAATCATAAAGGCTGATGCGGTAGAGTCTTTTTCTGCCACCACATTGATAGCACTTAAATTGGCCATCTTTGTAATCACGCTATTGTATGCCTCAAAGTTGTTTGTGCCAACAGCTTGTAGATCGAGTTTTTCCTTTGGTGCAATGTTCTTTTGGTTGCGCACCATACGTACGCCACTTACAATCTGTTTCACATTTTCGATGTCCGCAGCCAACTGATTGTCAGTCTCTGTTGGTTCTGATATATCCAACTTGTCACGCATGATACTTTCACCTTCGTTGCGGTCGTAGATGTGCTGCCATAATTCCTCGGTGATGAATGGCATGAATGGATGTAGCATCTTCAAGAGGTTCTCAAAGAAACGTAGTGTAGCATCGTATGTGGTACGATCAATAGGCTGACCCTTACCATCGATGTATGCTGGTTTAACCATTTCCAGATACCAGCTTGAGAACTCATCCCAGAACAGGCGGTAAACTGCCATCAGAGCTTCGCTGATACGATATTTTTTGAACAAGTCATTAAGCTCGGCATTTGTCTGCTTGAGTTTTGCTTCAAACCATTCTGTGGCAATTTTGCATTCTGCTGGTTGCTCAATATCGGCCACTTCCCATCCCTTAACCAATCGGAAAGCATTCCAAATCTTATTGTTGAAGTTACGGCCTTGCTCGCAAAGGCTCTCATCGAAAAGAATGTCATTTCCTGCAGGAGCAGAAAGCATCATACCCATGCGCACGCCATCGGCACCGAACTTCTCAATCAGTTCAATTGGGTCGGGTGAGTTGCCGAGTGACTTTGACATCTTTCTTCCCAGCTTATCACGAACAATACCTGTGAAATAAACATTCTTGAATGGCATGTCACCTTTATATTCATAACCGGCCATAATCATTCTTGCTACCCAGAAGAATATGATATCAGGACCAGTTACAAGGTCGGCAGTAGGGTAGTAGTAGTTTATCTCTTCATTGTTAGGGTTGTTGATTCCGTCAAAGAGTGATACAGGCCACAACCATGATGAGAACCATGTGTCAAGTGCATCCTCGTCCTGGCGCAAATCTTCTTTCGTAATGTTCTCAAATCCTTCTATCTTGTGTGCCTTCTCCAAAGCATCGTCTGCGTTGAGGGCAACAACAAACTTCTCTTCTTGGCCTTCTGCTGTTGGCAAGAAGTAAGCAGGGATTCTATGACCCCACCACAACTGACGACTGATACACCAGTCCTGAATATTCTCAAGCCAGTTCTTGTATGTTGTCTTATACTTTGAAGGATAGAACTTCAGTTCGTCATTCATTACAGGTGGAAGAGCTATGTCTGCAAAATGCTGCATACTTAAGAACCACTGCATACATAGACGTGGTTCTACTGCTGTGTCAGAATTACGCTCAGAATAACCAACCTTGTTGTCGTAATCCTCTACTTTCTCTAAAAGTCCAGCTTCGGCAAGGTCGCTTGATATCTTCTTTCTTACATCCATGCGATCCATGCCAATATACAAACCGCCTGCCTCACTTATTGTACCGTCAGGATTGAAAATATCGATGGTCTCAAGATTATGCTTCTTACCAAGCATGTAGTCGTTAGTATCATGAGCAGGTGTCACTTTAAGACAACCAGTTCCGAACTCAATGTCTACATAACGGTCTTCAATAACCGGAATCTCTCTGCCTACAAGCGGAACGATTACCTTGTGACCTTTCAGCCACTGGTTCTTCGGATCCTTTGGATTGATACACATTGCGGTATCACCCATGATTGTTTCAGGACGTGTAGTTGCTACTACTGCATAATAACCCTTCTCGTCTTTGTGTACTACATTGCCTTCTGCAGATACATCTACATTGTCTGCATCAGCTACGTAATACTTCAAGTGATATAGTTTAGATTTCTCGTCACGATAGATTACTTCTTCGTTAGATAGAGCAGTCTGGGCTTTTGGGTCCCAGTTAACCATACGAAGACCACGATATATGAGACCTTTGTCATAAAGGTCAACAAACACTTTCAATACGCTTTCTGAACGTTTTTCATCCATAGTGAATGCGGTGCGGTCCCAATCACAGCTTGCGCCTAAGCGACGCAACTGTTTAAGGATAATGCCGCCATGCTCATGTGTCCATTCCCATGCATGCTTAAGGAACTCATCACGGGTGAGGTCACTTTTCTTGATGCCTTCCTTTGCCAATTTATTTACAACCTTTGCCTCTGTGGCAATAGATGCGTGGTCTGTGCCTGGCACCCAGCATGCGTTTTTCCCCTCCATTCGTGCGCGGCGCACTAAAATATCTTGAATAGTGTTGTTAAGCATGTGTCCCATGTGCAGCACACCAGTAACATTTGGTGGCGGAATAACGATTGTGTAAGGTTCTCTGCCATCAGGCTTACTGCTGAATAATTTATTGTCCAGCCAGTATTCATACCATTTCGATTCCACTGCTTGTGGCTCATACTTGCTTGCTAATTCCATTGTTATATAATTTATTTGTTAATTCTAAAACCTAAAACTTTGCAAAATTACTAAAAATTACTGTTATTGATGAATTATTTCTTATAATTCTTTATATTCAAAATTTATGAATCAATATTGTGGTCAGGTTTTACCTTTATTCTCGATATTATTGTTCTAAGTGCATCTTCTGTTATGGATAATGTTTGAACTAGTAAATACCATATTTAATAATAAAAGGCATATTTCTTTCTGTCAATATCTTATGTATTTTGTTGTTTTTACAAACACCATAAAGAATAAAATAAGGGACAGAGCAAACTCTGTCCCTTTTGTCTAATAATGTAATGAGTAATTGTTGTCAAGAGTTTTGATATTCAGATCAACAATGAACTCCTTTACTTCTTTCGGCCAGCCCTTTGCTTGATTTCCTTGCTCACCATAGGACCATTATTCATCCACACATTATCAGGACCACAAGCGTTCTTTAGGAACTTTTCCTCAGGACACCAGTTGTCTTTTACGGTGATGCCACGACTGCCTTCATCGGTGTAGAGATAGAACCAGTGGTGTGGGTCGTGTGCATAGCCAGGGCTATAGATGTCACTTACTACGTTCTCTGAAATTACCGTTCCGTACTGTTCGCCCAAAGTATAGATGCCTGCCACATCGTACATGTGCTTGGCATAGTGGTGTATGCGGTTGGCATGCACAAGATTGTTGCCGCACTCTGTTAGCCAGCGGTTCCATCCCCAACCAATGCTGATGGCAGAGTAGGGCACCTCACTTATCTCATTATGTGTTATCTGCACATGATTGGCAAAGCCAACTACGATAGCAAGACAGCCCCAGTCTTCGTTGCCAATATCTGTGAAGAGTGAGTTGGTTACTATTTGTCCTGTACACCATGGATAGTTTTCTGGTGCAAAGTGCATGTGTGTTTCATAAGCAGGCAGCGAGAATGCACCACCCACATAGCCGTTCATGGCAATATCGTTGAAGATACAATTATCTACAACTCCGTTTGTACAACCTTCTTTGTAGTCTATGCCACTACCACCCATATGCTTGAAGGTACAACCTTTGAAGTTTATGTTGCGTGTATGTGTCAGCTCTATGGCAGCATCGGCACGCTCAATCCATCCCTGATTGTCAAGTTTGTGATTGTCCACACGAGTGATTTGTGGGCGTAGCTTATATGCATCTGTGAGATACATTCCCGCCTGCAGAGGCACGTGTCCATGTGTTGATGGTCGCATCCAACCAGTGTGGCTAAAGGTGATGTCCTGGAAAGTGACGTCTGCAACCTCTCTGCCTTGTGTGCCCTCAATGCGCAGTAGTGTTTCAAGTACGGGCACTTCTGCCTTTATGGTTTCTATTTGTTCACCCTGTCGCGGATAGTAGTACAACTTGTGTGTCCTGATATCATGATACCACTCACCAGGTTGGTCGAGCAGTTCGATGGCGTTGGTGAGATAGAAGGCTGAGTTATGGCCATCCGTTGTTATCATAGGGCATGGCCATGGGTGCTCAAACTGTATGCGGCTTTCAGGATTGTGGAAACTGATGGCAGCAGAGTCTCCTTCTACCTCAATCTTCTTAATCCTAAGATTAGCCACGCACCACATCTCGTGAATTACAAGTTCTGCATAAGGTGCCTTTAGTATCTTCTCAACAGCCTTTACTGGTACCCACATACGTTGCCCTGGTTTGTCGAGTGACATTACACGGTGCATCATCTCAAAGTCTTCAACATCACGTGCACGTACTGCCTTGCTGCCATTAACCCATAACTGACGGAAGTCAATAGGTCGTCCGTTGAAATCTGGCACATCAGTAACCCAAAGCTTTCCCTTGCGCTTCCAACCATTAATCTCTATACCTCCGCTGACAACAGTACCAGGTTCTCCCTTGAGCAGTATCTTGTTGTCCTCATAGCGAACGAATAGTGGTTCATAGAGTCGGTATGTGCCAGCCTTCATGTTGATGGTAATGGTGCTGTCGGGATGTACCTGACCTGTGCGTCGCATTTCACGAGCATGGCGCATCACATGTGTAAGACTGCTATCGGCAGTTATGTTGAGCATTGTTTGTGCCTGTGCTGAAACGCAGATCAGACAGGTTATAATGTTTAATGCGTAATGCTTAATTCTTAATGTTTTCATAATTTTAAAGGAGATAAATGAAGTTAGAGGGAGTTAGAGGAAGATAGAGGATATTACCTTAAAACCTCATAACCTTACAACCTCAAATACTTTGGTGAGTGATTTATCTTCCTAATGGCATCCATACAGTCATGTCACACTTGTTGCGGTTGCCCCATGCGTAGTAAGGAATGAGCGAAATATTTACTTTTTCATTCTTACTTTGAACTTGGCGATAGAGAGTGTCTTTCCATGAAGCCTGTTCGCAGAGCATGGCTGTGCCTTGAAGCATCTTCATGCGATGACCATCAATGGTGATATCTGTTGTAGTAAACTTGATGTCTGTTGGGATTACAACATCGTCGATGTTCTTACCACCCTCAATGTCGATACTCTCAAGACAGTATACAATAGGTCCATACTTAACTGCCACTTGATTTCTTGCCTCCTCAACCAGCGGATTTGCCTCTACGAGATGTGGGCGCATATTGATGTTTACTTCTATCTCACCGTTGAAGCCAAGCTTCTTGTCAAGCGACTTCTGTTTCTTGTTGGTTGGCTCCTGTTTCTTTATTGCGGCGTATGTGTTAGGCTTGCCGTCGCCACAAACCAACTGACCATTGAGAGAGGCAGTGAAACCATCTGATGCCCATTCTGGTACACGAACCATGATGTTGCTTATTCCCTTAGCTTTGTTTATCTTAAGCGTAATTTTGCCATCGTATGGATATTCAGTTGTCTGCTCAATGTCAATATCATTTGTATGCAGGTGGTTATGACCGTAAAGGTTCACCCACAAAGTGTCGCCTCCAATAGAATATGCATAGTTTTGTGCCTCACATACTGTACGTAAGGTGTTTGGCGGACAGCAGAAACAGCTGATATATTTCTCGCGTGTCTTTGGCCAGCGCAGGGTATAAGGGAAATCCTTGCTCATGCGCAGAGGATTGGTGTAGAAATATTTCTCACCATCAAGACTGATGCCGCTAAGCACACTATTATATAGTGCCATCTCAACTATATCTGCATACTTTGCCTGTCCTGTTGTCTGAAGCATGCGCCAGTTGAAGAGCATGTTTCCGATATTGGCACATGTCTCATTGTGCGCTGTGCTCTGTGGCAGCTGGTAGGCACGTCCATATGATTGGTGTACCTTCTGTATGCTGTCTGGAGTATAGTTTGTTCCATCAGGAGAGGTTCCGTCATAAAGTGAACCACAAGCACCTGTGATATACATCTTGCGTGTTACAATATCCTTCCAAATGCTTGTAAGGTTGTCCATGAGTTGTTGTTCGCCAGTCTCTGCAAAAACGTCTGCTACACCTGCATAGAGGTAGTTGGCGCGAACGGCATGTCCCATGGCGTTGTACTGCTCGCGGAAAGGAATACGGTCTTGATTATCGTCAGTACCATTCTCTACAAGTCCGCGGATGTTTATAAGGTTCTTAGATAGTTCGAGATAACGCTTGTTGCCTGTAGCACGATACATCTCCACAACACCCATGTAGTGTGAGGGGCATATTGCGTTGCGTGCCAGTTCGGCAGAAGCTGTCTCATAGAAATGACAAAGGAAGTCTGTTGCCTTAACTGCTGCATCGAAAAGCGTGGTCTTTCCTGTGGCACGCTTGTGAGTGATGCCTGCCATCATAAGATGTCCAAGGTTATAAGTCTCGAAGTTAAGTCTGTTTGCAAAAGCGCCTTTCTCATCCTTGCCACCTACGGCTGTTCCAATAACAGTATTGTTGGTGTTGCTATGAGTGTCAATACCCTTGTTGAGCTCGTCAATAATTACAGGTGTATGTATGTAACCATCGGCGCGTTGCGATTTTACAACCCTTTCAATAAACTGGTCCATCAAAGCATCGAGCTTAGGGTTTTTGGTTATGGCATAGACAGCAGCACAACCCTCAAGCCATTTGTACATGTCACCATCGTGGAAAGGAGGTCCCCAGTGCGTACCTTTAATCTCGCCTGCGGCAATCTCAAAATTGCGGAAACCATGAGAAATATCAGGATTTTTCCATGTGTCCCACATGCTCCAGATTGATACTTCGCTGAACTTTTGGAAGCGCTCGCCCCAAAAACCACCAGTCCAACTTGTGGCGCCAAGAGGCATGTTGCTCATTTTCGCGTAATTGCTCTGCTGCATGTCAACAAGGCCGTTGCTCTGAGCCATCACGGCTGTTACGCTTGCAGCCATGAACATTGTTGTTAATGTTTTTCTAATCATATATTTAATGCTTAATTCTTAATTTTTTATGTAGTTAAAGGGAGTTATCGTTCGCTATGCTCACTGAGGAGTTAAAGGACATTAGCTTATAGTGCACCATCATCTTTCATCGCTAATCAGCTTCGCATTCTTCATTATTCACTCTTCATTATTCGCTTTCGCTCATCAGCTTCGCAGTCTTCATTCTTCATTTAATTAAAGAACACATACAAACCAATCATTACTGCGAAGAGGGCCACCCAAATTGCAATGGCATCGAAAGAGAGTTTCTCTCTGATAGCCTTAATCTCTACCTGTCTGTCATCTTGTTTTCCAAAGAGACTGATGATTACCATGAAGATTACAAGAATCACAAAGATGTAGAACGATAGCAACATGAAATGTGGCTTGAAATTCTCAAATGGCCAGAACCACAGATAAAGAATACCTGTGCCAATGCTGAACAATGTTCCTAGGGTTAGTGTTGTATTGGCAGCTAAAGTGGTACAATGCTTCCAGAACACGCCCATAACAAAGACTGCAGCCATTGGTGGTGCGATGAATCCCAATACCGACTGGAATATGTTGAACAGGTCTAATGTGCCTCTTAGACTATCAATGGCGATGGTCATCAAAATGGCGATGACAGAACCAAAAACAGTTACCATAGCACCTGTACGCGAGATGTCTTTCTGTGTTGCCTGTGGCTTTATGCGCTTAACATATATGTCCATAGAAAAGACTGTGCTAAGAGCATTAAGTGCAGAACCAATGGTGCTGACCAAAGCTGCTGTAAGTACAGCCATCACAAGACCAATCATACCCATAGGGAAGAGGTTGTAGACCATAGTTAAGTATGAGTTGTCAGCAAGATGTTTGAATGTGCTACCGTCAACATTGCTCATCGCAACAGCCGTTTGTGTTGTCTCTGCCGTTGCCATAGTAAGGGTATTTGCACCTGCCTCATACACAAAGACGCCTGTCTGCCATAGTGCATAGCATACAATACCAGGGATGATATAAAGAGCAACATCCAATATCTTAAGCCATCCGGTAAAGTTGGCTCCGCGCTGACCTTCCTTAAGGCTCTTGGCTGCGAGTACAGGCTGTACCATGGATTGGTCGGTACACCAGAACCATAATCCGCTGATTGGATATCCAAGAAGGATAGGCAACCATGGAAACTCCTTATGGTCATTAGGCAAAAATAGATGCCAATAGTTCTCGGGTACTACATCAGGATCGGCCAATGTCTTAATACCACCTATGAATGAAGAATTGCCCAATGTATATATTCCCACTATGGTAAGTGCTGCAGAGACAAAGATGAGCAGCAGCATCTGATATACGTTTGTGTATGCCACAGCCTTAAGACCTCCCATAATAGTGAAGAATGCAGATATCAGCAAGAGTATCAGTGCCGATAGCCACATCGGAATATTGAAAATCTGCTGTATGAGAATGCCTCCAGCAAAGAGTGTCAGTGCAAGCCATGATATGAGGATAGTGACAATAGTATACCATGCAAGCATGTTGCGTGTTGACTGTCCGAACCTCTTGCCCATAAACTCAGGCAATGTCATTACGTTCTCTCCAAGATAACGAGGAGCAAAGACAAATGCCAACAACGTGATGAAGATAAAGGCATACCATGCAAAGTTGCCAGAGACAACGCCTGTAGCAAAACCGGCGCTGGCAGAAGCTATCAGCATAGAAGGCCCTACATTAGTACCCCACATGGAGAAACCAATATGATACCATCTGAGAGATTTGCCAGCAACAAAACTGCTGCTGCCTTGTTTTGATTGTCTGCTTGCCCAAATACCAATTATGAGCAACAATACAAAATAGGTTATTAATATGCCCCAGTCAAGGGAACCCATGTAGTTGGTGTCCATATTTTTAATGCTTAATGCTTAATGCTTAATTCTTAATTCTTAATTTAAGGAGTTATAGGGAGTTAAATGAAGTTATCGTTCGCTTTGCTCACTGAGAAGTTAAAGGCCAATACATTTTGCTAATGTCCTCTATCTTCTTCTATCTCCTTCTACCTCCCTCTACCTCCTTATATCTAAAACCTAATTCCTTTATAATCTCTTGAGATATGCAGATATACTGTCTTTTCAAAATCCATATCATCGGTGCTGTCAACCTCCTCTGGATAAAGAGGAATCTCTGCGCCTGGACGTACAAAGACAGGCATTCGGTCAAGAGGACATTCAACGTCATAATGCCAACGGCCACCCTCAAGGCGTTCTCCTGTAAAGAAGTCAACCCACAAACCATCAGGTAGATAGATATCTCGCTTGCCTTCGCTATTCATTATTGGAGCCACAAGGAACTCGCTGCCGAAATAGTATTCATCGTCAATATGCCAGCACTGGCGGTCATGTGGATGACGGAAGATAAGCGCCTGCAACATTGGCAATCCACTCTTGCAAGCTTTCTTTCCTTGTTCTATGATATAAGGTAAGAGATAATAGCGAAGTTTCCACCATTTCTTTACAATCTTGGCTATGTCTGGATAATGCCATGGCTCACGTTTAAAGCTTCCATGATATCTCATATGAGATGAGAACACTCCAAACTGTGTCCATCTTACATATACGCTTTGGTCTAATGGTGAGTTCATGAAGTTTGGTGTGGAATGGAATCCGGGTACATCATGGCTCCAGAAAGCAAAGCCTGACAGACCAAAGTGTAGTCCGCCCTTCAAAGAACCTGCCATACCTGCCCAAGACGATTCTGAGTCACCGCCCCAATGCAATGGGTAACGCTGACAACCAGCCCATGCAGAGCGTGCCCAAACTATGCCATCACCAGTTGTTTCCTTTGTCACCTCGTAAGCGGCTTTCTGATAGAGTAGGGCATAGATGTTATTAAGACGTTCAGGAGTCATGCCATGATATGTATGGTCCATGTGGATGTTTTCACCAAAGTCAGTCTTTATGCAAACAACTCCCATGTCAAGCAGTGGCTTAAGTAGAGAATACTTATACCATTCAGTTGCTTTGTCATAAGTAAAGTCAATTGTTCCAGCATAGTCAAGAGTAGAGAAGTTAGATGCTCCTCCTGTAGAACTGTCCTCTTCTTTTGTAGGCATGCTTATGTATTTGTTTTCCTTTGCCTCGCTAATCTGTTCTGCTCCTGCTGCTATATATGGTAGCTGCCATAATGAAACTTTGTAACCATTATCACGGAGTTTTTTTACAAATTTCTCTGGTTCAGGGAAACGTTCTGGGTTGAACTTCCATTCACACAACCAGTCTGTGCGGAACCAGCCAGTGTCAAGGTGTATCACATCACAAGGATAGTGCTCACGACGCATGCGGTCACATATTTCCTCTACTTCATCTGCTGAAAAATATGTCATACGACTCATCCATATTCCAAAACTCCAGGTTGGTGGCATTTCAGGAAAACCAGTAAGCATTCTATAGCCACGAAGTATCTCTTCTGGTGTGTAGCCACCAATAAGGAAACAATCGATAGTGGCACGGTCGCACATAAATTGTACAGAACGTGTGGAATGGTCAGCAAGCGACAGTTTGCAATAATCGCTTGTGTGGTAGAAACAGCCATACATCCTGCTGCTTAGATAGAAAGGAATATTCTTGTAGCAGCGGCGGTTGTTGACACCCTGTCCGTCTTGATTCTTCAGTTGGAATGTCTGTCCGCTGAGGTCCATCTTGTAGAAACGTTCTCCTGTACCGGCAAAGCATTCATCGTGTGAGCACTTGAAAGATATTGTGGCACGCTCTTCCTTATCATCCATGGTGCAATAGCCTATAGGCAGTGCATCGTAGCGTGGCGGAGAGAAATGGTCATCGCTTAGACTAATAGGTTTGCTCTCGTCGCCATCGGGGAAGAGTGTTATGAAAGGTGCCGACTGTGGTGCGGGCTGCAAATCGCTCCAGTGGTCAATTACTGGTTCTTTTAGGTCTATTATACCTCTTGTCTTAGCCTCCTCGTCTGTTATGATATACATTCCATCATCCTCATAAACATGTAATGGTGAGCGCTTTAGATTCTCATGCATACATAACATTTCAGAAGTGTCGCTAATCATATCGTCAACCATTGTGATGAACATGCGCATAATTTTATCGCCGTATGCTCTAATAGTCAGTTTCTGATAAACAAGTGGCGCACTCATATCGGCAGCCATATCTTCCTGCTTCAGTTGCTTTTGGAATGGAATGGTTATTTCAATGTCGCCCTCGTTCTCTATGATTGCACTTGGTTTCAATGCTTTATACAAAGCCTCGTTAAGTGAGAGGCTTGTGTCAAAGTCCATAAAGTCGAACAAGTGATAATTCGTTTGTTTCATAATATGTTGTTTTTTAGTTATTATACTTGGTTTTATTTTGTTTTAAGGTTTTCTGGGTCTCTAGGGTTTCTAGGGTTTCTAGAGGTTCTAGAGATTCTAGAGATTCTAGAGATTCTAGGGTCACTAAACCCTCTTCCCTCATCTCTCATCCCTCATCTTACTAAAGTCCTTCCCTTCGGGGAGGATTTAGGAGAGTCTTCCCTCTTCCCATTTTCCCCCCAAACGATATTGGGGCCTGGATTATTATCTCCGAATTTCTTTTCTGGGCAATAGTTGTTTCTTATTGTATACCCATCTGTCTCAGCATCAAGGTAAATATAGAATGCACGTTCGTTTGTTGCGTATGGCGCATTACCCATCTTGTCAATATAGTTATTCTCAATTGTTGAGCCTGGCTGTGCCGACATCGTGTATATTGCACCAGAGTCATGCATCTGTTGTGCAAAGTTTATTACGGTATTTCCTACGATATGATTATTGCGCATACCACAATCGAGCGGAGTCCATCCCCATCCTATGCATATGCCACTCCAGTTACAACCGTCAACATGATTATTCTCTATTCTTGTGTCCCTTACATAACCACATCCAATGGCCATAGCACCCCAATCTTCTACTGTGGCATTCTTAACCTTGTTGCCTATGATGGTTATGTCATGACACATAAGCAGTAGATCGTCTTTGTCAACGTATGGTCTATGTGCCTCAATCGCCCCTTCACCAAATGAACCAGCCATGATAGCTGTTCCGCCAATATTATTGAATGTGCAATTATCTATCTTAGATGTGTTAACACCCTCGGCATAATCAAGTGCTGTACATGCCAGATTGCTGAATGTGCATTTGTTGAATGTTATATTATCAGCGTGTGTTGCTCTTACGGCAGCTTGTGGACGCTCAACCCATGCTTGGTTTTCAAGGTTCTTTGCCCAAGGCAATCCTGGTATTTGAAGTTTGTATGCATCTGTGATTGGGAATCCCGCTTGTAGTGTTACATGTCCTTGCTCTGCAGGACGATTCCATGAGGAATACATGAATGTGATGTTTCTAAACTCTATATGTCTCACTTTGTCATGCTTAGCGCCTTCAATGGTAACAAGCCTTTCTTTTGTAGGAATGTAAATCATTGTTTCCCCAATCTTCTCATTTTCCTTTGGATAGTAGTATATCTTGCCATTATCTGAGTCATGATACCATTCACCTGGTTCATCAAGCAATGTTAAAGAATTTTGCAGACAATATGAAGAATTTCCCATCTCACCGCCAATAACAGGTTGTGGCCATGGATGACTGAACTCAATATGACTTTCTGGTTCCTTAAAGGTTATGATAGTATTGCTGCCCGATACCTTCATGTCCTTTACCCTGAGAATAGCTGTGGCCCAGCGTTGGTGAACCATCATCTCAAGGTTCTTGCTGTTTTTAAGTTCTTTTATGTTCTTTGGGGTAGGTATTGTGATTGTTTTCTGTTCTTTGTCGAAATCAACCATACGTTCCATCTTGTCTTTCCCAAATTGAGTTGCCTTAGTAGCCCACGTGCCATTAACCCAAAGCTGACGTATTGTATGTGTCGGAGCATCAGCCACCCATAGCTTGCCTTTCTTCACCCAACCCTCAACCATGGTACCGCCGCTGATGGTTGCCCCATCGTTGCCAATGATTATAGTTGGTGAATCTTTTGTTCCACTGTCCTCGGGACGTATAAACAGTTGCCTGTCCATATAATATGTGCCATTGTCTATGTTTATCGTAATACCTCCAGCAGTCTTGTCGCTAATGTTTAGTCTTCTCCATTCCCTTGCCATTTGCAGAGCTGCATGGATAGATTTTAAAGGCTTGTCCTTTGTGCCATTGTTAGTATCGCAACCATTTTGTGATACGAATATGTCACCTGCATTTGCACACAAAGCGCTTATAAGAGATATTATAATTGTAAGTTTTTTCATCCTAATTATTTTTTTAATATAATTATGACGCACATCTTTAATAATTGTAATCACTATTTCCACTCTAATTTATATAAAAATTATTTATTGGGCTAATAGAATATCTTTTCATTTTTATTTTGTAATTTTGCGACATGAATATATTGGACAATCTTAATGAAAACCAACGTGCTGCAGTCGAGTATTGCGATGGTCCGCAATTAGTGATTGCTGGTGCTGGTTCAGGTAAGACACGTGTACTTACTTTCAAGATAGCCTATCTGCTTGATTATCATAAGATGAAGCCTTGGAATATACTTGCGCTTACATTTACCAACAAGGCAGCTGCAGAGATGAAAGAGCGTGTTTCAAGAATAGCAGGCTTAACAGATGTGCGTTATCTAAACATGGGTACGTTTCATTCTGTTTTCTCACGTATTCTTCGTGCTGAGGCAGAGAAGTTAGGATATAACTCTAATTTCACCATATACGACCAGTCTGATTCTCGCTCTTTAATCAAGAGCATAGTAAAGGAGATGGCACTTGATGATAAAGTATATAAAGCGTCAACAATAGGTGATACTATCAGCATGGCCAAAAACCGTCTTATCACATCACGTCAGTATGCTTCTGATATAAGACTTGTTCAGGCTGATGCAATGAGAAAAATGCCAGAACTGTCAAATATCTATATTAGATATGCAGACAGGTGCCGTCAGGCAAATGCCATGGATTTCGATGACTTATTGTTAAATACTTACTTGCTCTTTGCCAACCATGAGGACGTAAGATTAAAATATGCCGACAGATTTAAATATGTTCTTGTTGATGAGTATCAAGACACCAACTATGCACAACAGACCATTGTGTTGCAACTAACCAAGGAACATCATAATGTTTGTGTAGTAGGTGATGATGCTCAAAGTATCTATGGCTTTAGAGGTGCTAATATTGATAATATATTGAATTTCAATAAGTTCTATAGTGATGCTAAAATGTTTAAATTAGAGCAGAATTATAGGTCAACCCAATTAATTGTTAAAGCAGCCAACAGCCTCATAAGTCATAATCAGCATCAGATACCAAAGGAGGTCTTCAGTGAGAACGACTCAGGCGAAAAACTCGTTCTCAAACATGCATATAGTGATAAGGAAGAGGCTGTCATTGTTTGCAATGAGATAAAACGAATAAGACGTATTGAGAATTGCGATTGGAGCGATTTCGCCATCCTGTACCGAACAAACTCCCAGAGCCGTAGCTTTGAGGAATACATGCTTAAAGAAGGCATTCCATATCGTATTTTTGGAGGATTGAGTTTCTATCAGCGCAAGGAAATTAAAGATACATTGGCATATTTCAGGGTTGTGGCTAATCCTGATGATGAAGAGGCATTAAAGAGGATTATCAATTATCCTACAAGAGGAATAGGAGATACCACACTCAATAAAATTATTAATGCCGCTACATCAAATAATGTAAGCCTATGGTCGGTATTATCCCAGCCATCAGAATATAATGTTGATTTAAACAAAGGAACATTAGCCAAACTTGATGCTTTCCGCCAGTTGGTTGGTTCATGGATTGAGCGTCTTTCTACTGATGACGCTTATACACTTGGACATGCAATCGTAACAGAAAGTGGTATTAGCAAGGATATATATAGTGGCAGAGAACCTGAAGACCTCTCACGCCAGCAGAATCTTGAGGAGTTTCTTGGTGGAATTCAGGACTTTGTGGAAACCCGTAAGGAAGAAGGTCTTGATGAGCACATCAGTATGTCTGATTATCTTCAGGAGGTTGCCTTGCTTACCGACCTTGACGATGGTGACAAGGATAGTGAGACTAAAGTGTCGCTTATGACCGTTCATAGTGCTAAAGGACTTGAGTTTCCTACTGTCTTCATTGTTGGTCTGGAAGAAAATATCTTCCCTTCTCCTATGAGTTGTAATAGCATGCGTGAGTTAGAGGAGGAGCGCCGTTTGCTCTATGTTGCCATAACAAGGGCTGAGAAACATTGTATCATGACCACTGCTCAGAACCGTTTCCGCTACGGCAGGGTTGAGTTTGATACACCTTCAAGATTTATTAAGGACATAGACAAACGCTTTATCTCTGTTGAATCATCTGGAGGAGGTGAGTCAAGATTCTCTTCTCATTCTGGCTCATGGATGCAGAATCCTCGTCCTGTGGCTACACAGTTTAAGGCCGACCCACGGCCTCGCCTTGTTGGTGCAACACCATCCCAGCCTCCTGTCGACCCATTCTCAGATAGTTTTAAGCGTCAGTTGCGTAAAGTGTCATCAGTATCATCGTCCTATCCAAGTACATCTGTTCCTTCCAATGGCACGCTCACCTCTGGTATGACCATTGAGCATCAGCGTTTTGGAATTGGTAAGGTTCTTAAGGTTGAAGGTTCTGGCGAGAATCAAAAAGCCACGGTAGAGTTCCGTAATGTCGGAACCAAGCAGCTGTTGCTTAAGTTTGCCAAGTATAAAATCATTTAAATCTATATAACAACAAAAGCTTATGAGAGTATTTCTATTATTGGTATTAGCATTTCTGGGAATCACAAAATCCTATTCCCAGGTATCGTTTGGCGAAACGAGTTTGTTTAACGACTCTTGGTTATTTAATAAGGATGATGCTGCTGAAATGTCATCTCCCAACTACGATGACAGTAAATGGCGCAGGTTGGAACTGCCTCACGACTGGTCTATAGAAGGACTGGCGTCACCAACACTTGCCAGTTGCACAGGTTATCTGCCAGCTGGTGTGGCATGGTATCGCAAGCATTTCGATATTGCAGATCTCTCAGAACGAGCATACATATATTTTGAGGGCGTATACAACCGTAGCGAAGTGTATCTCAATGGTCATCTTCTTGGCAAGCGTCCTAATGGATACATATCATTTATGTATGATATGACCCCATATCTTAAAGAAAAGAATAATGTTCTGGCTGTTAGGGTTGACCATAGTCGCATTGCTGATTCACGCTGGTACACCGGTTCTGGTATCTACCGTGATGTTTGGATGGTTAGAGCCGGATATGTTCATTTTGCACAGTGGGGCTTAGGATGGAAAGCCACATCTATAACTAAATCTTCCGCCCAGATTGACTTAGACGTAGAGGTAGAAAAATACGAAAACCAGTCATCTAATCTGGTTGTAAAGTCAACACTTTACGATGCAGATGGCAAGGTGGTATCTCAGGCTAATGCAACTATCACTAATAAATCTGCAGGTAAAGACAAACTGAATATGCGCCTTAAGGTAAGAAACCCAAAGCGTTGGCAGTTGAACGATCCGTATCTTTATAAATTGGAGTGCCAGATTATTCAGAATGGCAAGTGCTTAGACAAGACCACAACCCGAGTAGGACTGAGAACCCTTAGTTTTGATGCCAATAAGGGATTCTCGTTAAATGGTCAGTCCATGAAGGTTAAAGGTGTATGTCTTCATCACGATGCAGGTGTCTTAGGATCTGTTGTCCCCAAGGATGTATGGCGCAGACGAATCATCAACCTTAAGGAGATGGGTGCTAATGCCATTCGTATGAGTCATAATCCTCAGGCTCCTGTAGTGTACGACCTCTGTGATGAGTTAGGCATGCTCGTCATGGACGAGGCAAGCGACGAGTGGGAGTTTCCTAAGCGTAAATGGGTAGAAGGATGGAATGTTGGAAAACCCGCTTTTGATGGCACCTTCGATTTCTTCGAGGAGTGGATAGAGCGTGATGTTACGGATATGGTAAGGCGCGACCGCAACCATCCGTCTGTGTTCCTTTGGAGCATTGGAAATGAGGTTGATTATCCTAACGACCCATATTCACATCCTGTGTTAGACGGCACAACCATCAACCAGCCAATGTTTGGCGGTTATAAGCCCGATGCCCCAGATGCTATGCGCATAGGAAAGATAGCTAAAAGATTGTCTCAGTGCGTTCGCTCAGTTGACACCTCACGTCCTGTTACAGGTGCTCTTGCTGGTGTGGTAATGTCTAATCAAACAGAGTATCCAGAGGCTATCGATGTTGTAGGATATAATTATACCGAGAACAGGTATGACGAAGATCATAAGACTTATCCTGGCAGAATAATTTATGGCAGTGAGACTCATTCAAGCATGGCTGCATGGAAGGCTGTAAGAGACAGAGAGCATATCTTTGGTCAGTTTGTATGGACAGGAACCGACTATCTTGGTGAATCAGGCAGGTGGCCTTCACGCGGACTTCATACTGGTTTGCTTGATTTTGGAAGTTATAAAAAACCACGTGGTTGGTTCCGTGCCTCATTATGGTCTGATACTCCTGTAACATATATCGGAACATATCCTATGCGTCGCGGCAATCATCTGTCAACCGATGCGCCAGACCTTTGGAACTATGAAGATGGTCAGAAGGTGCGTGTGGTATGTTATACCAATTCTCCACAGGCCCGATTGCTGCTCAATGGTAAGGTTGTTGGTGAGTTAAAGCCTAACGACCCACAGGTAGGCATAATCCATTGGGATATAAACTATGAGGCAGGCACTCTTCTTTGTGAGGGATGTGATGCCGATGGCAATAAACAGTCGTCATATGAGATAAAGACATCTGGTCGTCCATATCAGATAAAGGCAACTCTTGAGGATAAAGGTGAAGACATTGCTCATGTTCTCATAGAAGTGCTTGACGAGAATGGCACACTGGTTAAACTTGCTGACAATGAGATTACCTGCCGCATATTTGGTGATGCCCGCTTGCTGGGACTTGAGAACTCCGACAACAGCGACATGTCCGACCACCGCGACAATCGTCAGCGCGTGTTCCGTGGCAAACTTCTTGCTTATGTTAAGTTGTCTAAGGTTGGTGGACTTGCTCGTATGCGTTTCTCATCGCCTTTATTAAAGGGTTGTGAACTGGTATTAGAATAGTGATTATTCATTCTTTCATTTGTAATAATTCATCTAATTTCTCGTTTATATCATAAATGGATAATAGCGAAGCAAAAGACAGCTATAGTCATGTATTGAAATATACAGGAATATTTGGTGGCGTACAAGGTCTTAATATAGTAATAGGCCTTGTGCGCAACAAGCTTATTGCTTTGCTATTAGGCCCTTCTGGCATGGGATTGGCGTCACTATTCAATTCATCCATCAATTTTGTGTCTCAGGCCACCAATCTTGGCATATCGTTCAGTGCTGTAAAAAATATCTCGGAAGTATTTGACAAAGGTGATGAAAAGCGTCTTCTGCATATTATAAATATGGTTAGAGGGTGGGCTATAATCACAGCACTTTTAGGTATCCTGGTATGTATGGTTGCTGGTCCATTGCTCAGTGATTACACCTTCTCATGGGGTAATCACACTCTCCACTATGTACTGTTGGCTCCAGCTGTTGGACTTATAGCTATTACAGGAGGAGAAACAGCAATCCTCAAAGGCACCCGCCGTCTCCGTTCTTTGGCAGTCATACAGATATATTCCGTAATAGCCTCTTTGGCCATCTCAATACCTTTATACTTCTTCTTTGGCCAGTCAGCCATTGTTCCTGTCATCGTGTTAATGGCAGCAGCAAGTATGATTTTTACAATAGGATATTCTTATAAGTTCTATCCATTAAGATTAAAAGGTACAAGCGGAATCTTAGGCGAAGGTATGGGAATGGTACGCCTTGGAGTGGCATTTGTCCTTGCTGGTGTCATGGGCAGTGGTGCAGAGATGCTAATCCGCTCATATCTTAATGTGGTTGCCGATTTGGAAACTGTCGGACTATATAATGCAGGATTTGTTCTCACCGTTACCTATGCCAGCATGGTCTTTTCAGCCATGGAAACAGATTATTTCCCTCGCCTGTCGGCTGTAAATAATAATCGTGATTCCGTTAATTTGATAGTCAACCGCCAGATAGAAGTGTCATTGCTCATAGTGTCACCAATGCTAGCATCACTCATCATCGCTCTGCCAGTACTTATGCCGTTGCTTAATTCTGGTGAGTTTATGCCGGTTGTAGGAATGGCGCAGGTAGCTGTTTTCTCGATGTATCTAAAAGCGATCTCCCTTCCTGTGGCCTATGTCACCCTTGCTAAAGGCGACTCTGTGGCTTATCTCATTCTTGAGGCAATATATGATGTGTTGCTTGTCTTGCTGATTATCTATGGTTACAGTCGTTGGGGACTTTGGGGAACGGGATTGGCATTGTCAGTCTCATATCTCCTCGATATGATTCTTATATTTGTCTATGCCCGTCTTCGCTATGGTTTTGTAATGTCACGCCAGGTTGTGTGCTATATGCTTGTTATGTTGCCAATAGGAGGATTAGTCTATGCCATTACACTCATGCCTGTTACTTGGATATACTGGCTTCTTGGTTTCATTGTATGCATTATAAATGTCGCCCTGTCATGTTATATCCTTTCTAAGAAGGCCTCTCTATGGTCTTCACTTACCAGTAAGATAAAATCCCGTTTCCGTCATGGCTAAGGTATCTGTTCTTGTTGCCGTTTATAATGCTTCTGCATATCTTTGCCAGTGTCTCGACTCCTTATTGCATCAGACACATGATGACATACAGGTGATTTGTGTTGATGACTGTTCAACCGACGACTCCTTGTCTATTCTTCATCACTATTCGGCTATTGATAAGAGGGTAGAGGTGTATCATCTTGACAGCAATCAAGGACAGGCCCATGCCCGTAATGTCGCTTTGCAGCATTCCACAGGTGATTTTGTCTGTATGCTCGACTCCGATGACTGGTTCTCAGCCGATGCCTTGGAGAATGCTGTTTCTGCTTTTGATGTGAATACAGACTGTGTATTGTTTGACGTTCTGCTGGAGTGGGGTGATCGTACAGAGCGCTACGAGATGCCCGAGTTCAATGCTCTCTCAGGTGATGAGGCTTTCCGTCTGAGCTTAACATGGCAGATACATGGTCTTTATATGGTTCGCGCATCTATACACAGACAATTTCCCTATGATGAGACATGCCGCCTTTATAGTGACGACAATACCACCCGCATACATTATTTAGTGTCTCGAAATGTTCGTCAGTGCAGTGGTGAGTATCACTATCGTCAAAATCCACTATCATCAACGCATACTGTCAGTGTGCGCCGCTTTGATTATCTTCGTGCTAATGAGAGTATGAAAAACCAGATGCTTAGTCATGGTGTGTCTTATGATGCACTTTGCGTTTACGAGAATCACCGTTGGCTCAATCTCATAGATGTTTATATGTTCTATCATTGTCATGCTGCTCAATTAAACAGCGATGAGCGCCGTTATGGACTAAATGAGTTATGCCGTATCTGGAGCACTATCGACCGTAGTATGCTAAATAAAAAGACGATAACCAAGTTTGGCTATCGTCCTATGTCTTCGTGGCTGATGTTCCGAGTTCAGGAGTGGTTGTATTTCACTCTGCGTGGTATACTTGGACGGAATCATTAGAATCAACAAACAGCTTGGGCGTTAACTCCTTCAGTTGTGTTTCTAATAATACGAATGCTTCTTGTAGTTGGTTGTATTCGCTCAACGGAATCACGTACGTTACCTCATCAAATTCTTTGTTTATCAGGAACAGGCCACTATCGTTCTGCAACTTTCCGTCTTTGTTTTTCGCACTGAAATAATGCCTAACCTTATAGCCAATGAACTTCTGTTCGTTACTCAGTATCTGAGAAATCTTCTCATAATGTTTTTTACCCTCTTTCTTAAGACTATCTATCTTGTAGATTGACAATACGAGATTCTCTTCAGCTTCTTTGCGCAACATCAGTTCATATTCAGATCCCGCTCTGCTCCACATTGCTATTGATGCCTTTGCCTGTCTTGCCTCCTTTTCTGTATTCTCAAGATCTTCTGCAAGCTCACCAATAATATTAAGCATCTCAAATGCTTTACGGTCGTCGTATGGAGCAAAAGCACTATCTACATATATGTCAATAGCTTCATAACTATCTGGATAGGGCAGAACCTCTTCCAGATAGTCTTCAACAAGCATGCTCGCCTTTTGCCTCTGGCTGCATGCCGTCATTGCTATTATTATAAATATGTAGATTGCTTTTTTCATTGGAATCTGGTCTCATCACTCATCTCTCATTCCTCATCTCTCATCCAATTCAGGAGTGAAGGAGTAAAGGAGTGTAGACGTATGCTTGGCAAGCAGTCCTTAATCTTTAATCCTTAATCTTTAATCTAACTCAGAACTTAAAACTCAGCTGAGCATCAATCATGCTATAGTTCTTCTCAAGACTTCTGTCGTCAACAAGCACATATTCTGTTTGCAATTCAATATTCTTGTTGAAGCTATAGTTTAGACCCACCTCATAATTAGTTTTGCTGGTGTCCCAAGAAGCCGACTTGCGGTATAAGTCATAACGAGCTTTTGCACGTAATTTGCCCTTGATGATAGGTGCTATGGCAGATACATAGAATGCGTCAGCCTTATTGCCTTGAGCCCAGTTTACACTGGCATCCTTGGTGTCCTCCTGTTTCTGGTATGTTGTCTTGAAACCATAGCCTGTGCTATGTGCATACTCAGTACGCAACTGCCACTCGCCCTTCACGTAATCAGCACTGAAAGCATAGCGATACTGACTCAGACTGTTTATGCCACTGCGCTGGTTGCCTTGCTGGTCGGTCCACACACCATTACGCGCATGAGAGCCAGCCCATCCAAACACACCAACACGCATTCCTTTGATTGGCATAACCCATACGCCACCAATCACGTCCTTTCTGTTGTCCACATCCTTGGTGTTTGTGCCCTGTCCATTAAATACGCCCACTTGATAGTGAAGCAGATTTCTTCCGTTGGCGTTTGGCAGGAAATCACCCTGTATCTGTACTCCCAGGTCACGTCCGTTGGCAGAGTGCTCGCCAGTACGGTCGCTCATGCCCGACAACTTAGATACCAGTTGGCTATAACCCATAAAACCTTGAACTATAGGATTGATAGGATTCTCAAATGTGAATGAACGTTTGAACTGACCTACTTTTACTTTAAAGAAACTGTATTTTTGCCATTCTGCAAATGCGTCAACAATTCTTGGACTTGTTCCCAGGGTTGACGTGTTGCCGTTCATCTGTGCCTGTATCTTGTACTCAAAATCGTTCATGATACGTCCACCCAGTGACACACGTATATATCTCAGGTTGAAAGTGTTGTTCTCCTTTTCATCCTGCAAGTTAGCCTGATACTGACTAACGATATAACCACTAATTTTTGTGTCTGTTAAGATGTTGTTTTTTTCTTGTGCCTGTGCACCGATGCTAAGCGCCATTAGCGCAACTGTAAATATTTTCTTCATGCTTTGTGCTTAATTATTTAAAAGTAAATTCTTTCTTCTTTCATCTAATTCAGGAGTGTAGGAGTTCTGGAGTGTAGACGTATGCTTGACAAGCAAATGTCTTTTATCTTCTTCTATCTTCCTCTATCTCCTTGATCGTTCAACGTTCATCGTTCATCGTTCAACGTTCCTCATCCAATTCAGGAGTGTAGGAGTCCAGGAGTAAAGGAGTGTAGACGTATGCTTGACAAGCAAACCCTCATCCCTCATCTCTCATCGTTCATCGCTCATCGTTCATCGCTCATCGTTCATCGCTCATCGTTCAATCTCTCCTCTCCAACAACACCACATTCTCCACATGTGGAGTATGAGGGAACATGTCCACCGGTTGTACTGCCATCACTCTGTATTGGCAGTCGAGGTCTGCTAAGTCACGTGCCTGAGTCGCAGGATTACAACTTACATAAACAATTCGCTTAGGTGCAGCCCTAAGTATCGTTTGAATAACATCCTGATGCATACCTGCGCGTGGCGGGTCTGTGATTATAACATCTGGTCGTCCATGCTCAGCAATGAAATCATCGTTCAGTATGTCTTTCATGTCACCAGCATAGAATAATGTATTGCTGATGTTATTCACCTGTGAGTTAATCTTTGCATCCTCAATAGCCTCAGGGACATATTCGATACCAATCACCTTCTTCGCCTGTCGAGCCACAAAGTTGGCAATTGTTCCTGTACCAGTATATAGGTCGTAAACGAGTTCGTTGCCAGTAAGACCTGCAAATTCTCTTGCTACAGAATACAGATGATATGCTTGTTCTGTGTTTGTCTGATAGAAACTCTTTGGACCAACCTTAAACTTCAGGTCTTCCATCGTCTCATATATGTAGTCATTACCCTTGAAAGTCAGAATGTCAAGGTCACCAATTGTGTCATTGCACTTTTGGTTGTCAACATACATCAGCGATGTTATCTCAGGGAAATTGTC
>JAZLCN010000056.1:0-77391 GCA_045614255.1 Prevotella sp.
GTTTAGTGGCTATCCTGGCTGGTTTGATGATATTCCCTGCCGCATTCTCTGTTGGCATTAGTCCTGACAGCGGTCCTTCTCTGATATTCATCACATTGCCAAATGTCTTTAATCAGGCTTTTGCTGCCATGCCTTTGGTGGGCACGATAATAGCTCTGCTGTTTTACGGACTGCTCTCACTGGCCGCGCTTACATCGCTGATATCGCTGCATGAGGTGAACACGGCATTCCTGCACGAGGAACTGAAGATTAAACGCGGCACCGCTGCCATTATCGTTACCGTGGCATGCTGTATCGTAGGTGCTTTCTGCTCATTGTCGCTTGGCGCTTACGAAGGTTTGCAACTGTTTGGCAAGTCTTTGTTCGACCTCTTCGACTTTGTTACTGGACAGATTTTCCTGCCTGTGGCTGGTTTCCTTACATGCTTGTTTGTGGGGTATTACGTGCCAAAGCAGCTTGTTGGCGATGAGTATTCAAATAGAGGAACCTTACGCTCGAGCGCCTTCCGCTGGTATCTTATAAGCGTGAAGTTTGTCTGTCCTATATGCATCCTGCTGATATTCCTGCATCAGTTGGGCTTTATCTAAACAAAAGCAAATTAAAGACAATGGGCAAAGAACGTAATAACTTTGGCAGTAAGATAGGTATTGTGCTTGCAACGGCAGGCTCGGCTGTGGGGTTGGGAAATATCTGGCGTTTCCCTTTTATGACAGGTGAGAATGGCGGTGCGGCTTTTATCCTGATATATATAGGTTGCATACTGCTTCTCGGTATTCCGGGTATGATAAGTGAGTTTATTGTTGGCCGCCATGCCGGCACCAATGCCGTGAGTGCATACGGTAAGCTTGCTTCTGGAAAGGGATGGAAGGTAATAGGTGTGCTTGGCATCGTGTCGGCAACCATAATTCTTGGTTTCTATTCTGTTGTTGCCGGCTGGTGCCTGCAATATCTTTATGCCTCGGTGGTGGGACAGCTTAATGGCGATTCTGCGTATGTGAGCAATTATTTTGCGGCCTTCTCAGGTAGTGTTGTCATGCCTATTGTCTGGGGATTAGTATTTATTCTCCTCACTCATCTTGTGGTAATCAGAGGTGTTCGCAATGGCATAGAGAAAGCATCTAAACTGTTTATGCCTATTCTCTTTATTTTATTGCTTATCATAGTCATAGCCTCTTGTTTGCTGCCAGGAGCAGGCAGAGGCATTGAGTTTTTGTTTAAGCCCGACTTTAGCAAGGTTGACGGTGGTGTGTTTCTCAGTGCTCTAGGTCAGGCTTTTTTCTCTCTGAGTCTTGGAACAGCGTGCCTGTGCACTTACGCATCATATTTTGGTAAGCAAACCAATCTTGTACGCTCAGCCTCTCAGATAGCATTGATAGACTCGATGATTGCGATACTTGCAGGACTGATGATTTTCCCTGCCGCATTCTCTGTAGGGGTGAGTCCTGACAGCGGTCCGTCGCTTATATTCATAACCCTGCCAAGTGTGTTTCAGCAAGCCTTTGCCGCAGTGCCAATGGTTGGTTATGTGATATCCATACTTTTTTATGCCTTGCTGGCACTTGCAGCCATCACATCTACAATCTCCATGCACGAGATAGGCACAGTGTTTTTCCATGAACAGCTTAAGCTAAGTCGCAAGAGTGCTGCTGCCATCGTAACAGTTGTGGCCGCTATTATATGCGTATTCTGCTCATTGTCGGTTGGCGCATGTGACGGACTTCAACTGTTTGGCATGTCGCTGATGGATTTCTTTGATTTCCTCACAGCCCAGATAATGCTGCCTGTGGGAGCACTTCTCACTTGTGTGTATGTGGGATGGGTGGCTCCGCGCAAGGTTGTGCAGCATGAGTTTGCCAGCGGCAGTAACGCCAGGAGCATATTGTTTACTGTCTATCTCTTTGCCGCAAGGTTTGTATGCCCCGTTTGCATCATTCTGATATTCCTCAATCAGTTTGGAGTAATATAAAATACCGCGTTTTGTTATGGGAGGCATGTATTATCATAGGTCAGACCGCAAACTCATAGTGGTGCTGCTTGCCATCATTGCTATTCTCATAGGTGTATTTGTGTATCTTGGTGAGAGTAATAGGATGACGGCGACGGGAACTGCTGCAGACTCGCTTTCTGTAGATAGTGCAAGAGGAAGCGCAAAGGGTAAAGCCACTCAGGAGTATTACGCGGTAGAGACATCAAAACCTAAATTATTTTATTTCGACCCAAACACCGCTGACAGCACGCAGTTGCTTAGTCTTGGTTTGCAGCCATGGCAGGTGAGAAGCATATATAAGTATAGGGCAAAGGGCGGAGTGTATCGCAAACCAACAGATTTTGCCCGACTGTATGGATTAACCGTTAAGCAGTATAAGGCGCTCGAACCGTATATCCGCATCTCATCCGACTATCTGCCAGCGTCGACTCTGGTAAAAGAAGAAGAGGAAGAGGCTGTGCGCGACACTATCAAATATCCACTTAAGATTAGTGATGACGAATATGTGGTGCTTAACAGGGCTGATACCGCCCAGCTTAAGCGTGTGCCTGGTATAGGCAGTTGGTATGCCAAACAGATAGTGAGATATGGCAATCGCCTTGGCGGATATGTAGATGTGGGACAGTTGGCAGAGATAGAAGGTTTTCCAGAAGAAGCTTTGCAATATTTTGCCGTTGAGCAACCATCTGTTACTCGCTTAAACCTGAATCGCCTTACCCTGAACGAGATGAGCCGTCACCCTTATATTGGTTTTTATAGGGCAAAGGCAATTATTGATTACAGGCGGTTATATGGCAAAATCAACAGTCTTGATGACTTGAAACTCAATAAGCATTTCACGCCCGAGGCAATAGAGAAGCTTAAACCCTACGTTATGTTCTGATTATGGATATTACCAATCCCTTTGCCCGTCCGTTGTATGTGATGCTGAAACCAGCCGGTGCGCAATGTAACCTATCGTGCCGTTATTGCTATTATCTTGAGAAATCAAAATATTACTCAGATAATAGTCAGGATGTGATGCCAGATGCTCTTCTGGAACAATTCGTAAGGCAATACATCGAAGCGCAAACCACTCAGGAGGTGCTCTTTACATGGCATGGAGGAGAACCGTTGCTCCGTCCCTTGTCATTCTATCAGAAGGCATTGCAGTTGCAACGGCAATATGCCAAAGGCCGTCATATAGATAATTGCATACAGACTAATGGCACCTTGCTCAACGATGAGTGGTGTCGGTTTTTCAAGGAAAACAATTTCCTTGTAGGTGTATCTATCGACGGACCTCAGCATATTCATGACATCTACCGTTGCAAGTCTTTTGAAAAGGTGATGCGCGGCATTGAGCTTCTCAATAAGCATGATGTGCAGTGGAATGCAATGGCTGTGGTCAACAATCTAAATGTAGAACATCCGCTGGAGTTTTACCGATTCTTCCGCGACACGTTGAACTGCCGATTCTTGCAGTTCACCCCCATAGTAGAGCGATACGACGCTTCGGGCATGCTTGTGGCAGGACTGCATGAGGGCGGCAAACTTACATCCACTTCGGTAATGGCAGAACAGTGGGGCCGTTTCCTTTGTGAGATTTTCGATGAATGGGTGAGAAACGATGTTGGTGAGATGTTCGTCCAACTGTTTGATGCTACGCTTGCCAACTGGTGCGGTGTGCCGCCAGGCATCTGCTCGCTTGCCCCTGTGTGTGGCCATTCGGCGGCTATGGAGCATAATGGCGACCTGTATAGCTGCGACCATTTTGTTTTCCCAGAATATAAATTAGGCAACATACAGTCCGAAACAATCACTTCGATGATGTATGGTGAGCAGCAGCGCACTTTTGGACAGGTAAAACGTACAGCACTTCCGCGCCAGTGCAAGGAGTGCCAGTATCTGTTTGCTTGCAATGGAGAATGTCCTAAGAACCGTTTTCTTACAGATGAATATGGCGATTTTGGCTTAAATTACCTGTGTTCAGGTTACCTCCGTTATTTCCGCCATGTCGCTTCCGCCATGGATTTCATGGCTGATGAGTGGCGCGAGGGTAGGGAAGCGGCTAATATCATGCACACGGTATTATAAAACGCTTTTCATGCCCAAGAATTTTATATCATAATTTTTTCAACCGACCTTTGTAAGGGAAGTGTTGTCAAGAAAATAACAAAACGTTATGTTATTTCTATAGGTTTATATAATATAAAAAGAGACAGGCATTGTCTTGTTTTTGACTTTTTGCCTGTCTCTTTATAAAGTCGGGATGAGGCGACTCGAACGCCCGACCCCTACGTCCCGAACGTAGTGCGCTACCAACTGCGCTACATCCCGATGCCCTAAAAGCGGATGCAAAGGTAGTGCATTTTTTCTAAAGTCGTGCAGAATTTCCTCCTAAAATTTGTTTGTTTGCCAAAAAAGCATTACCTTTGCATCCGCATTTAAGAAATGCCGGTTTGGTGCCATAGCTCAGTTGGTAGAGCAAAGGACTGAAAATCCTTGTGTCCCCGGTTCGATTCCTGGTGGCACCACATAAAGAGAGACTTGTTCACATGAATAAGTCTCTCTTTGTTTAATATCCTTTAGAACCTTTAGAACCTCTAGAACCTCTAGAAGCTCTAGACTCTCTAGATTCTCTAGAACCTCTAGGCACTCTAGAACCTCTAGAATTTCTATAGCCTCTAACCATTAATCCCAAAATAGGACAATAAAAATTTGCCCATCTCGTCTTTTATCTGTAATTTTGCATTTGCTAAACCTCACTATGGGTTTAAGCTCGGGATTTGGCGCAGTTGGTAGCGCACACGTCTGGGGGGCGCGAGGTCGCTGGTTCGAGTCCAGTAATCCCGACAATGATACACCGATAATCACTAATGATTGTCGGTGTATTTTGTTTAACAACTAACTAAAAGTATAATTATGAAACTAACATTAAGACATTTCTTCTCATTGCTTTTATGCCTTTTCGTAGCATTTCAAGTATCTGCACAGCGTTGGCCAAGGTATGCTAAGATGAGAACCACTAATAAGGAGTTTTACAAGACTGATGAAGCCAAGCAAATTGGTGAGCAGATTCTCGCCTTCCAGCGTGTCACAGGAGGATGGCCAAAGAATATAGACATGGCTAAGCCACTGACAAAAGAGGAGTTGGCCAAAGTTCTAAAGGACAAGCAGAGGATTGATGACTCTACCATAGACAATAGCGCAACAACGATGCAGATGAGATACCTTGCGCGACTATTCCAAGCTACAGGTGACAAGCGTTATAGCGAGGCGTTCGGAAAGGCTGTTGAATATCTGCTGTCTGGACAATACGAGGATGGCGGTTGGCCGCAATTCTGGCCAAAGACCCAAGGCTATCAGTTTCATATTACCTATAATGATGACGCTATTGTAAATATATTAAATCTTTTTCAGGAGATAATAAAAGCGGAATATCCGTATAATGGCGCATTGACCAACAAGAAACTTCGCAATAAGTTGGAGACATCCGTAGCAAAGGCTATAGAGTGTATACTCGCTACACAAATAGTTACTAATGGCGAACTTACGATATGGTGCCAGCAACATGATCATAAGACCTATAAACCTGCAAAAGCACGCAGCTATGAGCTGCCTTCTTATTGTCCGCAGGAGAGTGCTTCGCTGGTAATGTTCCTGATGGCACAGCCTAATCCAGATAGTCGCATGAAGAAAGCTGTACATTCTGCCATGCGTTGGTTTGATAAGTATAAGCTGAAAGGCTACCGCTTGGTGCGTGAGGGCGGTTGGGGAGCGCCTGACAGTGATGTGAAGTTAGTGAAAGACGCTACTGCAGGTCCTTTATGGGCACGTTATTACGACCTGGAGCGTTGCGAACCATACGTTTGTGATCGCGATGGTATTCCTCGTCGTCACTTGCACCAGATTGGTCATGAGAGAAGAACAGGTTATAGCTGGTATGGACAACGGCCTGCAGAACTGTTCCCTATTTACGAGGAGTGGGCAGCAAAGCATGATCCTGAAAACAAGGTTAACATAAGTTTGGATACGGCTGGCGCCAATGAGAACGGAACAATAGAGTGGTTTCGCAAGCCCCAAGTGAACGTTGCTGATTTTGACGCAGTGGTAAATGCAGGCGAGAGCATACAGGCTGCCATAGACAAGGCCCCAGAGAATCCTGAAAAGCCTTTCAAGATTCTGATACGCAAAGGCACTTACAACCAAAAGGTTATTATCGACCGTCCAAACATTGTGCTTGTAGGTGAGCATAGGGATAGCACCGTTTTGGTATTAGCGGAATTGGCCAAGAAACTAACGATGACTGAATATAAGGGAAAGAAAGTGGGCAATGGTGTTATTGTAATTCAGGAAGGAGCCGACGACTGTGTGATAAGCGGTATGACCGTTTACAATAACTATGGCTCTACCGTTGAGGCCACCACTGCTCATCAGATGGCAATCTTTGGTCGTGCCACCCGCACTATTGTGATAAACTGCAACATACTTGCCGATGGCAATGATGCCCTGTCGCTGTGGGCAAAAGATAATGGTATGTATTATCATGCCGACTTAGACATCAGATGTCCTGGTGTGGATTTCCTGTGTCCTCGCGGATGGTGTTTTGCCACACGCTGCTCTTTCTATGGTGATGGACGCGCATTGATATGGCACGACGGCCGTGGCGACAAATCAAAGAAACTCGTTATCACTGACTCAAAGTTTGACGCTAAGCGCCCAACAATCTTAGGACGCTATCACCACGACTCACAGTTCTTTATTGCCAACTGCAAGATGTCTGAGCAGATTCTTGACACTAACATTTCGTATGCCTATACCGACAAGGTGTTAGACCCATGTCCTTGGGGATTGCGTACATATTATTATAATTGTACGCGCGAGGGCGGACATAGCGGATGGCTGAAGAATAATCTGCACGAGGCAGAAGGCTCGCCTGATTATTTCAATATGACTTCTCAGTGGACGTTTGGAGGCAGGTGGAATCCTGAGAAGCATATACGCGAATTGTGGAATGTGCTGGCGTATTGATGGTTAGTTATGAGTTCATGAGTTTATGAGTTTTTGAGTTCATGAGTTTTTGAGTTCACGAGGTTGTGAAAGCCAGGCACCCTCTCCAAGGAGAGGGCGGGGGGAGAGGCTTTTGAGGTTTATAAGGTTTTTTAGTCCTTACGACCATAAAAGAAACCACGAGTTACGTGTAAATTCTCTATTTGAGAAGTTGGCGTAACTCGTGGTTTAATTATTGTGTCAGTTGATTTTATCTAATCACCTTAACTACTTTTCCGTTGCTCAATCTAACGATGTTCAGTCCCTTTGCTTTGCCAGAGGTACGCACACCGCCGATGTTGTAGTTGGCAGTCTCCACAACGTTTTCTGTGTTAACGCCATTAATACCAGTCTCACTAGAGAGTTTTACCTGTGCGGCATTAACTATTCTACCATGATTTCTGTTGATGAGCAGAGCAGCAAGGCTCAGGTTGCTCTTATTCTGAATCAGTTTGTTGGCAGAGATGTCCAAAACCTTTTTGTATGCCTGGGTCTGTCCATTAACAATGGTTGTTTCGTTGTTCTGAAAACCATCTATTGAATTCCATGACTCAACGATAACATGATTGTATGTTTCTTTAACAGCACTTGAACCCTTTGTGTATTTATCCATTTCTGGATCTATGAACACAGAAGCAAAACTTGGGTCGTTATAATAGTTAGTCTGATACCAGTCAGAACCAGTGCCAGTCATTCCGTCTTCTGTTAGGATAAATACCACAGCATAAGGATTTTCGTCAGAACGGCTGTAGAGGAATGTAGCATAGGTCTTAGCGTCTATTGCGGTTTTTGTTGCGTCTGTCCAGTGAGCCTCAATAGTTAATGATGCCTCAGACGGATACTCCTTTTTCAGCATATCCACTACAGCGTCAGCACCAAAGGAATAGCTGTTGTTATCGCCAATATAAGGGTCGGCATGATATGCGCGGTCGTATATGGCATCAGGGAATCCACTGGCATTCAGTTCGAGGAAACTATAATAAGAATTACACTCCATTGGGTCGCCATAATGTCCAGCAAGGGTAATAATCTTGTCACCATACTTCGCTTTGAGCTTGCTTAAGCCAACAGTACCGCGAGGACAGTAGCCACACCATGAACCAGTAAACTCTTCTATTACCGAAGTGCGTTCAGCAAAAGAGTTAAGAGCAATAATATTTCCTGTACCACGACGAACGCCTGTGGTATTGTTAGGCTCGCCATTTACCTTTGTTATCTCTATATCAAATGAATTTAATCCCTCTTTTTCTGCTGGTAAATTATTAATGCTGAAATATCCATATGCATTGTTCATTACTGGAGAAGGTAATTGCGCTGTTTTTTCTGGCTGTGCCACACCCTTAACGTATAACACATAGCCAACTTCATCTACAGGAACTGCCGCTTCGTTTTTCACCTCAACCTCAATAGAACCCTGACCGCCAACTTTTGTCACATAGTCACCATAAATTCCAGATATAGAAACCTGGTTCTTAGGAAGATTAGTGGCATCCATGTGCAGATTGATTGTAAGGTCGCCCATTCCCCAGCCACTGCCATCAATCCATTCACGGGTCAATATGCCTTTGCTGTATTGCATGTAAAAACCACCCTGTGTGCCTGTGGTTGCATGTAACAATATAGGAGTAGTGCCAACAGCATCGGTAAACGAGTAACCCACTATACAGCCGCTTGCAGGAATAGTATAAGGCTCTGGCAATTTGATGTCATTGAAACCTTTGTTTTTAAACGAGGCTGTGCTTACAGAGAAACTGTAATCAGCCTTGTCTGCAGAAGCCGGCAAAGCTATTCTACCAGTTGCGTCGGTCTTGAACTCAGCAAACCACACCTTGAGGTTAGTGATTTTTGATACATCCCAGAAACCAATACTTACAGAATCCACTGATGCACCGCTGAAACTAGCAGGCACCACCATTGCAAGATTATAGTTTTTCTGTCCTTTAAGAATTTCTCCGCCGTTGAGCATTTCGCTCAGCATATCAAAACCTAGCAGATTTACATAACCTCCTCCATCAGGATATCCCCACCAAATGTATGATGAAGCGGCTCGTGTAAGTGGAGTAGTGGTTCTAACTGGTTTCTCAATTTTAACCTTGTTCAGGTTTACCCATTGTCCCTTTTTTACGGGACTTAGTTCTTGTGCCATTAGGCTATTAGCAAACGCTATTGCTATGACCGATAAAAGTAATTTTTTAATCATAATGTAATTGGATTATTATAATATAAAAATCCCCTTGAAAAGGGGAATAAGCAATCAGGCTATGCGCATGCACATAGCCTGATTTATTTATTTCACAACAATTTTATGAGCTTTTGTGTTCTTGCCACGGATGATATAAAGACCGCGCGCAAGGTTTTTGATGTTGTTTACATCGTAGTTGCTCTTCACCAGATTGCCTGCCACGTTGTATACATCAACCACACCGCCAGCTGTCTGAATAGCAGAAATGCCTGCTGGGTCGGCATACTCAAAACGTATCATCACGCTATGACTTTCAAGACCGGCTGTGACAGTTAGCTTGGTAAGCATGTGTCCTGATGTCAACTTAGAATAAGCATCGAACAATGTTGCAGCACTACCATTGGCAGGTAAGGCCTCAATTGCAGCATAGCTAAATGTGTTTCCATCAAAAACATTACATTGTCCACCCAGACAAATCTGTACGCCAAAGGCCTCCATTGTGTTCTCAAGAACAACTATCTCTGCCGAGTACTTAATGGCATTGGCTGTGAGATTGTGAAGCGACAGGATGTCTTTTGTCTTGTATTCATATTGTGGCTTGATAATGTGCTTTGTTCCGTTGAAAGTTACAGTGGCTCCATCTTCCACTTTCTCGCCATTCATACGGAACTCAAACGATTGTGCGCTCAAACCAATGAAAGCGCACATCGCAAATAATACCGATGTAAAGATTTTCTTCATATATTACTTTTTAAATTAATCTGCTACTTTTGCTTTTATTGTCTGTTCTACGCCATAGGCATTGTCTACAAACGCCACGATTGACATGTTCTCTGGTTTGTAGTCTTCACGAAGTGTGATACTGTAATTGTATTCAGACGGAACCTCATCATTGAAACCCAGAGAAATGCCATCACCTGCTATAGGGTCTGAGGTTATTGATGTACGGAAGATGTTGTTGTGAACATACTTCTCATCGTGGGTAGTCGGAAAGTCCTGATATGCCTCTATACCGTCTTCTATGAGCCATACGTGCAAGTTGCCAGAATAATCGATTGTTGATTTGGCTTTGATTGTAACATCCAACTGGCGCGCAGCTGAATCATATTGTTTCTCAACTGTCAAGAACACATTAGATGACAGCTGCAACGAATTCTTTATTTCTCCTAACCAATCAGGACGAGCTAAAGCTGGGGTTCTTCTATCAATGACAGCCGCAGGCTGAGATGGTTTGCCTACAGCCTCAAACAACTTTTCGCCAATAGGATTTGCCAAACCAATCCATCCTGGATATTCATTCTCTTTAAGCGCAAGCTCACCTGCATGTATTGTAACAACAATAACCGAATCTGCGCCATATTCGTTTTGAATAGAATGCAAGGTAGCAGCTCCTTCAGGGCAATTTACGCAGAACTGTCCAGAAAATTCCTCTACTAAAACACAGCGAGATGCTGCCACTGGCTCAACATATATCAAACGGTCAGCCTCGTCAATATTGTCGCAGGCAGCAAATGACAGGGTCATTACTGCTACACCTATTATATTATATATTATATTCTTCAGTTTCATCTCTTAGAAATTATAGTTGTATGACAATGTTACGCCCTTGCTTGCTGGTATCCAGCGGCACACACCACCAGAGCAGTTGAAGCCCTCACGTGTGCGGGCATATCCTAACTGCAGGCGATGGGCATTCTTCGTGAATGTAACAGAGGCATTATAATAGTGCAAGTCTGTCTCACCGCAGTTCCACTCGTCCGAAACGGTGAACATCCAGTTGGGCAGGAACGACAATTCGAGCAGTCCGAAAGCCCAGTCGCCCAAATCGTCTTTTGTGCTCAGATACTGTGCCTCACCGCGCAATGTCAGTTTGTTGCTTAGTTTGTACTTACCCTCTGCCACGAAGATGTCGCTATGTATCATGCCGCCATGTCCCTCAACAGCTGTCTTGTTGTAGTATTGGTTCATGTACATGAGGTTGAGCTTGAAATCCTTTGACAGTTTCTTCTCCACCTGTACGTTCAGGTCTTGATAATACTTTGAGTCGCCCCATTTCCAGAAAGCAGAACCATAACCGTTGCTTCCCTGTACCATGCCATTGTCAAGAGTATGTGGATTTTGCTCAATAGAATGAACGTGTGAGAAGTTCACCTTAACCTTTGTGCCATATTTTCCGCCAAGCAGTGTGCGGCGCTTGAAGTTGTATGTCAGCTCTGCCTGATATGCCCACTCGCCATCAGGATTGGTTGCGTATGGATAATGTGCAGCCAAGGCGTAAGTGTGGTCCATAGTGAATGCTGGCAGATGGTTGATGTACGATGTGTTCTGTGCTGAAAGCGGCAGGCGGCGCATGCTGCGATAACCCATATTATCACTGCGCTTAGCCTGTACGAGCATGCTCATGCCGCTCTTTGAATAACTTGTTGACAGCATTGCCACATAACCCTTACGGTAGATATAGTCATTCCACTCGTTAGGATCCTGCTGCTTCTGAGCATATTCTGCCAATATGTTCCAGTTGCCAGTCTGCAGATTAGCACGGAGGTCGTATGCAAAAACATTCTCTGGCAGATTCAGGCGATGAGTAGCGTCAACCATGATATCCTCATCCTCCTCATACTTATCCACCACCGATGCACCGAGAGTAAGATATGTGCCGCTCTCCTGCATCTTCTTTGACCACTGGTCGATGTTCAGTTCTACGTCACCTCCCATCACCCATGATTCGTTATAGTCCCAGTAGCGGCGCTGCTGTCCGCCCAGTGCTTTCACGGTTACTCCCTTAAAAGGCTTGAACACCAAGCGGCCGCCACGCAATGAGTTGTCTATGCCAAGGCTGCGCTCCTCGTATGTGCGGAGTATGAAACCAGAACCAAACTGCTCGTAGAAATTGCCAAGTGTCAGCTCTGCGTTCTTATACTTTCCTTTCACATAAAAGTAAGGCACTCCCCATCCAGCATAGTCTTTCTCAAATCCAGGCAGCGGATGGTCAAGATATTCAAGTCGCGCTCCTGCGTCAACATACTTGCTTGTTGCGTTCAGTTCCACGAATGTGTTTGTTAGTCCCCATTCGCTATAATCTTCAGTGCCAATCTTCTCATCCTCTTGCGGGATAAGCACATCGCTCTGAATGCTTCCTGTGAGCTGTATTTTGTTGTCCTGCGCATGTGCTGCAGTACATGCAAGTAATGCCGCAGTTAAAAATGCATGATATATATGTTTACTAAAATTCTTCCTCATAATTGCTTTTCATTTCTCCACTTCTCCCTCTCCATCGGAGAGGGCGGGGTGAGGTTCTTATTTTACCAGCTCCCTAACCTTCTCAATCAGCTCGTTTTCTGCGCCTTCGGTATATCCGTTGTGCTTGTAAACGATTTTGCCCTTGCCGTCAACGATGAGCACAAATGGAATCATCTGTACGCCCAGTGCGCGCTTGAAGTCGCTGTTAGGGTCGAGCAGCACCTCGTATGGCCATCCGTTGCCATCAACCAGTGGCTTTACCTTGTTGATGTTCTGAGCCTGGTCAATACTTACGGCGATGAGTTTCACGCCAGTCTCGTCCTGCCAGTCCTCATACACTTCGCTAATAGCCGAAAGCTCACGGTTGCATGGCTTGCACCATGTGGCGAAGAAAGAAATGATTATTGGCTTGCCATCGTTAGAAAGCTCAGATGTGTTTATTGTCTTTCCACTGATATTCTTCAGTGTTACTGCAGGCAGTTCGCTGTTTGCCTGTTGTGCATAAACCATTCCTGTGAGAGAAATGATGAGTGCTGCTAAAAACAATCTTAATTTCATATTCTTTTAGTATTTTCGTTTCTGTTTATAATACCTTGCAAAGGTAATTAAAAAACATGAAAATGCGATAAAAATCTATGATTTTCTTCTTTTTGAGTTATTACAAAAGCGTTGTAATGCTTTTACAAAGCCTTTGTAATGCTTTTACAACGTGTTTGTAAAGTTATTACAAGCATGTTGTAATCGCTCAAAACGGTGCAAAAAACATCGTAAAAGATGCAAAAGCATCATCAAAGGCGCACAAAAAAAGCCATCAGCATGTAAATTATGCCGATGGCTTGTAAGTTTTTTTACTGAAATAAACTATTTAACCAATATCACAAGATACTTGCTTGTAGACCAAAACAGTTCGGGGTCGGTGATGTTAAGCACATAATGCTTGTTCATATCACGTTGCAGTGTGTAGCTGTTTGACGGATGCGATGTCATCATCTTTGCCGAGCGTGAGTATAACTTTATCTCACGGTCCATGCGTATGTCAATCTTAGTGAAATAGTCGCGGTTAAAGTCTTCTTTAAGCACATCCCCGTCAACAAGTATTCTCTGTTCCTTTAACTCGCTTTTTGTGCCAAACACAAACCATGCGGTATGCAGTTGCCTGTCCTGCTCGCTGATGGTCATCGATTTCTGCACGGTATCTTCCTTAAGCTCAGTCACATCTTTGTTTAGGTCGGTCACCTTTTCGTCGAGTTCAGTTATTCTCAAGTTTTTCTCGTTTAGCTCGGCCTGCAGCTCTGCCAGTTGCTGTGCTTTCTCTTCCATCTGTGCCGTAAGGTTTTTGATGGTTCGGGTAAGCTGAGCGCTTGTTAGAGAACTGTTTTTCATCTGCTGCTGCAGCTTGGCAATGAGTCTGCGGTTGTGCTCCATCTTCTCCTGTATGAATCTCATGTCCTCTTGTATTCGGGCACGCTGGTTCACACCTTCGCCATACTTCTCTACGCCCACGCGCTCCTCGGCCTCGTCTATTCTCTCAAATCCCTCTTCTATCTCGTTGACAATGGTCATTATCTCGTCTATCTCGCTCTCTCTCTGGGCAATGATGCTGTTGAGCGAGTCGCGCTGCATGGCGAGCATCTCACTTTCTTTCGACTTGTTTTGGTTGCATGCCATCATGCCAATGGCACACAGCGCAATGATAAATATCTTTCTCATTTGTCTTTATGCTTGTTTTTATGCTCCTTGGCGTCAAATCCTTCTACTATGATTACAATCTCGCCGCGGGGCTCGGTTGTGGTGAAGTGATTAACGATTTCTTCTAATGAGCCGCGCACGCTCTCCTCATGAATCTTTGATATCTCGCGGCAAACGCTTGCCTGGCGGTCGGCGCCCAGCACCTCGGCCAGTTGCTGAAGAGTCTTAACCAGTCGGTATGGCGATTCATAGAATATCATTGTGCGTTGCTCCTCTCTCAGCGACTCCAGTTTTGTTTGTCTGCCCTTCTTTGGCGGCAGGAAACCCTCAAAGGCAAATCTGTCGCAAGGCAGTCCGCTTGCCACCAATGCTGGCACAAACGCCGTTGCGCCAGGCAGGCATTGCACCTCAATGCCGGCTCTAACCGCCTCTCGCACAAGGAAGAAGCCCGGGTCGCTGATGCCAGGCGTGCCGGCATCGCTGATAAGAGCCACGGTGGCGCCAGCCTTTAGTCGCTCAACTATTCCTGCTGATGTGCCATGCTCATTGAACTTATGATGAGACATCAGATGGTTTTGTATTTCATAGTGCTTGAGCAGTATTCCCGACGTGCGGGTGTCCTCAGCCAATATCATGTCGGCCTCTTTCAGAATCCTGATGGCCCTGAATGTCATATCCTCCATGTTGCCCACAGGAGTGGGTACAATATATAGTATTCCCATATCGGTTACAAATGTACGTATTTATTTCTTATCTCCAAAATCTCGCTGTTAATTCTTTGCAATTTTTAAAACGTAATAGATGATTATCCAATAAAAAGATTTATCTTTGCAGTCAAATGACAAATAATATGGCAGGGGAGTCACGCCGCCCCGGAAGAATAGAAGTGGTGTGCGGTTCGATGTTTTCCGGAAAAACAGAGGAACTGATACGTAGAATGAGGCGTGCAAAGTTTGCCAAACAGAACGTAGAGATTTTTAAACCGGCGATAGATACCCGTTATTCGGAAGAGGATGTGGTAAGTCATGACCATACGTCAATTCCCTCAACACCAATAACCTCTTCGGCACAGATTCTTCTGATGTCGTCGGATATCGACGTGGTGGGCATTGATGAGGCCCAGTTCTTAGACGACGGCCTGGTTGACGTTTGCAACCAGTTGGCCTATCGTGGTGTGAGAGTAATAATAGCAGGTCTTGACATGGACTATCGCGGTGTGCCTTTTGGGCCAATGCCGGCACTGCTTGCCATTGCCGACGATGTAACCAAGGTGCATGCCATCTGCGTGCGTTGCGGCTCACTGGCATACGTCAGTCATCGAACAGTGGCCAACGACAAACTGGTGCTTCTGGGCGAGACGGCCGAATATGAGCCGTTATGCCGTGAATGCTATCAGAAAGCTCTCAATGAGGCAAAAAAGGAAATGCCTGAGAAATAAATTTTAGTTGACTATGCTTGAGCAGACCATTACCTTCGACCGTGTGGTGCGCTGGATTATTGCCGCATTAATTGTTTTGGCAGTGATATTCCTTACCAATTATCTGGGCAGCGTGCTCATACCATTCTTCGTGGCATGGCTGCTGGCATATCTCATCTACCCGATAGTTTGCTTTGTTCAGCATAAGATGCGCGTGGGCAACCGTGTTGTCTCTATCATCATCTCCCTCCTGTTTGTTGTGGGGCTGATTGCTGGGGTAACATGGCTCATCATACCGCCTATGGTTGAGCAGTTTGAGCGGCTTGGCGAACTGGTGGTGAGATACCTCAACAACCCGGCTCATTCCGATAGCATACCTGTTGTGGTGCGCGACTGGATTGGCGACAACAAGGAGAATATACAGAATTTCTTCCGTAGCGAGGAAATGACAGGCGTTATCCGAAATGCCATGCCAAAGGTGTTTGCTGTGCTTGGTCATACGGCAAATATTATCATCAGCATTGTGGCGTCGATGATTACGCTCATCTACCTGTTCTTTATCCTGATGGACTATGAGTCGCTCTCGGCCAGTTTCATCAAGATATTCCCAAAGAAAAGCCGACCTTTTTGGCAGGCGCTGATTAATGATGTTGAGCGCGAACTTAACAGTTATATCCGCGGGCAAAGCCTTGTTGCCCTTTGCATTGGCATACTCTTCTGCATAGGCTACACCATCATAGGTTTCCCAATGGCCATAGGTTTAGGTATTATGATAGGAGTGATGAGTCTCATCCCTTATGTACACTCATTGGCGCTTATTCCAATAGTTATATTATCGTTGCTGAAATCTGTTGATACAGGCGAGAACTTTTGGTTTATCCTCCTTTCGGCAATGATTGTGTTTGGTATAATCCAGATTATCACAGACATGGTGCTTGTGCCGAAGATTATGGGCAAGGCCATGCGACTTAACCCTGCGGTACTGCTTTTGTCCCTGTCTTTATGGGGCGCGTTGCTTGGTTTTGTAGGACTGATAATAGCTCTTCCTCTCACCACTTTGCTCATAGCATACTATAAGCGTTACATAACAAAAGAGCCCGAAACTGAAGAAAAAGTTGAAAAACCCTCAGAATAATTTGGCAGTTTCAAAAAAACATAGTACCTTTGCACCGCTTTTCGCAGGAAAGCATACGGAGATCCGCTAGCTCAGCAGGTAGAGCACAACACTTTTAATGTTGGGGTCTTGGGTTCGAGCCCCAAGCGGATCACTAAAAAAGGACTTCTTCGGAAGTCCTTTTTGTTTTGCTAACTCCTCATAGCACGCTACAGGGCGGTCGATGCGGCTTTCGTTTTTCCTCTCCATTTTCTCATCACGGGCTTCCCCGTTATCCACACAAAAACCTAGAGTAATAGCCTAGTTCCCCGAAATGATAAATCACACGGGTGGAGTGTACACTGGAATCAGCAAGCTGAGTGGAGGTATTATGTGGACAATTAATCCTTTTCAATCAATTGCCATTCTCCTTTTATCTTTGATCGCTCGGAATTTATCAGTCCCATTTCTTTGAGGTCGTTTATAGCCCTTTTTATGGTCGCTTCACTTATTCCTAGATTATCTGAAAGCCATGAATATTTTGCTTTGCGATTCAATTTTATAGCCTCATATACATTCTTTGCAGATTCTGAAGGGAATTCAAAAATGGTCACGTCTGACCTTTTTTGTGACCTTTTTTGTGACCTTTTTTGCAGAGTTTCGGTTGTGGATTCACTCTGAGTCCTCTTCATCATGAAACCATTTTTTATTGCCTCTTGGGTCATTCGTTCGCCACGTGGTGATTTGTTTTCTCGTACACAAACCGCTGTTTGGTATGAGAAATCGTATGTTGGCATACCGTTTTCATTTGCAACAAGATCCTTCTGAACTTTCAGTACACCACGGCTATGTCGATTGACGAAGCCAAGGACTTTCATTGCTTCTGCCACTACGATATTCCTATAGTCATTCACGTTAGGAAAGTTTGTTTCATTTGCACGCCCATACAACCCTCCATGATTCATTATCTCAATGCGATCGTCATATTGATAAAACTGAATCGGTCCGTTACTACAATAATCTCGATGACAGATAGCATTCATCAATAGCTCTCGTGTTGCCCAATCTGGATAATCCACTACATTTTCTTCACGAGCAGCAGAAACAGGTATTGGACGACGATTGGCTATAGCAGTTTTGATGAAAGTGTCAAGTTCTGGCAGTATGGTACAAAGATTATCTTTAAACTCATGCTCATTCATGATGTCCGCAGCCCTGTCGGTTCCCGCAAAACGCACGTATTGCACATACGCTCCAGGAATAAAACGGCGGAGATTCTTTGCGAAAAGTAACAATCCTGCATTGGTCGGACAGTCATATCGTGTATCATAGAAACCGAATGAACTTAATTTGAATCTTATATCACGTTTGTCCTCTTCCACTACCTCATCTGACATTGCCTTAGGTAAAAAATAGTGCTTGAAAAGATTCATATCCAAATCTTCCAAAGAAGCACTAAGGCATGGCGATGCATCAAACGATGTGGTATTCGTACGACGTTTCTCCATCAAGATTTGTTCGTCAGTCTCGTTGGCAACTCCCTTGCGAGGTCCAACTCTAACCCAAGTTCGTCCTTTGTATCTTACTGGAGGAAACACGGATGGTTGAACCTTCACCATAACGATGTCACCTTCATCCAAAGAAACCTTCTCTACCACCATCGAAGGTTGGGGCTGTATGTTTCCATCCGTTCGAATAGAAGAGATATTTTTCAACAAATCATCCGTCACATCCAGACCTTGAACAGTTCCATCATCTTTCACCCCAAGGAATAAATACCCTGGTTGTTGATGATTAGGTAAGTCATTAGCAAAAGCACAAATTGCTTGTCCGAACTTATCTGTATTGGTGGTAGAAATAGTACGCTCTACTCTGTCATTCTCTAAATCGTTGAGTAATGCTCGAATATTTTCTATTTTGTTTTCCATAACGTCATTAAAAAAATTAATAACCATTGACAATCATTTTTAAACGATTAAAGTTCGGTAAAGCCAATTGAAGCATTCGTAATCTAATTTCTATGTCGCTTAGTTGAATAGGAATATTCTGTGTAATACAATATTGCCTGTATAAATCTTTTACAAATAACATATGTGGATTTTGTTCTACTAATGAACAAATTGAAGCAATTGCACTTTCATTAACAGCAAAACCGATTCTGTCGTCATTTGAAATAGCCCTTTGCATTGCAATCAATGAAAGTTTTGTGGCTTCAACAAGTGTTATAATGATTTCGTTAACCTTTTGTTGTAGTTGTTGCATAAGAGGTAGCTTTTGCCCCCATGAGCTTTGCACAGAAAAAAGAGTTTGCTGTGTAGGAAGCATATCAAATGCAATATTTGCCCTTTCCAAATTATTATTCAATATATCAAGTTGCATTTTCATCTGTATATATTGTGAAAATAACGATTGAACTTGAATCAAATATGCATATACGCTTGAATTTGGTTGACCGCCAGTTATATTATTCATTTGATTCCTCCTTTCTTTCATTAGCGATAATCTTCAGATTATTAATCAATTCTTCTAATTCCTGTCGTTGATTATTCATCATATCTACAGACCACTGATAATTTTTATTTTTAATTTCGATATCGTCAAGTAATTGCTTTGCCTTTTCTATATCAAAGGCTTTTATATTATTAGTTAGTGCTTCAAATTCTTTTGTTTTATCTGCAATAAATGTATTACATTCCAATTTGGTTGAATTGAGAAAATTATTAAATTCTGAAGCTTGTCCCTGCAATTTGTTAATTTTATTAGAGACTTTTTTACCTTGTTCTTCAATATCATTTAAGAGAGTCTTTGCTTCTGTTTTTGTCTCCTCAATTTTAAATATGGCAAAGAAACCGAAGATTATGAAGATAACACTTAAAATACCGCCCCAAATCCCAATTTGCGCATAATCATTTTCGACCTTATCAATATGCAAAGAAATCAAACTATTCATTTCCTTTTGCGATAGTAATACTTCACGGCGGAACATTGTAGAATCATTATGCAACTGATTAAGTAATGCCTGAGAATTTGCTATAACATTAGTATCGTTGCTCAGTATTACGTTTTTCATCTCATAGAAAATGGAGTCAATTCTGGCAACATGATTTATATGCTCATTAACTATATTCTGTTGTGAATTCTTCATTGTCTCCAAAGAACAAAAAAGATATCCCACTAAAACAATGAAGGTTATTACGAAGGTAATACAAAAACTTAATAGCACTGGACTAGTAAACTTATTACATTTTTTATTGTTTGTTTCTTTCATAGTCTTCAAATATTTATCAACAAATATATGGAATTTAGTTATATTCCTAATTATTTGGCGAAATAATTACTATCGTATTCATCCCTAAGTTCGGTTTACTTAAATCATTTATCAATCCATTAGGATTACTTAATAATTCAATTGCAGCTTCAAATCCTTTCAATTGTGCATAGAATGAATCTAAACGATTTTGATACGCTCGCTGATAATCAACGTGAACTCCCATTGGGAGTCCAACATATTCAGGAAATAAACTATTATGCATAGACGAATACTCGGAGGAAGTTTCTCCAAATATCACTTTAATCACATTATCTGTTTTATATTTCCATTGAGAATATTCCTCGCTATTCTCTTTTAATTTCTTCAAGTTCGGAATCTCTGTATACATTTCTTGTATACATTTTAATGCTTTATTCTTACTCACTTCCATAACTTTTACAGTATATTTAAATCTATTCCGTACAACTCACATACCTCTTGATCAACTTTATCAGATAAGACTTTAAAAGCTGCATTATCATTCACAGCTTCCATAATCTCATCTGCATACTCACTTAGTTTCGTTGGTAAGATATGAGGAATAGGTATTTGACTGAAATTATCCCAAATCAATTGTGCTCCATTTTGAATACGTGGACAATACTCTGTAATAAGCCACCAACCCACACGAGAACAAAGTAAAGCAAGCAATGCTTTATCAGGAACAGACAAGAAGTATATCGAATTATTGCAGAATGTTGCCGAATCATCGTAAATAAAACAGGGTTTAGTTTGAAACACTTGATAGAATATTTTAGATTCTGCGAACTTGTCGTAATACGCACAGGACCTTAATTCCCACCAATAATCACCTTTATCTGTTCTTTTTCTTGCTTTCTCTCTAAACGGCAATAACCATTCTGATATAGCAGGATATTTGCTTTTAAACCATTCCCAAGCAACAGTTTCTTCTGGAAGTTGTTGACACTCTCTGTCAATACCCATTTCTTTGGCTGTAAATCCTTTTGGAATATATATCAAATAACTTCCTGGAATAGCTTTTTGATAGGATTTTAGGCCTCGACCTAACAGGAAAGGACGAAGAATATCCCTTGAAGAATCATCTTGTTCTATAAGTCTATTAGCATCTTTAACAGAAATATTAAATGCCGCAGACAATCCTGTTTTAATTCCATAATACTCTTCTCCGCCTACATATTCCCCTATAGTAGACATTTCATCCTTGCACTTTCTCAACACTTGAAAGCGGTCTAAACTTGATATTGTCCAGATGCCATTATCCATTTGTTGAGTTGCAAATGTTTCTTTGCATTCCTCAATATCATCACTCATTGTTTCAGAATTTATGCTCTTCAATAATGAGTAATTGAGGCTTCCCGAATTGCTATTTTTTTGCATTCGGATTATTGATGTGTATGTAGTAGCATCCTCAAATATCTGAATATCTCCAAAATCTATCAATTGGAACAGGTTCGTTTTTAAAAATAAATCGCGAAGCGGACGACCATACATAACTTTTTCCCACTTGTTAGGAATGATATATGCCAAGCGGCCTCTCTTGCATAACAAATGTAGTCCACGTTCTACAAACAATGCGTATATATCTCCACGTGAGTTATGCGTTGTATAAGTTTTCTGACCAACATTACCTTCTTCATCTATTCTATGCATACTTTCATACACAGGCGATGCTATAGGTAGTTTCTCAAGACTTATATAAGGAGGATTGCCTATTATAATATCAAACCCTTCAAATGCACCTTCTTCATTCAACACTTCAGGAAACTCTATCATCCATTCAAGAGCGTCTTTCATTACAACCAACTTTTTTTCAGCCAATTTGTTACTTTTAAACATCTCCAGTTGAACAGGGGGATTAAGTTTCCTTTTTAGCGCATCAATATTTTTACTAATTGCTTGTTTGGTTGCTTTCGAATTACATCGTTTATATTCTTTTACATTATTCTTATAATCGAGAACTAAAGATTTCATTCCCGACAAACTTTGTATCTTTCTGTTAATACAAACAGGGTGATTAGAAGCCAAAGAATTACCACATTTAATATTGATGTCAATATTCGGCAATGTTTGTAACAAACGATTACCAGAGTCATCTCGATAATAATAGGCGTTCTTCAGCAACTCAATCCAAAGTCTTAAACGACAAATTTCAACACTTTTGGGATTCAAGTCTACACCAAATAAGCAATTTTCAATAATGCTTCGTTTTTCTTCAAATAAAGCCTCTTGTATTTTTTGACTTGAAGGATTTGTCGGGTCATACTTGAAACTATCCCCATCCTCATCTGAGATAACAAGCTCGTCATATTCGACACAAACATCATATTCCTTTATCCTTTTAGGCAGTTCTTGTCTATCTTGTAATACTCTGAGTTCACTTTTTATAGCTATTAACTCGTTCAATGCAGAAACAAGAAAGTGTCCGCTACCTACAGCAGGATCACATATTCGAATGGAATTGATGATTTCGTTTGCTTCAATTCTCGCGTCACGATTACCATATTCTATATTTTCCTTTAACTCCTCGAAATCAGCACATCGCCAACCTTTAGCCTTATTGAATTTATCAACTACTGTTTCACGGATTGTTTTCTGGCATATATAATGCGTAATATATCCTGGTGTATAAAATGAGCCATCTTTATATCCGTTTATCTTTTCAAATATCAGTCCTAAAACAGAGGCATTGATGAGTGTTTTGCTCTCCTTACGAACCAAACCATTATCTACATTATGTTCTGTCCCAAAATCATATGCATCCAGAAATCTTAGAAGGTATTGAAGAGTACTCATTTCACCTGTGATTCTTCTCCCTTTGCCATCCTTCAATACCGTATGCTCGTATATGGTCATGTTCCCCAATCGGATTCCACTAACAGGTATAAATTCTTGTTCCAATTTGGACAGTTCAAACAACGAACTATTAAGATAGGGTACGTTGGGAAATTGCTCTTTTAATACTTGACCGCGTTCTGCTAACGGTTTTGCTAACACTTTCAAGAATAAATCATGAAGCACATCATAATCCTTAATATGTAGTTCATCCAAAAAAGTATCATCATTATTATTATTGAAATCCTTTAATTGTGATTCCAAAAGTTTCAAAAACAAGATTCGGTTTACCCAAGTCAATACCAAACCCAAAGCTGATTCAAAACATTTTTCTTGACTCATATCAGGATAATCCTCTAACTTCGTATATGCCTGTTCTAAAAGCGAATAGTGCTGACGGGATTCAGTTTCCAACCGCTTTATTAAATGTGTTTTATCTTCCACTACTTCTTCTACTCCCATAATATAAAGAAGTTCTCTGTAGAAGTTCTTGTTTAGAGTATTGTGGTCTGATTTAAAAGGTTGTCTTAGAAGATGAATGGGAGACAGCAACTTATAAGCTGCTGTAAATTTCTTCTTATATATTATCTCTTCGTTCTTAATTTCTTTTTCGAAATCGTGTAAATCTAAATATGTAAATTGCAATCTGCTTTCTACTTGCACAACTTTAGGCTTAATAATTTCATTATAGACATAATCGGTATTGTTTACTGCATCAGCTTCCAATACACTACGTACAAAACGATTGTCGCGTGCAAATAATTGGTAGAAAATTTTCTTTTCAAAGACAAAATATTCCCAGCAATTAGTAATAACAAGATGCTTTATATCTGTATTATGCTTTTGTTTTTCTTCACGGATATAATATAAAATGAGTTCATAAAGTGCTTTCTTCTTTAAATCTTCCTTGGTAACCATATCAGGTCGTGACGGTCCTTTGAATTCAAACAAGACAACAGGATGTTCATTAGAAGTGCCAACCTCCGAATAAATAGCCAAGTCTGTACGCTGATATGTGTTTACCATATAACGCTTATCTGTATACAAACTTTGATTTAAGAATTCCGCAACAAGATTCTTATTAAACTCTTCGCTTTCAGATGGGTTTATTCGTTTAAGAAGAGTTAGCATGGATTGTCTGAATGCTGATAAATCCGTACTGTTTACCGCTTCCTTTAAATAAGCTTTAATAACAGATTGACTTGGTGTAAATGATAGATTTTTCATCTTGTTTAAATCTTGAAATTCCAACTTTTAGCTTCCAAATAAGTTGTTCCTTGTTTCTTCTGAATTTTGATTCTCTTGTGAAATGTCTGTTTTTCCTTCATTCGGGACTTTGGGTGGAAATAATTTTGACGTAAAGGCTTCATTCCGTTTTTCTGCTCTTTTTAAGATTTCGGAATAAGAAATTACTTCCATATACAAACTACCATCTTGTCTTCCTGTTGGATCATTTTCATATACAATAGGAGTAGACGGCAAATACATAAAATTAAATTTAGGATCATGTTTAAAATTGCCCTCAGCTGCCCTTATATCTCTTGGCTCTAACGCTTCTCCAATGAGATATCCATAAAATGTGTCTATTACAATCCCTTCAGATGTAAAGTTCCTAAGTAAATTTGCATATTTTTTTATTTGAGATAGATGTAAAGCCAAATTTGTTGTAGGAGTTTTCAACTCTACAATAATACATTTTCGTTCAGAGGGGAACAATAAAATGTCTGGCCTTTTAATTCTTCTATTTTCACCTAGTGAGGATAAATAACGTTCTTCTTCCTGGGTTATTTCCTCTCTAAATAACTTATTATCTCCTATTTTAATCTGATTTAAAGGCTGATCTGAAACGCCTTTAAAATATAAATAATCTTCGTTCAACATCCACAAATCACTATTTCCTGGATCATCAGAATGTTGGGTAAACAATAAATTGTGAAGCAGTTTTTCATCTATATTTCTGTTACCTTCTATGTTTTGAGAAATTGTTTCCCTATTAAGTATTTTCGCCATTAATTCAAGAACAAGCTTCCGATGTGTAACATATCTAGACAAAGATTCTTTATCTTGTAAAGGAATAATCTTTGTCATTTCTGCAACAAGGTTTTGTAAATTATCTCTATATGTGGGCAAAGACGTGTCTAGTGCATTTAATTCTTCTAACATTATGTGATATGCAGCATCACGTTCTGCAATTAACTTTGCATCATATATATATGCTTTTTTTAAAATATCTTCAACCGTATCATTTACATCTGTTTCTGTTAAAGCATCTTCTGATAGCATATATGTTTTTTTTAATGTGGCTAATTGATTTGCATGAATTTCTTTTTGCTCACTTATTTCTGCATACATCTCTCCAGCTTTATCACTAACTTTTTCTTGCAAATCATCCATTATAATTTGTGGCTCAATCATGCCATATTGTTTGGCTCTTTTTTTGAACTCTTTTTTATTTAAAATCTCCAAAGTGTCACGGCTGTCACCAACACGATTGTCGAAGTATTGGCTAGATAGCAAAAAGAGAAAATATGAATTTCCAATTTGCATATCCGCAGGTAAACAATCAAGTTTTACCTTTACCGAGTCAACCACTTCTCCTTTACATGTCACTTTTACAGAGTTCTTTTTCAATTGTCCTTGAGGGAGTTTGTATGACTTGATTTTTACTTCTATATTATCATCGGAAATCTCAACTCTTTTCATGTCTGATGAAATTTTGCTAATAGGCACATTTATGGTTTCATCATCATGGGAAACGTCGGGGATATCCTCTGTTTTTATTGTACGTGTAGCTATTATGCTGGTGTTATGATAATAGTTGATTGTTATTTCTGGTAAGCAACTCTTGTTCAAACAAAAATATAGGATGTAATGGTCTAATATCGCTTCTTTAATGTCTTGGATTTCCAAACTATTAAAGTATTTAATATCAGATTTTGCCCTTAAATCATCAAGTTCCAAAATGGTTTTTATTTCGGGATTGTTATCTGCAATTCTATCTTCTTCGAGACGTAAGATTGAATTCTGCTGTAAAAAAGATTCCGCTCTAGACAATATAAATTTTCTAAATTTATAAATTTCTCCTTGCTTATACACACTTTCATATGTCGCAGTTATAAAAGAGTGTATTAACTGAATGCGACCAGATCCTCTGTTGTCATACCCTTTTGTGTCATCTTTAAATACTTTTAGACGATTAAAGTTGTCATCATCGAAACCAATCCCATTATCTGTAATAGTAAGACGACTCAAACCATCATTTTCATTTTCAATATTATGATTGAAATAGAAGTCTAAATAAATATAAGGTAAAAAAGAATCACCTCTTTTTTTACGCATATCAATTGCTTCAAGACTATTAGTAAAAGCCTCGAATAAAGGTTGCATTATATTGGTCGCCTTGGGGAATCCTTTTAAAAGTCCTCTCCAACTGAGTCCCTCACTAGATATATATGACATAAATATTCTATTTTAATATTACCACAGATAATTAATCACTATTCCATCCATAATAAGTCATCCACACTTACATCTAAAATTTTAGCAAGTTGGATAAACATTTCTACATTCGGTTGAGCAGCATTAGTTACCCATTTTGAAATAACTGCAGGATCTTTATCTAGAATTTCTGCTAATTGCTTGTTGGTCATTCCTCTTTCTGCAAGTACTACTTTTAAGCGGTTAATTTTTTTACGTTCCATTTTTATGAGACTTTCAATAATATGCAAAAGTACATAATTTAATTTAAAAATCATCCTTTAAAAGTTAATAAAATGATTCTGTATTCATTTTCTTGCTTAAATCTAATGATTTTTGTAATTCAAAAACATTTCTCATGCTTCCCCCCTCAATGACTTCTCTCGAATAACCACAACTTGCATGTTTGCTCTTAGGCGGTCAAAGATACGAAGTCCGTATTTGGTTTTGATTTCTTCCATTGTCAAATTGGTGTTGGCGATAAGTAGAGTCCCACGTTTTTCTATTCAATCAACGATTTCGGGAAAAACGATAATCATGCCTAGTAATTTGTAGTTTGGCGTTTTGGAAACGTAACTATGCCACTTGCGACTGCTAACTGATACAGTTACACTTTCTAACTGATGCAGTTACGCTAGACAAATGACCTTTAGAATCTAAAGGGCCGTATTGGAATGCTGAAAGGGCGTTTTAAAGATGCTAAAGTGCCCAAATAGCGTAGGGAAGAAACCCTCAGAAATTGCACTTAACCGCTTGCTTGTTAACAAGAAATTGCAGGAACTTTAACCCAAATCGGTCATTTAGATTTTAGTGCGTTTGCCTTGTTATTTTTGAGAAGATTTTTTATGTGTTCTAAAGGAGTATTACGGGCTATACCAAAAAGAATAGACAAAAGTGCAAAAAGTATTTCTTAATATCACATTTACGGTCTAATGAACGATTTGGGTTTAATTCGCAAACAGGCAGTTTTTATCCTTGCATCATGCAATTTAATTCTTAAAATTACTTAAAAGCACCAAAAAAGCGACCAAAAATGTAGGTGAAAATTTCTTATACACTGCACCAAACGAACTATGGTTCAACTTGTTATATGCAAAAATGTAGGATGTAGGAGAAAATGTCATTTGAAAAAATTTTTCTCATTCTCACAAGTTATCAACAGAAGTCCTTTAGTTTGTTTTTTCATTCTATTTTATGAATAATTTTGTATTTCGTTTCTTTTCTATTACCTTTGCGAATAGTTATGATTACCAGATGCTATCTAGAGATAACTAATGTGTGCAATCTCGATTGCGTTTTCTGTCCTAAGACCCATAGGGCAAAGCACACCCTTACGCCCGATGAGTTTGAGGTGCTTACCGACCGACTGAAGGATGAGGTGCGCTTCCTGTATTTCCATCTCATGGGCGAACCTCTGCTGCATCCTCATCTGCCTGAATTTATTGTTAGGGCCCGTGAAAAGGGTTTCATACCAATAATAACCACCAACGGAACTCTGCTCGGCAAGGCAGAAGAGGTGATAAAGGCAAAACCTCACAAGATACAGATATCACTCCACTCTCATGAGGGCAACGGCAAGGATAATCCGCAACAATATATTGCCGAGGTGATGCAGTTTGCCAAGCGTGCTGCCGGCGAGGGCATCGTGGTGGTGCAGAGACTATGGAACGAGGGCGGATATGATTCAGAAAATGAAGATATAGAACGCTTTATGGCAGAGCATCAACCACGTCCGTGGACGGAGCGATACGATGGCTGGCGCCTTGCGGAGAACCTGTATCTGGAGTATGATAAGATGTTTGAGTGGCCTGATGAAAAGCGTGACGACTATGGCGAGGACGAGGTGTTCTGCTATGCGCTACGCAATCAGATAGGTGTGCTTGCAGATGGCAGTGTTGTTCCTTGTTGTCTCGACCATGACGGAAGCATCACATTAGGCAATCTCTTCGAGCAACCGCTCAGCGAAATACTATCATCACAACGAGCTCAGGATATGTTCGACGGTTTTAGTCGTCACATAGCAACCGAACCCCTCTGTCGTCGCTGCGGTTATGCGGCTGTGACAAAGAGGTTCAGGAAGTAAGAATTGTTTTTCTTAGGAGTGTAGGAGTAGAAGGCGTGTAGGAGTGAAGGCGTCTGCTTTGGTTCGGAGCATCGAGGTATAGGCCTTGATAAGGCTTTATATTATATTAAATAGTTGCAGTCTCAGAAAATTACATTATTTTTGCAATCAACAATAATACTAACAAACTATTGATATTATGAAAAGAATTCTTTTGCCACTTTTGGCTTTTGCAGCAATGGTTGCAAAGGCTGCCGACTATAACATTGTGAAGTATGGTGCTGTTAACGATACCACACAACTGAGCACTGCGGCTGTGCAGAAGGCTATCGACGACTGTTCTGCAGCGGGCGGTGGCAGGGTGGTGGTGCCTACTGGCAACTACAAAATAGGTACGATAATACTAAAGAGCAATGTGCACATGCATTTGGAACAGGGAGCAACGCTCTATGGCAGTACCGACTTGAAAGATTATCTTCCTTTGAAGACAGACTATGTGTCGCTGCGCACGCAGACAGAAACCATACAGCTGATATTTGCAGACAAGGCAAGTAACGTGGTAATCGACGGCTTCGGAACCATCGACGGGCGCGGTCGCTCGTTTAAGAAACTATCGTGGAACGACGAGGGCATCACCCGCCCGCATCTGTTGCGCTTCATCCAGAGCAGCGACATCACACTACGCGACATCACACTGAAGAACTCAGGCTGCTGGATGCAGCACTATCTGGCTTGCGACCGTGTGAAGATTGACGGCATAAAGGTGTTCAACCGCAACAACTACAACAACGACGCCCTTGACCTTGACGGATGCCATGAGGTGGTGGTGAGCAATATGTTTGCCGACTCAGACGACGATGCCATCACACTGAAGAGCACTTCGCCCCGTCTCTGCGAGAATATTCGCATTGCCGACTGCGTGGTGTCGAGCCATTGCAACGCTATCAAACTGGGCACTGAGACAAATGGCGGTTTCCGTAACATCAACATCAGTGGCATTGTGGTGAAACCAAGTTACGACCAAAAGGAGAAATTCTTCGGTCAGTGGATTGGTTCGTCTGCCATCTCACTGGAGATTGTCGATGGCGGTGTGCTGGAGAACGTCAACGTGAGCGATATCACCATCGAGGGTACCGAGTCGCCTATCTTTGTCCGTCTAGGCAACCGTGCGCGCGGATATAAAGAAGGAGTACCTGTTACTAAGGTGGGCAAAATCAACGGCATTCACCTGAACAACATTCAGATACGCAATGCAGGCAGCATGGGCTGCTCTATCACAGGCATACCTGGTCATGAGGTGGAGAACGTATGGCTCGACAATATCACCATACACCACAAGGGCGGTGTGACTGCAACCGACATGGCAAAGATAAACGAGTCGATAAAGGACGAGAAGGAGAAGGAATACCCTGAGTCAACCATGTGGGGCAACCTGCCAGCCAAGGGTTTCTTCGTGCGTCATGCTCGCAACATAAAGTTCAATAACATCGAGGTAATCACCGAACAACCGGATGCGAGAGAAGTGATTGTGATTAGGGAGTGAGGAACCTCCCTCTATCTCTCCCGCAAATCATCCTTATGAACTCCTACACTCCTAAAAAACAAGCATTCGTCTGAACTCCAGAACTCCTTAAATAGATTATGAAACAATTAATAATAACAATGTTGTTTGTGGCATCTGCCACTATGGCATCAGCCATTCCTACAGACTATCACTGGGGTGACCAAGGCAATGGTACGTATATCAATCCAGTGCTGAATGCCGATTTCTCCGATCCAGATGTTATCCGTGTTGGGGATAAGTATTATATGGTGGCGTCCGATTTCCACTATATGGGCATGCAGGTGCTTGAGTCGGTGGATATGGTCAACTGGAGCTATGTGAGTCAGATATACTCTCGCATCGACGAACCGGGATGGAACGAGATGAAGCATTATTCCGGTGGTTCGTGGGCTCCTGCCATACGTTATCATGACGGATTGTATTATGTTTATTTCTGTACGCCCGACGAAGGACTGTATATGTCAACAGCCAAGTCGCCCTGCGGGCCATGGGCTCCGCTGCATCTGGTGAAGCGCGTAAAGAAATGGGAAGACCCTTGTCCACTGTGGGATGATGACGGACAGGCTTATCTTGCGCGCAGCAACTACGGTGCCGGTCCTATAATTGTTCATAAGATGTCGACAGACGGCAAGCAGTTGCTCGACGACGGCGTGACGGTATATACCGGTCCGGTGGCAGAAGGACCAAAATGGCACAAACGCAACGGCTACTACTATCTGCTTATACCTGAGGGCGGTGTGTGTTGTGGGTGGCAGACGGTGTTGCGCTCGAAGAATATCTATGGTCCATACGAGAAACGTGTGGTTTTGGAACAAGGCTCAACAGACGTGAATGGTCCTCATCAGGGTTCGCTTGTTGACACACCCGATGGCTCGTGGTGGTTCTACCATTTCCAGGAGACGCCAGTGATTGGTCGTGTGGTTCATCTGCAACCCGCACGATGGGTTAACGACTGGCCCTTGATGGGTGTCGATATTGACGGCAATGGCATTGGCGAACCGGTTTATGCTTGGCAGAAACCGCTCAACAGACCAAACGATTATGCCCTGCAGACAACCGACGATTTCTCTTCATCACTTGGCTTGCAGTGGCAGTGGAACCATAATCCAGAGGATTCTCATTGGTCGCTCGACGAGCACAAGGGATGGCTCACTCTAAAACCTATGCCTGCAGATAGTTTGAAGAACTGTCGCAATATGTTGGCGCAGAAGGTAGTGGGCTATAATAGTGAGAGCACCACACTGCTTCGTGCCGAAGGTAACTGTCGTGCGGGTCTGTTCTGCATCGGCAAGTGGTTTCATGGCATAGGTATCGGTCCTGAGGGCATCTATGTTGAGGACGGCAAAGAAAAGCGTATTATTAAGCGTGGCAAGATAAAGAAACTTTGGTTGCGCGTAAGCAACGACTGCGTGCGTAATGAACATCAACTTTATTATAGTCTTGACGGCAAGCGTTTCACCGCAGTAGAATCACCATTCCCCATGCGCTGGGGCTATTGGAAAGGCATACGCGTAGGTGTCTATTGCTATGGTGAGGATGGCAAGGCGGAGTTTGACTTCTTTAATCAAACCTTTTGAGAAAGGATATTATAAAGAATCAGGGGACACTTGCTTAGTGTCCCCTGATTCTTTATACGCCATTCAGACAGTGGCAGTTTGTATTGTTCCTGTTTTTCTTTTTTACCTCCCCATAAACTTCTTTCCTTTCTGGATGTAAATGCCTTTGCGAGACAGATGGTCGCTGTTAACTTTCTTACCGCTAAGGTCGTATACAGGTGAGGAGATGGTTGACTCAGACTGGATATCTTCAATACCTAATGTTTCATTTACAGGTATGAAAAGGAATGGATAGTCAGCAGGTGAAGCCCCTGCTACGATGCTTAGATTACCGTTCTTGTCAACATTCCAAAAATTCTTTGTAGTACCAACAATGCTATATAAGGCATAGCGCTTCAATCCTATAGGTTCTTCTATGCCAAAAGTCTTTACAGCCACAGAAGTAGTTGTGCCAACGATACTCAACCCCATACTATCAGACAATGATGTGAAAGAGTGTTTTTTTAGAGTTGTTACATTCTATTTTCCATACCTGATTTCTCTGCGGACTAAGTGAGTCGCCCGTCTCGAATGTTACTGGCTGCTGAAAACCATTGCTTGTGAGGAATTTACCGCTTTCTACATGATAGACCAAGTAGTAGGCTGGGGCCAACGAAGACTGAGTGTTCTGTTTTACAAATACTTCATATGTGACAGTCTCGATTCGTCCGTTGATGTCTATGTTTACGTTATAAACGCCTGACTGTTTAACTGCTCTTAAATCGAGAGCGGCAGCAGTAGAACCATTGCTCCAAAGATAAGTAACACCGCTGATGCTGTTAGGCGCATACGGTTGCAATACAACTTTGTCGCCGCTATTTACAATCAGTCGGGTGGTGTCGCTGAGTTCCACACCGTTGAGTATGATGCGTGGCTGCAGGTATCTGACGTTGATTTGGTAGTGCCAAGGTTCAGAACCTTATACTTGCCCATGCTCATTACTTTGGCATTGTTCACGAGTGTGGCTGTGATGCCCGACACATCGTCTTTGACACTAGTGCCAGTAACATTACAGAAGTCGAACTTCATCTTAAGATTTGCCTCTTGTGCCTTGCTGCAGACTGTTGCCATCAGCAGGCAAATAAAAAGGAACAATTTAGTTTTCATATTAATTCTTTATGTGTTGTTTTATTTTAAGGAGTAGTGGCTCTTCCTCCGTCCTCTCCCTTGAAAGGGAACTTAAGATGTGAATGATTTACCAGAAGTTCCGGCAATACTATAAGCATTTGTCTTCTATCTCCCTCTATCTCCTTCTATCTCCTTCTATCTCCTTCATTTAAAAACCACGCCCTCAACATGATTGCCAATGAACATAGGCACCATGTCTGAGGTGCTGTACCAGCGCGGTTTACCTTCCATGTTGTCATGAATTTTGCGACCGTTTATTTTCAATCCGTCGAAGACAATGTTTTTTACCTTGCGCTGTTCATTGTAACCGTTGATTATCGAGAGATAAGGGTCGTTGCCGTAGTAGCGGATATTGCGGAAGGTAATGTTTTCTACACCCTTGCCTGGTGCGGTGCAGTATTTTTGGTTGTAGCCCACCTTTACCTGCAGTATGCATCCCTGGTGGATGTTCTCTATTCTGATGTTGTCGAACACCACATCCTTAACGTAATTATTGTCGCCACAGTTTATTGCCATGCAACCCTGATAGTCAACCTGAGGTTCACTCTGACAAAGGATGTCTATATTTTCGTATCTCAGTCCGATGATGCTATCGCCTACCTCAGAGTTGCCATGGATGCCGATGAAGATTGGATGGGCAACGTCTGCCCAGAGGGTGGAATTCCACATCTTTACATTTCTCACAGAACCGTTGAAACCCTTTCTTGTGGCATAGGCTGTGGTACAATCGTCTGACGTGCGGCAGAAGACACGGTCGTAGTACACATCGGATGAGGCAAAGACATTAAGACCGTCGCCCCATGAAGGGAATGATATGCAGCGCACGTCGTGGAGTGACACATTGCGGCTCTCACCAACAGGACAAGTGTTTAGTATCATGCCATCGATAATCACGTTTTGACTGCGATGCACATGGCAACCTTCGTAACCTCTTAGTGGACGGGCGATGCCGCGACCAAGAATGCTCACATTACTGGCATCCTCAATGGCGAAGGTTCCAGTGAAGTAACTGCCGCCTGCAATATAGACGGTGGTGTTAGAACCTATGTGCAGAGTGTCGTTAGTGTAAAAACCTGGAGCGTAATACACAAACTTCCGTCCCTCACTCTTGGCTTGTTGGCGTGCCTCATCAACCGTTATAGGCGGTTTGGATGTGAAGATATGGAGGTTGTTTGTGATGTCACCGTCAAACTCAACACTGACATTCTCTGGCTGGAACAGCAGGAACTGCACGGTAGAGTCGTTCTGCACATTGGCTATTACTCCTCTATAGTCGGGACGTATGCGGGCCGATTGATACTTCTTGTTCTTGCATACTACCTTTACAAACACGTCGCCAGTGAAATCGAAGAAAGCATACGACACCTCTGTCACCTTGTGTTTGCCTTTGACTATTGGGGCATTTACTTTTGCCATGTAGGTATCAATCTTTGTCCACTCATTGCTGCTGCGTGGACGTATGAATACATCATAGTCGTTTTTCAATGGCGCACCTTTGGGCGCAGGATATGTAAAAATCTGATGCAATTTACTATATTCCTTTACATTTGGTTTCCTGCCCTTGATAATCTTTTCAGTAAAAGGCATCTTCAGGCCTTTTGTCTTCACATAATGATTATATGCACGCTCATAGATAGGCCATAACTTGCCGCGTCCCATTTTGCCCGGTTCGTTCCATTCGCAATACAGTCCGGTGCAGTCATTCCATGTCTCAAACGGCACATCGTAACCAAGGTTGTAGCGAGCTGTATATTCAAACCCTTTCAGCAGACGATTGTCAAGTGCTCCCCATAGGTCATCGCCTTGCGACCATGCCATTTCACATATTTGTGATAATGCTTCTAAACCAAGTTGCACATGACCTTGGTCACGTCCAGTCTCCTGACACTGTCCTGTCTCGGATATATACATTGGCAACGCACCGTTGTCATTGGCATGCAGATGGTAGTCGATGGATGTCATATACAAAACACTGTCTTTCATGCATATGGCGCATGCCATGCGCAGACGGTTTACGATAGCGCCCCAGTTACCGTTGGCGTATGGGCTGTCGGCGTCAAACTTCTGTATCATTGGCAGAAGGGCACGCTTAATCATACCGTTAAAACGGTCCTGTTGCTGCTTGTTGGTTGCGCCTTTCTGACAGACTAATGTCATAGCTCTCACAAGGTCGTAGCACTGAATGGCGCAGAGTGGTGCGTCGTGACCATCAAGTCGGTCAAGTGTGGCGGCATAGGCATCGATTATTATCATCGCCTCTTTGTAGTTGCCAGCCTCAGCAAGTTCCAAAGCCTTTTTCATGTCACGCTCACTGCCGCCCTTTGTATTGCGATATTGTCCATCGCGAGCCACCACCTTATAAGGACCAGCCATTTTGTACTGTTCGGCACAGATGAGTGCGGTATTCAATAGGCAAACAAGTAGTAATATTATTGTTTTCTTCATTATTTCAATTTTTTAATCCTTCTTTCCGCTTCCTTTATCATATCAAGTGTTCCACTGCCGTCGGATACATATTTCACCACCATCTCAGCATATTTGATAGCGGTTCCTAACTCCTCATTCCTAACTCCTAACTCTTTAACTTTTTCCATCAGTTCGAGTAGCGGCTGAAGGTCTTCAAGTTCTGCCAGATTGCCAGGGCGCATGGTGTTAAGTATGACATTAAGTTGACTGTCATCGATGTTCTTAGCATTCTGCTTTATCCGATTCAACTCTTTTACCATACGCGCATAGCCATGAGGTGCCCATGGAGCATGCTCCGGCACTTTCTTTTCCATCTTTAACCATGTCTCCTGTTCCTTGATGCGCTCTTCGGCTAGAGCAATGCTTGTTGATGAGGTTGCAAGTTGAGAAGTTGACAAGTTGCTTGTTTCTGATTTGATTATCAGATAATGTGTAGAGTTCTTGTCAGCGGCATAATCGGGAATGAATGTTCTGCCGTTGAGTGTAAGAGTATATATATTGCCGTGGGTACCAGATGCTGATGTCGGCGGATTGGCTGTGATGGAGTCTAGTCGTGAATCAATAACGGCAATAGCCTCATTCCAATTATTTATGCCTTTTGTTGTCATTACCAGCGGACCGTACATCAGTGTGCCGAGCCACGACGGAGTTTTAAGGTTGTCTGGTTTTGAGGTTGTAAGGTTATTAGGTTTTGAGGTATTGAGGTTTTTTGAACCTTGCAGTGAAGCAGCCTCAAATTTATCTGGTCCGTAATGGATATGCTTTGTGAAAGGCATGCTGATTTCTACAACGTCGCCTTTCTTCCATTTCCTTTCTGCAATTTCTACATAACCAGCGGTCTTGCTTTGGTGACTGATGATTTTTCCATTGAGCTTTACCTCAAACAAATCTGTTGCCCAATAAGGTTTGCGCAGTTTCATGGCAAAGCGTTTCCCGCCCTTTACAATCTCTATTTTTGTTTTTTCTGCTGGCCATTTACATTCCTGCTTTATCACCACTCCTTTCTTATCCCAAGTAGCTATTGTAGGCATATATAATGCAACCCATAGCGTATTATCTGATACGAAATAGGCTGCCTCCTGATATTTCACATGATTTTCCGAACCAGTACCGCCACAGCATGACTCTTGCGGAGTGCGGTTGCCCCAAGGTTTAGATGCGTTAAGTCCCACGGCATAATGATATGTTGTGAGGTAGTGCTCTGGATGAAGAGAACCGATAATCTGGTTATATAGCACACGCTCATAATAATCCATCAGCATGGCATTGTCAGGATTGAAGCAGTTGAGATCTTTTGTCAGCTTCGCAAGATTATAGGCACAGCAGGTCTCATTAAGTGTCGGGTTAGGCACAGTCCGACCTTTATGATCGGTAGCCATATTGTTGTTCATGCTCAGCATCTGTGTGTATGGCTGGCGGAACATCTCTCCGTTGCCCACACCGCCAGTGGCATAGGCATAGCGTCCTTGAACAAGTTGCCAGAAGTTAATTGCGAGATTATAATAATAGTCCTTGCCATTGCCACGATAACTGCGCAAAGCACTCGTTATCTTTGGGATGTGCTGGTTAGCATGACGTGTTCGAATATCGTCGATGTTACGTGACAGAGGGTCGAAGAACGCTTGACTGTCAAAGAACGAGGCAGCCTCAAGCAGGCGTTTGCTTTCTTTCTTGTTGTCAACCATTTCTGAGAGACGACTTAACGACTCACCCATGCCGCCATCTTCGCCTGCTATGTACATGTTCCACATCTCGTAGCGATTGCCAGGCTGACTGCGTCTTTCCTCACGTGTGCCATCTGTCTTAACGAATGTGCGGTAATGCAAACGGTTCCACACCCAAAGTCCCATATCCTTGGCTATAAGCAGTGCCTTATTGGCTATATCCTTATCATCAACGTATGTGGCTATGTCTATGAGTCCTGCCAGCTGTTTGTGTATGGCATAATATGGCGCCCATACCCAGTCATTATTGTTATATGGGCGATACATCTCTATCAGCGCGGCATGATGTGCTGGTATGGCATTCAGATAACCATATCCATAAGTCTTGTATTCTGTTTTATGCTTGTCAAATGCTTGCCATGTGCCTTTCATGTGACGCAGTTCTTCTTCTGGAGCAAAATCACGAGCCTCCCAATAACGGTTCAAGGAGTCATTCCATACAAAGGTGCGCTCCTGGCACTGCCGCAGTTCGCTAACCATACGTCGCATTCTGTTTCTCAAAGTGTCTTTGTCAGCCAAATCAGTAGCACTTGCAAATGCTAAAGCCAATGCAGACATGTAATGTCCTGTGCCATGCCCTTTGAGTTTTGTTGTTGGAGAGTCCCAACCATCAGCCACCTTATAACCTTCAGTAGGCAGTCCATAAGTGTCGCGATAGTTATAAAGCTGCTGACTGATATCCCAACTGAGGATTGTGCGTATGGCAAGATTACGGTTTGACGTGAGTCTGTTGTCGCCTGTTATGCTCACCGCATTAAGAGGTAATGGCTCAGCCACTGGTTTGTTGCATGGTGCAGAATAACTGTTGGCAGTAACCTTCACAGTGGCTTTTATAGGGTAGCCATTATTAGTGCTGTTATCACCAACAACAAATCCATCTATAGTATATTCTTTTCCTACTGGATATTTTTCGGGGTCTGATAGCGCAGTCTCGGTTGCCTGTGCATAGTTGTCCCACCTAACTTGCCGGTATTCTCTCTTGCCATCGCTGTATGTAACCCAAATAAGGTGTGGAAGTCTTGGCACAGTGTTAACAGGCGATTCAACTTTAATATTATCAGTATGAGTGATAGTTTTAGTTTTGTTTGGCTGTTGTGCTTTTGCGCTGGTTGATAAGCATAATGTTGCAACTAGCGCCACTATATATAATATGTTATTCATTTTGTTTTTTTTCATTCAGTTTTTTATGTTGCAAATGTATCAATAAATTTTCTAATGACAAATTATAGTTACTATTAATATTATATAATTGTCAGTATTCCCCCTGTTTATTATACATAAAGCGATACATTCCATTATTATCAAAAAATGCGAGAAACACTTATGTCTCTCGCATTTTGTTTTTATGATGCCATCTGAAATTAGAATCTCACAACACGGTTGCCGTTTTCATTCTCTTCTATTGTAACCCTTACGGTTTCTTCAGGTAATAGTTCCTCTATAAGCTCTGGCCACTCTATAAAGCACTTGCCGCCAGAATAGAAGTAATCTTCATATCCAAGGTCGTATACCTCCTCAAGTTTCTTTATGCGGTAGAAATCGAAGTGGTATATTATATCGTCGGTTGTCTCAGATGTATATTCATTAACAATGGCAAATGTAGGTGATGTTATAACATCTTCCACGCCAAGCTCTTCGCATATGGCCTTGATGAAAGTTGTTTTTCCTGCGCCCATATTGCCATAGAAGGCAAAAATGTTGGCATCTCCCATCTTTGCCACAAATTCACGGGCAGCCTCGCTGATGCTGTCTATGCCTTTTATTATAATCTCGTTCATAGTTTTTATGTTTATCTAAAATTGCAGACTGATAGTCAACAGTCATTATCTGTTTATCTTTTCTTTCCCGACATGGTTATTATCGGGATAATCATTTCTTCAAGTGATATGCCACCATGCTGGAATGTGTTCTTATAATAAGAAACATAGTAATTGTAGTTGTTAGGATAAGCAAAGAATGCGTCGCCAGTGGCAAAAACATAGCTGGTGCTGATGTTTGGAGCTGGCAACTGAGCCTTTTGCGGTTCCTTGATAACAAACAAGTCTTTGCTGTCGTATGCCAGATTCTTGCCCAGCTTGTAGCGAAGATTAGTGTTTGTATTGCGGTCGCCCACAATCTTTACAGGCTTATTACTTCTGATAGAACCATGGTCGGTTGTTATTATCACTTTATAGTCTGTCTGCGACAGCATCTTAAGAAAATCTGATATTACAGAATGTTTGAACCAACTTTGGGTTAAGCTTCTGTATGCCGACTCATTGTTTGCCAGTTCGCGAACCATCTTCGATTCTGTTCTAACATGACTAAGCATGTCAATGAAGTTAAACACAACAACGTTTAAATCATTTTTATTCAGGTTCTTGAATTGTTGTATGAGTTTCTCGGCGCTTGCTGAGTCGTTTATTTTATGATACGAGAATGTGTCTTTTCGCCTGTAGCGCTCCAGTTGAGTGCGTATCAGCGGCTCCTCGTTCAGGTTCTTGCCCTCTTCCTCATCTTCATCAACCCATAACTCTGGAAACATCTGCGCAATCTTATTTGGCATCAGTCCGCTGAATATAGCGTTGCGGGCATATTGCGTAGCAGTAGGCAGTATGCTGTAGTATAAGTCCTCGTCAATATCGAAGAGGTCGTTCAACTCAGGTGCCAACATTCTCCACTGGTCATATCTGAAATTGTCTATGACAATCATAAACACCTTGTTGCCCTCGCTTATAAGCGGAAATATTTTCTTTTTGAATATCTCCGGACTCATCAGTGGATGATTGTTTGCTGGTGATGTAGGCTGAAGATCGTCTATCCAGTTGAGATAATTCTTTTTAATGAACTTTGCAAATGCGTTGTTGGCTTCTTCCTTTTGCATCTCCAGCATTTCAGTCATACTGCTGTCTGTTTCGCTTAACTCTAATTCCCAGTGGACGAGTTTGCGGTACAGGTCAATCCAGTCGCGGTGTGTGTTGCAGTCGCTTATCTGCATAGCTATCTGCTGGAAGTTTTGCTGATATCCAGACTGTGTCACCTCAGTTACAATTTCTTTGCTGTGGATATTCTTTTTCAGTGTAAGTAATATCTGGTTGGGATTAACAGGCTTGATAAGATAGTCGGCTATCTTAGAACCAATGGCCTGGTCCATGATATTCTCTTCCTCGCTTTTTGTAACCATTACCACAGGGGTGGCTGGTGATATCTCTTTTATCTTCTGAAGGGTTTCTAACCCGCTAAGGCCAGGCATGTTCTCGTCGAGCAGCACAAGGTCGAAACTGTGGCTTTGTATCTGGTCGATGGCGTCGGTGCCGTTAGTCACGGTAATCACCTCATAGCCTTTCTTCTCAAGAAACATCAGGTGGGCCTTCAGCAGCTCCATCTCGTCGTCTGCCCAAAGTAATAGTCCGTTGCTCATCTGTAAAAGTCTTCTTCAAAATCGAATCCGCCATTGTCAGACTCGGTGTTAGTATTCTCAAAGAAAAGGTCGTCAACGAAATCTTCCTCCTCGTCATCTTTCGTGTTCTCAGTTTCGTTGCCTGTCTCTTCTTTCTGTATAATTGTTTCTGGTATAGAGAGCAGTTCATCGTTGCTTATTGGCAGTGGGGCAAATGCCTCTTCAAAGAATTGCTCATAATCCCTGTAACTATATTTTGTTCCAAGCAGTTGGAGATTGTCATTACTTATAATGATGCGGCGGCACTTCTGAAGTTTTTCTGCCATTGCCTCGTCCTTATACAATAGTCTTGCATATTGCAGTGCCTCGTCATAGTTTAGGAATCCGCTTATCATCATTCTGTTGATGCCGTTGTCATTGTCTATCACGATGTCAAAGTTTCTCACCATGAAATTAGAGAAATTATATTTTGCCATCTCATAGAGCAATTGGTTTGAGTCAACAGAGTCAGTCTCGAAGGCCAGCATGAATATGAAGTTTGTGTTTCTCTCCACGCTAAGAGTGTCTGTGGAAATAGAGTCGCCTTCTGCAAAATCAGAGCCGCGACGCGACCAAACGTCGCCTAAGTCAAATTTACCTCCATATATCTGCTTGCCAGCCTGCACGCCTTTTATAATCATGCCAGCCATCTCTGTTACCTCACTGTCGGGGTATTTCTCTACCACCTCTTTCATGTTGGCTATACAAGATTTGGCGTCGTCATTGTTTAACTGGCTCAATCCTTCAATGAAGATAAACTTTGGCCTGTGTTGTCCTAATGGGAATCTATCACTAGAGATTCTTGCATTAGTGTTAATCTCATCATGCCTGTTGCCCTTGAATGCCTCGTAAGTGGCTGCATAGAGCGAGTCTTCTATGTGTACACCAAAACGTGCGTTTTCTGCAAAATATGGGTCACTGAGCAGTATGGTCCATTGACTCTCGGGGAATTCCGATTTCAGATGGTTAAGGCATTGCTCTGCTTTCTCACTGTTGCTAAGACGTGAATATAACAAGAACAAGTGATACCATGCCTCATCACTCTTTGCATATGTGGTATATTGTGTAGTAAGTCTGGACAGTGCTTTCTCGCTGAGTCTCAGATTGTCCAGTTTGTCTTTGAATATAACACCCGAGTTGAACAATCCCTCCATTATTATCTCATTGCAGGCCGCCTTCTGCTCTTCTGTGAATGGTATCTGCGCCAGATAGTATTCACGGTTATGTGGGTCGTTGGCCAAGGTATCGGTCTTGGCGTCTGTTGCCTCTGCTGTCATTATGCTGTCAGTGCCCAAAGAGTCTGTTGCAGCCATGCTGATAGAGTCTGCTATTGCGTCTTCGCTTCCATCTGCGGCATTAAGATTTACCACAGTGCGGTTCATGCGTCGCCAATCGTCTGTGTTTTCTCGTTTTCCCCATTGCTGCTGGAAGGCTGTTTTACCTTGGTTTACAGCCATAGTGTTATAGAAATACCATGGACCTCCCTGCTGCTGACCTCCCACTGGCTGGCGGTTAGCGGTATTGGTGCGGTTGCCAATGGCACCTTGGCGCTGCAACACCTTTTCAGCCTGAGCTTCCTGTGCTGCTCTCTTTTCTTCCTCCTCTTTCTCCTTAAGCTCTTCTATCACACGGTCTATGGCCTTGTTGCGCTCAGCCTCTGGAAGTTCTGCCAATACCAATAATGAGTCTTGCAGGTAAACGGCATCTGTATGTGGTACCAGTTCGTCGAGCACCTTAGAGCGGTCTGACAGCATTTGGTAGTCATCACGTTCCTTGTCAAGCAGTCCAATAGCCTCGCCATAGCATCGCTGGGCATCGTTGTATTTTTCCTTTGTCCAGTATATGTCACCAAGTTTCAGCAACAGCACGCCCTTCTCAATACCGTTGCGCGTCGACTTCTTATTGCCGTTTTCATATGCTCCAATAGCTTTTGCCGTGTCTTTCTCTAATAAGTATATGTTGCCCATGGCATAATACACTTGGTCGAGATAGTCTTTGTTATTGTCTGAGCGCGCCATTCGCTTAAGCTTGTTTGTCATTTGCTTGCTTCGCCCTTTAGCCATTACCTCTGTCTGAGCTATGTGGGCATTAAACTCAAGTTCGTATGGAGGGTTGAGGCTAACAACCTTCTTGTATGCCTTGTATGCCTCTTCGCGGTTGTCAAGAGCATATTGTATCTGTCCCATGAGATACCATTGGCGTGCTTTCAGTTTCTTGCGTTTCTCATGCTTTATCACCTTGTGCAGATAAGGAACTGCGCTTTCAAGTTGTCCGCTTTTGATGTAATAGTCGGCAAGGGTATAGTCCCAGTCGGCTTGCGCCCTATAGTGTATGGTGTCGCGGCGCATCTTCACAATCACGTCCTCTGCGTCGTATATCCAGTCAAGTTCCACATAACATTTCGCCAGCCATGCCCTGGCAATGCCGTTTATGGCAGGTTGGGTGGAGTAGAGGCGCGACATATACGAGAATGTAGCGGCAGCCTCATCGAAGTTGCCTTTCTGAAACTGTGATTTGCCCAAGAGCAACCATGCTTTCCATATAAACGGATTGTACTCGCGCCTGTTTAGCCATTCTATGTCTTTGGCTGTCTTGCGGCGGTTCTTGGTCCATTCTGGGCGTGTTTTTATGCTGTACAGTTTAATTGCTTTCTCTGATTTCTCTATGGCTTTGTCAAACTTCATCAGACCAGTGCTCTTGCTGTTTTTGTTTGCCACGATATACAGCGGAATCATCTCGGTGAAGTTGTCTTTGTTGGCGTTTTCTTTTTCTATCGAACCCTCGATAAACGCTTGGCTGCCGTTGTAGTAGGTGTTGTATCTGGCATTGAAAGACTGCCACCACCTGGTTTTAGGCGTGTTTTTTTTCGTAGAACATCCTGCCAGCGTCATTAAGACGATGGTAACCAAAAAGATTATATGTTTAACTTTTGACACTTGGTTTGCTGTTCTGACTGTTATGATGTTTATTATAATGCAAGTGGAATAAACTAAGAAGTCGTAAACCTTTTCGGCTTTGTTTCTCTTAGTCTTTCAGTAAATAACGTATTGTTACCTTTTTTATTGTATTATGAAACCGGCAGACCTTAGGTCGTCCCAGTAGTGTGGATATGATTTGCTTACCACATGTGGGTTGTTTATTACAATGTTGTCGGCTTTGAATGCCAGTGGTGCCATGGCAAGAGCCATGCGATGGTCTTCATAGGTGTCAAGTCCCATGCTGTAGTCAGCATCACATCTTTCTCCGTTCCATAGCAGTTCGCGCCCGTCGATATCAGTAAGCACATATCCCAGTTTGCGCATTTCGGTCTTCAAGGCCTCAATGCGGTCGGTTTCTTTTATCTTCAGAGTCTGCAATCCTGTGAAATGAAAATGCACGCCCATTAGGCAACAGCTTGTGACAAATGTCTGCGCAAGGTCTGGTGCGCTCACAAAGTCGTATTCCAGTCGAGGCACCCTTCTGCCTGTGTTTCTCAGCTTAAGCGTTGAAGGAGTATTCGGTGTTGTGCTCTCAAATGTTGTTTTTACTCCAAGCAAACTGTATATGTATCTTACTATAGAGTCGCCTTGCTTGCTGCCGTCCATAAGACCTGTGAGTCTCACCTCGTCTTCAGGCTTGCGGTTAAGTGCCACCATCTCATACCAGTAGGATGCCGCACTCCAGTCGCTTTCTATTGTATATTCGCGCTGAATATATGGCTTTGGCGAAATGCGAATAGAGTCGTTGCCTGTCCATGTGGCATCAGCCCCAAACTCTCTCATCATCCAAAGTGTAAGATCAATGTAAGGGCGTGAGATGATATCTCCTGTGAGGCGGATGCTAAGTCCCTTGCTCAGAATCGGTCCAATCATCAGCAGCGCAGAGATATACTGTGAGCTTACATTGCCTGCAATGCTAAGTTCGCCGCCCTCCAACTGCTTGCCTTTTATTCGCAGTGGCGGATAACCTTCCTCGCCAACATACTCAATGTCAGCACCTAGGCGTCTAAGTGCGTCAACAAGTATTCCTATAGGACGATGTTTCATTCTTTCCGTTCCCGTAAGTTCGTGTTCACCTGGTGTTACTGCCAGATATGCCGTCATAAAGCGCATGGCGGTGCCAGCAGCCAAAATATCAATGGTATAGGGATTGTTTTGCAAGGCGTTTATGATTACGGTTGTGTCATCGCAGTCGGAAAGGTTTGAGGGAAGGGTCTTGCTGCCCGATAGCGCACACATTATCAGCGCCCTGTTGCTAATGCTTTTTGAGGCGGGTAGTTTTACGGTTGTGTTAAGTCCTATGGGTGCTGTAAGCTTATATTGCATAATTAAATTGTCGTTTATAGAAATTGATATGCAAATATAATAATATTTTTTATAATAAGGTAGAGATTATATATTTAAAAATGCAGATTAACGTGCGTTCACTCTTTTCTAATTATATAATAGTGGCAGGGGGTAGGTAAAAACAACAGGAGCAGACTTCAAAGCCTGCTCCTGCTTTATTTCGCATAAGTGTTTCTTAGCAGTTCTCCTCCTGGAAGTCCAGGTCGGCTTGAGCCACAAAGAACACCTCGTCGGCATTATAGTCCTTGCCGTCCTCTTTGGCTGCTTTGCATACATAGTCTGCCACTTGCTGAAGGTCTATGTCCACAAAGTCGTCATCGCTGCCTTCGAGTACGCCACTGCTGAAATAATAGTCGACAATGGCATCCATCATATACATGATGTCGTCTTTTGTAAACTTCTCTTTCAGCTCAGATGGGATGGTGTTGAGAATAAATTCCGCCTCGCGCTCATTCTCCTCAATGTCCATCAGCAACTCTTCGTCTATGCTTGCCATATTTGCTTATTATAAAAGTGACTGGATTTTCTCCTCAACCTTAGCCTTTGACACTGCTCCTACGAGCTTGTCTTTTACAGCGCCGTCCTTGATGAAGATAAGTGTAGGGATGTTGCGGATGCTGAATTCAGCTGCAATGTCGTCGCACTCCTCAACGTCACACTTGGCAATAACTACCTTGCCCTCATACTCGTTTGCAAGTTCCTCTACGATAGGAGCAATAGCGCGGCATGGTCCACACCATGTTGCCCAGAAGTCAATTACCAATGGCAGGTTGCCATTCTTCAGACCCTCAAAATTCTCATTTGTAATCTGTACCATACTTTTCTTTTTTTATTGTTAATAATATTATTGTTGTTTTTTTCCGTTGTTTTATGTTTTGCAAATTATATGCCATGCTTATGTGTTTGCTTAGCATGTTAATGCAATTTAATTTATTTTATAGTCAAGTCCGTCATGCTGCTCAATATATGATATTAGGTTTTGTCGCAGGTCTATGCCCGTATTGTTGCTTTTGAGCAGTACCTGATGTTTTGTCTTTGGGTCTATTACATTGAACAGTAGCTTTGTTGTGCCAGGATATCGTGTCAGCAGTTCCTTAAGTTCTTCAGCTGTTTCGCTGGTTAGATAATCTGTTGAAATAGATATTGTGAGACTGTCTATAGCTTTGTCTTTTATGCTTTGCAAGTACTCAATGTTTTGTATCTTAAGGTCCAGCATGTTGCTGTCGCGAAAGCGTGGCTTCAGTTTTGCTGTTATATAAACGGTGCATCCTGGTTTGAACATTCCGCTCCATCTGCCCCAGTCTTCTCCAAACATGGCTAACTCGCCGCTTCCCTTAAAGTCTTCGATGGTGACAAAACCACATGGTTTTCCTGTCTTAGTGAACTTATCCTTAATGTCGGTCACGATGCCACCAATTATAATATCTTCCTTACCTCCCATCTTGCTGAAGTCTGACAAATCGGCACACTGCGTGTTGCATAGTTTGTCGAGCACAATCTTATATTCGTCAAGTGGATGTGCCGACAGATAGATGCCCACCAACTCTCTCTCCCTGTTAAGTCGCTCTATGTCGCTCCACATCTCACCCTTTAATAATGGCGGAGTAGATATTTCTATAGCGTCGTCACCGCCGAAAAGCGATGTCTGAGCGTTAAATTGTTCCATCTGATATGTCTGTCCATACTTAACCAGCGTGTCAAGGAATGTCTCGCCCTTGATGTTTGTGGCAAAGAAATCCTCTCGTGCTATGCCGAAGGTGTCGAAGGCACCGCTGAGTACAAGCGACTCTATACATTTCTTGTTGACGTTGCTTAGGTTGATACGCTGTATGAAGTCAAAGATGTCCTTATAAGGACCGTTCTCCTCGCGCTCACTGATGATGGCGCTTGCGGCAGCTCCTCCCACTCCCTTTATGGCACTGATGCCAAAGCGTATCTCGCCCTTCTTGTTTGTGCTGAACTTCTGTCGGCTCTCGTTCACGTCAGGACCAAGTGTAGGTATGCCCATGGCGCGGCATTCATCCATGAACTTGGTTATGTCGGCAATGTTGTCCAAGCTTCGGCTCATCACGCCCGCCATAAACTCGGCAGGGTAGTGGGCTTTAAGGTATGCTGTCTGATATGCCACCCATGAGTAGCATGTGGCATGACTCTTGTTGAAGGCGTAGCTGGCAAACTTCTTCCAGTCTTCCCATATCTTCTGCAGTACCTTCTGGTCGTGTCCGTTCTTTACTCCGCCCTCATAGAACAGTGCCTCCAACTCGTTCATCTTGTCAATCATCTTCTTACCCATCGCCTTTCTTAGCGTATCACTCTGGCCACGGGTAAAGTTGGCAAGCTGTCGGCTCAAGAGCATGACCTGCTCCTGATATACCGTGATGCCGTAAGTATCCTTGAGGTACTTCTCCATGCACGGTATGTCGTATTTAATCTTTGTTGGGTCTTTCTTTCTTGCGATAAAGTCAGGAATGTAGTCCATTGGACCTGGGCGATACAAGGCGTTCATCGCAATAAGGTCTTCAAATACCGTTGGCTGCAGCTCGCGCAGGTATTTCTGCATGCCGGCCGACTCAAACTGGAATGTTCCGATGGTTCTTCCGTCGCTATATAATTTATATGTCAGCTCATCGTCTATTGGAATATTGTCCAGGTCAATCTCAATGCCTTTCGACAGACGTATATTCTCAACAGCCTCTTTCAGCTGCGATAGCGTCTTCAGGCCAAGGAAGTCCATCTTGATAAGACCAGTTTCCTCAATCACATGACCGTCGTATTGTGTGCAGAGAAGCTTGTGTCCAGGGTTGGCCTTGTCCTCAGCAGTTGATACAGGTACCCAGTCGCTGATAGGGTCGCAGCAGATAATGGTTCCGCAGGCATGTATGCCGGTGTTTCTTACTGTTCCCTCAAGCATCTTGGCGTAGCGTATGGTGTCGCGCTCCACAGGATCGGCGCTGGCTTCGGCGTCTTTTAGTTCTGGCACTACACTGATGGCATTGGCCAGGTTCATCTTCAATCCGTCTGGCAAGCGGTCTGGGATGGCCTTGCATAACTGGTTGCTTCGTGCCAGTGGCAGTCCCTGCACACGTGCCACGTCCTTGATTGAGTTTTTGGTGGCCATTGTACCATAGGTGATGATATGTGCCACCTTATCGTGGCCATACTTGTCTTCTACCCATTCCAACACACGTCCGCGGCCGTCGTCATCGAAGTCGGTATCGATATCAGGCAACGATATACGGTCGGGGTTAAGGAAGCGCTCAAACAGCAAGTCATATTTTATAGGGTCTATCTTGGTTATGCCAAGGCAATATGCTACCGCCGAACCTGCGGCAGAGCCACGTCCTGGTCCTACCATAACCCCTAAGTCGCGTTGTGCGGCATTGATAAAGTCTTGCACAATGAGGAAGTAACCAGGGAATCCCATGGTCTTCATTATGTGAAGCTCAAATCGCAGTCGTTCCTCCACCTCGTCTGCCAATGGTTCCCCATATAAACGCTTGGCACCATCGTATGTCAGTTTGGCAAGGTAGTCGGCTTCAAACTTTATTCTGTAAAGTCGGTCGTAACCTCCCAGTTTCTTTATCTTGCTTTCGCCTGCATCTGGAGGTAACTGGTTCTTGCCGTTCTCGTCGCTTGTAAACTCGTCATAGAGTTCCTTCTCTGTTATGCGTTGCCTGTATTCCTCTTCTGTGCCAAAGTCACTTGGAATTGGGAACACAGGCATCACAGGGTCGTGGTTTATATTATACGCCTCAACTTTATCGAGAATCTCGCATGTGTTTGTCAGGGCTTCTGGTATATCAGCAAAAATCTCATTCATCTCCTCGCGCGTCTTGAACCACTCCTGTTTTGAATAGAGCATTCGCGTGGGGTCGTTAAGGTCCTTGCCCGTAGACAGACATAGCAGTCGGTCATGAGCCTCGGCGTTCTCCTCGTCTACGAAATGACAGTCGTTAGAGCATATCAGTTTCACATTGTGCTTACGCGCCAATTCTATTAATTTACTGTTTGCTCTCTGTTGCAGCGGGTATGTCTCGCGGTTGGCTCGTATGTTTGGATTTCTTACTTCATGTCGCTGTAGTTCAAGGTAATAATCGTCTCCAAACACCTGCTTATACCATAGTAGTGCTTTCTCTGCTCCCTCCTCATCATCGCGTAGTATTCGTTCTGGCACTTCGCCAGCAATACAAGCTGAGCAGACTATAAGACCTTCATGGTATTTCTCCAGTTCCACATGGTCGGTACGCGGGCAACCGTAGAAACCGTCAATCCAAGCCTTTGAAACAAGTTTTATCAGATTGTGATATCCCTTCTTGTTCTTTGCAAGCACTATAAGGTGGTTGCCTCGTGAGTCGCCTTTCTCCTTGTCGCGGTCGGTAAGCCGTCTGTTGTTTCTCACCACATACATCTCGCAACCGAAGATAGGTTTGAATGGTTCTTCGCCGTTTTCCTTGCGCTTGCCGTTTACCTTTTTGCAATAGTCGAAAAACTCTTTTATGCCCATCATATTGCCATGATCGGTTATGGCCATGCCTCTCATGCCATTGCCAACAGCCTTGTCGACCAGTTTTTTTATATTTGCCTGACCGTCAAGTATTGAGAAGTATGTATGGACGTGTAAGTGTACGAAATCTTGCATGTGGGTTGTAAATTGGACCTCAAAATTACTATTAAAAATTGATATGACCAAAGAAAAGTAAAAATAAAAAAAATCGATATTGCCAACTTCTATTAGTATGAGGTTATTAATGCTTTTTTATATGAAAAGTTTGTCTGTTATGTAAAAAAAACGTATCTTTGCAGTTAGATTTAAAACAATCATATCATTAGTAATGGGAGAAAGAATCCGTAAACTCAAAAAAATAAGAATACACCACGAAGGCACAAGCACACTGATTTATAGTATTATAGGCATTATTCTGGTGGCTTGGGCGCTGTATGCACTGTTTGATGCAAAATGGCCATTTTGGATTTTTACATCGGTATTTACAGTGCTTTGGCTTATTGTCCTTAACTTCTACCGCTGTCCAATCCGCTATTTCACAGGCGACACGCAAGGACTCGTTGTGGCTCCTGCCGATGGCAAGGTTGTTGTTGTCGAGGAGGTGGAAGAGCATGAGTATTTCCATGACAAGCGCCTTATGATTTCCATCTTTATGAGTCCGTTGAATGTTCATGCCAACTGGTTCCCCGTAGATGGAAAGGTAAAGACAGTGGTTCACAAGAACGGCAAATTCCACAAGGCATGGTTGCCAAAGGCAAGTGAGGAGAATGAGCATGCTGATGTTCTTATAACCACACCTGATGGTGATGATATTCTTTGCCGTCAGATAGCAGGAGCTATGGCCCGCCGCATTGTTACTTATGCAAAACCAGGTGAGGAGTGCTATATCGATGAGCATCTTGGATTTATCAAACTTGGTTCACGAGTAGATGTGTATCTTCCTTTAGGTTCTGAGCCATGTGTAAGTCTTGGACAGCTGACAACTGGAAATATGACAGTTATAGCCAAATTGAAAAGCTGATTTATATGGCAAATGTAATCACAAAGCACATACCCAATACGATAACATGCTGCAACCTCATTTGCGGATGTATCGCAATAGACAATGCCCTTTCCGGTCTTTACGGAATGGCATTTCTTTTTATTATACTTGGTGCGATTTTCGATTTCTTTGATGGCATGACCGCCCGCCTGCTAAGGGTATCTTCGCCAATAGGTAAGGAGCTAGACTCTCTTGCCGATGTGGTGACATTTGGCGTGGCTCCTTCTGCCATGGTGTTCACCTTGTTGTCAACGCAGAACTATCCAGCATCATTAGCTGCTGTAAGCGGATATATTCCTTATGTGGCCTTTGTGATGGCAGCTTTCTCTGCCTTGCGTTTGGCCAAGTTTAATCTTGATGAACGTCAGACAACTTCTTTCATCGGTTTGCCAACACCAGCAAATGCCTTGTTCTGGGGCTCATTGATTATTGGCGGTGAGAGTTTTCTCTCATCATCAATATATAATGTAGCAGCGGTGATAGTACTTGTTTTTATCATGAGTTATCTTCTTGTGGCAGAAATTCCAATGTTTGCATTGAAGTTCAAGTCATGGGGTTGGAAGGGCAACGAAGTAAAGTATATCTTTCTCATCACATGTATCCCACTGCTTGCTTTACTAAAGCTTAGTGGCTTTGCTGCTATAATAGCATGGTATGTTGTTCTGTCGGCAATAACAAAGAAAAAGTCATCATAGTATAATGCTTCAAGGGATACTTATATTAATTATTTTCCTTATCTTATTAGTTGTTGTCATTATAATGACAGCTGTCTTCTTTGTGCATAAATGGGTGCGTAAGATAAAACGAATGATTCATGGCGATGAAGACGATGGCAATCCAAATAGCAACGACTACTTTGGAAGGCGGCAGCAGTATTATAATGAGCGATGGGAACAGGCTAATACTCAAAGGAAAAATCCAAGACCAGGACGTGTTATTGACCAACGCGACCCAGAGAAGGTAAACCGCAAGATTATCGACGATAATGTCGGTGAGTATGTTGACTTTGAAGAGACAAAGTAGGTTTTGAGGTTTATGAGGTTTTGAGGTTATAAGATGATGAGATTATAAGTTGTTTATTTTATACAAACTCCCAAATCTTAACTCCCAATAAGGTAATATGAAAATTTTCTGCAATCTAATTCTATTCTTATTTGTATGCCTTTGCGCAAATGCAAAGGGCGACATTAAACCAGGGCAGATATGGCCCGACAATAATGGTGTTCATATCAATGCTCATGGCGGTGGCGTAATCTATCACAAGGGCAAGTATTATTGGTATGGTGAGCACAAAAGCGAACATACAAGTAATGCGCTTGTTGGCGTAATGTGCTACTCTTCAAAAAACCTCACCGACTGGAAGAATGAGGGTGCAGTGCTCAAGGTGAGCGAGGAGAAAGGCAGTGACATAGAAAAAGGGTGTATCATTGAGCGCCCTAAGGTTATATACAACGAGAAGACCAAGAAGTTCGTAATGTGGTTCCACCTCGAACTCAAACGACGTGGCTATTCTGCTGCCCGTGCTGGTGTTGCCGTTAGCGATAGCCCTACCGGACCTTTTACCTTTATCCGTAGCGGACGTGTCAATCCTGGCATCTTGCCTTTTAACATGACTGATGAACAGGTGGCAGAGATGGAGGCATTGAAGATGGATGACTATAAGGAATGGTGGACACCAAGCTGGTATAAGGCCATTGACAAGGGACTGTTTGTTAAGCGTGACCTGAAAGGTGGTCAGATGTCTCGCGACATGACTCTTTATGTTGACGATGACGGCAAGGCATACCATATTTATTCTTCTGAGGATAATCTCACATTGCATATTGCTGAGCTTAGTGATGATTTCCTTAGTCATACAGGAAAATATGTTCGTTTCGCACCTGCTGGTCACAACGAAGCGCCAGCCATATTCAAGAAAGACGGCAAATACTGGCTTATTGCATCAGGATGCACTGGTTGGGACCCTAATGAGGCGCGTATGTTCTCTGCCGATAATATTTATGGTCCATGGACAAAACATCCTAATCCATGTGTAGGACTAAAAGCCAACATCACCTTTGGGGGTCAGAGCACATACATTCTTCCTGTACATGGCAAAAAAGACACCTTTATTTTTATGGCAGACATCTGGCGCCCTAAGTATCCTATCGATGCCCGCTATATCTGGTTGCCCATCCAGTTCCGTGAAGATGGCACTCCGTTTGTGGAGTGGATGGATAAATGGAAGTTATGAGTAAGTGAAGACAAAAATATAAAACTATAAAAGATTATGAGAAAAAGTATTTTCACCATGCTTCTTGCTGCACTTGTTGTTGCTGTGCCGGCAGAGGCGAAGAAAAAGAAGAAAGATAAGGAAGTGGCAGCTGCACCAGCAAAGAAACCTGAGCCAAAGCCTTCGGTTGTGCGCAACGGTCTGTTTAAGGTGAGCAAGGTAAACCAGGATTGGTTCTTTGAAATTGGTGACTCGCTGATAGGTCGTGAGTTCCTAACCACCACACGTTACACCTCAACTCCTGCCAGCAGTGGTAAGTTTGGTGGTGAACAGGTTAACGAGCAAACCGTTTACTGGGAAGTGTCTCCAGACAGTCAGCTCTTGCTGAGAGCCAATCTTCTTATCAATACCGCTGATAGCAACCAGATGATAAATAAGGCCATCACCATCTCTAATGAGAATCCTATTATCGGTTCATTTAAGATAGAATCGCATAAGAACAAGGCATATAAGATAAAGGTCAACTCATTCTTCAATGAGGATAATCCTGCTGTTGGAATACCAGAGACAACAAAGAAAAACTATGGTCTTGCGGCACAAGTAGCAGGCGCATCATTTATCGAGGATATCAAAAGTTTCCCGATGAACACCGAGATAAGAATGGTGAAAACATGGAAGACTGGCCCGACATCAACCCTGCCTACTGCAAGATATACAGGTAAGGCAACCTTCGGTCTGAACATCTCGTTCATCCTGCTTCCAGAGAAGCCAATGATGAAACGTTACTATGACCCTCGTGTAGGTTATTTCGCTGACAGCTATAATGAGTTCACAGACGAACAGCAGCGTGTGCAGTCTAAGCGTTTCATCGTGCGCTATCGTCTAGAACCAAAACCAGAGGATGTAGAGAAGATGAAACGTGGAGAACTAGTAGAACCTGTAAAACCAATTGTTTACTATATAGACCCTGCCACACCAAAGCAATGGCGCAAGTATCTTATTCAGGGTGTTAACGACTGGCAGAAAGCATTCGAGAAAGCTGGTTTCAAGAATGCCATTATCGGTAAGGAATGGCCAGAGAACGACTCAACTATGAGTCTTGAAGATGCTCGCTACAGCGTAATACGCTATCTGGCATCACCTATTGAAAACGCATACGGTCCTAACGTTCACGACCCTCGCACAGGAGAAATCCTTGAAAGCCACATCTGCTGGTATCACAATGTTATGAGTCTGCTTCACGACTGGTATATGATACAGGCATCATCTATTGATGAGGCAGCTCAGAAGATGAATTTCGATGAGGCGCTTATGGGTGAGCTTATCCGCTTTGTGTCTTCTCATGAGGTAGGCCATTCTATAGGTTTGCGCCATAACTTCGGAGCCAGCAGCACCGTGCCAGTTGACAGTCTGCGCAATAAGGAATGGGTAGAGAAATACGGTCATACTCCAAGTATTATGGACTATGCTCGCTTCAATTATGTGGCACAGCCAGAGGATGGTATCAGTCGCAAGGGAATCTTCCCACGTATCAACGACTACGATATCTGGGCAATACAGTGGGGTTATACTCCGATGATTGGAGCAACAGATGAGGACAGCGACCGTGAGAAGCTTGAGGCACTTATCAATAAACATCTTGTTGGCAACAAGCGCCTGTGGTGGGGCGACGGCGAGGGCTATCGCAACGACCCGCGCTGTCTTACAGAAGACCTTGGTGACGATGCCATGAAGGCAAGCGAGTATGGAATAATGAACCTGAAGCGCATGCTCCAGAACCTGCCTAAGTGGACATACGACAAGAAAGACTTCTATAATGCTAATATGGGTAAGATGTATAATCAGGTGCTCAATCAGTTCAACCGTTACAACGGTCATGTAATCGGACAGATTGGCGGTATGATGAGAGAGTTTAAGACCATCGACCAGCAGGGCGATATCTTCACAGCACAGCCAAAGGCTAAGCAGAAAGCTGCCATTGCATATCTCGACCGCAATGTGTTTACCGAACCAACATGGCTCATCAGCAATGATTACATGATGCGACTGACAAACGATCCGCAGGAGTTTACTTCAACCATAGGCACAACAGCAGTTGTAAGACTGATGACTAAGGTGAGAAATGGCAATCTCAACAAGGAATATACAGCCGATGAGTTGCTTGCAGACCTCACCCGTATATTGTTTAAGGAAACAACAAGTGGCAGAAATGTGAGCGACTACCGAATAGCATTGCAGTCGTCGTTTGTAAATCAACTTATATCTGCTTATAGCGCTGGTGGCGTAACAACTGTTAACCGTCCGTTCGTATTGCGCACACTCAAACAGTTGAAACAGCGCACTGCAGGAGCAATGAATAGCGGCGACAGCAAGACAAAGGCCCACTTCGCAAATCTTAACGATTGCATAAGCAGGGCGTTGGAGGTGAAGTAAGAGTTTTTTTAAGTTTATGAGTTTTTGAGTTCATGAGTTCTTGAGTTTATGAGTTCTTGAGTTCATGAGTTTTTAAGTTTATAAGTTTTTGAGTTCATGAGTTTTTAAGTTTATGAGTTTTTAAGTTCATGAGTTCTTGAGTCTAGGAGGATAAACTCTAATAAACTTAAAAATCAGGAATATATAAACTTAATGGATAAATAAAACATAAAATGAGGATGTGTTATGACACATCCTCATTTATTTTATCTTCAGATTATAGAACTTATAAACTCAAGAACTCATGAACTCAAAAACTTATAAACTTAAAAACTCATGAACTCAAGAACTCATAAACTTATAAACTCATAACCTCAATCTTTACGGATGTACAAGCGTACCAATTGGTTCGCCATCCATCACCTTTTTGAGATTACCAACAATATCCATGTTGAACACGTAGATAGGCAGGTTGTTCTCCTTGCACATACATGTTGCTGTGAGGTCCATAACCTTCAGACCGCGCGAGAGAATTTCGTCGTAGCTGATATCGTCGAACTTAGTTGCTGTTGGGTCTTTCTCAGGGTCGGCAGTGTAGATGCCGTCAACGCGTGTGCCCTTGAGCATCACATCGGCCTCTATCTCTATGCCACGCAGTGATGAACCAGTGTCGGTGGTGAAGTAAGGACAACCAGTGCCAGCAGAGAAGATGCAAACATAGCCAGCCTCCATAGCCTCAATGGCCTTCCACTTGGTGTAGAACTCGCCGATAGGTTCCATACGGATAGCTGTGAGCACCTTGTTCTTTACACCAATAGCGCCAAGAGCAGAACTAAGGGCCAATGAGTTGATAACAGTTGCGCACATTCCCATCTGGTCGCCCTTTACACGGTCGAAACCCTTCTGACTGCCGCTTAGACCACGGAAGATGTTGCCGCCTCCAATTACGATGCCTATTTGCACGCCCATCTCGCTAACTTCCTTTATCTGTTGAGCATAGTCGCTCAAGCGCTCAGGGTCAATGCCATAACCCTGTTTGCCCATTAAGCTCTCGCCCGAAAGCTTAAGTAGAATACGTTTGAATCTTGCCATTTTCTTTATTTTCTTATTCTATTATTGTCAAACTAAAACAAATCACTGCAAAGATAGAAAAAAAACACTAATTTCGTGTGAATCATGACAAAAAACACTATCTTTGTGCTGATATTACCTAAAACCCTTTAATTTCACACCTATGCATAAATATAACGAAGACGGAAAAAAGTATTACGGAGAGTGGCAGAAAGGCAGTACTATAATGCAAAAACTGGAAGGCCCTAAAGGTGAAGGTGCTATAGATTACCCCAACGGCGATCGCTTTGAAGGATGCTTCCATTTGAACTTCGCTCACATAGGCGGTCCAGCCTATTCAGCAAATGGCAAGTATATATTCAGTAATGGCGATGTGGTGCCCGAGTGCTGGATAGATGGTGCCGACCGGCTGATGGGCGTCTACCGCATGAACTGCAAAGACGGTTCTGTGCGCATTGCAATGTGGGTTGGTGGTCAGAAGCAGGGCATGGAAGTGATAGAGGGAGAAACACCTGTGCTGATAGAGTATCTTGACGATAAAGAGATCGCCCGCTGGAATGAGGGTGTGGTCTATACATACAAGGAAAGTCCTGATGCTGAGAACCAGCTAGAAGTGGCTGTACCCGATGGCAGGAGCATAACTCAAAAGGGTGGTGAAGTGACATGCTGGACAACAAGTCCTAAGAGCGAGGTGGTTTTTCCTGATGGCAACATTTTCAGTTATAGGGGCGATACTGTTTACCGCAACTCACAACCATGGAGCGGTTATGGCATCTTCTTTGATGCTAAAACCGAAAAGTCGATTGACGGCAAATGGAAAGAAGGTGAGCAAATCGACGATGAAGCCGAATGGAAGTATGATGTGCGTGGTGCTAAGTCGGTGATGATACCTACCGATCCGTTTGGCAATAAACTTGTTGAACCGTCGTGGGTGTGGAAAGACCGCATAATGTATACAGAGGAAAAGATTTACGAGGGACCTGTTGAGGATAATCTCCCAGAGGGCAAGGGTGTATATACAGATGGCGAGCTTGTGGAGTATAAAGCAGAACCACGCAAGTATGAAGGAGATTTCCATCATGGTTTGTGTCAAGGACAGGGAAAGTTCACTTATCCAAGCACCGAAACTTGTATGGAAGGACTATGGGCTAATGGTAAGTTTATTGATGAAGACTCGCCAGCAGAACCGATTATGCTCCATGTTAATTGGACAGACAACGAATGGACAATGAGTGGCAGCGTCAATTCACGCCATGATTCTTACAGCATAGAGGCAACCGTAGGCAGAATGACCATCGAGGGTTTCCGTAGTGTCTCAATAGAAAAAATCTGCAGCAATGCCATTGTGTTTAAGGAGTATGGCGGTGATGTAAAGATTCTGACACCAGGCGACTCGGTGCGTTTTGAAAACAGTATAGATGGTTATGAAGACCACGACGGCTGCGTATGGGATGGCGACGATTACGTCATGACGATTACGTGGATGGTTTAGTTCTTCCTCTATATTAGAAACTCAACCTCTTTAAAAGCATATTCGCCCAATGTGCCATCTTCCTTATATAATATAAGGTGGCCATTGGGTTTGACGTTTTCTATGCGTGCCATAAACTCGCCGCTCTTGTAGCTATATCGGTGCATGCCATTACGTCGGTACAGTGCTTGAATGTATTCATTGTGAATGTTTTCAAAATCTCCGTCAACCACCCTCGTCATATATTGCTTTGTGTTCATGATAAGACGCTCAAGCACCTCGTTGCGGTTTGTCTCTTGTTCAATTATGTGTAACAGTGATATTGGGTTTGGCGCATCACTTATAAACGATTGTTGGTTTATGTTGATGCCAGTGCCAATGATACAACGTTTTATTCCTCCTGCGGCTATTCTGCATTCAGATAGTGTGCCACTAATCTTGTGGTCTTTATAATAAATGTCGTTAGGCCATTTTATGCAGAACCCCTCTGCATAATGCTCCAGCGTATCTTTTATGGCCAGTGCGGCAGCCTCGAGTAATACGAACTGTCGAGCGGCAGGCACATTATGTGGATGAGTCATCATGCTTACCAGAAGGTTCTTGCCGCGTTCACTCTCCCAGTGGTTAGTGCCCTGTCCGCGACCCGATGTCTGAAAATCAGTATGTAAGACTGTCATAAAACAGCCTTCCTCACCTTTATACTCTCCCAACAGTCTGTTGGTAGAGTTGGTCTCATCAACGAATATCCGTTTTATATCTTGCATGTTTTTTTATTTAGTTGACAAGTTGAGTGCTTCGCAAGTTGACAAGTAAACAAGTTGACGAGTTGACAAGTTGCTTGCATCTGAAGTAATGGCCTTTAACTCCCTTTGACTCCCTTTAACTTCTTTAACTTCTGAGTTGACAAGTTATTTGCCTCTAAAGGTAATGTCCTCTATCTCCTTCTATCTCCTTCTATCTCCTTCTATCTCCTTCTATCTTCTTCTATCTTCCTCTATCTTCCTCTATCTGCAAGGTATCGGCAAGAAAGCATCCTCTATATGGTTTATCTCAAAATTGTCTTCACTGCCCACTATTGTAATAACATCGAAGCGTATGTCGGCATTAATCCTGTATTGCTTGATAAAGGCATTGGCGGCAATAGACAGAGAGCGTATCTTTTGATAGTCAACCGCCATTTCCGGGTCGGTGAACATATTATTGCGCCGCGTCTTCACCTCTACAAACACCAGCATGTCGCCTTTGGCGGCAATAATATCAATGTCGCGATGCCCATACCGCCAGTTGCATTGCACAATACGGTAGTCCTTTTCGAGCAAATGCCTTTCTGACACCTGCTCTCCCCACTTGCCCAGTTCGTTGTGTGTTGCCATGTTTTTTTTGTTTACAAAAATACTATTTTTTATTCTTTATTCAAAGATTTCATTGTAATTTTGCAAAAAAGAAGACCGTAATGACACAAGAAGAACAACTGAAAAAAGACGAGCAGTATATGCGCAAGGCACTTGTTGAGGCACAGCAAGCATACGATGAGGGTGAGATACCTGTAGGTGCTGTGATAGTTTGCAACGACAGGATTATATCCCGTGCCCATAACCTTACTGAGACACTATGTGATGTTACTGCTCATGCGGAGATGCAGGCAATAACATCCGCTGCCAATATGATAGGAGGCAAATACCTTACCAACTGCACACTATATGTAACTGTTGAACCATGTCCTATGTGTGCGGGCGCAATAGGGTGGGCGCAGATTCCAAGGATTGTCTTTGGGGCAACCGACGAGAAGCGTGGCTATAGAGCCTATGCGCCCAATGTGCTTCATCCCAAGGCACAGGTTACCTCCGGCATATTAGAGGAGGAGTGCGCCGCTTTGATGAAAGAGTTTTTTAAGAGTCGCAGATAGGTTTGTGAAAAATAATCAGTATTGAAAATTTTTATTTTTTTTCTTCTTTTAATAAAAAAAGATTACCTTTGCATTGGTTAATTGCATCTTCTCAGATAGGAAGTTTTTTATTTCTATTCTCATCCTGCAAGTCTGCCAAAAGTTTTCATTTAATTCCAACATTGAACTCAATAAGATAAAACAAACGGTTTATGGTATAAAACAGTATTATTGTCAATAGACACATAAGTATATGTGTTTGTTTTGATCTGTATTACAGATAAGACATAATGATATTTTGATGATATAAATAGAGCTTTGGCTCTTGTTCTTACTTTTACGAATACCGCCAATATTCATACCCAAAGAACAAGTTGCTTAAGGTTCGCGTATAGGCGTGGACTATTAAGTGCTTGTGGGTAGAGGTCACTTGGCGGTAACCTGTAATAGACGAGTATCAGATGGTTGCACGCCTTTTTTGTATATAGATTTTAGAAATTACTAATCAATTTTATAATTCATGAGAACAAAACATAAAATGCTTTCTTGTCATCTCCAAAAGGTATGTAATTAATCCGTCAATAGTTAAACAAAAATTAAGATATTATGAAAAAGTTCATGTTATTTATCTTTACAGCATTAGTCTCAATAATCGTCACCCCTGTTTATGGACAGGTAAATCAACGGAAGGTGCAGTCTGATGCAAAGAAAACAAACACGACACCCCAAAAAGTATCCGATGCACGATTGAAACAACAAAAGGAACACGATAAGATAGCATCATTTACTTTTGAAGATGAGGCGGATGGCGAAGTTCAGAAAGCCAAGGAGGTTATTGCTCCTGAAGTAGGTAATTCGTCATATCTAAGCGAACTGCAAAATATTATTTTAAAATCTAAAAAAGAAAAAGATAGCATAGGAACCGAATATTCCATCCTTAGGCGTAGCTTAAATCTGGCAGACGATGATATAAGTACAGGAAATAAAAAATATGGTGGTTTTGGAACGGTGACAAGTGGCAAGAAAAAATATCGTTATGATTTATCCTACGATGATTTGAGCTCCTATGCCCCCCTGAATAAAAGCGTACTTAGAGTTGTTGCAAAAGATGTTTTTGGCGAAGTCATAAATGCTGATAATCTTAGTATTCTATTGGTAACTTATTATCTCCAGAAAAACTTTGATAAAATATCCAAGATAGTAATTAAAACCAATAAAATGAATGGAAATATAAAGTATGAACAAAGCCTAAGGAGATTTAATGATATTTTACTATGTGCTGATATATCAATAAAAGATGATTATTTGAAAATAACGAGGAATCGCGGTTTGCTATATGATAAGACGAACGGTAAGGTGCTGGAATTGACAGATGTGCTGACATCATCAGCAATTAAGAAATATGAACTTCCTCAGAAACCAGTGGATGTTAGCATAAAGCTAAAGGATGACTCGTTGATATTAACAAATTATGAGAAGCAACCATATAATACGGTAGTTTTAAATGTTAATACAAATAAGGAAGACTTTACAAGTGGTTTTAATAATATGTTATCCGAGGGTGAAACTCCGGCGCTTAAAGTGAAGAGATTGCAAGCATTGGCTGATAAATATAAGATGTTGAAAAATAAGATCGAACTTTGTCAGGCTGCTGTTAATAGAATGAAAAATAATCAGAATATGGTTGATGGCGAAGTCCTGGTAGCCAAAGAAGTTATTACTCGTGAAGTAGAAGAGGAGATAGTATTCGACGTTGTTGAACAGAACCCAGAGTTTCCTGGTGGTCCTCAGGCATTGTTTACATGGTTATCCCAAAACATCAAATACCCTGCAATAGCAGAGGAGAATGGAGTGCAAGGTGTTGTGATCGTAAGATATGCAGTTGAGCGTGACGGTTCAATTACAGATGTAAAGGTAATGAAATCTGTAGATCCATCTCTTGACAAGGAAGCAGTGCGTGTTGTTAAGTCTATGCCTCGCTGGATTCCTGGTAAGCAGAAAGGCGAGACGGTAAGAGTGAGACGCACAGTCCCTGTTACGTTCAGACTACAATAATATATAGATGCAATATTTCCCAAATAAATATTAAGAGTTTATGAAAAAGATACTTTTAATGGCAATCATAGCAATGTTGTTTGCATCAGCAACTAAGGTAAGTGCGCAAGAAAAAACTTACAATGAGTTGCTTGAAATAATTATTAGAAATAGCCATATGCATCAAATACTCCGGGCTAGTTCAAATATGTATATGCCAGGAATGGTTGCGAGCAATGAAAAGTGGTTGAAAGATCCATCACTATCAGATGAATTAAAAGAAAGATATTAATCCGTCAATAGTAAAAAAATAAGATAATTAAGATTATGAAAAAGATTATTTTTATGGCCGTTATAGCCTTAATAATTGTTACTCCTGTATATGGACAGGTAAAACAGCGGAAGATGGAGTCTCAAGGCGAAGTCCTGAAGGCCAAGGAGGTTATTGCTAGGGAAGTAGAAGAGGAGAAAGTATTCGACATAGTAGAACAGATGCCAGAGTTCCCAGGTGGTCCTCAGGCCCTATTCACTTGGTTGTCGCAAAATGTTAAATACCCGGCAATTGCAGAAGAGAATGGTGTTGAGGGTCGCGTTATCGTAACATTCGTTGTTGAGCGCGACGGTTCTATTGCAGATGTTCGTGTTGTGAAATCTGTAGATCCCTCGCTTGATAAGGAGGCAGCACGCGTTGTTAAGTCAATGCCACGCTGGATTCCTGGTAAACATAAAGGTTCGGCAGTTCGCGTTAAGTACACAGTCCCGGTTACGTTCAAACTTGCAGGAGAGCCGTTAAAGAATAAAGAACAAACTAATTCGACTTATTCGAGCGAACAACTGCAAAATCTTATTTTAAAATTAAACAAAGAAAAAGATAGCATAAAAACCGAATATGCCATCCTTAGGCGCAGCATCAAATTGACTGACGATGAATTATTTTCATTGTCGGTAGGTGTAGATAAATATACAGGATTTGGTGAGGTGATAAGTGGCATAAAAAAATATTACTATGATTTGTCCTATGATGATTTGAGGTCTTATGAACCGCTGAATAGAAGTGTGGTTAGAGTTGTAGCAAAAGATGTTTTTGGCGAAGTCGTAAATGTTGATAATCTTGGTACTCTATTGGTAAATTATTATCTCAGAAACAACTTTGATAAAATGATCAAGGTAGGGATGAAATCCAATAAAGTCGACGGGAATATAAAGTATGAACAAAGCCTAAGGAGATTTGCTGACGTTTTACTATGTGCAGATATATCAATAAAAGATGAGCATTTGAAGCTGACGAGGAATCGCGGTTTGCTATATGATATAAAGAATGCTAAGGTTCTGGAATTGGCAGATGTGCTGACGTCATCAGCAATTAAGAAATATGGATTACCTCAGAAAGCAGAGGATGTTAGCATAAAGCTAAAGGATGACTCGTTGATTTTAACAAATTATGAGAAGAAACCGTATAATACTGTAGGCATAAAGGTTAGTACAAATAAGGAAGACCTTACGAGTGGTTTTAATAATTTGTTATCCGAGGGTGACACTCCGGCGCTTAAAGTGATGAGATTGCAATCATTGGCTTATGAATATAATCTTTTGAAAAGCAAAATCGACGCTTGTCAGGCTGAAGTTGAAAGAATGAAAAATAATCAAAATGTTGCAGTTAAAAAACGCACTACTGAATTCCCAAAGTTTCCTGGCGGTAAAGAGGCGCAAAACGAATGGATATTAAAAAACCTGAAATATCCAAAAGAGAGCAAAAACTTGAAGCAATTCACCGTAGCTATGAATTGTTATGTTGAGGTTGATGGTTCTTTGACTGATGTTCGAGTAGCATCCAGAGGACTACATGATGGTGGCATAGACCCTGCTTTTGGAAAAGAGGCAATCAGGGTTATTGAAAGCATGCCACGATGGATCCCAGGACAGATAAATGGTAAAAATGTACGCATGCAAACAAAAATATTTGTAACCTTTACTCCTCCAGGCTCAGTAGTCAATGCAAATGCAAAGAAGGCAAACACGACACCCCAAAAAGTATCTGATGCGCGATTGAAACAACTACAAAAGGAAGACGGTAAGATAGCATCATTTACTTTTGAAGATGAGGCGGATGGCGAAGTTCAGAAAGCCAAAGAAGTTATTACTCATGAAGTAGAAGAGGTAGTATTCGACGTTGTTGAACAGATGCCAGAGTTTCCTGGTGGTGAACAGGCATTGTTTACATGGTTATCCCAAAACATCAAATACCCTGTAATAGCAGAGGAGAATGGAGTGCAAGGTGTTGTTCATGTAAGATATGCTGTTGAGCGTGACGGCTCAATTACAGATGTAAAGGTAATGAAATCTGTAGATCCATCTCTTGATAGGGAAGCAGTGCGAGTTATAAAATCAATGCCCCGCTGGAAGCCAGGTAAGCAGAAAGGCGAGACGGTAAGAGTGAGACTCACAGTCCCTGTTACGTTCAGACTACAATAATATATAGATGCAATATTTCCCAAATAAATATTAAGAGTTTATGAAAAAGATACTTTTAATGGCTGTCATGACATGCCTGTTTTCTGCTGCAATTAAGGTAAGTGCGCAAAATACCTATTTAGATACGTCTTCACAGAAAACATATACAAAAATAGATAGTCTTAGAGCAGATTTGGCTCGTTTGTATGCTGACCAAGAAACGGTGAAAAACTCAATAGGTTCAGACAATATTATAGGAAAACAGAACTATGTAGATGAGGGATATTTGAAGAAAGGTGACGAGTCCTTTGTCTATAAGATGGACTTTGATGTTATGCTTACTTCGAATAGGTCCGGATTTATGTCTCATGTTCTGTCTGAGTTATCTAAGACTTATTGGGGTAAAGATTATAAATTCGCTGATTATTATCTCTGGTTTAAGCATTATAAAGAGAATAACTACGATTCTTTCAAAGAACATTCAGGAGCCTTAGAATCTTCAAATAATGATAATGTAAAGAAGGTGATAATATCTGCCCGAATTTATGCGATGAATAAGAGACATGTGATTTACACAATAAGCGTAAATGATGAGTGCCTTAATATAAAAAAGAAGGAAAGCTATGTCTTGAATATCCATAATAACAAACAGTGGAACATTAAAGATATATTCAAACCTGAGACTATTGAATCCAAGAATTTAAAGGATGTTGTGAAAAATGGCAAAATGTTGTTCAATGGTAATTCCTTGCTATTGGCTGCTACAGATTATAACTATAGCATCCCGTTGAACCTTTTACAAGAGAGCGACTGTTTGGTAGATGAAATAAAGCAATTGTTTGTAGCCAAGAAAAATAATGAGGTGCTTACGAGAATAGATAATGATATATATGTGAAACAGGCAGAATTGAATGCGATGTTGGATGCAGAAGTTGTCTTCGACGTTGTTGAACAGATGCCAGAGTTTCCTGGTGGTCCTCAGGCATTGTTTACATGGTTATCCCAAAACATCAAATACCCTGCAATAGCAGAGGAGAATGGAGTGCAAGGTGTTGTTCGTGTAAGATATGCTGTTGAGCGTGACGGCTCAATTACAGATGTAAAGGTAATGAAATCTGTAAATCCTGCTCTTGATAGGGAAGCAGTGCGAGTTGTTAAATCAATGCCCCGCTGGAAACCAGGTAAGCAGAATGGCGAAGCGGTAAGAGTGAGATCCACAGTCCCTGTTACGTTCAGACTACAATAAATTGAAGAATAAATAGTATTTAATAGGTTAGTGCCTATCCAAATAAATTATCAGTTTTTATTTATTGGTGTGGGGCGTTTTCTTAAATGATTTTGTCAAAAATTTTCGTAGTGAAAACTCCGAAATTTTTTGAAAAAATTTTTTTTCATTCTAGAGTGAAATTTAGACTTTTGAGACTGTGAAAATGGTTTTGAAAAGCAAAAAACAGGAGTTTATTTTTCAAAAACATAGGTTTTGAGCTCCGTTTTCTATGGTTTTGCGTTGCAAAACCTATCATCTTGGAAAGCAAAACCTATGGTTTTGGTGAGTAAAACGATAGGTTTTGGAAATTAAAAAGGCCAAAAATATTGCACACTTTTGGTTTTTAGGTTGTAAGATTTTGAGGTTCAGGTTTTTAGAATTGCACACGATTTTTGGCGTTTTTTCGGGCAAAATATTTTTTTGTTCAGAATTCTCGAGTTTTGAGGCAGTTAATTGGGGATTTTTGAAGGTGGTTTGTCAAAAATTTTCAAAAAAGGAAGCCCCCTCCTGACCTCCCCCTTGGGGGAGGAATGGAACCTACCCCTATCCCCTCCCTCCTTCGACTAGCTCAGGATGTACCATTCGACAAAGCTCGGGACAGAAAGGGGAAGGGAACTGAAAGCCTCTCCCCTTGTGGGAGGAAGGTAGATGAAGATAGAGGGAGATAAAGGACATTTGCGTGACAAGCAAACTGTTCTCCCTCTTGAAAAGGGGGAGCTAGAGGGGGATGAAAATCCTTTAAATCCCAAAATCCTTAGAAAGGAAAGTTGCATGTCAAGCATACGTCTACACTCCTAAGCGAAGCGTCACTCCTTCACTCCTATACTCCTCAATTTGGATTAAGGATTAGAGATTAAAGATTAAGGTTTACTTGCTTAGCTCCCTCTCTCCAAGGAGAGGACGGGAGAGGTTGCGAAGAATATATTATTAATATAATAATTTATTACGCCATCTACAGCACAGCCTCTTCACGCATAATAAAGCGATAAAGGTTGCAACCAATAAAGTTGCCAATAACGATGCTTACATAGAAAATAAGCACAGCTGACATATTGGCATAGAGAAAATCAAAGGGTACGCACAGGTAATAAAACGCATCGGCGATGCAGTGGGGAAATCCGCAGTTGATGAACAGAGGAATACCAAAGAATAATGGCAGGTTATTGCCTTTGCGGGCAAAGGTGACAACGGTGGTCATGATGAAACCGCAGCCGATGGCAAGCACACCGCCCAGTAGCGGACCGTTAGCCAGTCGCCCCTCAAGTACACCTTGCGCCGTTTCCTGTATAGGCATAGGACTGCATCGTGCCATCAGTCCCACGGCGAGACATCCAATGATGTTGCCTACAAGTATAAGTAGTAATTGGCCCAGCTCGCCACGACGGAAGAATCCTGCTGTGCCAGTGTATAATTTTAGTTTGTAGGCTACAACTGCCAGCAAACCGAAGGCAAACACTACAGCACCGATGATGCCTTTCTCGGCCAGATAACCGAATCCAGCAAGACCGATGCAAAAGCCTGCTAAGAAAGCAGAGCGCAGTATTGATATTGTATTGCTCATTATTTACAGGGAATTTCAGTAGTATAGGAGTATAGGAGTATAGAAGTGTCTCTTCGTAAACATAACCTTCCCGTCTTTAGCTCCCTCTCCAAGGAGAGGGCGGGGGGTGAGGCCGTGTTAGGGGAGGTTAATCTCCAACTCCACTGGACAGTGGTCGCTGCCCATAATGTCGGTATGTATCTTTGCGTCGGCGATGTTGGCGGCAAGTCTTTCTGATGTTACGAAATAGTCGATACGCCAGCCCGCGTTCTTCTGTCGTGCCTGAAAGCGGTACGACCACCATGAGTATGTTACCTGCTCAGGGTAGAGATGGCGGAATGTGTCAATATAGCCACAGCCGAGCAGGGTAGAGAACTTCTCGCGCTCCTCATCAGTAAAACCGGCATTCTTGCGGTTGCTCTTTGGGTTTTTAAGGTCAATCTCCTCATGCGCCACGTTCAAGTCGCCGCAGAATATCACAGGCTTCTTGCTGTCGAGCTTCTGAATGTATGCCCTGAAGTCGTCTTCCCATTGCATGCGGTAGTCAAGGCGCTTTAGACCGTCTTGAGAGTTGGGTACGTACACCGTAACGAGATAGAACTGCTCCATCTCAAGTGTTATCACACGGCCCTCATGGTCGTGCTCATCTATGCCGATGCCGTAGCTTACACTTAATGGTGTATGCTTGCTGTATATCGCCGTGCCCGAATAGCCTTTCTTGTCGGCATAGTTCCAGTATGATGTGTAGCCTTCAAACTGCAGGTCGAGCTGTCCCTCCTGCATCTTTGTTTCTTGCAGACAGAAGAAGTCGGCATCCAAACTCTTAAATATATCGCTGAAGCCCTTGCCCTCGCAAGCCCTCAGTCCGTTTACGTTCCAGGAAATAAGTTTCATAATGCAAAAATAATTATTAATGTTTAATTTAGCAAAAATACTTGTGATATTATTGTCAAAACAAACTCACATGGCGTTGTTCTTGCTGTGTTTTAATAAAAATCATCATTTTTGGTGATGCCATGTCAAGGGAAAATATTCCAATTTTTATTTAACTTTGCACCCAGAAAAAAATAGTAAGAAATATGACTTGTAGTATTAAACAATTATTGACACTATGTATAGTGCAACTTCCCGTTCTTGCTTTTGCAGAGAACAATGTAGATAACCAGACGCCTAAATTGACTGGTGAGGTATATACCGAGGTTAACTATGGACATAAATATTACGGTGAAGACCGTAATAAATGGGATTTTCCTCATGTTGTGATTGCCGCCGACCTTGTGCTTGGCAACGGATGGAGCCTGACTGGAGAGTTTGAGTATGAGCGATTCTATGAAGATGGCGAGTGGGGAAATGATTTTAAGGCAAACTATGCCACAAACAAATTCTTTGTTGCAAAGAAATGGAACGAGGCGGTAAACGTAAAAGCTGGAATAATTGATGTGCCTGTTGGCATAACTAACGCTGGCGGACCAGCCCTGACCATCTACGACCCAGAAAGCGAGGCGGCACTGCTGCCTATGTCGTGGCATGAGGGTGGTGCAACATTTTATGGCAGTTTAGGCAGAATTAGTTATACGGCATCTGCGCTAACATATATCACAGCGCCATTCAACAGCAGTTGCATGATTGGCGGTGCTGCCTCTCTGGGATATGAGCCTGTTGATGGCGTAGGTGTTGCGCTGAGCGGTTTCTGGGGCAATTCAAAGAAGGGTATGGTAGGTTATGCCTCGCCAGAATATCTTGGAAGCAATGGTGTAATGTTTGCCTCGTTGTCTGCTACTTGTGAGCGCGATGGATGGATAGCCAGCACGTCATTGCTTTATAGCAGCGACGAAAAAGCAAAGGCTGTTGGAGCAGAGGCTGGTTTTGATTTCGGTAGTCTTACCGAAGTAGAGAATCTCAGCATAATACCATTTGTGAGGTATGATGGTGTGTGGAACGCCTTAGAGATGCCAATGAATAAACTGACACTGGGATTGAATTTCTCGCTGATAGAGAATCTTGTGCTTAAGGCTGAGTATGGTTGCCGCCATTATTGCGGTGGTGAGAGCGAGCAGCATTTTGATGTGGGACTCGGTTACTCGCTGGCGTTTTAGAGTAAGATATAACAATTCTTTGAGGAAACAATAAAAGCGGACTTGCATAGCAAATCCGCTTTTATTATATCTGTTTGTTTTATGATGCTTTTAGAACTTAGCCATTTTAATAGCATCGATAGCGCACTCATCTCCCTTGTTGCCCAGTTTGCCACCGCTTCTGTCCTTAGCCTGTTCCAAGTCGTTAGTAGTGAGCAAACCATAGATTACAGGAACCTCGTTGGTAGCGTTAAGATGTGCGATGCCTTGTGTTACACCCTGACAGATATAGTCGAAATGAGGGGTCTCGCCGCGAATAACACATCCTAAGATGATAACAGCATCGTACATGCCTCGTTTGGTCATCTGGTGAGCGCCATAGATAAGCTCAAAGCTTCCAGGCACTGTTTTCACGTGGATGTTTTCTGGCAGTGCACCGTGCTTCTCCAGTGTTTTCACTGTGCCGTCAAGAAGTGCGCCAGTAATCTCAGGGTTCCATTCTGCCACCACAATGCCAAAGCACATGTTGCTTGCATCGGGTATCTGACTGAAATCGTATTCCGAAAGGTTGTGAAGTGCTGTTGCCATTACTTAACCTTTGCGCGTTCGATGTACTTGTCGATAGTCTGATACTGCATTGAGTTGATGTACTTAGTCTTAACCTCCTCATACAGTTTCAGTGCCTCGTCCTTCTTACCCTGATGCTCAAGAATCTCACCAGCCTGGATAAGATATGTTGGTGAAAGGCTGTTGTTGTCGGCCATCTTAGCTGCCTTCTTCAATGTCTCTACAGCCTTGTCGAACTGCTCAAGGCGTACATATACATTTCCTAATGCACCTACAGCTGCAGGGCTAATCATCTGATCGTCCTGTGGGTCGAACTTCTCAATGTACTGAGCTGCCTCCTGCCATTTCTCAAGCTTTGCATAGCAAAGACCAGCATAGAGGTTAGCAAGATTGCCTGCCTTTGTGCCGCTGTACTCAGAAGCAAGAGCTACAAAACCCTTGAATGTAGCGCTGTCACCGTTGAGGGCAACCTCAAACTGCTGAGCACCAAAAAGATCCTGACCCTTTGCGATAGCTGTGCTTGCCTCGTTCTCACGTGGCTCAACTACATAGTTGTTGTAGAGGATAATACCTACGATGATTACGATTACTGCAATTACACTGATTGTGATAGTTTTTGCGTTCTTCTCAATGAAAGAGAACTGCTGTGCCAACTGCTCTGTAGCCTCTGGAGTTGGCTGTTGATTCTTTACTTTTGCCATTATTTTTTTATTTTTTAATTTCAGTACATAAAAATTGCGACGCAAAATTACTGAATTTATTGCACATAGTGAAATTTATTATTGACTTTTTTCGTTTTTGGATGAAAATCAGTTAACTTTGTAGTCGGATAAACTGGTTGATACGTTGATAGGTTGATACGTTGATGAGTTTATAAGTTGACGAGTTGATGAGTTTTTGAGTTTCTTCTTCATTATTCGCCTTCGCTCATCAGCTTCGCAGTCTTCACTCCTCCCTTCTAACTACTCAATTCAGCAGATATAAAAATATGATTCTAAAGAAATTATCGATAATAAACTATAAGAATATTAAAACGGCAACATTGGATTTCTCACCAAAGATAAATTGCCTTATAGGAAGCAATGGGGTGGGCAAGACCAATGTGCTTGATGCTGTTTATTATTTGTCGTTCTGCCGTAGCGCACAAAATCCGATAGACTCACAGGTTATCCGCCATAATCAGGATTATTTTGTGATAGAAGGACTTTATGATACTGATGATGGTGCTGTTGAAAGTATCTATTGCGGAATGAAGCGCGGCACAAAAAAACACTTCAAGCGAAATAAAAAGGAATATAAGCGACTGTCTGAACATATCGGTCTGATACCGCTTGTGGTGGTTTCGCCCTCTGATACTTTGTTGATTGAGGGTGGCAGCGAAGAGCGTCGCAGACTGATGGATATTGTTATCTCACAGTATGACAATAGTTATATAGATGCCTTGAACAGATATAACAAGGCGCTTCAGCAACGTAACACCTTACTGAAGATGGACGATGAGCCCGATGCCGACATAATGGCAATATGGGAAGAGCAGATGGCAGCAGAAGGCGAGACGATTTACGCCAAGCGCGCGCAGTTTGTTGAGGAACTGATACCTATATTCCAGCAGTATTATCAGGAGATATCATCTAATTGTGAGCAAGTGGGATTGAATTATGTGTCTCATTGCCAAAGGGGCAGACTGCTCGACGTTATACAGCGTGACAGGTTTAAAGACAGGGCTGTGGGCTATTCGCTGCATGGTGTTCACCGCGACGACCTGGAGTTTACATTGGGTGACCATCAGATGAAACGTGAAGGCAGTCAGGGACAGAACAAAACATTTGTCATTGCATTGAAACTTGCACAGTTTGATTTCCTTAAGCGCACAGCATCGCACACCACTCCGCTGATGCTTCTTGATGATATTTTCGACAAACTGGACGCTCAGCGCGTAGAGAAGATAGTGAGCATAGTGTCAGGAGAAGAGTTTGGACAGATTTTTATAACTGACACAAATCGTGAGCACCTTGATAAGATACTGGAAAACAGTTCTCATGATTATAAGATATTTTACGTAGACAAAGGAGAAGTGACAGAGAAGGAAGATGTTTAAGCGTGACGTAAAATCAATTAAGGACCTGATAATGCAGAACCTGCGTGTGAATGGTTTGGAGACACCTCTTTTGCAGAAGCGTCTGGTTGACTCATGGCCTGTTGTGGCAGGACCTGTTATTCAGCGTTATACCACAGGGGCTTATATTAGAAATCAAACCCTCTTTGTTGGTTTGTCTAATCCTGCGTTGCGTGCCGATTTGAGCATGCGCCGTCAGGAGTTTGTGCAGAAACTGAATGGGTATGTAGGCAGTCAGGTAATAGTTGATATTAGGTTTTGTTGAGTTGGGAGTGAAGAGTGAAGACTGCGAAGCTGATGAGCGATGGCGAATAATGAAGAATGAGGAATGAAGAATGAAGAGTGAAGAATGAAACTCAAAAACTCATCTTCTTAATCAAATAACTTGTCTACTCGTCAACTTGTTAACTTGTCAACTCATCAACCCATCAACTCACCAACTAAAAAAACTAACAAACCACCTCATCCATTCTAATATCCGTGCTTTCAGTAGGAATGTTGTCAACTAACTGAAACGGGAAGCATAAACCAATTTTATATATGTGCGGCATTTTACAGAGCAGACGGTCGTAATAACCTTTGCCGCGCCCAAGGCGGTTGCCATTACTGTCGAAAGCCATGCCTGGTATTATGGCAAGGTCTATATCTGAGTAGTCGGTAATGGCTTGTCCGTATGGTTCCATTATCCTGAATGCTCCTTCGCATACAGAGTCACTGCCATTATATTCGCAAACCACCATGTTTTCATTGTCTATTACCCGAGGCAGCAAGATGGTTTTGTCTTTAATCTCGTTTATAAGCTGGTGGGTGTTTACCTCATCGGGCAGCGAATGGTAAAGAAGGATTCTTCTGGCAGATATGAATGCCTTGTTCTTTTTTAGTTTTTCGATAACGGCAAACGACAGCTCATCCAACTGCTGCTGGGTGAACTGTCGTTTGTTATTGCGGATAGCCGCTCTTAATTCTTTTTTATTCATCTGTGTCTTCTTCCGTTCCGTCTTCAGGGTCGGGCGCTTGTGGAAAGGCTTTCCTGTCTTTAAACACTTCAAGCGTCTTTATAATGGCAGGGTCGTCGAGGTTGATATACTCTGTCCAAGCCTGCTCGTCGAGCATATTGTATATAATACGGCTGTGGATGAACAGCTCAAGCAGTTTGTGCGACTTGCGTATCATCAGGTTGCGGCGGCGCAAACCGTTTTTCTCGGCATATCTTACAAATTGTTCTACCATGTTTTGCTTGTCCAGATATTTTGCAAGCTCCTCCATGGTCTCGTATTTTGCCATGTCGCTGCGGTTATCGTCAGTGTATTCAAAGGCAAACTGTATGATAAGACCGCTGATGCTTGCCTCTTTATAATAAGAGGTTACGTTGGTTGTGTCTTCGGCAATGAAGATGTCGGGAGTGATACCGCCGCCGCCATATACTGTTCTGCCCATGGTGGTGTGGTATTCTGGTCCTGTATGCTTGATGCTGTCCTGGTTAAAGAACTCGCCGTGCTCATATCTTGTGAGCAAATCTTCCTCATAACTCTTGCCGTCTCCAGAAGTATATGGTTTCTGGATGCAACGCCCTGATGGTGAATAATAGCGGGCGATGGTAAGGCGAATAAGTGAACCATCACTGAAAGCCATTGGCTGCTGCACCAGTCCTTTGCCAAACGAGCGTCGGCCAATGATTGTGCCACGGTCGTTATCCTGTATTGCTCCAGCCAAAATCTCAGATGATGATGCTGAGCCTTCGTCGATGAGGACCACAAGAGGAATGTGACTATAGGTGCCTCTGCCATCGCTGCGGAACTCCTGTCGTGGTGACTTGCGTCCTTCGGTATACACGATGAGGCGGTCTTTGCTTAAAAACTCATTGGCTATCTGTACGGCAGAACCGAGGAAACCGCCTACGTTGCCGCGAAGGTCGATAACCAGATTCTGGAAATTATCCTGTGACAGACGCGCTAAGGCTATGAGAAGTTCGGTGTATGTGTTTTCTGCAAACTTCTTTATTTTTATGTATCCAGTATTCTTGTCGAGCATATACGCCGCAATGATACTTTTCTGAGGTATGTCACCGCGTGTCACAGTAAAGTATCTTGGCCCTTTCTCTTTATTCCTTATTACACCTATCTTTACTTTGGTGTCTTTAGGACCTTTCAGTTTGCGCATGGCGGCATCATTGGTTACTTGCTTGCCCACGAATATAGAGTCGTCAACGCTCACTATCTTGTCGCCAGCGATAAGACCAGCACGCTCGGCGGGACCATTGCCTATTACAGCCTGGACGTGGATTGTGTCCTTGCGTATGGTAAACTCAATGCCTACTCCCGAAAAAGAGCTGCGCAGGTCGTCATTGGCCGATTGCGCGTCTTTTGCTCCAATATAAACAGAGTGGGGATCAAGCTCCGACAATATCTGCGGCATGGCTTTCTCAACCAGTCCGTTTATGCTTACGGTGTCAACATACTGGTCGTTGATGATATGCAGCAGATTGTTCAGCTTATTGCCACTGCTATTGATAATGCTCAGTTTGTTGCCTGAGAAATGATTAGTGTAAAATGTTCCGATAAGAATACCTAAGATAACGCAAAGAGCCATTATCAGAGGCATCATACGGTTTGACTTTCTTGTGCTCATTCTTCATCTGGGTTTAAGTATATAACGTCTATGCCAGCACGCTTAAGTAAGTTTATGCCATCCTCAAGGCGATACTTCTCGCCATATACCACTCGCTTGATGCCAGCCTGTATAATCAGTTTGGCACATTCGATGCATGGTGATGCTGTGACATAGAGTGTGGCGCCATCGCTATTGTTCTCGCTTCGTGCCAGTTTGGTTATAGCGTTAGCCTCTGCATGAAGTACGTATGGTTTGGTAACATTGTCTTCTGTCTCGCAAACATTCTCAAAGCCACTTGGTGTGCCGTTGTATCCGTCGCTGATTATCATCTTGTTTTTCACAACTAGTGCTCCCACCTTGCGTCTTTGACAATAACTATTTTCCGACCATATTCTTGCCATGCGAAGATAGCGCAAGTCTAGAAGATGCTGCTTCGTGTTCTCATTTGCCTTATTAGGCGATGTGATATTTATGTCAGTCATAATTGAAATGCTTAATTCTTAATTCTTCCCCCTCTTTATCCCATTTCTCCTTAGCAGTGCGTCGATGGTAGGCTCACAGCCGCGGAAGTTCTTGTATAAAGTCATAGGATGCTCTGTGCCTCCCTTGCTAAGGATGCAGTCGCGGAATCGCTGGGCTGTTTTCCTGTCGAAGATACCATTTCGCTTGAACACGCTGAATGCATCAGCGTCAAGCACTTCGGCCCATTTATAACTATAATATCCTGCTGCATATCCTCCAGCCATAATGTGACTGAACTGAACAGTCATACATGTGTCTGGCAGTTGAGGAAGCACCATTGCTTTCTCCCATGCTTTCTTCTCAAATGGTATTATATCGTCTGTGAATTCATCTTTCTTAGTGTAGTATGCCATGTCGAGCAGTCCAAAGCTAACCTGGCGCATGCAACCATAGGCAGTCATGAAGTTGCGGCTTTTGACAATGCGCTTTATCAGTTCGTCGGGCAGAGGCTCGCCTGTCTCATAGTGGAAAGCGAAAGTGCGCAGGAAGTCTTTTTCTATGGCATAGTTCTCCATGAACTGTGATGGCAGCTCAACGAAGTCCCAGAACACATTGGTGCCGCTTAGACTGCCGAATCGTGTGTTGGCAAACATGCCATGCAGCGCATGTCCAAACTCATGAAGGAAAGTCTCAACCTCGCCTAATGTTAGTAAGGCGGGTTTGTCCTCTGTTGGTTTGCTGAAGTTCATTACAAGACTAACATGCGGACGTATGTTAACACCCTTGCGGTCAATCCACTGCCCCTGATATTCTGTCATCCAAGCACCGCCCTGTTTGCCCTTGCGTGGGTGGAAGTCGGTGTACAGCACAGCCAGATATGAGCCATCCTCGTCAAACACCTCGTAGGCTTTAACGTCTGGATGATATACTGGGATGTCTTTGTTTTCTTTGAATGTTATGCCATATAACTTTGTGGCCAGTCCGAAAACACCGTCGATTACCTTTGACAACTCGAAATAAGGGCGCAGCATCTCTGCGTCGAGATTATATTTTTTCAGTTGCAGCTTGTGTGAGTAGTAACTGAAGTCCCATGGCTGTAAATCAGTTGACGAGTTGGCGAGTTGGCAAGTTGACAAGTTGTTTGAGCAAGAACTGCTACTAGTTTTCCAACATCTCTTTGCCATCTTTGTTATTTCCTCTACCTCTTTGATGGCTGTAGGCTTATATGCCTTGATAAGGCTGTCAAGCAGATTATACACATTGCGTGTCTTGCTTGCCATTCGGTGGCTCAGCACATGGTCGGCGTATGTCTTTGAACCTAATAACTGTGCTATCTCGCGGCGCAGATTTATCAGGCGCTTGCATATCTCAAGATTATTCTCGGTATTGTCCTTAATACATACGGTGTTCTTTGCCATATACATCTGGCGGCGCAGTTCGCGGTTGTCTGCATATGTCATGAATGGTCCATAGCTTGGATGGTCGAGAGTGAACACCCAACCTTCCTTTCCTTGTTCTTTTGCAGTCATGGCTGCTGCCTCACGGGCAGTGTCTGGCAATCCCGATAAGTCGTTCTCATCGGTTATATGGAGTGAGAAAGCTTTCTCTTCTTTAAGCAAATTCTGCGAGAATTGCAAAGACAGCATGCTTGCCTCTTCTGAAAGGCGTCGCAGCAATTCTTTGTTCTCATCGCTCAGCAAGGCACCGCTTCGTGTGAATCCCTCGTATGTGTCATCGAGAAGTCGCTTTTCCTCTGGAGTTAAGCGGCGATGATGCAGATGAACGGCTTTGATGCGCTCAAACAAAGGCTTGTTCAGTCTGATGTCGTTGGCATGTTGGGTAAGTATCGGCTGCATCTTCTGTGCCAAGGCGTCCATCTCATCGTTGGTCTCGGCGCTTAGCAGGTTGAAGAAAACCGCAGATACCCTTGACAATAAGTCGTAATAGCCTTCTGGCTCGTCCTCTTTATTTATGATTGTATTGTCGAATGTTGGTCTGTCTGGGTCGTTGACAGTTTTGTCTATCTGCTCTTTTTCTCGTCTAATGCCTTCCATGAACGCCTCTTCAAAATGCTCAAGGCGTATCCTGTCGAATGGAGGCACGTCGTGTGGTGTATTGTATGGTTCGAAAAAAGGGTTAGTCCCAGTATGTATGTCTTGTGTTCTTTCGCTCATGATTGTTTGTTCTTATGAATTTGCAAAGTTAAGAAAAAAAACACAAAAGTAATTTATTTTTTTGTATCATTAACTTACAATATAATAATGTTTTCAAACAAATTGGTACTTATAGGTGTACTTTCGTAAAAATAACGAATAAAATGTGGTAATATGGATTATTATTTGTTATTTTGCAGTAAAAATCAATCCAAACAACTAGAACCTTTTTTTTGATAATGGAAGTGATGTATAAGAAATTGAGGGCTGCAGTGGAGAAGACAGCAGGAAGAAAAATGTGTGCTCCAACAGACTTCAACTATTTGTCAGAAGATATATGTGAGAAAACAAGAATAACCATAAATCCAATGACTTTGAAACGTTTTTGGGGATATTTTAGTAATCAAGAAACTAGAAACCCAAGACGTTTTACTCTTGATGTGCTCTGTCTCTATGTGGGTTATCAAGACTGGGATGCATTTATTCATGACTCTACCGCTAATGTTGAGATAGAAAGCGATTTTATTAAGAACAAATGCTTGTATGTAAGCGCGCTTGAACCACAGGACCAATTGCGTCTTACTTGGAATCCAAACAGATGTGTTACAATCAGATATGATGGTGACAGGAAGTTTACCGTGCTTGAGTCGCTTAACAGCAAACTAAGTGCTGGCGATACTTTCCAGCTCGATCATATTATTGATGGTGAGCCATTGCATTTGTATCATCTTATCCATGAAGGCGATGGCCCGCTGGGTTATGTCTGCGGTATGTGGGGCGGCGTAAAATATACGATATTATAGATTCTCTGCTCAGCACAATTATTTCTTAAGGTTTTTCTAATTATCTGCGCTCCACTTGATGAGGTTTTCGAGTGAAGGTATCTCTATGCGTCCGCGTTTTAATACCAATAGTCCCTCATCCTCCAATGAGTTAAGTGCTCGCGATATGTCTAGGCGGCTGTCGTTAAGTTCCCTGCCCAGTTTCTCCATAAGAA
>JAZLCN010000057.1:0-13181 GCA_045614255.1 Prevotella sp.
AAGAAAACTATCCTGACTTGGTATATACATTGGATGATGGGAGCAAGGCGGTTAACTATATTGAACTGATACCCATTCTTGTTCAGTCAATCAATGAACTGAATGCAAAGATTGCTGCGCTCGAGGGTTCAAACGCCAAGACACGTAGTTACAACAATACAACAGACATAGACGGACAAGAAACTAACAATGCTGCTTCGCTATCCCAGAATAATCCAAATCCTTTTACCACAGCCACGAACATAGAAATGCAGATACCATCTGATGTCTCAGTCGCATTGTTCTGCATTTATGATATGAGTGGAAAGCAAGTCAAGCAGATTACTATCGACGAAAGAGGCAAAACAACTTTGAATATTACAAACGAAGGCTTGAACGCTGGCTTGTACCTCTATAGTCTTATCATTGATGGCAAGGTGATTGATACGAGAAGGATGATTTTGACAAAATAATAAACAAAGGTTGTTATTTATGAAAAACAGATATTTATTTCTGCTTCTTGTATTATTCTTTTTCATTCCATTAAAAGGACAAAGGATAATATCATTTAAGAACAACTATAGAATGGCAACCAAGGTCAATGACGAGGTTGTAAAAAGTCCTATACGAAATTCTGTAAATGTTCAAGACGGAATATTAAAGGTTGATTATCAATTTGACAATGCATCGGAGACTTCTGTAGAAATTGGTGAAGACAGATATTCCTTGATAACAATAAAAGAATTTGGTATGAATATCAAAACAGGATGTCCGCAATTACCAGGATATAGTGATATTATACCTATAAAATCAAGTCAAGCATCAGTAACTATTATTGATTCTGCTTATGTTGAGTATGGTGACTTTAAAATACTACCTGCTCAACAAGAAGACTTGGATAACTATGTTGATTCGACTTCTTTTGTAAGGAACGATTCATTGTATTCTATAGATACATTTTATCCCAAAAACATTGTAGAGATACAAGATGTTCAATACTATAGAAATCAGGCATTAGCTCTTGTCAGAGTTAATCCTGTGCAGTATAATCCAGTGACTAAGACTATCCGTTGCTTTTCTAATATAAGTTATCTTATAGATGGAGTAGATATTAATTCACAGCCGCAATTATCTCGGACTGTAGATGGCAATGGTAATGTTTATACTACTACTCAAGAAAAATATATTATTGTTACAACAAATAATTATGTTGAATATCTTGACACAACATTAGCTCAATGGAAAAGAGATTTAGGATTTAAAGTTGCAATACTTTCAAAACCTAAGTGGAGCAGTTCAAGTGAGGTTAAGACTGCTATTAAGGCAGAATATGATAGAAATGATAATACTATAGCAAACTACTTACTTATTGTGGGTGGTCATGATGAAGTGCCAGCTGACACATGTCACAAATGGTATTTCTATGGAAACGAATGGCAAGAACAAGACCCTTACTGTTCAGACCATTATTTCTCCTGTATGAATGGTGATGGAGACTATTGGCCAGATATGGCTCGTGGTAGGATAACAATTGAAAATCTGACAGATTTGCAAAATTATCTTAAAAAGATATTGTACTACAACTCATCACAGGTTTACACAGGTAAAGGTGCTGTATGTGCGGAATTTAAAGGGGAAAACGATAATGATTCTGTTGAAAATAGGCGATTTGTAAAAACGAGTGAAGAGATCAGAGATTACCTCAAAACTGAGATTGGTTATACTGAGATAGAACGTATTTATTTTGCCCCATCCACTGCTAACCCCATGTATTATAATAATGGCCTATATTCCAATGGCTCTCCTCTACCTGAAGACTTGAGAGGTAATAGTTATCCATGGAACAGCACAACAAGTGCAAATGTTGTAAATTGCATAAATTCAGGAGTAGATTTTATGCTTTATAGAGGTCATGGGTTGACAATGGGTTGGTATAATGACTTGCTATCAGTTGATGATATTACTTTTTTAAATAATCCTCATTGCTATCCTTTTATTTTCAGTTTAACATGCCATACTGGCTGTTTTTATGATATGGAACATAACTGTAACGTAAATGGATTAGCAATGTCTTTAATAACAGCTCCGCAAAAAGGGGCTATTGGTGTAATAGCAGCAACCCACTCATCCCTATCTGGATGTAACGATGTATTTGCAGAAGCAATGTTTAATGCAATATATCCAAATCCTGGCATTGTGCCATATTTGGGGTCGGGTACAACAAGTTATTCTCCATATACCTTGGTTGACACGATACCAGTGTATACTATTGGCGATATAATGAATGAAGGTTTTATCAAATTGATTCAGTGTTATAGTTTAGAAGTACCCTCAATATTAGAAGCAAATAAACAAATAGAAGACATACAAACTCTTCATTTGTTTGGAGATCCTGATATGGATTTCTATACAGGAGCAGCATTAGATTTGAACAATGTGGATATATCAGAAACAGATAATGTTATATCTGTCAACACAAATGGTTTGGATGATTGTACCATAATATTGCAACCAAAGGAAACTACGGACAGTCTAAATTACCAAAAAATAGAACATCTGTCAGGCTTATATACATTCCCCAAAAAAGATTCTGACTATAAAGTGATTATAAAACGCCACAATTGTCGTCCTGTAATAAAAGAAGCTCCTGGTAATAGCGATATTTATCTGCAAAACTGCCAGCAGTCTGTGGATGCAGAATATACAGGAAGAAATATATATGCAGGCAAAGATGTGACAACAGCAAAGCCAGAAGGCGAATACGTGGTGAAGAATGGAGCAAATCTGACATTGGAGGTGGAAGGCCAAGTGACATTGTCAAGCGGATTCTCTGTAGAAAAAGGTGGAACATTAGAAATCAAATAAAAACATAATCCTATGAAAAAGATATTACTAGTGCTTTCATGCATTATAAGTAGTACCGCTGTTTTTTCAAAAAACAATGAAGACAGTATCGTAACCAATTTTCTTGAAGATGGCACTGCATGGGTGACTGCATATATTGCTCATGATTTTATGAGGGATGATTATTATAAGTTCTCAAATTATGCCATAATTGATTATTATTATATAGATGGAGATACTATCATAAACGGGGAAAAATATAAAAATGTATCATGCACTGTTCTAAAGTTAAAAGATAGAGATGATGAAGATTATTTAAAACGATTTACAATATTCAGACACTATAATATAGCAACTATTAGTCAGGATACATTAGGTGTATTAAGTTACCATTTCTTTACAACGGATGGAATCTTGCAAGAAAATCTTCTATTGTATGATTTTAATAAAGAATTTAAAATTGGCAATACCATAAAATATTGTAAACAAAAATTTCATCCATGGGGATTCCCACTAGATACAATAGAATATGCTGATACTATAACAAGTATTGACACCATGTTGATAGGAAATCGGTATAATGTAGTTGTTGCTAACGATAAGTATATATATGGCTTAGGTCATAAAGACAATCCTTTATGTTGGGTCTGGAGTGAAAAAACCACTACTTCAGGCGGCGAACTATTGCAAGACATTCCTCCACGCTTTCTATGTCTGTATTACAAAGGTGAAATAATATTGCAAAATGAAGAACTGGTGAGAAAATTCTGCAATAATCTCGGAATAGATGTGAATAAAATTATTTTACCAAGCATTAATGCCATTAGAAACAATGCCTTCTTCGACCTCCAAGGCCGCAAGGTGAAGAATCCAACGAAGGGATTGTATATTAAGGATGGCAAGAAGGTGGTGGTGAAGTAACATACCCTTGATGGCAAAAATGTGACATCAGCAAAGCCTGAAGGCGAATATGTGGTGAAGAATGGAGCAATTCTGACATTGGAGGCAGAGGTCAAAGTTACATTATCAAGCGGTTTCTCTGTTGAAAAAGGTGCTGAATTAGAAATCAAATAAATAAAATAATTATGAAAAAGATATTCTTTCTTATTTTCGGAATAATATGCAGTATTCCTACTTTATCAAAGTCAAACAATGATAGCATAATAACCAATTTTCTTGAAGACGGCACTGCATGGGTAGAAGTAGTTCTTGCTCATGGCTTTATGAGGGATGATTATTATAATTTTGGTCGATATGCTGAATTTTGTTACGAATATATAGATGGTGATACAGTAATTAATGATACTTCTTGTAAAAATTTGTCATTAAAAGTTGTATATATAGACAATTTAGAGAAAGTTTGGGCTTATCCACATTATTCGGCAATTATGCAAAGTGCTGATGGGTGTATGGCGAATATTAGTTTTACTAATGAAGGTTCTACTAACAAACTTTTATATGATTTTAATGAAGAGTTCAAATTGGGAAATACCATTAAGTATTGTAAACATAAATCTGGCACTAATATTGTAACCCCGTTCACTGTAGAATATGTGGATACAATAAAAAAGATTGACACAATTGCCATTAACGAGAAATACAAAATGATTGTGGCAAATGATAAATTCATTTTTGGCTTGGGCCACAAGGATTACCCAATAGGATGGGCTTTTAATGAAAATGATAGAGGACATGGGGGGCTATTACAAGACATCACGCCACAGTTTCTTTGTTTGTTTTATAAAGGTGAGATAATATTGCAAGATGACTTCTTAATGCAAAAGATAAAGAGAAACTTGGGTGTTGATGTTGATAAAATCATATCGCCAGAAATTACTCGAAAAAGAAACAATGTCTTCTTCGACCTCCAAGGCCGCAGGGTGAAGAACCCAACGAGGGGATTGTATATTAAGGATGGCAAGAAGGTGGTGGTAAAGTAAAAAACAATAGACCATAGTGCTTAAATCTCAGATTGCTGCTTAAAACTATTGCGGAATAAATATTTTTTACTACATTTGCAGAGTCTAAAACTAAATTATTAATAACAAAAACTTTAAGAGATTATGAAAAAGTATTTAGCAGAAATGTTCGGCACAATGGTGCTGGTATTGATGGGCTGCGGCGTAGCAGTAAGTTTAGGATGTGACCCAGTGGCAAATATCCCTGCGGTGGTAGGTACAGCATTTGCCTTCGGACTCTCTGTGGTGGCAATGGCTTACACAATTGGCGGTATCAGCGGTTGCCATATCAATCCCGCAATAACTCTTGGATGCTTCCTCAGCGGCAGAATGTCGGGCAAGGACGCTGGCATGTATATGCTGTTTCAGGTAATCGGTGCTTTCATAGGCAGCGCAATTCTCTGGTTGCTTGTTGGCAACGTGTCAGGCATGGAAGGCACAGGCGCTAACGACCTGCAGGCTGGCGTGAGCACAGTGGGCGGAGTGCTGGCAGAAATAGTGTTTACTTTTGTTTTTGTGCTCGTGGTTCTCGGTGCTACATCAAAGACCAACGGTGCTACAAACAACTTTGCTGGTTTGGCCATAGGTCTCACACTGATTCTTGTTCACCTCGTGTGCATCCGCTATACAGGTACATCAGTAAACCCAGCACGCTCTATCGCTCCAGCTGTATTCCAGGGCGGAACAGCACTTGCTAATCTTTGGATATTCATTGTAGGCCCATTCGTTGGCGCAGTATTAGCGTCAATGGTTTGGAAGGCTATTGAGACAGAGAAATAACCTCGCCCCAGTCCTCTCCCAAGGAGAGGGAACTTGAAGAGGCGATGTGCTCAATAATAACCGACTATTTTGCTATTTCGGTATAACAAAAAGGTTTAAAATATAAAACCGTGTTTGAAATATATCAAAAAAAGATAGGTTTCAAACACGATTTTTTTTTTAATGAGTTGTTGTTCTGAAATTTAAATGTTAACTTTGCGCTCTGATTAGATAAGAATATTCTAACTAAATTAAATATAAAAGATTATGGTTAATTACAAAGACCTTGGTCTCGTAAATACACGCGAGATGTTCAAGAGAGCTGTGGCTGGCGGTTATGCTATCCCAGCATTCAACTTCAACACAATGGAGCAGATGCAGGCTATCGTGCAGGCTGCAGTTGAGACAAAGTCACCTGTTATCATGCAGGTTTCAAAGGGCGCACGCAACTATGCTAACGCTACTATCCTTCGCTACATGGCTGAGGGCGCTGTTGCTTACGCTAAGGAACTCGGTTGCGAGCATCCAGAGATCGTTCTTCACCTCGACCACGGTGACAGCTTCGAGATTTGCAAGGACTGCATCGACATGGGCTTCTCTTCAGTGATGATCGACGGTTCACACCTCCCATACGAGGAGAACGTTGCTTTGGCAAAGAAGGTTGTTGAATACGCTCACCAGTTTGACGTAACTGTTGAGGCTGAGCTCGGTGTTCTCGCAGGTGTTGAGGACGAGGTTTCAGCTGCTGAGTCTACATACACAAAGCCAGAGGAGGTTATCGACTTCGCTACACGTACAGGTTGCGACTCACTCGCTATCTCTATCGGTACATCACACGGTGCTCACAAGTTTACTCCAGCACAGTGCACATTGGTAAACGGCGTGCTCGTTCCACCACCATTGGCATTCGACGTATTGGCTGAGATTGAGCAGAAGCTCCCAGGTTTCCCAATCGTTCTCCACGGTTCTTCTTCAGTTCCTATGGACGAGGTTGAGACAATCAACAAGTTTGGTGGCGACCTGAAGGCTGCTATCGGTATTCCAGAGGAGCAGTTGCGCAAGGCTTCTAAGTCAGCTGTTTGCAAGATTAACATCGACTCAGACTCTCGTCTGGCTATGACAGCTGCTATCCGTCAGCACTTGGCTGAGAACCCAAGTCACTTCGACCCACGTCAGTACTTGAAGCCAGCTCGCGACAACATGAAGAAGATGTACATCCACAAGATTGTGAATGTGCTCGGTTCTGATGGCAAACTCGCTGAGTAATTTTGAGCAGCCCCGTTGCTTAAATATAAGATTATAAAATAGGCGCACCTTTCTGAGTGCGCCTATTTTTATTGCGTGAAAATCAAAATTGTCAACTAAAAATCTACTTCGGCATCTCCGCCTCCAGTTTCATAATGGCTCCTGTGATAGGACTTAATATGAGTTTTGTTGTGTATCGCTTATTAAACAGTTCACCGCTAAGAAACTCTGTATATCCGTATTGTGCGGCACTAAGGTCGAAACTGCCCATTGGTTTGTTGCCATGATAAATCGTTGCCTTAATTCTGCCTGGCACGTTGACGAATATTCCCTCTACGGCTCCGTTCTTTTTCTGCTCGGGCATTGGTGATGGCTCAGGCAGTGACTTGAGGTCGGTTATGTCTATATAATAAGGTGTGCCAGAGAGGTCGTCGTTGTCAACAAAACCTAGTTGCTGTGAAAGACGGAACAGCACCTGTTTCTTAAAGTCCTTGTCGGGTGTGATGTAAAGGATATGCTCTGTGGTGTCTTTTGTCTCATAACCACAGAAAAGCTGTGTGAGAGCCTTGTCCTGCAGTGCCAGGTTGTCGAGCATCAGCTGCAACTGTTTGCCGTCCTGTGGCATGAAGTCGGCCTGTCCGCGTGTAAGCAGGTTCTTGCTTTCCCTTATCTCAAATATCTCGAGCGCTGTCAGTTCTGCCATCTTCGACTTGTTGGCAGCAGAGAGAATCTCCTCGCTCATGAATTTACGAGGGTTAAGCGGCTCTGGTTTTGGAGCAGCAGTGAAAGTATTTGGCTTTTCCTGCTTATATGGTTCTGTGTTTATGGCAAGCAGAGTGCCGTCGTCTGCCAGTACCACATTGCTTGCAGATGTTTTTGCATTGAATTTCACAGAGTAGGCATGCGCCTTATCTGCCGCACCATGAGAGGTCAGTCCCATGGTTAGCACCTTATGCTTAACGGTCTGCTTCTGCGCCACATCCATCTGTTTCAGATATTTATTTGCATACATGCAGAACTCGCCCGGCGTGTAAGTGGTTTTCTCAACAAGCACAGAGATGCGTATGGTAGTCTTTGGCAGGAAGTACACCGCACCTTGCTCGGTTACGCCTGGTTTATACTGACTAGTCTCTGTTTGTGCGGTCATAGAAGCACAAAGGCCAAGCATTGCCGCGATTATTGCTTTTCTCATATCTGTATTTTTTTATTTATTACTTGTTTTTTGAGTTTTTGAGTTGGTTAGTTGCTAAGTTTCTAAGTTTTTGAGTTTCTTAATCCTTTTAATCCTCTAGTGTCCTCTTATATCCTCTTATATCCTCTAGTATCCTCTCATAACCTCACAACCTCATTCAACCCTTTTAAACGCTTCAGGCAAGTGGCCGATGATATCGCTTGCGATGAGACTCTCCTTGCCGAGCTTCTCTGCTGCGATGTCGCCAGCCAGTCCATGGAGGTATACTCCCAGCTTGCATGCTTCATCTTGCTTGTATCCTCTTGCCAAGAGAGCTGTGATTATTCCGGTTAGCACATCGCCGCTGCCAGCTGTAGCCATGCCTGAATTGCCCGTTGGGTTGAAATAAACTTTTCCGTTGGGCATGCAGATGGCGGTATAGCGCCCTTTCAGTATTACATATCCTTGTATCCTTGATGCCATGGCCTTTGCTTTCATTATGCGCTCATAGCTGTTGGTGCTATGGCCATCAAGGCGGTCAAACTCCAATGGATGCGGAGTGAGGATAATGCCTTTTGGCAGTTGGTTTAGCCATGCTCTTTTGTTGGCAAGTATGTTAAGCGCGTCAGCGTCTGCCACTATAGGGCATTGCGTGCGCCTTAACTGTGCTATCAGTGCTATGGCAGTATTGTCGGTCTGTCCCAGTCCAGGACCAATACCCAAGGCATCATAATCTTCTGTGTCTACAGGCTCGGAGAAATAGGTGTCGTTGCTGTCTAACAGCATCACGGCCTCTGGTACTGATATCTGTAGTATTGTGTTGTTTCGTTTTGGTGTGCGAACGCTTACCTTGCCGGCGCCGCTTCTTAGGCACGCCTTGGCGGCCAGAACAGCTGCGCCTCCCATGCCATAACTGCCAGCAACAAGCAGCGCATGGCCCATATTCCCTTTATGCGCAAAATCGTTTCTTGGCTTTATCAAAGCCTTGATGTCATTGTCGCTGACAACGCAGAACTGCGCGTCGGCATTGTCAATAGCCTCTTTGCTTATGCCAATGTCGAGAGTCTCAACCTTGCCTATGAATATCTGGTTTTCAGGAAACAGGAAAGCCAACTTAGGCTGCTGCAGGGTGAGGGTGTAATTGGCTCGTATTATATTTGCCGTAATGTTGAATGAGTTATCTTCTGCCATCAGTCCCGATGGAACATCAATGCTCACAACAACAGCAGGCGAGGCGTTGATGTATTTCACTAACGAGGCAAATCCTCCAGCAAGCGGTTTGTTAAGTCCTGAACCAAAGAGACCGTCTATCACCAGTGTGTCGGCGGTGAGCTGTGGCGGATTAAACTCCTGTGATACCTCAATGAAGCTTTTCTTGCTGCCCGTCTGTGCCAGTCGTTCTTTGTTTGCGGCGCAGTCGCTGCTTAGATGACCTGTGATATTAAACAGGAAGGTGTCGACCTGATATCCGGCTACTGAAAGCATACGGGCCACGGCCAAGGCATCGCCGCCGTTATTTCCTGGTCCGGCAAAGACAACCACAGGTGTCTCCTTGCTCCATTTTGCGGTTATCGTGTCGGCAATGGCTCTTGCCGCACGCTCCATAAGATTGATAGATTCGATGGGCTCATGCTCAATCGTATATCTGTCTAACTCACGTATTTGGTCGCTTGTGAAAATCTTCATGAATGCAAAGATAACATTTAAAATGTAGAATTAAGAATGATGAGGCTATAAAATAAGTTTTTTTAGAAGTAGATGCTGCAAAAGATAATAATTTTTGAGTTATCTTTTACTGCTTACTTTTGGTTTTCTGCTAAAACATTATTATCTTTGTGCACAAATATATTAACAACTAAGATTATTATGGATAGTAAAGAACTGAAACTAAAATCCGAGCAGTTGAGGATAAATCTTCTGAAGTTGATTGACACAGGAAAGACTGGACATACTGGTGGCGACCTGTCTGTGCTTAATGTGCTTACTGTGTTGTATAACAACGTGCTTAATGTAGACCCAAAGAATCCTAAGATGGTTGACCGCGACCGCTTCATTCTTAGCAAGGGCCATTGTGCAGAGGCTCTGTATGTGGTGCTGTGTGACAAGGGTTTCATAGACCAAAGCGAGCTTGATGCTTATGGCACATGTGGCGCTCATCTGGGCGGACATCCTGATGTGACAATACCAGGTGTGGAGATTAATACTGGAGCACTGGGACACGGTCTGGCCGCAGGTGTGGGCATGGCGCTGGCTGCAAAGATGGACAAACGTAATGCAAGAGCATTCGTGGTGATGGGCGATGGCGAGCAGGCTGAAGGTTCTATCTACGAGGCTGCGATGGCTGGAAACAAATATCATTTGGACAATCTGGTGGCTATTCTAGATCGTAACGGATTGCAGATTTCAGGCTCTACTGAGGATGTGATGCCGCTGGAGAGTGTGCGTGAGCGCTGGACTGCTTTTGGCTGGGACGTGATAGAGATGAATGGCGATGATATTGATGATATCATCAAGACATTTGCAAATATAGACTATACTTGTGGCAAACCACACATGGTTGTGTCTAAGACCACTAAGGGCAAGGGTGTTTCGTTTATGGAGAACGTTGCCAAGTGGCATCACGGTGTTCCAACCAAAGAACAGTTTGAACAGGCTGTGAAGGAGATTGAGGAAAGAATAAATTCTTTGAAATAGGATTTGTTAATTATGAATCATAATTGGTGAGGCGTTGATAGATTTGACTTGTCAACTAAATTGAGTAGTCAGGAGTTAAAGGGATTTAAATGGGGTTAAAAGCCGATACCTTCAAGTACAAATAACTTGTCAACTTGCGAAGTACTCAACTTGTCAACTCGTCAACAGATATAAACAACTCGTCAACAGATATAACAACTCGTTAACTTTTTAAACCATGTTAGAAATAAATAAAACCCCGTGCCGTAAGAGCTTTACAGATACTCTTCTTGAGATGGCACAACAAGATAAGGATATTATTGCAGTAACATCAGACGCATCAGGTTCAGCCACATTGACCGATTTCGGTAAGGCGCTGCCAGAGCAGTTTGTTGAAGTAGGAATAGCAGAGCAGAATGCTGTTGGTGTATCAGCAGGATTGGCTTCTGCAGGCAAGAAAGTGTTCATTTTTGGTCCTGCATGCTTCTATGTGGCACGCAGTCTTGAACAGGTAAAGGTGGACATGGCATACTCACAGATGCCAGTTAAGATTTGCGGCGTGAGTGGTGGTGTGGCTTATAGTCAGCTGGGTGCTACACATCACAGTCTTCACGATATAGCAGTGCTGCGCACATTCCCTGGTATGGAGGTGTACCTGCCATGCGACGTGCGCCAGACACGCAAGCTTTGCCAAGCATTGGTTGATCATCCAAAGCCAGCCTATGTTCGTGTAGGCCGCAATGCCGTGCCTGATGTTTATGAGAATGATGATTTCCCATTTGAGTTGGGCAAGGCTAATACCATCTGCGAGGGCGACGACCTTACCATTATTGGTACAGGTGAGACTGTGGCTCACTGCAAGGAGGCTGCGCGCATGCTCAAGGAGCAGAATGGTATCAATGCCCGTGTTATTGATATGTTCTCTTTGAAGCCATTCGATAAGGATATCGTGCTTAAGGCTGCTAAGGAGACTGGTAAGATTCTTACCGTTGAGGAGCACAGTATGTTTGGCGGTCTCGGCGCTACCGTAGCAGAGATTACAGCACAGGAGTGCCCAACCAAGATGCGCATACTTGGTATTCCAGACGAGAATGTTATCCATGCTAAGCCTCTTGAGGTATTCCATCATTATGGAATTGATTATGAGGGAATATACAAGGCAGCATTGGAACTGGTAGCTGATAAGTAAACGAGTAGACGAGTTGTTTGTAACGATAGCATTCAACTCGTCAACTTGTCAACTTATCTATTTGTCAACTAAAAAATACCGTATGAAATACGTAATATCGATAGACCAAAGCACACAGTCGACTAAGGCTTTCCTTTTCGATGAGCAGTGCAAGATTGTGGCTTCGGAGGCTTTGCTGCACAAACAGCATTATCCACAGGCTGGATGGGTAGAGCATGACGCTGAGGAGATATACGCCAACACGGTGAGCGTGATAACGAAACTCGTGGAACCATATAATGATGGTTGCAATGAGTTTTCTATAGCTATCACCAACCAGCGTGAGACGGTGGTGGTGTGGAACAGGGCAACAGGCAAACCTATTGCCAATGCCGTGGTGTGGCAGTGCATGCGTGGTGCCGAGATATGCAAGCAACTGAAGGAGCAGGGCTATGGCGAACTGGTGCGTGAGCGCAGTGGATTGCTCATTGATCCATACTTCTCAGGAAGTGGTGCTAAGTGGCTGCTTGATAATGTGGAAGGAGCACGTGAGGCAGCCGAAAGTGGTGAACTGTGCTTCGGAACAATAGACACATGGCTGATATTCAAACTGACTGAGGGCGTAAGTCATACTACCGACTATACCAATGCGTCGCGCACGATGCTGTTTAATATCCATACAATGGATTGGGACGATGACTTGCTTAATATGCTCACCATACCTCACTCTATGATGCCAAAGGCATTGCCTTGCGACTCGGTGTTTGGAGAGACTACGCTTGGCGGTGTGTTTGCAGTGCCAGTGAAGATTGCAGGTGTACTGGGCGACTCACATGGTGCATTGGCTGGTCAGATGTGCTTTGGCGAGGGATTTGGTAAGGCGACATATGGTACAGGTTCGTCGGTGATGGTGAATATCGGTGAGACGGCTGTGGCTGCTCCAGGTGGACTGGTTACTTCTGTGGCATTCTCTGCACTGGGCAGGAACTTCTATGCCTTTGAGGGTAACATCCACTGCACTGGCGTAACCATAACATGGCTGAAAGACCAGTTGGGCATGATTAACTCGCCTGCTGAGATAGAGGCCATAGCAACATCGGTAGAAGACAATGGTGGGGTGTATCTTGTGCCTGCATTCTCAGGACTTGGTGCTCCGTGGTGGAACGATAAGGTGAAAGGCATGATTTGCGGATTGTCACTTGGCTCAACAAAGGCACATATCTGTCGTGCCACATTGGAGTCGATAGCATATCAGGTGGCTGACCTTATCAATGCGATGACAAAGGCGGCTGGCATACGTCTACAAGAAGTAAGGGTTGACGGCGGACCAACTAAGAATAAGTTCCTGATGCAGTTCCAGGCTGACATGCTGCAGGCGCCAATC
>JAZLCN010000058.1:0-1537 GCA_045614255.1 Prevotella sp.
GCACCCATACATCTCTGCCCAAGGAAGCATAGTGATTCCACAGGATTGCTTGTTGTTCTACCTGTCAATATCAGCCACTGATCGAACAAAGCACGTCCATATGTATCAGGCAGTGAGTCTGCCAACATACCGGGAAGGCCGTTAAATGTGTCCCAATTCAAACTTCCGAATGAATATATGCGTCCCTGCTGTACTGGCATCATAATAGGTGAGGGCTCAATACCTTTGCCGACAAAATCATTGTCATATTCAAATCGTGCAACTCTGTAAGAATCATCCCAAACAAATGTTCCGATATATTGTCCGAACATTCTGACCTTTGCCACATCTACCATTCTGATACCTCCTTATTGGTTTTAATTTGCCCTACTGCGCGTTTGCGGGTCTGCTTCTTTGCTTTATTTACCATCTCATAATATTCGCTAGGGCTCATCTGCTCTTCCTCGAATAGTGTTGAGATGCTCTCTAACATTCCAAGTGTTCTAAGCACACGTAGCAAAGAATCAAATGTGCCAATTTCACCAGACTCTATCTTCTTGAGCGAAGATACGGAGATTGATGATGCTTCTGCCAGACTCTGTTGAGTTATGTTTCTTTTTAACCTGACAGATTTGAGCTTGTTTCCAATACGTTTAACAAGTTGGGCATCAGACAGTGTGTAAAAGTCTTCCATAATGGATTAAAAATAAACTATTGTGCAACAAATATAGTAATAATAGTTTAATTTGCAACCATAGCAAAAGTTGTGCTGTTAAATAATTACTAGCACAGGTAATGGCTGGTGGTTATCAAATAGGCACTTTTCCTATAAAAATGCACAAGGTTTTGGTCAATGTCACCATCGGCATAGGAGAACTCATCCATAGCTCAAATGCCTCAGCTCTATTTGTGTCTTGTGGATTTACTTCAGTTTTCATATTCACTCCTCTCCAAATGCATCATTTTCTTCCCAGGCCTCTCTGAAACCCTCTCTGTAACCCTTGGCATAACCTTTCTGATATTCGTATGATTCACCGTCACAATCATACTTGTATCCGTATCCCATTCCCTGGATTCTGTCGTCGTAGCCTTCGTCGTATCCATCCCAGTAACCTTGTTTGTAAGGAGTATAATTCTTTTTTGTGTTGCCAGGATTATTTGATCCCGTTCTATACGCTGGGGCAGTAAAGTATGGAGATAGCGGGTCAGCTTGGGGATCATATGGCTTCTTCTCCTCCTTCTTATAGTATTGATAGAGATCTACAGGCTCGTGTTTTCTCTTTGCATAATATTCCTCCCAGTAAAGTTTTTCCTTTTGGGCCTTTTCCTTCTCCATCCTGTCGTGAATACCAAGACCTACCAGAAGAAGCGACGCTGCGCACATTACGATCGCATATCCAATACGGGCAACCCTATAATGAGTATATCTCCTATCACGTTTTGAGTTATATGTCGGTCCTTTGGCTCTCCGTGTGTGGCGTCTGATGTATTCGTCTGTCATCTTCATAGCCCTGATGATTAAATGTAACGTCTGTCCCTCATTTCCCAGAAACATCTT
>JAZLCN010000059.1:0-180507 GCA_045614255.1 Prevotella sp.
TTGATTGTCACTGGCTCAGTGCGGTCAGCAAGAGCAACAGCATTGGTTGTGAATACAGGAGTAAGGGTAAGGTCTGAAGTCATCTTCACTTCCTCGCCGATAGCGTATGTGTTCTTGCCGTCAGTCCAGCCTGTCAATGTCTTGCCTTCCTGATATAATGTGAAGTTTACAGGAATCTTAATAGTTTTGCCCTCAGTAACCTTGATGTTTGCAGGCAGTGAACCTTCCTGTGCTGCATCTCCCCAGCTGAATGTTGCTGTGTATTCAGTAGGAACGTCAGTTGCTGCTGCTACCATAATAAAAGGAGTGTAGCTTGAAGACTCGATAGTGAGTGTAGTTGCACCGCCACGATAGTAACCGAATGTTACCACCTCGTCTGATTTGTTACGGCTCCAGCATCCTGTGCCAACAGCAAATGATGCCACCTCAGTGCCTGAACCGTCTTTCACCTTTACTGTGTGACCAGAATAAGTACAGTTGCCCACGCCAATCTTCACTGCGCCGTCAACAGGCACAACAACTTTCACGCCTGTGCAACCATGGTCGTTGTGATACTTTCCGCTGATAACGGCTGTTGCAGAAGCATCAGCCTTGTCAACTCTTGAGATAGTGCCGTCGTCGGCAACAGCAATGCCAAACTCGAAGTTTGCATTGTTTGACACCTCGTCGGCTGTCAGTAGACTTGATGCGTCGTTGTACGCTGTCAAGTCGATCTTGAAGTCCTTAAACGCAGCTGATGCTGGAATAGCTACCACCATCATAAGCAGTGCAAGGACAATCCTTGAAATGTTTTTAGTCATAAGTTAATAATTTTGATTAATATAAAAGATTCTAATTCTTAGCTTTATTGGTAATAGTTTGTTGCAAAGGTACACTATTTTGTTTTATTTATGAAATTTTGTAGGGTAATATTAATTATAAATGGTGTATTATTTGGTTAAATCGTGTATTTGGAGCAGTTGGACTACAAATAGAAATATTTTGATGGATTTGTTGTGTATTAATATACACTTTGTGTGCATATTGTTATATGCGGCTAAACTATTGAGAATCTATGCTTTTTATTGTGATTTAGTAAACTGGCACTTTACTAAGAGAGAAGTGCCAGTTTACTCATCGTAAAGTGCCAGATTACGAAAAGAGAAGTGCCAGATTACTTTTACGAAAAAACAGTTAGTCTGATAGCTCGTATATTTATACAAAAAAAGTTCCGCCAAATTCTTAAAGAAACAGATACTGCTCAAATAAGAACTTGGCGGAACTGGAAAAGGAATAGTGAATTTATCTAATTATAACTTTCTTTACATCCTTCTTGCCGTTTGACAATTTATTTACGCGAATAAATGTTCCCTTAGAAGGATATTCAATGCGCATGCCCTGCACATTATAATATAATGTCTCTACAACCTCGCCAGAAGTAATCTCCTCGATACCTGCAACGTCGGCATTAATAGCAGCTACAAAAGTGCCGTCTGCTTTGTGGTATGCAGGATAATATTCTTTGACAGCGTTATCGCCATGCTTGTTGCCATTAATCATGATATCCTGTACAAGACTATTCATATACACTTCAAGGTTTGTGTAATACTTGTATGGGTCGAGGTCATATCCGTTGGCATCATTGCTGTTTGGGTTCAGTCCATTGGCTGTCTCCCAATCATTAGGCATGCCGTCATTATCAGAGTCGAGTGGGGCAGTGCCGCCATTGAGAGTAGGCCATCCGCCAACGTCGTTCTGTGAGTCGATTATACCCTTGACCTTTGTTACACTACCGGTATATTCTGCCGTTCCGTTTTGGGTCTCACGCATATAACGCTCGTCATGACTATCGCGACTTAATGAAGCGCCAGCATACTGCATAACCTTCATATATGCTATTTCTGCATTATGAGTTGTTATCTCACCAGCGTCAATAGGCTCTGTTAGCTTAATTTTTACATAGCCCTTGCCTTCGCCATAATAGTTGTTCTGGTCTTCCATGCATCTTTCTCCATTGACGGTAGGGATTCCGCTATCATAAATAACACCTTTCCAGTCGTAGTTTGCGGCATTAGAACCTGCGGCAGTTACGTAATTGCCGTTTATATAATAACGGCTTGTGTAATTTGGGAATGGGTTGTCGCCACCGTTGCTGCTGTCTGACTTAGATACTTGTGTCACTCTAGTCTTATTTGTTGTGCCAGGGCCAGCCTTATAGTAGTTGTTTATCATGTTAATATAACCACCGCCTGGTCCGCCATAGCATCCTCCGCTTCCCCAATTGTACATCACGCAATTGCGGAAGTCAACACGTTCTGCCTGGATGGTGTTAGGATATTTTGTCTTGTCATAGCCATCCCATGCATAGCGTGCTCCATTGAAACGTGGCACACGATTGTTCAAGTGAATCAGCAGGTTGTGATGAAACGAAGCGCCCTTACCTCCCCAGATGCCGCCATAGCCATGAGCGCCTTTCCCGTGACCGGCATTGTTGAGAGCTTCGGCTATAGTACACCACTGCATGGTGAAGTTGCGATTGTCATAGAATGAAGCCACTTCGTCAATGCTCCAACTGAATGAGCAGTGGTCGAGGATGATGTTGCTGCGCTGGCGTCCCCAGATAGCATCTGCTCCTTCGTTTACGTCTACAACATTGCCACGGCGGCTTCGTATAAATCTTATAATTACATTGTTGGCTGTACTGTTGATGGTATAGTTTGCCAATGTGATGCCATCGCCAGGTGCAGTCTGTCCAGCTATAGTAATATCTCCGTTCTTAATGGCTATATCAGATTTGAGGTTGATTGTTCCAGCCACATCAAAAACTATGGTGCGCTTGCCGCTTTTACCGATAGCTTCGCGTAGTGAACCCGCACCTTTGTCGTTTAGGTTGGTTACATGGTACACGGTACCACCGCGTCCTCCTGTTACATAACGTCCGAATCCTTCTGCACCAGGAAAGGCTGGTGTCTGTGCCAACGCAATGGCTGTGATGATGGTTGTTAATCCTGTAAGTAATTGTCTCTTCATAAATGTGAAAAATGTTCAGTTTTAGTTTCAGAGTGCAAAGTTAATATATTTTGTTGATACTTGATAAATATCAAGTGATATTTTGTGTTATTAGATAAGAATGCTCATGATATTTAGGAATAAAAAAGGACGCACCTTTGTAAGTGCGTCCTTTTTTATTCAATTTGTAAGTTTAGAAACTACTTCATGTTTATATAACTTGTTAACTTGTCAACTGATGCAAACAACTCGTCTACTTGTCAACTCGTCAACTAAATAGTTACTGCATCTTCTGGAAACCCTCCCAACGAACGTTCCACTTGCCGTCTTTTGGGAAACCAGGATTATGCTCTGTAGAACCATCCCAACCAGCACACATCATTGCAACAGCTGTGAGCAATGCTCCATTGCCTGGCATGTAGAGACGCAGGCGCTTTGGCTCCTGGAAGTTATGACCATTCTTCAGATAGGTATTCTTCTGCTTGTCAATAAGAAGTGCGTTGAGAGCTGTGTTTGTCTCACCTAAGCGTGCTGCGCACATTGCAACCATTCCATAGTCCCATCCCCATGTTGTAGGCCAGTTCCAGTTGTTCATAACCCAGTTAAGAGTCTTAACCATCTTGTCCTTGTCATAGAGTGGAGTGGTTGGCAGCAGACCGCATGCACCGAGCACTGCTGGGTGGTCGCTACGGCACTTCAAGTTGAAGTCTTCTTCTGAAATCTCCTTGCTGTTTACTTGAGCAGCTGCAACAAATGGGTCGAAATCATCCTGCTTAGCATTGGCGTTGAATGGTTTGATAGGCTCACCTGCTGTATAGATACCATCCTTCTCTGCCAATGAAGCCATGCGACTGATAACATCATCCCATTCTGCATTGCGCTCAAGTCCTTTGCGCTCGCGCCATTTCTGGGCAACGCTAAGACCATAATACCAATATGCCTGCTCGAAAGGATGATTATAAGAGAAGTCTTTTGACATAGACTCCTGCATTGCTGTCTGTCCAAATAGCTTAATCTTACCGCCCTTTGGAGCACATTGCTTAGCGAAATCGGCCATAAACTCGGCTGTTGCTTCTACCTGCTCGCCATACTTGTTGAGTATTTCCTTAGAAGGATTATGACGATACATCTCCTCTGCCATATATATATAATGTGGCTGCTGCCATGTGAGGAAAGAACCAGTATTTGATGGTGCCTCGCCAGCCCATGGGTCTGTCATCTTCATCCAGCGTGCGCCTTTGAATCCCTGACGCTTTGCTATGTTAATAGCTTCTGGGTATGCTACATCGTTATACCAGTCTAATACAGTTTTCATAACCTCTGGACGGTTCCATAATGAGAAGTCAACCATGTGCCACCATGTCATCTCAAGGTGAGGACGACCAAACCATGTGTTGTATGTGAGACCTGTTTCCTGTGGTGCTGTTGTGTTAGCGCAGTTGATGTAAGTAAGATACTGTGAGAGTACTACACGACGCTCCAGTTCCTTTGCTCTTGGGTCGGTGCACTGGCTGAAATCAGCAATAGCGCCTTTAAGCCAGAAGCGTGGCCATGCCTTAAGAACAGCCTTATGTGCCTGGTCATACTCGAATGGAGCAGGACGCATACGGTTTTGGCGCAGTGTGTATTCTGCGCAGAATGTCAGGATGTCTTCTGTTGTTGACAAATTGAAATGATGAGGCGCAACCTCCTTTAATGTAGCGTTGCCTTCCCACTTAATTGTAACAAAATATGTAGAACCGTCGATTGTGCGTGCGATAGTTGCGTAATTCTTGTCGGAAGCAACTATCTGCGACTGATGCTTGTCTGGATTATTCCAATCTGCGCCGCTATCGGCATGCTTGCCTGTAGGGTAGGCAAACTTAATGCTGATTGTCGCGCGCTGGTCTTTGAGCATTTCGCTTTTAACTCTTGCAAACATACAGTCTTTATCCTGCATGCAAGCTGTTGTTACCTCTACGTTAGTGCCGTCGGCAGTAAACTTAGATTCAATCTTGCCATCCCAGAGCATCAGTTCCTGATTGATGTTCTTCAGGTCCTTCAGTGCAATCTTATTGCCAGATTTGTCTTTCAACTCAAAACCAATAGTGCCGAGATTCAAGCGGTGAGGGTTTACGCGAAAATATTCTGTGGCCAGCTGGTCTCTGCCGCCACCTTTCTTAAACTCCACAGCATAAATCTCTTTGTGGCCATGGCCGAAGTCGTATGCCTTCTCAGTCTCTGAACGCTGCAGGTTGTTGGTGTTTTTGAAAGAATGCCATCCCCAGTCTGACATAGTGTTGAGAGGCACACCTGCCTCATAGTCAAAAGGGAAACTTTGCAGACCTGTTACGTCGACAGTAGCGGCGAAGTGTCCGTTACCAACAGTTAACGAAGCCAGAGGGTCGGCTTCGTTAACTATTGGATTATTTCTTGTTATAACAGCTTTGCGGTCTATGCTTGCAGTAATGTTGTCAGCATCAAATCCCATCATCTCCATTTCAAGTGATGCCCAAATGAAAGGACCAACACCCTTGGCGTCGTTGTCGCGGATAGGTTCGCTAAGGTAGTATTCAAATGAACCATCACGACGGGCATTGTGCTTAACCTTACCCTTAGGATTAACCTTCTTCATGGCTGCCTCTACCTCTGGCGTAGCTGCAGGGCCAAGGCCGGCAACAGCGCAGCACTGAGTGAGAGAGATGGTCTTGTCTGGATGAACCTTTATGAAGTTCTTGATTATACCTCTATATGCTTTGATACCAGCATCACGGTATTTTACGTCTTTTACATAACCCTTGCGATATGCCTTGAGCATTGAGTAGGCGAACATAGATGTACATGTAGACTCAAGGTAGTTGCCTTTGCGCTCAGGACTGTCCATTACCTGGTACCATGTGCCGGTTTTCTTATCCTGCCACTTGATGATGGCGTCGAAATCCTTTTTCAGTACCTCCTCAACCTCGGCACGACGAGCATAGTCGGCTGGCAGAGCATCGAGCAACTCAACGAGTGCCATTGTGTACCATCCCTGTGCACGTCCCCAGCAGTGCTGACTCAGACCAGTCTGCTTGTCTGCCCAGAATGTGTGGTTGGTCTCATCCCAAGCATGACGGTTAAGACCAGTCTTTGGGTCGAGTGTGCGACTATAAGTCTTCAGAATCTGTTCTACAGCATCGTTGTAAATCTTCTGTGCAGCCTTCTCTTTCATTTCGCCCTGCTTAGTCATAAGGTTAGCTGTGAGCACGCGATAAGGAAGTCCCATAAAGATACCATCGAGCCATACCTGATATGCATAGATAGCCTTGTGCCAGTAAACACCGTCGTTAGTGCGAGGCTGCTTTTCGAGCTGCTTCATCATGGTTTTCATGGCAAGCAGATTCTTAGCCTCTGGATACAACTCGTACATGCGTGTTACGAAGTGGCCTGTACGGATATTGTCAAGGTTATAATCAAGGATGTTGTAACCACGGATGTCACCAGCCTCATTAATCATGGTGTCTGTATATTCCTGACAATACTTGCGGATATTCTCATCGCCATATCTCAGGTATGTGTCGAGCATAGATTCCAGCTCAATACCCATTACATAGCTCCACTTTGGACGGGTTGAGAAATCAAGCAGATATGATTTTGGATAGCGCTTCATCTCTGACCATGTGAGCCACTGGCTGTAATTCTTGAATGGTTTCTCTGTAAGGCAGAGGTTACCGTTGATTAATACATTGTCAAACTTAATATTCTTAGTAAGACCAGTAATGCTATTGCCATCGGCAACACCGTCAAACTTGCAGTTCTTCAGGTTGATGTCATATACATTAGTAAGGTTGTCAAGACCGATAATCTGAACACCATACTTGCTCTTATTACATGTAACGTTCTCAAGATTCACGTTGCGTACAACTGGGTTGAAACCACGGCAGCAAATCTCGTTGCGCTCATAATCAAGATTGATGCGGAGCACAGCCTCGCGGCACTGGCCTACCTCGATGTTGCGGCAGTAAATATTCTCGATAACACCGCCACGGCAAGGGTTGGTCTTGATGCGAACAACGCGGTCAAGGTTTGGAGAGTCCATCTTGTTATTCTCTGCAAATACATTGCGGCAACCACCAGAAATCTCACTTCCGATAACAACACCGCCATGACCATCTTTCATCTCACAGTTGCGGATGATGATATTCTCGCTTGGCTTTGCCCATAGACGACCATCGTTGTTGCGACCGCTCTTGATGGCTATACAGTCGTCGCCAGTGTCGAAATGACAACCTTCGATAAGTACACCGTCGCATGACTCTGGGTCGCAACCGTCACCGTTAGGACCGTTGTTTATTACTGTTACGTTGCGTACTGTAACATTCTTGCAAAGCAATGGGTGGATTACCCAGAATGGTGATGCAAGCATCTTTACACCTTCGATGAGCACACCGTCGCAGAGGTTAGGACTAACCAACTGTGGACGCAGACCATCCTCTTTTGTGAAACGGCGCTCGTCCATTGGTACCATATCCTCTGCCAGCTTAAGCAGGCGTGCACGGCTTCCATTGCGCTGGCTAATCATGCCTTCCTTCCAGCCATAACGTGGAGCACCGCACCATGGCCACCATGTATTGTTGTTGCCACCGCCGTCGATGGTTCCTTTACCAGTGATGGCAATGTCGGTTGCTTTGTATGCATAGATACATGGAGAAAGATTCCAGCAGTCGATACCTTCCCAACGTGTTGGAACGATAGGGTAGAGCTCTGGCTCAAAGACGAACTGAAGTGTTGCGCCCTCCTCGATAACGAGGTTGACCTTGCTTTTCAGCTCAATAGCACCTGTGTTCCATTTGCCGGCAGGGACAATAACCTTACCGCCGCCTTTCTTAGAACAAGTGGCAATGGCCTTGTTGATGGCTTTCTGGTTAACGGCAGCAGAGGCGTCAACCTTTGCGCCAAACTTTGTGATAACGAACTCATTGTCGGCAAATTGCGGTTGCCTGATGCTCTGTTCAATCTGCTTGTATTGTGTTTCCCATACATCAGCCACTGCTGTGAGGGGGAACAACAAGCATAAGAGCAATAAATGCAAATGCTTCATAAATTTATAAATTATTGATTTTCTTAATGTCAGTCTTGTTATTTTAGGATAAATGATTTTGCTATGTCATTCTGTTTGCAAAGATAATAAAAATATCCTTAAAATGACATTGCCTTATATAATTTTAATCGTTTTTTCACAATAATATTAATAAATGAATTGGCTTTAAAGGATTATTCCTCAACTTGATAGTCTGTAACCATTTTCATTCCATCCCTGCTCATATATCTTTGTTTTACGCCAACGATATAAATTCGCCGGTTCCATAAGTCGGGATTGTCTTCGAGATTTAATTCTTCTCTGATGTGCTTGTAATCAGTAATACATACAGGGAAAAGCCTTGGGTCGTCGACTTCAGGCAAACTGTCGGCAGAAACCTTCTCGTCTGCAAGGATTATGGCTGTGCTTCCACTGAAAGGATATGTGAAATCGGTGTTTTTCATTGAGCGCTGGCATGAGCCTACGATATAACCTGTTAACCAGATGAATTCTCCGTTCTCTGCTTTCTGCGCCTCGGCTATACTCATAAAGTCAGAGTAGGTCTCATCTATATTCTCATCGTTGTTTTCTTCGTTGTTATCTTTGGCGGACTCTTCTGTAGACTCTTTTTCGCCTTCCTCTATAATTGTTTTCTTACATCCAATTAAAGCAATCATTAGGCATGTTGTTAAAACTATGTAAAAAAATCTCATAATTGTCTGCTATAATCGATTGTTATAAATGTGAAAACAAGTGAATTTTAAGTGAAAATCTAAAATTTAACAAAAATAATTTGTTTAAAATTCCATAAACACTTATATTTGCAATCAACAAATAAGTTGCATCCGCTTGTTGATGATTTTATTTGATTGATTTTGAGGTTGGAGCGTCCTGCACCAACCTCTTTGTTTTTTTTATAGTTCCCAACCTAATGCTGATGCCCCAAGAACCGCAGCGCTTGCACCGTCAAGACCGCTGATAAGGAACTTGGCCTTCCCCTTAAATACAGGCATTACATGAGAGTCGTAGGCATTGCGGATTGGTGACATGATTAAATCGCCAGCCTTAACCAATCCTCCGAAAAAGATAAATGCCTCAGGACTAGAGAATGCGGCAAAGTCAGCACATGCTTCACCGAGCATTTTGCCTGTAAAATGAAATATCTCGTTTGCAAGTTTGTCGCCTTTTCCGGCGGCAATGCTTACATCAAGAGATGTAATGCTTTCAGGTGCTATTTCACGCAGTAGTGATGGTGTGTCTGTGTTCTCGAGCATTTCGCATGCAGTTCTCGCAACGCCTGTTGCTGAGCAGTATGCCTCAAGGCATCCGCTACGGCCACAACCACATTTTCTTCCGTCTGTCCTGACCATTGTTACATGGCCTAATTCGCCAGCAAAACCATCGCTGCCATAAACTAATTGACCATTAATGACAATGCCTGAGCCTACGCCTGTGCCAAGAGTAATTACAATGAAATTTTTCATGCCACGCGCCACGCCGTATGCCATCTCGCCAATAGCCGCAGCATTGGCATCGTTGGTCATGGCAACAGGTACTCCAAGAGCATCGCTGAACATCTTGGCCAATGGCACCGTGCCCTTTGCCCAGTCTAGATTAGGCGCATTCTCTATAGTGCCATTGTAATAGTTGGCATTAGGTGCCCCTATTCCCATGGCGTAAATATTGTTAATGCCACCTGTCTCCTCGATAATCTTGCTGAGCGCGTCAAGTGATGCCTTTAGGTAATCTTCTGCATTCTCAAATCCTTTTGTCTTGATGGATGTTGATGCTTTAATGTTACCTTGTTTATCTACTATTCCGAAGACAGAGTTTGTGCCTCCTAAGTCTAAACCGATAACATAAGGTTTGTCTGTGTGATTTATATTCATAGAATATATTTGTTTTTAACAATGAGTTTTAAAAATGATGCGGCAAAGTTAGGAAAAAAACAATGATGGCGCAAAGATTTAAACAGAAAAACTTGCACAATTCATATAATTTTAGCAATTTTGCATTCGTGATGCAATTTCCTTTACAATTAGATATCTTGAGTTTTATATTCAAGGGAATGCTTATAGGCATAATCGCTTCGGCGCCAATGGGTCCTATAGGCGTTTTATGTGTTCAGCGCACGCTTAATAAGGGGCGCTGGTTTGGATTTGTTACTGGCATAGGCGCAGCATTTAGTGATATGATATATGCTTTGCTGAGTGTTGTAGGCATGGGACTGGTGATGGATTTTATAAGTAATCAGCAGAACAAGTTTTATTTGCAGATCGCAGGAAGTCTTATGTTGCTGGGCTTTGGTATATATACTTATCGAACAGATCCTACTCGCAATATACGCAAACCAGGTAAGGGTAAGGGGACGCTTGTTCATAATGGCATCACAGCATTCTTTGTAACCCTATCAAATCCGCTTATTATATTCCTATTCCTTGCATGTTATGCACAGTTTGCTTTTGTGCTGCCCGACCATCCATTTGAGATGGCGGTTGGACTGCTGAGTATTTTTGCTGGAGCATTGCTGTGGTGGTTTGGTCTGACATGGCTCATAGATAAGATTGGAGGAAAGTTTGACCAAAACGGAATAAAAATAATCAATCAGGTGATAGGGGCAATCGTGATGATATGCTCTGTTATCATGCTTTTTGGCACAATTACCAATTTATATAGATTTTTCTGATAAAATGTATATATCACAACAATTAAGAAATAAGAATATTGCAGAATACCTGTTGTATATGTGGCAGGTGGAAGATACTATCAGGGCGTTTGACTGTTCGCTGTCCAGAATAAAGCGTGAGTATATAGAGCGTTTTGACTATGATGAGGAACAGAAAGAAGAGGTTATCGACTGGTTTGGCAATCTTGTGACCATGATGAATCAGGAAGGATGCCGTGAACAGGGACATTTGCAGATAAATAAGGTAACGCTGCAGAAGTTGGAAGAGTTGCACGTGATGTTGCTTAATAGCACTAAGTTCCCCTTCTATAGTGCTGAATACTATAAAGTGCTGCCTTTTATTGTTGAGTTAAGAAACCGTGGCGCAGTAAAAGAGCAAAGTGAGATTGAAACATGTTTCAATTCGCTGTACGGTTTGATGATGCTTCGTCTTCAGAAAAAAGAGATAAGTCCTAATACTTCTCATGCTGTAAAAGAAATATCAACTCTTATTGGCATGCTTAACGATTATTATTTTAAGGATAAGGAGGAACCTCTGGTTTTTGAGTAAAAAAGATTATTTATGAATATACTTGTTACTGGCTGTAATGGCCAGTTAGGAAACGAAATACAATTGCTGGAGAAAGAATATCCCCAGCATACTTATTTTAATACAGATGTGGCTGAACTGGACATAACAAACCAGTTGGCTGTTAATGATTTTATAAATCGTCATGCTATTGATGGCGTGATAAACTGTGCCGCATATACAGCGGTGGATAAGGCTGAAGGCGATAAGGAATTATGTACAACACTTAATACTGTGGCCCCATCTTATCTGGCTGCAGCGATAGATAAGAGAGGGGGATGGATTATTCATGTGTCGACAGACTATGTATTTGATGGTACCCATCATACTCCATACGTAGAGACAGATACTCCATCACCGGATAGTGTTTATGGAAGCACCAAATTAGCAGGAGAACTTGGAGTGAGCAAGTTCTGCAAGAAACACATGATAATAAGAACAGCATGGCTTTATAGTGCTTTTGGCAATAATTTTGTAAAGACGATGATTCGTCTAGGAAAAGAAAAGACTGAACTTGGAGTTATTTTTGACCAGATAGGCACACCAACTTATGCTCGTGATTTAGCTGTAACTATAATGACTGCTGTTGATAAAGGGATAGAGACTGGTGTTTATCATTATTCCAATGAAGGTGTGATAAGTTGGTATGACTTTACCAAGGCTATTCATAGAATTGCCGGAATAAAAGACTGTAAAGTAAGACCTCTGCACACATCAGAATACCCGACAGCGGCTAATCGTCCTGCATACAGTGTGCTTGACAAGACCAAAATAAAACAAACCTACGGCATAGAAATTCCATATTGGGAAGACTCACTCAAGGAATGCATTGAGAGATTAATTTAGTGAAGATAGATATAAATATATATGAACCAAGAAATAGAAAGAAGAAGAACGTTTGCTATTATAGCACATCCGGATGCTGGTAAGACCTCGTTGACAGAAAAACTCTTGCTTTTCGGAGGACAGATACAAGTGGCTGGTGCTGTTAAAAGCAATAAGATAAAGAAAACAGCTACATCCGACTGGATGGATATCGAGAAGCAGCGTGGTATCTCTGTTACAACATCTGTGATGGAGTTTGATTATCATGATTACAAGATAAATATCCTTGATACTCCAGGTCACCAGGATTTTGCTGAAGATACTTACAGAACATTGACTGCGGTTGACTCGGTAATAATAGTTGTTGACGGAGCCAAAGGTGTGGAGACACAGACTCGTAAACTTATGGAAGTTTGCCGTATGCGCAATACACCGGTTATTATCTTTGTAAACAAGATGGACCGAGAGGCTAAGGACCCATTTGATTTGCTGGATGAATTGGAGGAGGAGTTGTCAATACACGTTCGCCCGTTGACATGGCCAATAGAGAGTGGTATACGTTTTAAGGGTGTGTATAATATTTATGAGAATAACCTGAACCTGTTCCAACCATCAAAGCAAGTTGTGGCAGAGAAAGTGGAGGTTGACATAAATACAGAAGAACTGGACAAGCAGATTGGTGAGACTCTTGCTGATAAACTGCGCAATGAACTTGAACTGATTGAGGGTGTGTATCCAGAGTTTGAGGTAGAGGAATATCTTAAAGGTGAGCTTGCCCCTGTGTTCTTTGGTTCTGCCCTAAACAATTTTGGTGTGGAAGAGCTCCTCAATACTTTTGTTGAGATTGCACCATGCCCACGTCCTGTAAAGGCAGAAGAGCGTGATGTGCAGCCTGATGAGGAAAAGTTTACAGGCTTCATATTCAAGATAACCGCAAACATTGATCCAAACCATCGCTCATGTATAGCATTCTGCAAGGTTTGTTCTGGACGCTTCTCTCGTAATACTCCATATTACCATGTTCGTCATGGCAAGTCAATGCGATTCTCTTCACCAACACAGTTTATGGCACAACGTAAAACTACTGTTGATGAGGCTTGGGCAGGAGATATTATCGGTTTGCCTGATAATGGCACCTTTAAGATTGGAGACACGCTGACAGAGGGAGAAAAATTGCATTTCAAAGGACTTCCAAGTTTTTCTCCAGAGATGTTTAAATACATTGAGAACGCAGACCCGATGAAGTCTAAACAACTTGCAAAGGGTGTTGATCAGCTGATGGATGAAGGTGTGGCTCAGTTGTTTGTAAATCAGTTTAATGGACGTAAGATTATCGGCACAGTAGGACAGCTGCAGTTTGAAGTTATCCAGTATCGTTTGGAAAATGAATATAATGCCAAATGTCGTTGGGAACCAGTGCACTTGTATAAGGCTTGCTGGATAGAGAGTGATGATGCGGCGGAGTTGGAGAACTTCAAAAAACGCAAGTATCAGTATATGGCTAAGGATAAGGACGGACGTGATGTGTTTCTTGCTGACAGCGGATATGTACTGAGCATGGCGCAGGAAGATTTTAAGAAGATAAAGTTCCATTTTACCAGTGAGTTCTAACCATGAAAGTAGAAGATGATATAAAGAAAGCTGTAGAGGTGATGAGAAAGGGTGGGGTTATACTCTATCCAACTGACACTGTTTGGGGCATAGGTTGTGATGCGACTAATGCAGAGGCTGTGGCAAGAGTGTATGAGATAAAGCACCGTGAGGATTCTAAGGCGATGATATGCCTTGTGGATAGTGACAACCGTTTGCAGAGATACGTAAGGAATGTGCCTGATGTGGCATGGCAGTTGTTTGATTGTGCTGAAGATCCAACTACAATAATATTGGATGGCGCAATAAATCTTGCTCCAAATCTTATTGCCGATGATGGAAGTATTGCTATGAGAATAACAAGAGAAGAATTCTCAAAGCAATTGTGCTACAGATTTCAGAAACCAATCGTGTCTACTTCTGCAAATATATCAGGAGAACCAACAGCCCAGAACTATTGTGATATCTCTCAGGAGATAATTGACGCGGTGGATTATATATGCTGGGCGCGTCGTCAGGAACATAAACCTCACAAACCGTCAAGCATTATAAGGCTTAGGGAAGACGGACAGGTGGAAATAATCAGAAAATAGATAATGCAACAAGTGGATACAGACGAGAAGAATCTGTTCATGCGATTCCTGGAATGGCGTGAAGAGCATATCAGCGAGAAGACGTTTATTCTTATTCTCGCTTTTACTGTCGGATTCTTTGCGGCAGTGGCTGCGTTTATATTGCACGAGCTAATAAACCAGATTGTAATATTCCTTACAGGTTCATTCAATCAGGATGAAGCAAACTGGCTGTATCTGGTTTATCCTGTAATAGGTATATTCCTTACTTCACTTTTCGTCAGATATGTTGTTAAAGACAATATTAGTCATGGTATAACAAGAATTCTTTATGCCATAAGCAGTAAACAGAGCCGATTGCGTGGACATAACTGTTGGTCTTCCGTTTTCGCATCGGCTATAACTATTGGTTTTGGCGGTTCCGTTGGTGCCGAGGCTCCTATTGTTTTGACAGGTTCTGCCCTCGGTTCTAACCTAGGCAAGCTTTTCCGGATGGATAATAAGACTTTGCTGTTATTGGTAGGATGTGGTGCGGCAGGTGCTATTGCTGGAATATTCAAGGCTCCTATAGCAGGACTTGTATTCACGTTGGAAGTGCTGATGATTGATTTGACAATGGCATCATTGCTTCCTGTTCTTGTGTCATGTGTTACTGCCACTTGCTTCACTTATATTTTCCGTGGTTCGACATCAATGTTTACTTTTGAACTCGAAAGCACATGGGTTGTTGAGCGTGTTCCGGCAAGTATCCTGTTAGGTGTTTTCTGTGGTTTGGTTAGTCTTTATTTTATAAGGACTATGACAATGTGTGAGAATATCTTTGGGAAATTTAAAGACCAGCCATATATAAAATTGTTGATTGGCGGAAGTATGCTTAGCTTGTTGATATTCCTTTTCCCCTCATTGTATGGTGAAGGCTATCATGATATCAATTTATTGCTTAATGGCAAGACTGATGCTGATTTTAATGAAATATTAGATAACTCATTATTCTCAGGCCATAGTGAATTGCTGCTGGTGTATCTGGGACTAGTACTGATGACAAAGGTTTTTGCCACATCTGCTACAAATGGTGGCGGCGGCTGTGGTGGTACCTTTGCACCAAGTTTGTTTATAGGATGTTTTGGTGGATTCTTGTTTGCGCGTTTGTGGAATATTTATGAAATAGGCATTTACCTGCCAGAAAAGAATTTCGCATTGCTTGGAATGGCTGGAGTAATGTCGGGTGTTATGCATGCACCTCTAACAGGAATATTCCTAATTGCCGAAATAACAGGCGGATATGATTTGTTTATGCCATTGATGATTGTCAGTGTTTCTGCGTATCTTACAATTATGGTTTTTGAGCCTCATAGTATTTATGGAATGCGCTTGGCAAAGCAAGGTAAACTGATAACGCATCATACTGACAGAGCCGTGCTAACAATGATGAGTCTTGATAGTGTTATTGAGCGTGATTTTACAGCTATAGACCCTGATATCGAATTGGCCAAAGTGGTTAACAAGATAAGCCAAAGCCGAAATGACGTATTGCCGGTGTTGGATACCGCAGGAAATCTTCTTGGTGAAATTAATCTGACAAAGATTCGTCACGTTGTTTTCCGTACTGAATTGTATCATCACTTCAAGGCTGGGCAGTTAATGGTTGATCCAGTGGCAACAATAAATGATGATATGCCAATGACTATGGTAATGAAGATATTTGATGATAGTCATGCTGATTGGCTGCCAGTACTGGATAAAGAAAATCATTTTAAGGGATATATATCACGTCAGAGAATATACGGAATGTATAGAAAGATGGTAGCTGACATGAGTGAAGAATAATATTAATATGAGAAAAGAGGATTTAAGAATAGTATTTATGGGAACACCTGAGTTTGCAGTTGAAACGCTGCAGGCTTTAGTGGAAAACGGATATAATGTAGTGGCTGTAGTCACTCAGCCTGACAAACCAGTGGGGCGTCATGGCAGTGTGTTGCAAGCTCCAGCAGTTAAGCAGTATGCGCTGTCTCAAGGTCTGCCCGTATTGCAGCCTGAGAAGATGAAAGATCCCGTTTTTATAGAAGAACTGAGGAGTTTTAATGCAAATTTGCAGGTTGTTGTTGCCTTCAGAATGTTGCCAGAGGTTGTTTGGGGAATGCCCCAATATGGTACGTTTAATGTTCATGCGGCATTGCTTCCACAATATAGAGGCGCGGCTCCAATAAATTGGGCTGTGATTAATGGAGAAACGCAAACAGGTGTGACCACATTCTTCTTAGATCATGATATAGATACAGGACGAATTATAATGCAGCTGCCATTTGATATTGCTGATGATTATGATGTAGAAGATGTATATAATGGACTGATGAGACTGGGTGCTGATATATGCCTTAAAACTTTGGATAAAATAATAGAATCAGATGGTTATCCGCAGTCAATAAGTCAGGATGACCTGATTGTGAAATGCGGTGAGTTGCATCATGCTCCAAAAATCTTTAAGGAGACATGCATGATAGACTGGACAAAGAATGTGAAACAGATATATGATTTCACTAGAGGACTTAGTCCTTATCCTGGTGCATGGACAACCTTAGTGTCGCCAGACAACAAGGAAGTAGTTTTGAAACTATATAAGACAAATAAAACAGATATTTGTTCAAACAAACCAGTTGGTTCTATAATTATAAATGCTAAGAAAATGTATGTTGTAGCTCAAGACTCATTACTTGAGGTTGTTGAGTTACAGATGGCAGGAAAAAAACGTATGACCGTTACAGATTTTATTAATGGTTTGAAAAATATTGAGGAATACCACGTGAAATAATTCATTACGGATATAATAAAATACAACTCTTTGCGTTTGAAAGGTATAAATGATAATTAAAAGAGTTGCCTATGAAGTATTTTACACAAGATGGAATGAACCCAAGTGAAAGTACCATACTGCTTATTAAGAAATTTGCATATGAGTATAATCTGCTAAAAAAGAATTCAAACAATAGCAAAACGCTGTGCTTTAACTAATTATTATTATGGCTTTAGTATCTCCTTCACTGCTCGCTGCTGATTTTCTTCATCTTGACAAGGAATTGGACATGATTAATAATAGTGATGCAGACTGGCTTCATCTTGATGTTATGGATGGAGTGTTTGTACCTAATATTTCATTTGGTTTCCCTGTTTTAGAAGCAGTTGCGTCGAAATGTATAAAACCATTAGATGTGCATTTCATGATTAAACACCCAGAGCACTATATAGAAAGAACTGCAAAACTGGGTGCAATGATGATGAATGTACATTATGAGGCTTGCGTTCATCTTCACCGCACAATAGAGGAGATACACAAGGCAGGAATGAAGGCAGGTGTGACGCTTAATCCTTCAACGCCAGTTTGCGTTTTGGAAGATGTAATTAAGGATGTTGATATGGTGTTATTGATGAGTGTAAACCCAGGTTTTGGTGGTCAGAAGTTTATAGAAAACACTATTTCAAAGGTAAAAAGGTTACGCAAACTTATTGTTGATTCCGATTCTAAAGCATTGATAGAAGTTGATGGAGGTGTGCAGGAAGATACCGCTCCTCGTTTGGTTGCTGCTGGCGTTGACGTGCTGGTAAGTGGCAGTCATATATTTAAAGCACAAAATCCTGGACAAATAATCCAGGATTTACGTGGGCTATAATGAAATTATTATCAGTTTCTTATTGGGGCGTTTCCAGATTACATCTCAAAGTTTAAGGATATGTCATGCTTTTGTGCCATTCGACGCATGTTGAGTATGGCATAACGCATTCTGCCTAATGATGTGTTGATGCCAACACCAGTGGCGTCAGCAATTTCCTTGAATGACATATCTTGATAAAAACGCATATATACAACTTCTCTCTGGACAGCAGGTAAGGCGTTCATAATATTCTTTACGTCTTCCATAATCTGCTCGTTGATAATTTCAGACTCTCTATATGTGTCAAGCACAGAAGCACTTTTTATATTGCAGAGATTATTATCCTCTGTTGGCTCAACAATATGCTCGTTTTGTTGCATGCGATACTTGTCCATAATAATATTATGGGCTATGCGAGTAATCCAATAATAGAATTTACCACTATCAGTATATTTGCCTTCCTGTAGTTTGGTTATGACTTTAAGGAATGTGTCTTGGAATATATCGTTTGCGATTTCTTCATCTCTAACCACAAACATTATATATGAGAAAAGCTTAGACTGATTACGTGTTAATAACACATCAAAAGCCTTATTGTCACCATCGATATAACGCAGAGCCAACTTTTCGTCGCTCATGCTTTCGTAATTATTCATACTTAATTAATTTATTAAGTAAATTTTTATCGATAGGCAATGCTTTTTAAATTTGTTACTAACTAAAATAATTTGTGCGCAAAAATATATAAAAATCTCAATTCCACCAAATAAATAACTGATTTTTTGAGCAATTCCGTTATTTTTGATTAATTTTGTCTTTGCTTAAGAACAAAATATAACATATAATATATTATAGGAATTTATGAACATATTTGTGCCAGGGCGTTTGTGCTTATTTGGTGAACATTCAGACTGGGCAGGTCATTATCGGACGATGAATGCAGAAATACCTCCGGGAGTGGCTATTGTAACTGGTATAGAAGAAGGTATCTATGCAGAGGTAGAAAAAGCTACTGAATTTGAGGTTATAAGCGAGGCTGATGAAATAAAGGGTGCATGGAGTGATTTCTCTTGCAGGATGAGTGATGCTGATCTGAAGCGAGTGGCTCGTTCTGGTTCTTTCTTCTGCTATTGTGCTGGCGTGGCTTCTTATATGCTCGAGTGGTACAATGTAGGAGGTGTGCGAATAAAGATAACAAAGATGACCCTCCCGATAAAGAGTGGTTTGTCAAGTAGTGCTGCAATATGTGTTTTAGTAGCTCGTGCATTCAATAAGTTATACAAACTAAATCTTAACACCATGGGCGAGATGAATATTGCCTATTGGGGTGAGCTGAGAACATCATCACGTTGTGGACGTTTAGACCAGGCTTGTGCATTTGGTGTTAGGCCAAATCTTATGATATTTGATGGTGATGAGGTGGAGGTGAAGGCACTTACAGTAAAGAAACATCTTTATTGGGTTTTTGCTGATTTGTGCGCAACGAAGGACACTATAAAGATTCTTAGGGATTTGAATAAGGGTTACCCATTCCCTTCAGATGAAAAGGAGAGATTAGAACATATGGCTTTGGGCGAATGGAACAAAGAAATTGTTGACAAGGCTATTAAATATATGGCAGAAGGTAATCCTGAAGCATTAGGATTGCTTATGACAGAAGCAGAGTATATGTTTAATAAGTATGTTGCTCCAATGTCTTCTGCTCTTGATGCTCCGAAATTAGCCAGTGTTCTTAATGATTCTAACATTAAACATTTGATTTATGGCGGTAAAGGTGTTGGATCGCATGGAGATGGTTCTGTGCAGTTCTTAGCTCGAGACAAGGAATCGCAATTGCAATTAAGGGATTACCTCAATGCTAATGGCATGAAAGCCTATTGCCTTACTATTAATCCTGTGCATACTGTACGTAAAGCGATTATTCCTGTTGCTGGATTTGGCACAAGACTTTATCCAGCCACACGTACCACTAAGAAGGACTTTATTCCAATGGCTTGCCCTGATGGTTTTGTGCGCCCGGTAATTCTTATTCTTTTAGAGGAGTTAATAAATAGTGGCATAGAAGAAATATGTCTTGTGTTAGGCTCAGATGAAGAACGTAAACAATATGCAGATTTCTTTGAACGTCCTCTGTCTTCAGAGCATCTTGCTAAGCTTAATTCGCAATGCAGGGAATATGAAAGAAAGATTTCTGCTATTAGTAAACGTTTGCATTATGTCTATCAGAACGAGAAGCGAGGGTTTGGACACGCGGTATATCAGGCATCTGGCTTCGCAGGCGCTGAACCAGTCTTGTTATTGTTGGGTGACACTATTTATAAGAGCAACACGAATAAGCCATGTGCATTGCAACTTATAGAAGAGTATGAGAAGTATAACAATCTGATGGTTAGTATTCATGATGTGCCATTAGTAGATGTAAGTCGTTATGGAATATTGACTGGTGTTTGGGAAGACAAGAAAGATATGGTGCTTAATGTCTCTATGATGACGGAAAAACCTAAAGCCAGTTATGCAGAAGAGCATCTTGGTGTAGTGGATTCTGATAACGAGAAAAAATATTTCTCTGTTTTTGGACAGTATATCTTAACGCCTGAAGTCTTTGAACAGCTTGCTTCAGATATAGCTACAGCAGACTCAGAGAACTCTACAAGAGAAATAGAACTAACATCAGCATTGGAATCTGTTCGTCAGAGAAGTGGTATGATAGGTGTGCGTCTGGATGGAAAGATGTATGATATGGGTAATCCTGTAGCTTTCCGCAATGCTGTTATTGAATATAGTAAGTAGTTTATAAATACTGTTATAATAAAAGAAGCCAAGAGGGAAAAACCTCTTGGCTTCTTTTATATTTGCCACCATTTTTTTTTCTTTTTCTCCGGATTACTGATATATGAGTCATTGACAGAACTTCCGCATTCAGCTTCATAAATCAGGTCGTTCCATGACTTTTTATGTTTTATCATTCTGTAGATTGTTCCCCAATCTGGCAGTCCTCCTAAGTTGCGGTCGTCTATAAACATCTCAACTTTGAGTTTACGGCTATAATGAGGATTCTTTGACGCTTCCTCCTCTGGGTAGTCTTTGTTTATCGCATAAAACTCAACACCTCTAGCCCTGCACCACTCAATGGCATCTTCTAAAAGTTCACCTTCTCTTACAGTCCATAAAATAAGTTTATGTCTGTCTCTGATAAGCATTTTCAATGTCTCAGTGGCAAATGGCACCTCTTCGCCAATCTCTGGATATTTGTGCTCAACAATTGTTCCGTCGAAATCTACAGCAATAATCATTATTTCTTAATTGAATTGTCATCAACATCACCATAGTGGCTGTTAGCATAATTGCCGTAACCTCCATAATTTCCGTATGCGCCATATCTGCCATATCTTCCGTACCTTCCGTATCTGCCATATCCATAATAGTAACCATACTTTTTCTTTGACATGTCAATAGCATTAAGTACAATGCACATATTAGGAAGCTTCTTGTCTTTGTCAAACTTGTTAAACAGTTCAAAGCTAGCCTTAGGAGTATAATCGGCTCTACATACAATAACAGATACGTCGGTAACCTTGCCTATTTGCAGGGTGTCGGATACAAGTCCAACAGGAGCAGTATCAAGAATAATGTAGTCATATTGTGTTCTAAGTGCATCGATTATCGTCTTAAGATTCTCTCTTGCCAGAAGTTCTGTTGGATTTGGTGGTACTGGTCCTGCAAGCATTACGTCAAGATTATCGTTGACTCCAGACTGATATATTTGTGACTTGATATCGTCAAGTGTAACACTGTCTTTTGTTAGCAGGTTTGTAATACCTATCTTGCGGTCCTTGAAATTAAACAATCTGCCTAATGCTGGTTTGCGGATGTCAAGTCCCAACAGAATTGTTCTTTTGCCAAGCAGAGCAAAACTTACAGCAGTATTTGCGGCATTAAATGTTTTACCCTCACCAGAAGTTGAAGAAGTAAACATAATTACCTTCTGGTCTTGTTGCAACATAAACTGAAGATTTGTTCTTAACGAACGGAAGATTTCATCTATCTGATTATTCTTGTTCTCATGCACAACAATTCCTGCTGCTGATTTTGCACTTTCATTTGCAATCGCTACATCTCCAATAATTGGCAGGTGAGTAAGTTTCTCAACATCATTTCTGCCTTCAATCTTATAACGAAGAAGCTGGAGCAGATAGATGATGACTATTGGAAGCGCAAAACCAATTATAAGAGCTACTAACAATATGATGCTTCCTTTAGGACTAATCTTGCCTCTGTATATAGGTTTGTCAATAAGCTTACCCTTATCTGCTGTTGCAGCTAATGAGATAGAGTTTTCCTCACGTTTCTGAAGCAGCATGAGGTATAGTCCTGATTTTACCTCTTGCTGGCGACCAATCTGTGTTAGGATGCGCTCTTGTTCAGGTGTGCTTGCTACACGGTTCTGGTATGAGCGATACTGGTCCTCTATGCTCTCTAATTTTATCTCCGCAGTCTTGCGTGCTTGCAAGAGTGCTACTCGGATGCTGTTTTCCAACTCGTTGAGAGCCTCTGTTAATGTAACAACCTGTGGCGCAATCTCAGATGCAGAGCGAAGCATGCGATTTCTGTCGAGAACGCTTTGATTGTATTTGTTAATAAGAGCAGTTGATGCTCCGTCAACCAGACCAACGTTAGATGGTATAATCTGATATTTATGCTCAGGATTGTCTACATGCTCCCTTAGGAAATCAAGTAACTGAATCTGAGATTTTGCATCAGAAAGTTTGGTTGCATACTGACTTGCCTGAGAAAGACTTTCTGTTACATCCAGTCTAAGGTTTGTCAGGTTGTTTCTCTTCTTATAACTCTCAAGCTCGCCCTCTGTCGTTCCTAATTCTGCGTCAATCTTTTCAAGTCGTCCATTGATAAACTCCTCTGTCTTGATCGCAATCTCATTCTTGTCGGCATTTGCCTGGTTGTTGTAGCATATTGCCAATTGCTTTAGATAATCCTCACCTCGTTTAGGATTCATGTCATTGACAGTGATTTGAGCAATCGTTGTCATCTTAGATGTCGGTGCAACAGATGTTGCTGCCACATAACGTGAGCCAACACTAGACGGAGGCATAATGGTTACGATGTATGTAGCTGTTTGCAAATCCTCTTCTTCGTCTGCCTCTTTAGGCGCATTTGTTTTAATGACGTTCTTGGTGAATGTCAGTTTGCCATATTCTGTATCTAATGTAGCAGGAAGTTTGTCTAATGTGGCAGATATAGGTTTCTCTTTAGAACCTCCCTTTATGATATATTTCTTACCTGAAACTTCAATTTTCAGAGCTATCGACTTTCTTGTTTCTTCAAGATTTTTCAATCCCTCAGCGTCTATGTCTACATTAACAGGCTGTGTGTTGTATATAAGCTGCTTTTTAATTCTGCCTTCTGCACGGTATTCTGTATATAGTTTCAGATCCTTAACAGCTTCTGTTGCTAAGATATGACTCTTAAGAATCTCAACCTCATTGTCAATACCTGTACTGCTTGAGATAAAACCAAAATCCTGCATATTGGCCATCATCTGGTTTTGTCCGCCTCTATAATTGCCGTTGTTGTCATCCTTGATTAACATTTTTACAGAGACCTGATAAACAGGACTCTTATAACGCAAATAGATGAATGCGATACAAACGCAGATAACCATTGACATAACAATCCATTGCCAGTTTAATATAAACATGGCAAAAATAGTTTTGAAGTTGAGTGTAGATTCTTCTTCGTTAGTAGCGGCAGGATTAATATTGCCGTTTATTCTGCTGTTATCTTCCATATATTAAGATTGTTTTTTATTCTGATTTATATTAAGTTTAAAAGGTATTGCCCATATTCATTCTTTTTCATGGGCTCTGCCAATTTAGTCAATTGTATTTTGTCTATCCAGCCTTTTCTGTATGCGATTTCTTCTAAGCATGCAACCTTAAGGCCTTGTCTTTTCTCTATCACTTCAATAAAAGTGCTTGCTTCACTCAAACTGTCATGAGTTCCTGTGTCAAGCCATGCAAATCCTCTTTGCAGTGTCTGCACTTTTAAAGACTGTTCTTTTAGGTATTGCTGGTTTACCGTTGTTATTTCTAATTCACCTCTTGCGCTTGGTTTAATGCTCTTTGCTATTTCAACTACGCTATTTGGATAGAAATATAGTCCTACTACTGCATAGTTTGATTTGGGCTTCTCGGGCTTCTCTTCAATGCTTAAGCAATTACCTTTTGAGTCAAACTCCGCCACGCCATATCGTTCTGGGTCATTAACGTAATATCCAAAAACAGTGGCTTTATTCTCTTGCTCAGCAATTCTTACACTTTCTTTCAAGAGTCCTGTAAAACCGCTTCCGTAAAATATATTATCGCCAAGAACAAGGCATACAGAGTCGTCGCCTATGAAATCCTCACCAATGATAAATGCTTGTGCCAAACCATCTGGAGAAGGCTGCTCGGCATATTCGAAATGTACTCCTAAATCTATACCATCTCCCAAAAGCCTTTTAAAACTTGGTAAGTCATTAGGCGTACTGATTATAAGTATATCCCTGATTCCTGCAAGCATTACTACTGATATAGGATAATATATCATCGGCTTGTCAAAAATCGGAATCAGTTGTTTGCTTATGCCTTTGGTTATAGGATACAATCTAGTACCGCTGCCTCCAGCTAACACAATTCCCTTCATTCCTACTTTTATAACGTTATAATTATATTTGTTTGCAAAGATAATATTTTTTTTCTATTTATCAGTCATTGTAGTCGTATTATTATTTTCATTTGTTGTGTTTTTATTTGTTAATAACAACTTTGCCGATATTAATAATATGATATTTTGGATAAATTAAATTGAAAGCAACAATAATTAATCAAAGAATTGCTCCAATGAATCATATAATAATATTCCTTTGCGCTTGTAAAACGATTGTTACACTTTAAAAAAACAAATTATGAAACAAACATTACTTTTAATCGCTGTTGCTGGATTGTCAGCACAGTCATTGTCTGCTCAAACAGTTGCTGAGAGCAAGTTAACCGACAACTGGTTTTTCGGAACAACAACTGGTTTGAATTTTAAGACAACCCACACTTCCGTATTAGACAATGTCAATTTGTCTACAGGTTTGCGTGTTGGAAAGAATTTCACTCCTGTTGTCGGAATGGCTATTGAGGGAGTTGCCTACATGAACAATAAAGGCAGTGATTTTCGTCCTTTAGGAACATTTATAAAGGGCATAAATGTTTCTGCGCTCGCAACCACGAATTTCAGCAACTGGTTTTATGGTTATCAGGGCGAACCACGCTCATTCGAGGTTGTAGGTGTATACGGTTTAGGATGGGGGCATATCTTCAGTACGTCTTCTGCGCCAATACCAGGGCGTAATACACTTACTTCTAAGTTGGGCTTAGATTTTGTTATGAATATGGGTGAGAATAAATCATGGCAGATTTATATAGAACCCAATATCACATATGCGCTTTCTGATTGGGATAATAAGGTGCAGTTTGACTTAAATCAGTCGGCTATAGGTTTGTTGGTTGGTTTCAACTACAAACTCAAAAACAGCAATGGCACTTATAATTTCGCTGTTGTAGACATTCCTGATGAGTCTGAGTTAGCCCTCTTGAATGACAGGATAAATATACTGAGAGCAGAAAACATGGAACTGGCTAATGTTGTAGATGAGCGCAATAAAACTATCTATCAACTTCGCGACAAACTTGACAAACCTGCTGTTGAGACTGTTATAATGGAAGATGAGGTTGATGTGTTGCAGCCTGTTGTAGTTTTCAGACAAGGACAATGTGTTATAGACCCAGAGCAATATGCCAATATATCTTTGATTGCCCGTTATATGCAGGACAATCCAGATGTCAACGTGCTGATAAAAGGCTATGCCTCTGTTGAAGGCGGAAAGGAACATAATCAGAAATTGTCAGAAAAGCGTGCTGAGGCGGTAAAGCAAGCATTGCAGAAACGTTATAATATTTCTTCAAGCAGACTTGCTGTTAAAGGATTCGGTTCTACGGGTGATTTGTTTGAAGAAAGAGAACTCAACAGAGTTGTGATATTCGCAGGAGAGTAGGGGTTAATGCAAGGAGGTGTTTAAAAAAAGAATCGGGAGAGGGCTCCCGATTCTTTCATTTTATTTTGTTCTAATGTCTATTGACTTTGAAATGTTGAGTTTTTTGACAGTCACTTTCAGTGTCAATGTTCCTGCTTCGTTAGTGCTTCTTACCACAACTACAACCTTTCCGCTGAATAGTTTCATTTGTGGTTGTGTGAATGGCTCAAGCGATGTGGCGTCACCATTGCATGCTGCTTGGAATGTGCCATTTCCTGTTACCTCAAATGTCAGCTGGTTGTCTGCTGTCGGACAATGATTGCCATCTTTATCAGTCATCGAAATGGTAATAAAGGCCATGTCGTTGCCATCGGCTTTCAGTGTAGGCTGCTTGCCGCCATTGGCAGTCTCTACTTCGAAAACAATATCAGAAGGCGCACCCGCTGTTCTTCGGGTATCTTCACCAATGACATTACCGTTCTCGTCATATGCAACAACCTTTATCTCGCCTGGCTCATATTTTACGTTGTTCCAGCGCAGACGATAGCGGTCAAGTCTTGACTCCTTGTTCTTGCGAACGCGGCCCTGGCTCTTGCCATTGACAAACAGTTCACCCTCAACACCGTCGGTATAGCAATAAACAGGTGTCACCTTTCCTTTACGGTCGGGCCATGTCCAGTGTGGCAACAGATGCACTGTGTGCTTTTCTGTGTTCCACTTGCTTCGATACAGATAGTAGCGGTCTTTGGCTAATCCTGCCAGGTCGCATATTCCGAAATAGCTTGAGCGGCTAGGCCAATATGTATCGTATGGTGTTGGCTCGCCAAGATAATCATATCCAGTCCAAACGAACTCTCCAATCACCTGCTTGTAGTCGTCCTGCCATACCCAATCGTCATCAGGAAGGTTTGACCAAGAACAATATTCAGTGTCATATCCTGTGCACTGTCCGTCGTCGTAAGTCTTCTTGTTGCTTACCTCAACAGGGAACTTATAAACGCCACGGCTGCTCACTGTTGAAGCAGTCTCTGAACCAAGCAGGAAACCCTGTGGAAGTTCTTTTAATCCCTTGTCGTACTTATGCAGACGGTAGTTGAATCCAGGCACATCCATCACCTGTGCAAAACCGCTCTTCATTGCGGCGTCAACTCTGTCAATGCCTTGTGTTACAGGACGTGATGGGTCGAGTTTATGGCAGAGGTCTTGCAGTTTCTTTGCATATTCAACGCCTTCCTTATTGCCTTGGTCTGGAATCTCATTACCAATGCTCCACATTATTATTGATGGATGATTTCTTTGACTCAGTACAAGGTTGGTAATGTCTTGCTCCCACCATTCCTTAAAGAAACGCGCATATCCGTTCTTGCATTTAGGATATATCCACATATCAAAGCTCTCGGCCATAACCATCATGCCCAGTGAGTCGCATATCTCCATTTGCCATTGGCTTGGCATGTTATGTGCGGTTCTTATTGCGTCGGCTCCCATCTCCTTCATCATCTTTATCTGGCGTATAAGGGCGGCTTTGTTCTCTGCAGCTCCAAGCGGACCTAAGTCATGATGCAGGCATACTCCTTTTATCTTGCGAGTGATGCCATTAAGCTGAAAACCATTTTCTTTGCTCACGCTTACTGTGCGTAAACCAATGTTTGTCTTCTGCTCATCTATTACTTTGTTGTCTTTGTATATTCTTGTAACCAACTTGTAAAGGTTCGGTTCCTCTGGCGACCATGCCTTTGGTTTTGGCACATATAATGTGGTTTTAAGCAACACCTTGTCCTGTGCTGGCATGTGTCTTTCGTCAATCATGCTTCCGCGCTGGTCGTATATGCCAATCTCTACAGATGTAGTAGGGTCGCTGATGTTGCCTGTTATATAAGACTCAACGTCAACATAGGCTGTATCTTTTGTCAACTTTGTTGTGTGTGCAAATGTGCGCCAAGTCTCAAAGCGTGCATCGCCAGTGAGAACCAGTCTTACAGGGCGGTAAATACCAGCGCCTGGATACCAGCGGCTGCTTTCCTCTAAATTGTTCAGGCTTACCTCGAGCTGGTTGTTTCCGCTGGTAAGATATGGAGTGGCGTCAATGCGGAACGCATTGTATCCGTAAGCCCAGTATCCTGCCTTTCTTCCATTAATGCTTACTGTTGGTTCTGCCATAGCACCGTCGAATATTAGTTCGGCGTGCTTGTAACCTTCTGGAATCTGGAAAGTCAGTTTGTAGTAACCCTCTCCAATCCAAGGTAATGCACCAGAACGACCTGTTTTTTCTGTGGCAGTCTTTTCCCCGTTTTGTACAATCGCCACTGTTTGTATGTCCCACTTCTTGTCGAAAGGACCGCTGATAGCCCAGTCATGTGGAACAACTACGTTTTCCCATTGTGCCTTGTCGCGTGAGAATTGCCAGCCCTCGCTAAGTATAATCTCGCGTCGTGACTGCGCAAAGCATATTGATGCCGTAATGAGCGACAAGAATAATAATTTAGTTCTCATAATTAAAGTTTATATCCGTGTATTTTAGTATTGTTTCTGCAAAGATAAAGGTTATTTTTCAATAATACAATTCTTTTTGTTTAAAAAATAATGTAATAATTATACTAGTTTTTCAAACTGCTTTCATGCATCCTGAAATATTCCAGCAATCAAGAATAATGTTTTATGTTAGTCGTACCAGAGGGATGTTATTGTGATTCCATTGGAATGTTAATGAGGTAATGATGTTATGTGATAGTGATACCACGATCGTTGAGAACGTATTTGAAAGCTATGGAATGTAGGATAAAGACTTTATGTAATTCTGTCATTTTGTTATAAACAGGCGGTTTTTGCTTACATTTTACTCTGTTTTGGTGATTTTATTGTTCTGTTTGTTGGTTAATACGGAAAAAGAAATTAACTTTGCATGAAATTTTTCAAAAAAGTTTTCGGAAACATATCACACATTATATATTTAGGTATGAAGCATCAATTAAGGAGTGCTGTTTGCACAGAAGGTAGAAGGATGGCAGGAGCTCGTGCGCTATGGGTAGCTACAGGTATGAAGAGAGAGCAGTTTGGCAAACCTATTATTGCCATTGTCAACTCTTTTACGCAGTTTGTTCCTGGTCATACTCATCTTCATGAAATTGGTCAGATCGTAAAACAAGAGATTGAGGCAATGGGATGCTATGCAGCAGAGTTTAATACTATTGCCATTGACGATGGTATCGCCATGGGACACGATGGTATGCTCTATTCACTCCCTTCACGCGATATCATTGCCGACTCAGTCGAGTATATGGTAAATGCCCATAAGGCAGATGCCATGATTTGTATTTCCAATTGCGACAAGGTTACTCCTGGAATGCTTATGGCTTCTATGCGCCTTAATATACCAACCGTGTTCTGCTCTGGCGGACCAATGGAGGCTGGACGTTGGCGCGGTGAGAATGCTGACCTCATCACAGCAATGGTAAAAGGTGCCGATCCTTCTGTGACTGATGAGGATATGGCGGAGATTGAAAACTGCTCATGTCCTGGTTGTGGCAGCTGCTCAGGTATGTTCACAGCCAACTCAATGAACTCACTTACGGAGGCTATTGGTCTTTCTCTGCCAGGTAACGGTACAATACTTGCTACACATACAAACCGAATAGAACTCTTCAAGGCGGCTGCCTGCCAAGTGGTAAAGAATGCCTTTGCATATTATGAAGATGGCGATGATAGCGTATTGCCTCGTAGCATAGCAACACGCAAGGCGTTTATGAATGCCATGGCTCTTGATATTGCCATGGGAGGAAGTACCAATACCGTGCTCCATCTGCTTGCCGTGGCACAAGAGGCTGGGGCAGAGTTCTGCATGAAGGATATTGACGAACTTAGTCGTCGTGTTCCATGTCTCTGCAAACTGTCTCCAAACACACAGAAGTATAGCGTTCAGGAATGCAACCGTGCTGGTGGTATTCTTGGCATCATGAGCGAATTGGCTAAGGGTGGTCTGATAGATGGCAGTGCCGTGCGTGTTGATGGCATGACAACGGCTGAGGCAATGGCAAAGTATGATATTACACATTGCGATATTGATGCTGATGCAAACCGCATATATCAGAGCGCTCCGGGCAATAGGTTCTCTACAAAGATGGGAAGTCATAGCGAAGAGTGGGGCACACTCGACACTGACCGCACCAGCGGATGTATCCGCGACCTTGAGCATGCCTATACCAAAGATGGAGGACTTGCTGTATTGTTTGGCAACATAGCACAAGACGGTTGTGTGGTTAAGACAGCAGGTGTTGATGAAAGTATTTGGAAATTTAGTGGTCCTGCAAAGGTTTTCGATTCTCAGGAAGCAGCTTGCGAGGGCATCCTTGGGGGCAAGGTTCAGAGTGGCGACTGCGTAGTAATCACTAATGAAGGTCCGAAGGGAGGTCCAGGAATGCAAGAGATGCTCTATCCTACATCATATATTAAGAGCATGCACTTAGGAAAGGAATGTGCCCTGATTACCGATGGCCGTTTCTCGGGTGGCACCAGTGGTTTGAGCATTGGGCATATATCGCCAGAGGCTGCTGCCGGTGGTAATATCGGAAAGATTAAAGATGGTGATATTATAGAAATAGATATACCAGACCGTACTATAAATGTGCGCCTTTCAGATGAAGAACTGGCAGCTCGTCCACAACAACCACTAACTCGTAATCGTAAAGTGTCAAAGGCTTTGCGTTATTATGCCCAGAGCGTTTCGAGTGCCGATAAGGGTGGTGTGAGAGTGATAAATGAAGAATGAAAAATTAAGAATGAAGAATGATATGATAACTGGTGCGGAAGCACTGATGAGAGCATTGAAGAATGAGGGAGTAACCACCATCTTTGGTTATCCTGGTGGCGCGATTATGCCTGTGTTTGATGCTCTCTATGATTATACACGAGGTGAGAAGAAAACATTCCAACATATATTGGTTCGCCATGAGCAGGCAGCGGCACATGCTGCAGAGGGCTATGCCAGAGTAAGTGGTAAGGTTGGTGTATGCTTGGTGACCAGTGGCCCGGGCGCAACCAATACGCTTACAGGTGTTGCTGATGCCATGATGGACTCTACTCCGATGGTGGTCATAGCCGGTCAGGTGGGAGTGGGAGCATTAGGTACCGATGCTTTTCAAGAGGTAGACCTTGTTGGTTTGGCTCAGCCAATATCTAAGTGGAGCTACCAGATACGCCGTCCGGAAGATATAGCATGGGCCGTGAGCCGTGCCTTTTATATTGCAAAGAGCGGCCGACCTGGTCCTGTGGTACTTGACTTTCCTAAGAATGCTCAGGTGCATACCACGGAATGGCAACCGGCAAAAGTTGATTTCGTGCGTAGCTATGTGCCATATCCAGAACCAGATGAGACTGCAATAATGGCTGCTGCCGAACTTATAAATAATGCCAGCAAACCATTGGCGCTCATTGGTCAGGGGGTGGAACTTGGTAATGCTAATGAAGAGCTTGCGGCTTTTCTCGAGAAGGCAGATATCCCAGCAGCGCGCACTTTGCTTGGTCTTTCTGCTTTGCCAACAAATCATCCTCTCAATGTCGGGATGTTAGGCATGCATGGTAACTATGCTCCAAACGTAAAGGTTCAGGAGTGTGATGTGCTTATCGCTGTTGGTATGCGTTTCAGCGATCGTGTTACAGGATTACCATCAACATTCGCCAAGCAGGCAAAGATAATACATTTGGATATTGATCGTGCGGAGATAAACAAGTGCATACATGCCGATGTGCCTGTTGTGGGCGATTGCAAGGTAACTCTTCCTGCAATCACCAAGCTATTGGCAGAGGCAAAGCACGAAGAGTGGCTTAACAGTTTCAGTGAGTATAAGGCTCAGGAAGAATCCCTTGTGGTAGAACCAGCGATACATCCAACTGATGGCCCGCTGCTTATGGGCGAGATTGTAAATGTAGTGGCTGAGGCAACAGGTGGCGAAGCGATACTTGTGAATGACGTAGGGCAGAACCAGATGTTCTCAAGTCGTTATTTCAGGTATAATAAAAAACGTTCTATTGTTACAAGTGGCGGCTTAGGCACTATGGGCTTCGGTATGCCGGCTGCTATCGGCGCAACTTTCGGAGCACCAGAGCGTACAGTATGTATGTTCTGCGGTGATGGCGGTTTTCAGATGAATATTCAGGAACTGGGTACCATCATGGAACAGCAGACATCGGTGAAGATGATAATGATGAACAACAATTATCTTGGCAACGTTCGCCAGTGGCAGGATATGTTCTTTGGTCAGCGTAAGTCGTTTACAAGGATGCTTAATCCTAAATATAACCTTATAGCAGAGGCTTATGGTATACCGTATGCATTGGTTAGTGAACGTGACGACTTGAAGTCTGCAGTAGATAAGATGCTTGCAACAGATGGCCCATATATACTTGAGTGTGTAATTAAAGAAGACGATAATGTTCGTCCGATGACGCCTCCAGGGAAAAGTGTTGAGGAGATGTTGCTGGAAATAGAAATTTAAATTATGGAAGGAAAGACATTCTATACATTATTGGTTTATTCTGAGAATATAGCTGGTATTTTGAATCAGATAACGGCTGTCTTCACCCGTCGCCAGGTAAATATCGAGAGTCTGAATGTGTCAGCTTCAAGCATAAAGGGTGTGCATAAATACACTATTACTGCATGGAGCGATGAGGATCAGATAGAAAAGATCACAAGGCAGATAGAAAAAAAGATAGATGTGATAAAGGCAACCTATTATACAGACGACGAACTGTTTATACGAGAGACTGGTATGTATAAGCTTGCCACTGACATTGTGATGCAGAATCCTGCTATTTCAAGACTAATCCGCCATCATGAGGGAATAATAATGGAGGTAAACCCTACTTATGTCTTGGCAATGAAAAATGGTATGACGGAAGACATAATGAACCTTTATTACAAACTTAATGAGTTTGGATGTGTTTTGCAGTATACCCGCTCTGGGCGTATTGCTGTAACCCGTTCAACTCAGGAAGAAGTTAGCGAATTTATTGAACAAAGAGAAAAAAATATATAATATTATGGAAAAGGTAGGTAAGTATCTCTTTATGGCAGAGCCGTTTCATTGCGACTTCTCACATCGCCTGTTCATGGGGCATTTAGGTAATCATCTGCTCAATGCCGCTGACTTTCATTCCACCGACCGTGATTTCGGAATGACATATCTTAACCCTATCCATAAGACATGGGTATTGTCAAGACTTGCAGTAGAGATGGACGAAATGCCAATGCAATACACAAAGTTTAATGTGGAGACATGGGTAGAGAGCGCCATGAAGTATTTCACTAACCGTAATTTCCGTGTAGTAGGTGAAGACGGTAAGGTATATGGTTATGGACGAAGCGTGTGGGCAATGATTGACACTGAGACACGACAGCCGCAGGATATTCTTGAAATTCATGATGGTGAGATAGTAAACTGGATTGAGACAGAAAAGGAATGCCCAATAGAAAAAAGCTCACGAGTGAAAATGAGCGACAAGGCCGTTCTAGTGCGTGAGATTGACACATATTATAATGATGTGGATGTAAACGGACATGTCAACTCCATCAAATATATTGAACATATTCTCGATTTGTTTAGCATTGATTTCTATCATGAAAACAAGATCAAGCGATTTGAAATTGCATATGTAGCAGAAAGTTATGGCGGTGACAGACTTAGTTTTTGGCAAGAGCAAACTGGCGACAATGAATACTGTATTCGCATAACAAAATTGTCGGAAGATGGAGAAAAAACTATCGAAGTGTGCAGATGTAAGGTTGTTTTTATAAAAAAATGAAAGTAAATTTGGTTTATTCGTGATAATTTCATACTTTTGCACCTCAATTACAATAAAACAATAAATAATAATATACGGTTGCATTGGCGGCCGGCAGGATTTTAAATAAAAACAATTATGGCAGAAATGAATTTTGGTGGCGTTATTGAAACTGTAGTCACCAACAAAGAGTTCTCTCTTGAGAAAGCACGTGAAGTATTGAAAAATGAGACAATAGCAGTTATTGGCTATGGTATTCAGGGACCTGGTCAGGCTTGCAACCTGCGCGACAACGGATTCAATGTAATCGTTGGCCAGCGTGAGGGTAAGACATACGATAAGGCTGTGGCAGACGGTTGGGTGCCAGGCGAGACATTGTTCTCAATAGAAGAGGCTGCTCAGAAAGGTACAATCATCTGCATGCTTCTTTCTGATGCCGGACAGATACAGGCATGGCCAAAAATTAAGCCATATCTGACAGCAGGCAAGACATTATATTACTCACATGGTTTTGCTATTACATGGAGCGACCGTACAGGCGTGGTTCCTCCATCTGATATAGATGTTATTCTCGTAGCTCCAAAGGGCTCTGGCACATCTCTTCGCACAATGTTCCAGGAGGGTCGCGGACTTAACTGCTCTTATGCTGTTTATCAAGATGCATCAGGCAATGCAGAGGAGAAGACTATAGCATTCGGTATTGGTATTGGTGCGGGATATATGTTCAAGACCACATTCGAGCGTGAGGCAACTTCAGACCTTACTGGTGAGCGCGGTTCACTGATGGGTGCTATCGAGGGATTGCTCGAGGCTCAGTATGAGGTGCTCCGTGAGAATGGTCACTCTCCATCAGAGGCATTCAATGAGACTGTTGAGGAACTTACTCAGAGTCTTATGCCATTGTTTGCTCAGAAGGGTATGGACTGGATGTATGCTAACTGTTCAACAACAGCGCAGCGCGGTGCGTTGGATTGGGCACCACGTTTCCGTGAGGCTATCAAACCAGTTATGCAGTGGCTTTACTATTCTGTTAAGACTGGTAATGAGGCTCAGATTTCAATTGATGCAAACTCAAAGGCTGACTACCGTGAGGGACTAAACAAAGAGCTTGAGACTATGCGCAACATGGAGATGTGGCGCGCTGCCGAAACAGTACGTAGTCTTCGTCCAGAGAATTCAAAGGACTAATATTTATTTGATGTTATATTAATATAAAATCCAGACAAACCAATTGTCTGGATTTTTTTGTTTGTCCCTCAAAATGACTAAAGTGCAATACCTAAATTTCTCCTTTCGTATTATTTACCGATTAGGACTGAATAAATATCCGTCTTCCTGAAATATCTCTTCCTCTGTCATCATGTCGTGCAATACCTTGTTGAGCGTTTCAGAAGGTATGTGAAAGTTATGAAGCTCTGTTACGTGATGTTTCTTGCCGTCTGCGAGTAGGGCAGATATCTTAGTCCTTGTATCTTTAATTTTGTCTTTACTGTGAAATGACTTGTTCTTTTCCAGGCACACGTCACATTGATTACAATCGTTTTCAGAAGTTTCACCGAAGTATTCCAGTAGTTGGCGGCTTCTGCATCTGTAGTCCATTGTAAAATTTTTCACCGCATTTATGCGCTTGCAAAACTGCTCTTTCCTATTGTCGTATACATCCTTGTTGATTACGATGTATTCCTTCTCCTCGCGCCTTTGTGTGTATTTTATGAATGGAATGCGTTTTCGGGGTATAAAGCTTACTACGCCTTTATGATTTAATTGCTTTAGGGTGTCGTAAACTTCATGACTGGTCAGTCCGCATTGTGATGCAATAAAGCTCTCGTCGATATAATTATAGTCGCAAAACAGTCCGCTGTAGTTTCTCAAAAGTGCCACAACAACCTTTTCCTCGGTAGGCGAGTTGTTCTTCAGTCTGTACAGTTCGTCACGCTCTAATGTAAACATCACTCTTGCGCTATTGTCCTGCTCCTCCATATATTCAATATATCCTGCTTTGTCGAGAATCCTCAATGCCGCTTCCACTTGTATTGGAAAATACTTGAATATATGACAGAATTTATCAATGTTAAACTCGAAGGTTTTGTTATATCCAAAACCAATGGCTATCTGATAATAGTATGCAAGATGCTCATATACATTTTTAATATATTCTTTTTCCGGGAAATTATCAGTTATTCGTTTGTCGAGTTTTCTGTAGTCGTTGTCGTTATATAGCAACACGGCGTAAGCCTTCTTGCCATCTCTGCCCGCACGGCCTGCCTCTTGGAAATAAGCTTCAATGCTGTCTGGACAGTCTATGTGTATAACGGTTCTTACGTCTGGTTTATCTATTCCCATGCCAAAGGCATTGGTGGCTACCATAATCCTTACTTCATCCTTTGTCCATGACTTTTGGTGCTCGTCTTTTGTGGCAGACTCCAGACCTGCATTATAAAATGTTGTGCTGAATCCATTGCTGTTGAGCATCTCGGCAGTTTCTTTTGTGCGTTGTCTGCTCCTTACATATACAATGGCGCTTCCTTGCACGCGGCTTAGTATGTGGATGAGCTCTTGGTTCTTGTCTTCCACCTTCCTTACCACGTATGCCAGATTCTTGCGCTCAAAGCTCATTCGGAAAACATTCTTTTCCTCAAAGCCAAGCCTCTCCTGTATGTCGTCAACCACCTCAGGTGTGGCTGTGGCTGTAAGTGCAAGTATTGGCACACCGTGGATAATCTTGCGAATGTCGACTATGTGAAGATATGATGGTCTGAAATCATATCCCCACTGACTGATGCAGTGTGCCTCGTCAACGGTTATGAAGCACACTTTCATGTGTTTGAGCTTTACTTGGAATAATTGGGATGCCAGGCGCTCCGGCGAGACGTAAAGGAATTTTACGCCTCCGAAAATACAGTTTTCCAGTCTTGTGAGGATGTCCTCATGTGATAAACCGGAATAGATGGCAGTAGCCTTAATGCCTCTTTTCCTAAGGTTTGCCACCTGGTCTTTCATCAGTGCCACAAGAGGAGTGATAACCACGCATACGCCATCCATTGTGAGGGCGGGAACCTGAAAGGTGATTGACTTGCCGCCACCTGTAGGCATCAGCCCCAAAGTGTCTTTCCCTTGGCCGATGCTCTCAATGATATTACGTTGTATGCCGCGAAAATCCTCATACCCCCAATATCGTTTAAGGGTATCACCGTATTTGTCAATCGTCATCAGATGGTTTGATGTCTTCTATCTGTAATTGCACTTCGCCCCGTTTATATATGTTTTCCTCAATGGTGTATATAATGTCGAAGCTGCGCTTGCTCTTGATGTATCTCGCTGCTGCGCTCAATCCAAAGGCAATGCCATTCATCACATTGCTTGATTTGCTGTCCACAAGCTCAAGCTTTATGTGCTCCTGATGTCTGCCAACGACCTTGCTTGTGCCATAGTCATACACATTCTTGGTGCAGAAAAGCGGTTTTGGGTTTAGTGGACCGTGAGGCGCGAATTTCTTTATGTCAGACAGCAGTTTCTTGTTTATGTCTTTAAAGTCAATTATCTCCTCAATCTCAAGTATGGCCTGAGTCTGCTCTGGCTGGATATGCTCGCTGACGTACTTCTGGAACCTGCGTTTGAATTCAGGCAGATTCTCTGCTTTCATTGATAGTCCTACGGCATAGGTGTGTCCGCCAAAGTTTAACAACAGGTCACGGCAGCTCTTAATGGCATCATATATGTCAAAGCCGGCAACGCTGCGCGCCGAACCTGTGGCTAAGCCATCGATGATGGTCATGACAACAGTTGGGCGTATGTATATTTCAGTAAGTCTTGACGCAACAATGCCAATGACACCTTTTTTCCAGTTCTCGTCATACAGTACGATAGACGACTGATGAGTCTGGCTTTCCAGCTTTGCCACAATCAGGTTGGCCTCCTCGGTCATCTGCTTGTCTATGTCTTTTCGCTGTTCGTTGTATTCGTTGATGTGTGTGGCTGCAAGCAAAGCCTTTGTAAGGTCTTTCTCAACAAGAAGGTCTACCGCCTCTTTGCCGTTTTGCATTCTGCCTGAAGCGTTTATTCGTGGTCCTAATTTAAATACGATGTCGCTCATGGTAAGCTCGCGGCTGCTCAGTCCGCACACTTCGATAATGGCCTTTAGTCCTACTGATGGACTTTGGTTAAGCTGCTTCAAACCATGGAAAGCCAGTATCCTGTTCTCTCCAGACACAGGCACAATATCTGCCGCAATGCTTACCACGCAGAGGTCGAGTAGTGGGATGAGTCGTGAGAATGGAATGCCGTTGTTTTTGGCAAAGGCTTGCATGAACTTAAAGCCAACGCCACATCCGGAAAGATGCTGGAATGGGTATGTAGAGTCTTCGCGCTTAGGATTTAATATGGCAATAGCTGGCGGCAACTCATCGTCAGGCACATGGTGGTCGCAGATAATGAAGTCAATGCCAAGACTTTTTGCGTATGCAATCTCATCGATTGCCTTAATACCGCAATCCAGTACGATGATGAGTTTCACATTCTGCTCTTTGGCATAATCTATGCCTTTATAGCTTACTCCATATCCCTCGTCATATCTGTCGGGGATATAATATTCGATATTAGAGTAAAACTGCTGGAGGAATTTGTATACTAATGTTACCGCAGTGCAACCGTCCACGTCGTAATCGCCATATACCATAATACGCTCCTTGCGCCCCATGGCATCATTAAGCCTGTCTACAGCCATGTCCATGTCGTTCATCAGGAATGGGTCGATAAGCTCATTGAGCATAGGCCTGAAGAATCTTTTGGCAGCCGATTCTGTTTTAATGCCGCGCCTTATAAGCAGATTAGCCAGCACAGGACTCATGCCTATCTTGTCGCCAAGCTCTTTTGCTGCTTGCAGACCTTCGGGCGACTGTGGGCTGTAGTTCCACTTTGTTTGCTGTAATGTTTCTTTTTCAAAAGATTGCATTTATGTAGTTTTTTTCTTTTTCAGATTCTTGTTGCCTCGGTTTGAGGCAAGATACTATTAGCTTGTAAAATTACAAATAAAAATTTAATTACAGAAATAATACATATAAGTTTTAAACTTTTTAACCGAAAGTTCTTTGTCCTTATCTTTGCGCTTCCATTTTCAAGTGTTTTTATATCTTTATTTTTTTTACTTTTTACCTTTTTGTTTTTCACTTATTTTCGTATCTTTGCATCATGGAATTAGACCTTTGGCAAAACGATAATTACGAGAGAGACAGGATTGTGCAGCTGCGACAGGAGTTGCATGAGCACAACCATAGATATTATGTGCTTAATCAGCCAATAATAGGCGATATGGAGTTTGACTTGCTGATGCGCGAGCTTCAAGACCTTGAGGCAAAGCATCCTGACCTGTATGATGCTAACTCGCCTACGCAGCGTGTGGGCAGCGACCTTAATCAGGAGTTTAAGCAGGTGGAGCACAAATATCCTATGCTGTCGCTGTCTAATACTTATAGTGAGGCAGAGGTTGAAGACTTCTACAACTCCGTAAAGAAAGGATTGGGCGACGAGGAATTTGAGATATGTTGCGAACTGAAATACGACGGTTTGTCCATTAGTCTTGTCTATGAGGAAGGCAAACTAGTCCGTGCTGTGACACGTGGCGACGGTGTGCGTGGCGATGATGTGACGGCCAATGTCCGTACCATCAGGAGTATACCTTTGATTGTTTCAGTTGACAAGTTGACAAGTAAACAAGTAAACAAGTTGGATGACTCATATGCAAACAACTCGTCAACTCGTCAACTCGTCAACTCGTCAACTATAATAACAAACTTCGAAATCCGCGGCGAAATCCTCATGCCATGGCAAGTATTTGAGAAACTTAATGCTGAGCGTGAGGCGGCAGGCGAACCTCTGTTTGCCAATCCGCGCAATGCTGCGAGCGGAACGCTGAAGAGTCAGAACTCAAGTGTTGTTGCCAGTCGCAAGCTCGATGCCTATCTCTACTATATGTTAGGCGAAAACCTCCCATTTGACGGCCATTACGAAAACCTGATGGCGGCAAAGGCAATGGGATTTAAGGTGGAGGAAAAACGAGTTGACTCGTCAACTGAATTATCAAACTCTTCAACTGAATCAACCAACTCGTCAACTCGTCAACTCTTCAACTCTTCAACTATTATAAAATCCCACTCCCTCCAAGAAATCTTTGATTTCATAAAATATTGGGATATAGAGCGAAAGAACCTGCCAGTAGCAACAGACGGTATTGTGCTCAAGGTGAACTCGCTGAGACAACAGCGCGCTTTGGGTTACACAGCCAAATCACCCCGATGGGCCATTGCTTATAAGTTTAAAGCAGAGCGAGAGCGCACACGATTGGAAGAAGTCACATATCAGGTGGGCCGCACTGGCGCTGTTACGCCGGTGGCAAATATGGAACCAGTGCAGTTGGCAGGAACAACCGTGAAGCGTGCAACACTGAACAACGAGGATTTTATTCGCTCGTTCGACCTTCATATCGGCGACTATGTGTATGTGGAGAAGGGTGGTGAGATAATTCCAAAGATTGTAGGTGTAGATACTGAGGCAAGGGCGGAAGGACTGGAACCGGTTCGTTTTATCACCCATTGTCCCGAGTGCGGAGCAGAATTGGTTAGGTATGAAGGCGAGGCTGCTTATTACTGTCCTAACGATGCAGGTTGTCCGCCTCAGATAAAGGGTAGGATAGAGCACTTCATATCACGAAAGGCAATGAATATCGATAGTCTTGGGCCAGAGACCATTGATGATTATTATCGTCAGGGACTGATTAAGAATATTGCCGACCTGTATCTTATTCAAGTACAGCAGATAAATGGTGATGGCAGTCGTGAGAAGTCGGCGCGTAAGGTCGTTCAGAGCATAGAAGCATCAAAGAGTGTTCCTTTTGAAAGAGTAGTCTTTGCCCTTGGCATCCGTTTTGTCGGCGAGACATCTGCAAAGATTTTGGCGCGTAAGTTCAAGACAATGGATGCTTTGCAGTCGGCAAAGGCAGAGCAACTCGTCGAGGCCGATGGCATAGGTGATGTTATAGCAGGAAGCATTGTGTCATATTTTGCCAATCCCGATAACCAGGCAATCATCTCCCGCCTGCGTGAATATGGTTTGCAGATGCAGCTCAGTGAAGAGCAACTGGCTGGTCAGTCAGACAAACTCGCAGGCATGTCCATCGTTATTAGCGGAGTATTCCAGAAGCATAGCCGCGATGAATACAAGGCTATGATAGAGCAACATGGAGGAAAGAACGTAGGTTCGATAAGTGCAAAAACCTCTTTCATACTTGCTGGTGATAACATGGGACCCGCAAAGCTTCAGAAGGCAGAGAAACTGGGAGTGAGGATTGTCAGCGAGGATGAGTTTTTGGAAATGGTTGGCGAGTAGTTTTTGAGGTCTTAAGGTTACGAGGTAAAATAGAACAATTCGATTAATTTGTGTAATTCGTTGTCGTAAAAATCCCATGAAAATTCTTGTTTCCGAAGAAATATCCAGTGTCTGCCCAGAGTTTGCTGGTGCTGCCGTTGAGGCTTGGGTAACTAATACCCCATACAGTGACTTGTTGTGGCAAGAGATAAATACCCTTGCTGCACAATTCAAGTCTCTGTATTCCACCATAACCATCAAAGATATACCAAGCATCGACGCCACAAGAAAAGTATATAAATTATGTGGCAAGGACCCCAGCAGATACCGTCCAGCCGCAGAGGCCCTGATTAGACGCATGGTGCAAGGTAAGGATTTGTATCAGATTGATACTTTGGTCGACCTCGTTAATCTTGCCAGTATTAAGTTTGGCTATAGCATCGGAGGGTTCGATGCCGACAAGTTTGTTGGTGATACCCTTACACTGGGCATAGGCAAAGAGGGCGAACCATACGAAGGCATAGGCAGAGGAATGCTCAACATAGCAGGACTCCCTGTATATCGCGATGCTGAGGGTGGGGTAGGCACTCCCACCAGCGACCACGAGCGCACTAAGATGACAATGCAAACCACCCATGTCATGGTGCTCATCAATGGCTACGATGGCAACCGGGAACATGTCAACAACTGTGCCCAATACCTTAAAGAACTGTTTGAGAAATATACCTCAGGCAGAGACATAAATATAGTTCATTATTGACTTTCAAACTAGTTGTTATGCGAGTTCTGACTCAGAGTATTTTCATTTCATACACTAAATGAGGATGTTTGTACAGAAACGTTGAATAATCTTTATCGTCTCATTAAAAATTTTGATATTTGCATTCGAATTGGTAATAACTATTGTAACATAATAGTTGTGATTATTGGAATTAAATAAAATTGCCCTGACTAATGGAGAATAATGTAAAATATATGAATGACATTAATATAGCATTGGCCTTTGACTATCTTGAGGATGTGAACTACGCATTGGTTCAGTCGAAGGTGGATATATGCAACTGGTGTATCATAGAAAACAATTCGGATGTGGATATGGAAAACATGCAACTGGAAATTTCCGGTGAGTATGTTGAGACATATCTGTCAAAAAGTTTACGTTTGGATGCAGGACATAGAATACGCATACAAGACATTACTCTGCATGTGAACATAGCCAAGATTCTTTCGCTGACAGAGAAGATTGCTTCATCTATTTGTCTGAGGATAAAGAATAAAGGAGAAATCGTAAAGGAGCAGACTTTCCCCATTTCTTTCATGGCATATAACCAATGGCATGGCGCCGACAGTTATCCGCAGCTTTTATCCTCTTTTATCACTCCCAACCACCCATGTATTGCTCCAATCGTGAAACGTGCTTCGGAGCAAATGTTCCGTTTGACTGGCAGTACATCGTTTGGCGGTTATTCATGTGGTTATAAAGAAATTGTATGTCAGCAAATAACAGCCATCTACCAAGCCCTGAGCGAGGAAGGAATTTCATATAGTCTTTCAGCCCCTTCTTTTGAAGAAACGGGACAACGAATACGCCTGGCCTATGATGTGGTTAACGACAAACTGGGCAACTGCATGGATCTGACATTACTGTTTGCCGCTTGTCTTGAATATATAGGGCTAAACACGTTGCTCGTTCTTGAACAGAGTCATATATACCTTGGAGTATGGTTGGTGCCAGACAGTCACATAAGAAGTATAGATGATGATATAACCTTTCTGCTGAAAAAATCAGCTGAAGGGATAGATGATATATTGTTGGTAGAATCAACATCTTTTGCACAGGTTGATGATATACCTTTTGAAGATGCAGTTGCATCGGCTGAAAGGTTGTTGAATAGTAAGGAAAATTTCTTGCTGTTTATAGATGTTTACAGATGTCGCCTGGAAGGTTTCCGGCCGCTGCCCCAACTGGTTAGGAATAACGAAACGTGGGCGCTGGCAGAAGAGGCGACAGGCGATTTGGAGAAAGAACTGCCTGCACTTGCCGACAGAATTCCAGAACAACAGTCTGGGTATAGGAACTCAAAGCAACTGTTATGGGAGCGCAAGCTTCTTGATTTCACCATGCGCAACACGTTGCTGAACGTGAAGATGGCATCCTCTCTGCAGCTGATGTCGGTCAGTCTGAAGGACATTGCAGAAAGGATGTTCGAGCAGAACAAGGGATTCCGTATAGACGAAGCACCATTGGCTATGGACATCGAAGCTGACGACGACCTGGTGTTTGACTCAATGCAGTTGGGAATGGATATGGTTAATCTTGTTAAAGATGACATAAAGAATGCTCGCCTGCATAGTTATTACGATGACAAGAAGACCACTGATACACTGAAAAAACTACGTCGTTCTGCTAGAACGCTGATGGAAGAGAACGGAGCCAACTCGCTATATATGAGTTTCGGACTCATGCAGTGGGTTGATGAAAGCGGTATCAGTCACCTTGCGCCAATCTTGCTGCTGCCGATAGAGTTTGTTTACAAGAATCAAACCTATCATGTAAAATGGCGAGGTGAGGAAACGTTACTTAATGTTACACTGTTCGAATATCTGAAGCAGACCTGCGAACTCGAGTTCGACGGACTTGAAGATGTTATCAGCAGCGACAATACATTTGACCTGCAGCAGGTTTTCAACATCATACGCGAAGGACTGTTGAAGAAGCCGAACTGGAATGTGCTTGAAGAATGTCTGATAGGCATATTCAGTTTCAGTAAATTCGTGATGTGGAATGACATCCATTCTCATGGCGATGAGATGCTTAATAGTCCTGTTGTCGGTGCCATGGTGGAAAACGATATCATTCCTGAGGACGATGAAAAGGAGGTGGATTTGGATGAGGCTATCAAACCAAGTGAAATGTGCACACCGTTGCCTTTTGATTCTTCTCAGTTGGCAGCTATCGTCAAATCTGCCAAAGGTCAGAGCTTTATATTGCACGGCCCTCCGGGAACGGGAAAGTCGCAAACTATCACCAACATGATAACCAATGCCCTCTATCATGGCAAGCGTGTGCTGTTTGTAGCAGAAAAAATGGCGGCTCTGTCGGTTGTTCAGAATCGTCTGGAGAAGTTGGGACTGGGCAACTTCTGTCTTGAACTTCATTCCAACAAGGTTACCAAGCGCCACCTTATACAGCAGCTGGCATCTATATATGAGCAACTGGACAAGGGCAGTTCTGTAGGCAGGCATCTTGAACTGGCTGAGCAACTGTACGGACAGCGCAAGGAACTGATGCGTCATGTCGATGCACTCCATAAAAGTGATTCTGCCGAGCAATTCTCGATATACGAATGTATCATGCACTATTGCCGTTTTAATGAATTTGGCATGCTGGATTTGAAGGATGCAGAGCGCCCGCTAATCACTCCGCATAATCTGGCAGAGCACGAATATTTCATTGAGCGGTTGGGTACTATCATCCGATTGGTGGGTCAACCCTCAAAGCATCCATTGCTTGGACTGAAGCCCAATGCACAAACCATGGCACATGTAGCAGAGTTGCCCTCTCTAATAGAGGATTGTCTGAGATGCACGCAACTTTTGAAAGGTATTGTTGACGAGGTGGCAAGTGTCACAGGCGACATCCCTCCTGTGGCATTGGGAAACATCGAACTGCTGATGCAAGATATTGAGCGTGTCAATGAAAAACGTGAAACAGTCCTCGCCTCAGCCACTCATGATATATTCAGTGCTGACATCAAGGCGATAGAACAAAGACATAACAGAATACAGTATTCAAACTTCCTTGTTGCCTTCTTCAGGAAATGGTTGCTGCTTAATGAATTGAAGAGGCATGGGGCGAATGTGGCATGGGGTGATGTTGACGAATTTATTGCCGACCTGTCAGAACTTTACAAGATGCCGTTGCACGACAAGATTGACGTGAATGTGAATCTGAAGAAACTTATTGCATCATACGAAGAATGTCAGGGCGTTTTCAGAAAGTTTAAGTCGCTGCTCGATATCGAACACTGGCAACTGCTTTCTCTTCGGGAACTGGAAGAGCGACTAAAACGTTGGTCGCAACATCTTGACAAACTCAAAGACTGGAAGCAGTGGTGCATAGTAAAAGATGACCTTCGCCAAAAGCAGATGTCAGAGATAGCGCAGTTGCTGGAAACAGAGGAGTGGTCTATTGACAGGCTCAAGAACACCTATCTGGCCCGTTATTTCTTTGAGATGGCCAACAGACTGATAGCCAACAATCCTTCGGCTGATATGTTTAACGGCATGCTTTTTGAAGAAAAGGTAGAGCACTACAAGAACCTGGCAGAGCAGTTCAGAAAACTGAGTAGGGAAGAGTTGCTAAACCGACTCATAGAAAGGGCGCGTACAGCAAATGCTGATAGCAGATGGAACAGTCAGTCGGTGATGCTCCGCAAGGCAGTAGCCAATAATGGCAGAGCACTTAGCATCAGACGTCTGTTTGAACAGGCACCCGACCTCTTGGCTCATTTCTGTCCGTGCATGCTCATGAGCCCGATGTCGGTGGCGCAGTTTCTGGAAGTGAAGAAAGACATGTTCGACCTTGTTATCTTTGATGAGGCTTCGCAGATACCAACCAACGAGGCGGTGGGTGCTATTGCCAGAGGCAATGCGATTGTCATCGTGGGCGATACCCGACAGATGCCGCCAACAAGTTTCTTCATGAACAACAAGACAACAGAAGAGGAGTTTGACGTAGATGACCTGGAGAGCGTATTGGAGGATTGCCAGGCGTTGAAGATGCCTTCGCTGCTTCTTTCATGGCATTATAGGAGCAAGCATGAGAGTCTGATAAGCTTCAGCAATAATGAGTATTACGAGAACAAACTTCACACCTTCCCTGCCATAGACGACCAGGAGCGCAGGGTGGTTTATGTGCCAGTAGCGGGTACATATATGAAAGGCGGCAGTAGGAGCAACAAGGCTGAGGCAACGGCTGTTGTAAACGAGATAGAGAGGCGCCTTACTGACGAGAAGCTCCGCAAACTCTCCATCGGTGTCATCAGTTTCAATGTTCAGCAGCAATATCTTATTGAAGACCTGCTAGAAGCACGCTTTGAATCAAACAGAAAACTCAAGGCATGGGCAGAAGAAAGCGGCGAACCGATATTTATTAAGAATCTGGAGAATGTCCAGGGCGATGAGCGCGACGTCATTCTGTTCTCCGTGGGTTATGGTCCTGATAAGGAAGGGAAGATTTCTATGAATTTCGGACCGCTTAATCTTGTAGGAGGTGAAAGACGACTCAATGTGGCTGTTACCCGCTCGCGCTATGAGATGATGGTATTCTCCTCGCTCCATGCAAAGGATATCGACCTTCGTCGCTCAAATGCAAAGGGCGTTCAAGGACTGCGCCGTTTCCTCGAATATGCAGAGACAGGCACGCTTATCGAAAATGCATACTTCAAGGACGACCAGACCATGGAAAAGGTTATAACCATGCAGATTGCGCAAAGGCTGGAAGCAAGCGGACTAAAGGTGGAAACCTTTGTTGGCAAGTCAAAGTTCAAAGTAAACATAGCTGTAATAAACCCCGCTAAGGAGGATAAATACTTGATGGGAATACTGTTGGACGATAAGATTTATCATGCCATACCAACCATGAGCGACAGGGAGATAGTGCAACACTCTGTTCTTGGTTCTTTAGACTGGCGAATCAGACGTGTCTGGATTCTGGACTGGTTTGAGCGACCCAATCATGTGATAGAAAACATATTAGCAGAAATCAAGAGTATATAGTTTGTTTGTTATGAAAGAGAAATTGCTTATACATACTGTAAACGAGGCGTATAGTTTCCTGCCCGACCAAATTATTTGCATAGAAGCCGATGGGAACTACTGCAATTTCCACCTCGCTAACGGAAACGAGTATCTTGTTTCATTCCAGTTGGGACAGGTGGAAACAATAATCAAAGACCAGTTGTCTTTCTCCAATCATTGTTTTGTGCGTGTTGGCAAGAGCCTTATCATCAACATGGACGAACTGCTCTGTGTCAATATCACCCGTCATACTCTTGAGATGAACAATCCTATGGGTGAGAAGATGTTGTTCACTGCTTCTCGTGAGGCATTGAAGAAACTGATGAACTTCTTGGTTGAAAACAGGAAAAATGCAATCGTGAGAAACATCAACATCAGTGCGATAGAACCTAAGACCAGCGGCGTGCTGAGAGGGCATAGGCAGCAGAAGATGGACGACAATGACATTAGGGTGATATGTGATAATTAGTCTATTCTCACATCACTTTCTATGCTTATTCCCGACTTCCGCATCTCTTCCGTGTTGGAAATGTTGTAGAATAGGCCACATTCCGTAAAGGCGGCATACAGAGAACCGTCATCAAACTGTGCAATACCTATGACATCGCCAAATCTCACGTAGTTCAGTGCCGGCGATAGCGACTTGGGTATCTTGTAATACACATTGTCATCATTATCCTTAAGGTAAACGTGCTCTTCTGTTATTGCATATAATGCAGGCATTAATACATAGTCGTTGCCCTCAAACCTGCTTGTCGCTTCATAGCGGTCAAACATATCGTCTAATTGCTGTTGCCGCTTACTTCGCCGCATTTTGCCGATATGTAACTCTAATTTATTTCCTGGAAGTGCCTCAAATATGAGTTCGTTACCGTTAAGTTCCATTTCATAGTGACCGAATCTGTTGTATGGCATTTTCGTATTGTTGGTAATGTCTCTGACGACCTGCGGATTGATTATCAGCGCTTGGGTATATGTTCCCATGTCTAGCAGTTTCATCTCATACCTCTCAAATACAAAACTGCGTTTCCTGTTGTCAACCTCTATGCGGTGCAAAAAATAACCATTTTCCACCATAGCTATATACCAATATACATAGGTGTTGCCTTCAACCTCCCAATATCCTTCAATATCAGGCTTAATCTCTTTCTTTGATAGTTCTCTGCTGGTGTCATAGGCATGTACGGGAGTCGATATAGAACCATACCTGTTAAGGCACTTCATCGTTACGCGTATCAGCTCTATTCTTTTCTTGTCTTCCGCCTCCTCTTTAAAATAAGCTTTGGCATTCTCCAAAGCAAAGTTTTTTTCCGCCAGCCAGTCTTGCAGTTCCTCATCAAGCAGGTCGAATGTTATTTTGAAACTGTCGTCAATGTCGGTAACATCTCCACCCCTTGCCGATAGCTTTGGCAGAGCACCGATGAGTCTTAGTATCAGTATCGGCACATCCTCTTGCCTTATATGCTTGCAAATGGTAGTGATAATCTCGTCTGCCTCCTTATGACCATAATAGTGTCGTATAAGAGCACGGCATATTTCTGTCTTTCCAGAACGGCAATACCGCTCCGCAATCTTGTCGGTGAGAATATAACTGTCAAGCACCTGTTGCAAATCCACCTCTCCGTCGGTCCATTCTCTCACTTTATATGCCAGTTCACGGAAAACAGCACCTTTCATGAATGGTGACTTGCCACCCATGCGTGCCAGACCGTTGCCGCTTTTCAGCGAGAACCCCACGAGGGCTGCTAGTTCCTCACTCGTGTTATATAATAGTCGCGTGCGTTCTATTATTCTAAGATATTCGCAAATCTTTTCGTACTGCTCTTTCTCGTTCATATTGCAAAAATACACAATATTTGATTCTTAGACAAACGATTTGTGGAAATAATTTCGTTACATCCACTCCCGCTGTTTGTCGTCTGTTAAGACTGAAAATGCTTATAAAGAGGCAGACGATAGTGCTATGCCATTCCCCTTTTTCGTAAATAAATACGAAATGCAACGGTTTTTGTCTTTTTTGTAAAAAAATATTAGAAATAGTTTATGCTATAATAATAATTTTCTATAAATTTGCAGTATCCAAAACGGACATTTGTAGGTCCTGCAGGACAATATATATTGAATCTGGCGTTTACTGACGCTTTGAATGACACCTGAATCTCGCAAATTCACCCCAAGTCATGAGAAGCCGCAGTAGATGCCTGCGTATAGGTACATCATATCTCTGTATGCCATTCTTATGTGGTATATAGACATATAGTATATATATGCGTGGGCACTCTGCATGTTTCTCGTTCTTGACTTGGGAAGCATGCGAGAGCTTAGGTGTCGGGACGAGCGAACATTGTATGAGCCCCACGCCTTTTTTCTTATATATCCTCATTCTTTATTATACTAACCTGCCTCGTTGGGGATAGAGGTTGCTTGTATTTTCTAATTATGCCAATATTTAGAGTAACTGTAAAAAGAAGAAAGAACGCAAACGGCGTTCTTCTCGAACCGGGAATGAGCGTTGATGTAGTAACGCAATCATTCAGTAATCCCGTATCAACCAATGGAGGGCAAGCTGTTGCCGATGCCTTTATGCGTATCTATGGCATCGATATCAAGCGTGCCTGCGCATTGAATTGTGGCGACTTGGATGTTAAGAGAGTAGGGTTATGAATATGAGAATATTACGAATTTAATTATTTAACTAATAAAAAATAAGGATTATGATTTCTTTACCAAAAAATATTAATCGCGATTTAGTAAATGGTATATATATTATGTTACGTAGGCATTATTGGCCTTTGTCAGTTATTGTAATTAATACATATAAAAAAATAATAAAAAAAATAAATGGGAAAAAGTTGGCTATATTAGGAATGGACCAATCTGGTAAAACACATTATTTTCATTTTTTGCAAGGAAAAGAGTATGAAAAAGGTCCACAAACAAAAATATCTAAAATAGAGTCTTTCCATTATAAAAAAGAAGATGGAACTATTATAAAAATTGCTGAAGGGTATGATATAGGAGGAAGTAAACTGTTTATAAAAGATTATTATGAACAATTAATGAATGATTCAGATTGTGTCATATTTATGTTTGATATATCTAAATATGTTAAGGAATATGAGTATATGAAAGAAGTACATGCAAGATTTGAATTTTTATATAGGATGAAGAATACTCTCGGTATTGATGATAATAATTTCAAACTTATTGCTACACACGCTGATTTGTTGAGTAAAAATGAACTAGATTCAGTTAATGACACTTTAAATAGAAATTTAGAAAATAAAGAATATAAAGATATTTTGAAATGTGATTTATTTCTAATAAACATGAAGAAAAAAAAGGAATTAAAGACAATGACAGATCTATTGTTATAATTACAAACATAAATTTTTGTATAGATTTTCTATTCATAGAATCTTTGGAAATTTAAATTAATCGGAATTATCTATTTTAGACTTGTTTTTATTTGTTTTTTCAAAAAATATTATTATATTTGTATATGAGAGCCTAAAAACATCTATAAATATGACATTTAGACTGAACAATAGGGACTACGACGTTGCATTTTTTTGAAGTGTGTCGGGCTGGCGGTGGCATAAATACAAATAGAAACACATAACTAATTAGAATATTTGAGTTATTAACACAATGAATAATAGAAAATATGGGATATATTAAGACGTTTGATGAATTTCGCACCATAGGAAAAAATGTGGTGAATGAGACCGAATTGAGAAGAAACGAATTGTCTCAAATTAATGTTGGAGAAATTAAAATGCTCAACGAACAGGAAGAAATTGAAAAATATTTACCTTTGGTGTGGGATATGTTGAAAAAATCCTATGAAAACATAGGTGGATTGAAGTCATATCGTGACTATGATGATTTCAAGAAGAAAAAACATCTTATGATGGTTATAAGGGATTTCAATAACAAAAATTTACTTGCGTGTGCCACATTTCGTAGAATAGAAGGAAGTTTAAAGATGACAGCAATTGGTTGTAATCAAGAGGACGATGGAAAACTCGCCATACAACAGATAGTACAACACACAATATCGGAATTGGAATTGCACTATTGGGCAGAAGTGAGCGGGGCGATAGAGCACTATTTCAAAATACACAACGGATATCCAATGCCTAATACATTTGCAGGAAAAATATTACAGGTTTCAGATAGTCAAATCACACCCTCAGAGAAAGATATATTTCACTATGATAGAGTCATTGGGCAAAGTGGAGAGAAATTTACAAAAATGATATATGGAATAAAATCAGCAGAAATATTCCAGGAGGTGTTATCGAAATTTGAGGACTATTATGATTTTATGAATGAGGTTAATAAAATAGATAAAAATGTCAATGAATCCAAAGAAACTAAATATTCAATAAAGCAGGCTATTTACATCATTGAGAACTTATATCGGATGCACGAAGAGGATGGTATCAACGAACTGACCCCAAAATGGAACGACGCATTGATAGAAAGTGTGAAAGTGTTGAATATGGCCAAAGAAAAAACACAAACCATTTCTGACTATATTGAATATGGTGAATATTTATTGTCTGATATGCAAGTTTTGACGCTGAATGTTATATAATAAACAAAAGATTGATTTGTTAATATGTATTCTGTATAGTTTTAAGAATGATATAAACCTATAAACCAACGAATACATATATTATAATCACAAGTCAAAAGTAGATAATTCCGAAATTAATTATATAGTCATAATAATTAAACTTTTTAAATTATGGTAATTTTAATAATTTGGGCCCCTATTTTGTGGGGGCTTGGTGCTGCGGTAGTATCGGGTATGTCAGTATTGTGTTGGGGAGCAATGGGTGAAAAAGAATCTATCCCGCCTGTTAATGGTAAAAAACTGGCAATTTTGGGCATGGACCAATCTGGTAAAACACATTATTTTCATTTTCTGCAAGGAAAAGAATATTTAAATGCTCAACAAACAGAAAGAGATGAAATAGAGTCTTTTACTTATACAAAATCAGATGGCACAACAATAAAAATAAAAAAAGGTATTGATATTGGCGGATCCCAAAGATTTACATATCTCTATGAAGAACTGATGAATAATTCGGATTGTGTCATATTTATGTTTGATATATCTAAATATTTTAAAGATGATGAATACAGGAAAGATGTTCATTCAAGATTAGAATTCATAAATAGGAAGAAGATTTCTAAGGGTATTGCTGATTGTAATTTCAAAATTTTTGCTACACATGCAGATTTGTTAGATTGTAATGAACTAAATGAAGCAAAAACTATGTTTGTGAATAATATAAAGAATAAGGATTATAAAGATATTTTAAAATGTGATATCTTTATAATCAACTTGCAGGAGAAAGATAAAGTAAAAGAAATTACGGATAAAATATTGTGATATGACAAAATGGGATAAAAGCAAGAGTGTTTTGTGGTTTCAACGTGAAACATTGTCCACGATAGATACTCTTCTGTATGATGGTAAAAGTGTTGACGATGATTTTGTAAGACAACAGATATTTCAATATATTAATCATTTCCCGATTACTGGAAAATCTATTTGGAAACTTTGTTATAAAGTTTCTGATAATAAGATTAAAAAACAGGAATCTTACGGATATAATCTCACCCCAGGACTCGCTTACTTTAGAAATCGTTTAGACAATACCATACTAATATCTTCACATTTTAAGGATCTGGATGAAGTCGGTAGGAGAATCGTTTATTTGTTTTATGCTCCAACGTCAGAAATGTCAGAAGCGTGTAAACTTTTACAAGATGTAACGAAATGCAATGGTAAGACTTGTAATGAAGATGATTTGAAATTTATAGAAGATATTGATAAAAAGCGAAAAAAAAAATCTTTTTATAAGAAAATAATATTTATCCTATTAATAATAATTTTAATATTTGTTTTATGGAAGTTATGAAAGATGTTATCCATGTCGTAACAGACGAACGCTCTAGAAATTGGAACTGGGATCTTACTGATGCTGCCTTCAATAGCAGTAGAATAAAATTAGTGTCTATAGAAGAATATCAAAAGTACTTCGGTAGTGACATTAAATATCCTGATAGAATCAATGTGGGTGATATTTTGATGTTACATCCTTATGATAAAAATACTTATGTAAAATTGGATTATGATTTAATAAATGATAAATTTAATAAAATAACCCATCTCATGCACCTGCTTGGTGCAAAAATATCGCGTTTTGAAATAGAAGAATTTGAATGTAAAAAAAGAACATGGAAAGCAGATGGTGGTGTTAGCTATAAGGGTATTGATGCTTCCTTAAAAGTGAAAAAAGAAAATGAGGTAAAGCAACGCTATAAAAAAGAAAATGAAGACGAATCTGTAGGAACTAGGCAAAATGAATGTGATTGGTTTCTAGCTAAAAAGTACGCAGAGGACCATAATTTGATGAATGACCCAGACATAAGAGAAATCATTGAAAGTCGCAACCCAGAGTTGACAAATAAAAAACAAAAGAAAGAAATAAAGGTGACAATGACAAAGGATTTAAATGATAATCTTGATATTGCCTTTAATTTAAAAGCAATAAAAGCATTGTCTTTTAGCGCTAACTACGAGGAAACAATGGAATATCGTACTTTGTTTAGCATTATTTTTAAAGTAGAATTCCCGAAAGAGGGTTAATATGAACCCAAAATAGCAACCAGTGGCAGTCCCGAAACAAAAACTTTCGTGGCTAAATCCCGTAATATTCTACGAAACCCAAAGGTATTTGCTTTTTGGCGCAAACAAAAGGCGAGGGGAGTTTGGAGATATGAATAATTATAGCAATCTTTGCATCGAGAAAAAATTAATAATAACTAAAATAATACTATTATGTCGAACAACATTATTTTTAATGGTCCTAATGATGATTATGGTAAGAACTTCTCAGAGAGTGGGTTGTGGGCGGTGCTGAAGAAATATGCGTCAAGTATTGGCAGGGAAGCGCTGATTGCAATTCTCAAATTGTTTTATATTTTGTATTTGGGTAAGGCAGATGCAAAACAAAAGGCAATTATTATTGGTGCACTTGGCTATCTGATTCTGCCGGCTGATGTGATTCCAGACGTTCTGCCAGTTGTAGGATTGACAGATGATATAGGCGTGATAATGGCAGCGTTGGGAAGCATGGCATGCACTAACGACCCTGACGTGGTTGCCGCTGCCGAGGCAAAGGCAAAAGAACTGCTGGGATAATAGCTGTTGCTTCTAAGTTTTAACAAGTTGGGTTTGGCTTTGACTCGCGTCATTGGACGTACTTTAGTTATCTCATTTTAAGCCAGTCCAACTTGTTTCTTTTTTTTGTTGCGCTTAGGTTTGAATGAGGATTCTGGGGATAGGTTTGTTTTAAGTCTAAGGATTTTTGGATTTTAAGGATTTCTTTGAAATGGGGACTGGTTTTAAATCTAAGGATTTTTGGATTTTAAGGATTACGTTCGGACGGATTTGTAATCCAGCGTATTGAGTATTTGCATTTTTAATGCTATAAAAAATGAAACTATATGAAGTATACAGATTAATCCCTTGAATCCCAATTATCCCTAGAAATAATTTGTCTTTATGCCAAAGCAAAATCCCTTAAATCCTCGAATCCTTAGACGGAAAGACATAGAGACATACTTAATCCCTTGAATCCCCATTATCCCTAGAAATAATTTGTCTTTCCGTTCAGACGGAAACAGGATTACAAATCCGACTAAACTGGTTGCAAATCCGACAGACTGGAAACCTGTGAACTGATTCAGGAAATTTATAATTATGCTGTAAAGTATTTCAGTAAGAACATTAATTTAGTGTAAAGTAAATTAGTAAAACAAAGGATTAAATATGAAGTAAAATCAGGCATAGTCATCAATTCGTATTACAACATCTTTGTAACATCCTTACAACTTTCTTGTATCATTTTTACAAAGCCTTTGTAAAAGAATTACAAGCGCTTTGTAAAGCTATAAAAAGTATGGTTTAATGATTTTAACTGAATATCTTTTGCCTTTTAGGTGAAATGTTTCGATTATGTTAAATCTTATTTTTTAACTTACATTGATTAGCCATTATATTATTATATTGGTTTTGTGTAAAATATAATGAATGTGGTATTTTGACTATGCAAAAAACTTTGTATATTTTTTGTTTGTTTAATAAAAATATGTAAATTTGCAGTCGACTCAAAATATCATGAGCAGTTAATGCACCGATGGATTTATCTGTCATTGTATTGACGTCATGATAGTTCACGCCGAGCTAAGTAAGGATAGCCGACAAGGCTACCAAACGAGGCGGGTAATGGGTGGGCAGAGAGTCACGACATAATATTAGGAAGGCGTTTACTAGGCGCTCATCTCTACGTTCCGAACTTCGAACACTTGGAATCCCTGTAGTTGATGATGCAACAGTAGATGTTCTCGGGATGTGTTTATACGCATCCCCTTTAAGAAGTGTAGGCATATGTCATTATTATATGCTTCCAGATTTCCGTAAGGGGACTATTATATTCATATCGGCGTGAGCTTCGAAGTTGCTTATCTTTACAGGGTGGCAAGTTCGAAGGCCAGGAGCGTGAGATAAGTAACGAGTACGAATCTCACGCTTTTTTATTTTGTCCCTAAAATAGTCACATCATTATAAAGATTTAAATTATACTTAAATAAATAATTATGGAACAGAAAAATTATCTAAAAATTGTTTGGATTTTAGCATTTGCAGCATTTGCGGCAGTTAGTTGTTGGGCAACAACAGAGTCTTTACATCTATTATTGTCTGATTGGCCAATTATAATGTGCTGGATTGTGACTATAGGATTTTTTATCATTGCCTCTTTAGGGACAAAGATGATTGTGGATAGTCTGAATCAGAATATATATTTAGAAAAGCGTGGACTGTTTCTTATAGGTGGCATAATATTGGTACTCTTCTTCTGGCTTGTTTGTAGTATGCCAACCAATACACACACATTTTTCTATCGCACAGTTATAAACGATAAAGTAACAACAGATATATCAACAACACGTGGTTATTTAGGACAAATTAAAAATAACACAAACAACAAAACACAAGCTTCAATAAAAGTGAGTAAGTTGAAAAGTGATGTGGATGTTACTCTTGGAGAACTTGAGGCAGAGATTAAAAATGGAGCAAATCCCGGCTTTGGGCCTAAGTCAAAACAGATATTGAGAAAATTTGCAAATCTTCTTGGCGTAGATAAAATAGATCCACTATCATACAGAGGCACATCAAAACAAGATAGAGAGAAACTATGTGATGCTTATCGTACAAAAATATATATATTAGCAGAGTCCAAGGCTGCAAATATATTAGCCAATATTTTACAACCGAATCCTGATAATTTAAAAGAAGCAAAGCAAGCCGATGAGAATTTAAAACTTGTAAAAAAATATATTGATGATGGGACAATAGATTTGAATGATGCTGAACAAATAAAGGATGTTTGCGATAAATTGAACATAGGATATAATGTAGTAAAAAAGAACAAAGATTTTGTAAACTTTTCTTCACAAAATGATGAAGAGAAATATACAGCGGATAACCCTGTGACAGAAGTAAAAAGAATGGTTAGTGTAATTGACGTATGGGGAGACTATCTTAAAGGTGCATATACAGGTTATGGATTTGTCTTTTGGATAATTATATCTATATTAGTTGATATTGCAGCTTTTATATTTTTTGACTTAGCATTTAAGAAAAGAGAAGATTATTAATATTTAAAATATAATAAATATGCCTGATTTAAATTTTGGAACTCCACAGGAGAAAAAAGATTCAAGTGAATTCATAAAAACAAATATTGAAGAAGTTGTGCTGAATCAAACACAAGAGAATAACATTGATTTAGAAGTTGGTGGTAATGGAATGACAGAAGAAGAGTTAAAAGACCCTAACAAAATATCTGTTACAATTGCTGACTATAAAACACCTATAGTTATTCTTTTTGGTCCGCCATCTTGCGGAAAAACGATGACTTTGGTTAGGCTAACAAGGTATTTACAGAGTGCTGGATATACAATACAGCCAGTAACGTCGTTCCGTCCAGCTTATGATAAGAATCATAATGATATGTGTAGGAATTTTGATGCAATGATAAATAATGAAGATGCAGCAAAGTCAACAAGTAAGATTAATTTTATGCTTGTTCAGGTTTTGCGTGGCGGCAAACCATTGTGCCAGATTCTTGAAGGACCTGGTGAGTATTATTTTAAACCAGAAGAACCTAATGCCCAATTCCCCAAATATGTAAATGCTATTATTAATAGCAAGAATCGTAAGATATGGGCAATAATGGTAGAACCAGATCATACAAATAAAAAAATGGGTGTTGATGGTCGCAAGAATTATGTAAAAAAAATTCATAATCTGAAAGCAAGGTTAAGCACACGCGACAAGATTATGTTTATTTTCAATAAAATTGACGAAACCCCATTTGTTGTAAGTCCAGGTAATATTAAGTATACTCCGGCACTTCAATACATAGATTACAATTATCCTAATATTTTTGTGCCATTTAAGAATGAAAATCCTATTACGAGATTATGGCGAGATTACAACTTTAAATTTGTAGCATTCCACACAGGAGATTTTCAAGAGGCAGCAGATGGAACTTTAACTTTTCAAAGTGGCAATGATGTTTATCCAAGAAAATTGTGGAATTTTATTCTTGAACAAATTAGAGGCTAGTAATAATGAAAGTAGATTTATTTGTTTTTGGAGTCCCTAATGGTGAAGACTTTTGGGGACCAGAAGAAGACAGAAAATATTTCGGTAATTTCTACGACCATAGCAATGACGAAGTAAAGTTTTTTATTCAAACTCGTTTGTCAGGTGGTAAACCATATTGTTATTATAATTATATGGTATATAAATCACATGACTCAAATATTTCAAATGTTGTTGCATTTGATGGTAGAGATGGTTCGTATTTTGGATTATCATTGCGTTTTGATGCATATTGTAAAGATATTATGAATATGTATCGAATACTTGATACTATTTATAATGTTTATATTGTTGGTGATATTTTAAAGAAAGAAAAGTCTAAACTAAAATATACAATTCCTAATTTTAATAGTATTAATGGAAAGTTAGAGTCAATTCAAAACTATTCAGTGCAATTAATCCAGAATGCATTTGGGGCAGAAGATTTTACAAGTTTGGATAATTTTACTTTTAATATTGGTAATGTATTAAAATGTAATTTATATGAATGTTCCAATGATGCTGTTCTAATTGCAATTAAGCAAAATGGCGGTTTGGCATTGTCTCCATATTATCCAAGTAATCAAGTAATTGAAATAAGTAATAAATTTAAACTTGAACTTGAAAAACTGAAAAATCAACACAATAAAGAGTTGACTATATGTGAGAAAAATAAGTTAGACTTTATTGAAAAACAGAAAACTGAAATACAAAATCTAAAAAATGAATATGAAGAGAAATTAAATATATGTGTTAAAGCCAAAAATGATTTAATAGTTGCTCATAAGTCTGAAATAGAAAAAGTTAAGAGTGACTTAGAAAATAAGTACCAATTGGATTTAGAAAAGGCGAAATCAGATTTAGAAAAGATAAAAAAAGAAAAGAAAGAACTTATATCTCGACATAATTCTTTAGAAAAAGATTATAAACAATTAAAGTGCAAGTTTAGTAAACTTGGAAGTAGCATGAGTCAACACGATGATTGGTCCATTCATTCGAGCTCTCCTACAATAATAGATTGTTTAAAGTCGTGGTTTATATTCAAGAAGACGTCACATGAAGCTAGCAAAACAAATGAGGATGAAATAGAATGTGAGTCTCTGTCACAAAAGAACAAAAAACCAAATCCTTTTAAGTTGTGGAAAAATGGACTTCTTATTATTATCCCTATTCTGGTTATTTTAATTGTAGTTCTTTTTTTGCTTATAAATAAAGATTTGAATATGAATAAAATGAATCAAAATAATAAGCATGGGGAAGTAGAATTAAAACAAGAAGAACATTCAATAGATATACTTACTAATCCTTTTTCTCAAAATCAAGATACAGGAGTGGTTAATAAAAAGACAAAATAATGAAAAAATTGGAGATATTATTATTTTCCCTTTCTTTTGCCGTTGTATTTTCATCGTGTGAAAGCGAGAAGAAAAAACCTGTTTATGTAGATATGGATTCATCTATGTCTGAAGAAATTCTGTATGCTCAGAGTGGTGATGAAATTGTAGTACCATTTAGGAATGAGAATGGAGTAAAATATGTTCCTGTAAAAGTTAATGGAGTAGGTTTTGAGATGATATTTGATACAGGATGTTCTGGAACTCTTATTTCTTTAGCAGAAGCAGATTATCTTTATAAAAAAGGATTGTTAACTAGAGATGATATTTTGGGTAAAACTAAATCCCAAATTGCAGATGGAAGCATTGTGGAAAATATGGTAGTTAACTTAGAAGAGGTTGTAATAGATGACAAAATTAGATGTGTAAATGTTCAAGCTACTGTGTCTAATAATATTGATGCACCATTACTTTTAGGAAATGAAGTCCTTGATAGACTAGCTATTATAGCAATAGATAATGAGAATCAGACACTCAATTTTATATTAAAATAAAATAGTTATGAATAGTTCTGTGTATATTTTTGGTAATTTAGGAAATGGCTATACTCAATATCCTAATGATTATACTAAAAGTATTTTTGATTGTATTTATAAAAGTTCTCAAGCAACAACACAAATTGCTATACACAGAAATAATAATTTGATGTATTATTGCTATCTAAGGAAACTTGTTGATAATAAGTATGTCGGTCTTTGTGTGGTAATAAATGGGAAGGCGATAACAAAACTTTTCAACCTTTTCAATATATTTGAAAATATTATTGAGTTAATGGTGCGAGAAGGTTATTTAATCCATCTGAACGAAAATGGAGAAATAACAGCAAAACTAAATGTTTTATATGATAATAAAGAAGAGATAGATTTAATTACATCATGTTTGAAGAATTCTTTTGAGAGATTAGAAGACTTGTCTCAAAAAATTCCTCCATTAAGTTATTCATCGTCTAATAATTCAATTAAGACTTTTACAATACAAGATGTGGAGGATAAAGTCGTACAGTCAAGTTACTTGCCAGGGTATACGTTTATATATAAGTCAAAGGATTTTAATACAAATCAACTAAATAGTTATTGTGCAGTAATAAAAAAGAAAGAAAAGGAATTAGATGCGTTAAAATTAGAATGTAGTAAATATAAAAAAGAGATTTTATCATTAAAAAGTAAACAGCGAAACATACTATGGGTTAGTGTGTTATTTGTTGTAGTCCTTGTTCTAGGTTTTGTTGTGTGGAATAAGGTACTATTCCCTAGTGAAGTGACCAAGAAAAATATGGGAGAATATATATATTATGGACCGATGATGAATGGTGAACCTTATGGAGTTGGCGTAGCAATATATCATCAAAATGATAAAGATGGGAGGTTGTATTATTATGGAAACTTTAAGAATGGTAAAAGAATAGATGATGATGCTATAATGTTTTATAAAGATGGTTCTTATTTTAAGGGCTCAATGAATGAAGATAAATGGGTTAACGGCTTGTTTTTTAATGTTGATAAAGAACATTTCATAGGTGAATTTAAAGATAATGAACCTTGGAATGGTGAGTGGTATAAGCATGTTAAAGAGCAAACTATACAAAACGGAGAATAGCTATGTTTAAGAAACTTATTTTATTATTAATAATCTTTGTTCCAATTTTTATTGAAGCTCAAACAAAGCCAAAGAGAGATATATCTAAGGATAGAAGTGTTATATTAGCAAAGCAAAAAGAACTTGCGAAGAAACAAAATGTTATTAAAAAGCGAGTTGTAAGGAAGAGAGCAAAAATAAAAACTCCTAAGAAGTCCATTTTCTTAAAAGTAGATGGTTCAACTTTTTTAACCGAGAATTTTAGTTCATATTCAAATAGCAAACTTTTTAAAGTAGAAACAAATGCGGATAAATGGTCTATAGAATATCTTCCATGGTGGTGTAAAGTTACTAAATTTTCAGACTCTTTTATTCTTTCACAAGAATCAAATTCTACGTATGATCATAGAACAGGATGGTTTAAAGTAGTTGCAGATGACAAGGAAGTAAAAATTGATATAACTCAAGAGGGGAAACCTCTATATATTTCTTCAAACATTAGAAAAGCATGGATGGTACATAATTGTTATGCAAATGGGAAGGAAAACATAAAAATATGTGTCTCAACGGATATTAGCGGAGGTAAAGATGTGAGTTGTTATGTAGTAGCTTGGATATATTATGATAAAGATAATAAACCAGTTAAAGCAAGTTATAAATATCCAAATCATTCTTTTGCTACCGATAAGAGTGTTTATGCAATTTCTAAAATTATCTCTCCGAAATCAGATGACAATGAAAATTTTTATGTTGAATTTTATTTACCAAATCAAGCTCTTGACCTTTATAAAAAAAGAAATAAATTAAGGTGTGAATTATTTGTTTATTGTAAGAAGACATCAGACTATATTGCAGGAGCAAATTACTCAATTAAATTTAAAGCAAAAAAGAAAAAAAACGGATTGATTACAACAAAGTAATAATTATATATATTTTATAAATCTGGCAGCATAAAATCTTAAAGAAAAATAAAATGAATGCGTCTGTTTATATTTGGGGAGATTTCGGTCGCGGTTTGACATTATATCCTGAGGATTTCTCTAAGGATGTTATTTCTACGTTTTATAATAATTCTACATCAAAAACACAACTATTAATACATAGAAACAATGAATTAATGTATTATGGTTATTCAAGACAATTAGCTGGCAATTCAAAATTGATTGGTTTTTGTTTTCTTGTTAATGATGTTATGTTTAATGATGTATTGAAGCTATTTCCTGTTTTTGAAGATGTAATAGCATATTTGGTACAAAGCACAGATATATTAACATTAAATGAGAATGGTGATGTTTCATCAAACTTGAAGGATATTAATGATCAACAAGGCGAATTCGATTCATTTGCTTATATTGTTAATCAATATCTTAAAAGATTGGATAATACAATATCAAAGTTACCACCAATAAATTATAATACAACTATTAATAGGACAAAGTTTTACACCTCTGATAATAGTAATAATGAAATTTTAAATGAAACATGCAAGACCGGGTTTGTCTATGTAAGAAAAGATAAAAACTATAATTCTCCACTGCTGCCAAAAAAGATAATAGGACCAGAAAACGAGGAGAGACCAAAAACTAAAATTTCTTTACTATCTTTAATGAAATTAGGCATTGTATTAGGCTTTGTTTTGTTGCTTATTATTGGAATAGTAAACATTTATTTCATGTCGGGTACGGAACAAAACATTGTAAATAAACAAATGCATGCCTGTCAATATACACCTTCTCAGGCTATTACAAACCCATTACCTGTTAATCCAGAACCAGAGGAGCAAGTCCCTATAAGACAAGATGTGCAACAAAATGATGTTGTGGAAGTCGTAGATGCACAGCCTCAGATTTTTGCTGTTGATTTAGGGCTTAGCGTAAAATGGGCAAATTGTAATTTAGGGGCAAAAAGTCCTGATGAACAAGGTGGTTTTTTTTCTTGGGGAGAACTCAACAGTAAACATTATTATACAGAAGAAAATAGTCTCACGTATATGAAACCTTTAGGTGATATATCAGGAGACGTAAATTATGATGCCGCAAGATATCATTGGAGAGGGGAATGGCGTATCCCTACGAAATATGAAATCGAAGAATTGATAAATAAATGCACCTGGGAACAAGTGGTAAGTGCCAATGGAGTGTATGGTTTCTTGATAACAGGCCCTAATGGTAATAGTATATTTTTACCTTGTTGTGGTTGGAGATTGAATTATGATAACACTCTATCGGGTAAGGTGGGGGACTATTGGTGCTCAACACCGGGCAAAGAAGATGTTGATGCTTCATATTGTTTATATTTTAATAAAGATAGACGTAAAGTTGGTTGGACTAGCCGATATAGTGGTCTGACAATTCGTCCTGTTTGCGATTAATAATATTAATAATAAATGACACCCCCCCCCTAAAATAATACTTACCAATAACTTTTTTTATGCTTGGCAGACATGCCATACGGATATTATATCTTAGTGAGATATGCTGCGGCATTTGCTTTTGCCTACTTAACCTTCGAGTATCATAAAGCTCATAAGGATGAATTCGTATTTGTATTTGGCGCTTTGACACTCTTATTTCAACCATTTGTAAAATTGGCTTTGGGCAGAATAATTTGGAATGTAATTGATATAATCGTCGCAATAGGCTTAATTTATACTGTAATAATAGATTATAGGAGGAATAGAAAATGAAATATCTACTTCCATTTCTTTTGGCTTTTTATATACCTAATATTAATCTCTATTCCGCTGCGGACGAAAACGTACGAAGAGATGAGGCTAAAGTATATATATGTACAGGCGAAGGTGCTTATCGGTATCACAATAATTGTAGGTGCTCAGGATTAAATAAATGTACAGGAGAAATAAAATTGGTGACCATTAGCTATGCAAAATCAATAAAGCGTACTCCATGTAAGAGATGTTATAAGTAAAAGCGTGAGTTAGCTCACGCTTTTTTATTGAATCTACACGAATCGTAAATAACTTTGGATTCATAATGAAAGCCCACATTTCATTAGTTCAATAATGCAGTTAATGTCTTGTGACTAGTTCCAATTCATCACTATGAACCACAAAAAGAGTTTTACTCCAGAAATGGAATGAAACTCTAAATATTTGTATGTCTATAAAACCTTAATTCAGAAGGTAATCAAAGATGTTCTTCATTATAATGCCATTGGGCATAGTGTGCGTCGGTATGTCATCTGTTGTAATATTTTTTTGTAAAAGAGTCGTCTGCAAATATAGCGATTTATTCATAAAATACGCGATTGCTGCAGACAATTTTTGTGTATTTACACACTTTTTGTCTGTAGGACTATGGCAAGGAGATATTTTCAGAGCTACATATCTTCTATAGATAGTCCTTTGTAAATAATATCGTATCCTTTAAAAGAACCTGCTGATTTTAAGAATAATTCTGATTTGGCTCTTAATACTGCTTCATCATAGTTTTTTTCTTGTCTCTTAACCTCGATAAATTCAATCTTGTTATCCAGTTCGTCTTCTGCAATTATATCAATCTCGTTTTCGCCTTTTCGGTCATGCCAGTACCCTAAACGTGTGTATGCTCCCGATTCTTTCAGCACTTCATTAAAATAGCTTTCAAGAGATTTCCCGCTGACTGTAGTAAAATCACGTTCTACAATAGTTTTCAATCTCTCATTTCCTCCAGCTTCTATGATGTGCGTATATTTATATACGAATCGGAACCAAAACTTCAAGAACTGGTCGTTGATGGCATAATGAACATTCTTGTTGCCAGACTTTTCATATATGGGTTGCTTTTTGCTTATGAGGTCATATTCCTCACTTAGATTCTTTAAGTAGCCCGACAACTCTTTTATGTTAAGTGCATTCTCTAATTCCGAACGTGTATTTTTCCCTTGAGCTATAAGTGTCAATATAGAGAAATAGATGCCATAATCTTTTCCGAACTCATCGACAAGCATATTCTTTCCCTCTGGCAAGAAATAGGAATCTCTTTCAAAGAACATATCCAGCATTTTCTTCTCGGTAAACTTTTTCTTGTCGATAAACAACTCTACATATTTAGCAACCCCACCAGTAAGAGTATAAAGAGCCAACAAATCAGATTTCTTATAGCCTGGGCAATATTCATACATGATTTCTTTGAGGACTGAAGGCCTGAAAGGTCGAACATGCATAGTGTCTGTTTGCCTGCCAAAAAGTGGTTGCTTCTTATCCTTGAATATCTTATTCATAAGGGTGTTTACAGAACCTGCTACAATTAGGTTTATATGTGCCTTGCTCTTATAACTGTCCCATATATTCTGCATATCTGAATAGATAGAGGGATTTACGCGATAGAAATCCTGGAACTCATCAATGAAAAGATTGATGTGTTGAATTTGCGACAATTCCATGATGAATTTGAATACGGCAGCAAAAGACGTTCCTTTGCGATCAAGCATTGGGATGTTGAGTTTTGTGCGAATCTCGTCTAAGAATATATCGCATAGGTCGGCTTCCGCTTTACGAGCAACAAAAAAGTAGAGCATAGGCTTGTTCTCATAAAACTTCTTGACCATCTCCGTCTTACCAATACGACGCCTTCCTGTAATGATGGTAAATTGGGCAACTTCATGAGATAGTTCTTCTATCTCTCTAAGCTTTTCAAACTCTTGCTCTCTATCAAAAAATCTCATATCTTTAAGCTTTATCGTAATACTCATTACCGTAACGGCTGTTACGATAGTGCAAAAATACAAATAAAATTATTATTCGTGCAATAAATCTATAGTTTTTATAGTTTTTGCCGCAAATAAGTGTCTCCGACACTCAAAATGTCGGTGATATGTCGGAGATGAAACGATTTGATATTTGCCTGAAATGCCAAAATATTTCTGTTGGCATTATCCATAGACTTATAAACTACGCATACGAATGCATGCCGCCAAGTATATAGTTTACGCCGAAATAGGTCATCAGGACAGTGAGGAATGCAAGGAGCATGTACAGATGATAGTATTTCGGGGTTTGCAAGAGCTTGATTGATTTGGAGTGCAGTGGCACGGAATAAACGAGCAGGGTGATGAGTGCCCACACTTCTTTCGGGTCCCAGCTCCAGTATCTGCCCCAAGAGGTGTTTGCCCATACGGCACCGAGGAAGATGCCGATGGCGAGAAGTAGTACACCTGTGGTGAGAAAATGAGGGTGGGGAAGTGACTGATGATGCTTGAGAAGGTGTTTCGCGGATATGATGGTGATGGTGGTGAGCAGGGCGTAGGCAATGATAATTGTGATGACATGTAGGTATAGCAGTGGGGAATTGAGTATAGGAGGTAGAGGAGCTGCGCTGCTATCCATAAAGATGAGTGCTGCGGCGAAGATGGCAAGTGATGCCATTATGCTGGTTCTCAGCATGCTCCTATCGTTCTTGAATGCTATGATACCCGTAGCAAGGATGCACAATGATAGCAACAGCATGACCTCATATCCATTGGATAATGGCATCCTGCCATAATAGAACCAATGTATGCAATAGGCGATGGGGATAATGATGATTGGCGGAAGAAGGAATGACAGATTGCGGATTGATGGCTTACTGCTGCGGCATAAGCTATTGGCTGTCTTGGATGTCTTATTTAATGCAGAATTAGAAAAATGTATGATGCTACAGATGAGCAGCATGAGATAACCTAAATATGTTATACCTGTGCCGAATGGGTCGTGGCGCAAGGTGTAAATAGCACTTTGATGGTTTGGCGCTATTGATGATAGGTGAAAATGGTAATCTCTAACAGTGAACGAAGTCTTTATCTCGCCATCTGCTTCCAATGCCTTGTCAAGGGTTATGGCAAAAGGCATAATGCGGTTTTGCGCGCCGTCATGGTATATCTGTTGTGGAATATTTTTATATAGACGTATAGTCCCCTCATGACTTGTTAGGAAACTAGTCGCTGCACCGATAAGGATTATGGTGAATGATAAATGGATGGCGCATCTGTTGATGGACAGACTGCCTGGTTTGGCTTTGCATAAACAAAACCTCTTGATAAAAACTATTGTGCCAGATAATCCCAGCAATGCCCAAAGACAAAAGAACCACCATGTGTGGTATATGTTAGCAAGTGCATAGTCATGACCATACGCCTTGTCTATAAATGTGGCAAGGCATAAGATTATAATTAATAATATGTATACTATCGTTAATATGATAGACATTTGTCTTTTAATAGCAGGGATATTCGCTTGTGTGTTGTCTTATTGCCATGCACTCCATCTCAACAAGCCAGCCCGGACGGCAAACAGGAGCAAGTGTTATGACACAGGGGACTGCAGGGAACTTACTGCTGAACATTTCTTTTACGATATGGTAGTCAGCTATGTCGCGCAGATATACAATGACATGTGCCATGTCGTCGAATGTGCAGTCGGCCTCTTTCAGCAACTGCTCAACGTTTTCCCACATGCGCTCAGTCTGTTTCACAATATTTCCTGGATGCATTATCTCGCCTTTGTTGTTGATGCTTGCCGTTCCTGATATTAAAACGTGGCGGCGGTCACCGTATTCTATAGAGGTGCCTCGTTCGAAACTGACTCCATATTCGCTTGTGCGATTGAGATGAGTGGACGCATATAGGAACTTAATCTGTTCTTGGGCGATGCCGGCAATGGCATAATTATCCATCTGGACTAATACATTGGGGTCGGCTTGTCTGCCACCAATACCAGTGCTTGCTATGAAGTGGGTGTTGGGAGTAAGGTCTTGAGTAAGGAATACCTGATTGCGGGCACGTACCACCCCGCCATAGTTAAGGTCAATGTTGTTTACATAAAACCAGGTTCTGATGCTGTTGTCTTTCAGCGTGCAACCTTCCTCTGCCAATTGCATGATATACTCGTTGAGCAGCAAACGTGTCTGGAACTCAGAGTTGGCTGCAAGATTATGTGCGCTTGCATTCCAAAGATGCCTGTATATGCCATGCTTCACTTCGTATAGTCCGCTGTCGGTGGCCCTTGTCTCTACATCAGTCATAAGATATGCCCACATGGCAATCTTGGTGCCATCAAGCGGTGACTGTTCTATTATGGATATGGCGCACTCGGCCCCCTCTGTTGTTCGTGAGTATATGTCATTAGCCTGATTGGCTGCATCGCTAAGAAAATACCTTTTTATTACTGGCGTTGACTCTGTGAGCACATCTTTGCGCAATTGTGTATATGCGTTTTCTATTGCATCAAATTGCTCAGCCCATGTCAATGAAGGCGTGCTCACATGTATCATTACATGAAATTCCTTGACAGCGTTGCCATTGTCAAAGGTAAACAGTTCTGCGTAAGCGTTATTTAATAGTATAGTTTCCCGTCTGTTCATAATCCATTTGCAAAGATAATTATTTAAATGAAGAATGAAGAATGAAGAGTGAAGAATTTTAGGAATTAAGAATTAAGAATGAAGAGTGAAGAATTAAGAATGAAGAATTTTAAGAGTTAAGAGTTAGGAGTTAGAAGTTATGAGTTAGGAGTGAGGAATTAAAAATAATGTTTAACCAAATTTAATGGCGGAATTTGGTTAAAATACCAACTAATGATTATTGCATAAATGGATAATAATGTATAATTTTGCAGCTGGAAACAAATGATAACATGAAGAATCATAAGATGTATGAGGCTGGCGATAAGATGATTTCGCTTATAGCTGATAATTATAGTCTGTTGCAGTCGCTGAGCAGTTTTGGTATAAATCTTGGCTTTGGCGATAAGTCTGTAGAAGAGACATGCCGTGACAATGGAGTGGATACATATACATTCCTTGCTGTGGTGAATTTTACTATTAATGGCTATGTGATTCCAGATGATGAGCACCGCCTTAGTGTGCCAACACTTTTGCATTATCTTGAAGCTTCACACGTTTATTATTTGGAGTTTCAGCTGCCCTTTATCCGAAAGGAACTGTCTGATGCCATAAATAAAAAAGACAGTCTTGGCATGCTGATAATGAATATTTATGATGAATATGCCCGTGAGATAAAACGTCACATGAAGTATGAGGAGCAGGTGCTCTTCCCTTATGTTAAGTCGCTTATAGATGGCAAATTGCCAGATGACTATAGCATAGATACGTTTTCAAAGCATCATGGCGCAGCAGATTTGAAACTGAAAGAACTGAAGAACATTATTATCAAATACCTTCCAGGCGATATGCTGCGCAACAATATGCTTACGGCTGCCCTGCATGATATTTATAATAACGAAGAGTGGCTGAATCTTCACGCACAGGTGGAAGACAGGATATTTACTCCTGCCATTCGCCGTTTGGAGCAGAAACTGAGGCAGGACGATGTTACGCGAAACATATCAACGATGGTGTTTAAGGGCAATAATAGCGAAACTGAGCCATTGTCAGAGCGTGAGCGTGATGTTATAGTGGCTCTGGTTCAGGGTATGTCGAATAAGGAGATAGCGGAACATTTGTTTATTTCTGTAAATACTGTCATTACACACAGAAGGAATATAGCACGCAAGTTGCAGATTCATTCTCCAGCCGGCCTTACTATTTATGCAATTGTTAATGGTTTGGTTGATATTTCTAATATAAGATTGTAAAGAACTTAATCGAAACTTCTTTGATAGGGAGTGAGGCATAGGAGCCCAAAGAGATGCGCAGTAACATGGCTGCGCTATAATCTGTTCTTGGGAGTTTACTGAAATCTAAATGCTGAAGGATGCATAAAATAAAAAAGAGCTGAATTGAATTCAGCTCTTTTTTTGTGAGGTGCCTGGCGGATTCGAACCGCCGTAGACGGTTTTGCAGACCGTTGACTAAGCCACTCATCCAAGGCACCATTGCTTGTTTGCGGATGCAAAGGTAATACATTTATCTGACACCGCAAAATTTTTGTGCTATTTTTTCTTAAAACAGTCTGGTTTATCTTGTTTTTGTCTTTTTGCGGCTTGGTTTTTCCTTATTTGCTCGCGTAATTCGCATCCTTTACAGCCATAACATGGGTTGTTGTGCTGCTTTATTGTCTTGACTATTCTTGTTGCGGCATAACCCACAGCACATGCTGTAATAATAAGGGCAATTATTGTTTGCATACGAAGAACTTATTGTATTCTGATTCAAAATTAGGAGTGAAGACACCTTTGCCGATATTGGCTTTAATCTCTTCCTGTTGCCAGAATCTGCCACCGTCCAGTTCGTTAGTGTCTGGTTTGATTTCGCCATCGTAAACAACCTTATGGACATATATTAATTCTTTCTCGCACTCACTTTCAAAGACGTAACTGCATATTAATTCAGCGTTTAATTCTGTGATGCCCAATTCTTCGGCTGTTTCTCTTTTAAGGGCCATCTCTATATTCTCTCCAAAGTCAACATGTCCGCCAACAGCGGTGTCCCATTTGTTAGGTTGTATTTGTTTCCAGTTTGGACGCTTTTGAAGGTAGATGTCGCCTTGACTATTGAAAACGTGCAAATGCACAACAGGGTGGAGTATCTTGCTGCCGTTGTGTGCCTCCTGTCTTGTAGCAGCGTTGATAATATTCCCTGCTTCGTCAACTACGGGGATAAGTTCGTTGGTGTCCATCTGCTATTTCTTTGTTTGTGTTAGTTTCCTGAGCATCACCTTGTTAATTGCCTGTATGCGTTTTCTTTTCTTCTCAATATCTTCACGCACATTGTTTATGTTATTGAAAAAATCAGAGAATGCGTTAAGCAAGAAGTTAGGCTGCTTGTCTGGGTCTTCCGCATAGGGGTTGGTTAAAATCTTTATGCCATTGTTCTCTATATGAATGTCAATTTCGCAATCTGTCATTATAGGGTCGCCGTCGTAATGGATGGCACCAGGCTTGCTTCTCTTGATGTGGATTTTCTTAGCCTTGAAAGTCTTGATTTTTGAGTTCTTGTCGAGCGTCTTGTTGAACATGTCAAAGCTAATCTGCGGTGCATCGAATGCAGTAAACGGCTCCATTATAATTACATCCATTAGTCCGTCGCTCATTGATGCATGAGGGGCTATGTATGCATTGTTGCCATATTGTGAGGCGTTGGCGCAGGCAATGAGAAAGGCGTTGTATTTCCTTGTGCCAGTGTCGTCTTCCACTTCGTATATCTCTGGTTTGTATTTCAATCCTTCCTTCAGAACATTCTCCACATAAGTGATTGGACCTCTCTTGCCGGCCTCGGCAAATTTAAAGCTGATGAAAGCGTCGAATCCCATTCCGCATGTGCAGAAGAATGGCAGACCGTTGATTATTCCGTAGTCGAGTTTCTCAATGTTGCACTCGTTGATGATGTTGATAGATTTCTTTACGTCTATAGGAATGCACAGGTGTCTTGCAAGGCCATTGCCTGAACCGCAAGGGATAATGCCCAGTGCCGTCTCTGTGTGTACCAGAGAGCGTGCCACTTCATTTACAGTGCCGTCTCCTCCTACAGCAACAACGATGTCAATGCCCTGCTCAGCACACTCTTTTGCTATGACGGCTGCATGGCCGGCATATTCAGTGAGGCGCACTTGATAGTCAAATTTATCCTTGTCAAGTGTGCTGCTGATTATTTGGGGTATTGATTCCTTGTTGTTGGTACCTGATTTAGGATTCAGGATGAACACTACGCTTTTCCTATTTGTCATAATGCTTACAAAGATACAAAAATACTCTTTAATTTTTGGGGTTTGGCAACTAAAAAACCATAAAACATACATTTATTAAGATTTTTATGTTATGTTTGATAAAAAATGTGTACCTTTGCAATCTGTAAACATTAAGTCGAAATCCTATACCTATTTATATTTATATGGGACAGTTACAAGAAAGATACAAGAATTATCGTGTGCCACAGAAGTTCATGGAGGCAGATGTATATCCTTATTTCCGCGAGATTACAAGTAAGCAAGGTACTGAAGTGGAGATGGGCGGCCATAATGTTCTTATGTTTGGCTCAAACGCATATACAGGTTTAACAGGCGACCAGCGAATCATAGACGCCGCAAAGAAGGCTCTTGACAAGTACGGTTCAGGTTGTGCCGGAAGCCGTTTCCTCAATGGAACACTTGATCTTCATGTGCAGTTGGAGAAAGAACTGGCAGAGTTTGTGGGCAAGGATGACAGCTTATGCTTCTCTACAGGTTTTACAGTAAACTCTGGCGTTATTGCAATGGTTGTTGGCCGTGGTGACTATATAATATGTGATGATAGAGATCATGCAAGTATTATTGATGGTCGCCGACTCTCATTTGCAAGACAGTTGCACTACAAGCATAACGACATGGAGGATTTGGAGAATGTTCTCAAAAAACTCCCTTATGATGCTGTTAAGCTGATTGTTGTTGATGGCGTGTTCTCTATGGAGGGCGATTTGTGTAAGTTGCCTGAGATTGTTGAGCTGAAGAAGAAGTACAACTGCTCAATCATGGTTGATGAGGCCCATGGCGTTGGCGTGTTCGGCCGTCAGGGTAGAGGTGTGTGCGATTATTTCGGACTTACAGATGAGGTTGACTTGATTATGGGAACATTCTCAAAGTCACTCGCAAGTATTGGCGGATTTATTGCTGGAGATTTTGATACAATTAATTTCTTGCGTCATACAAGCCGTACTTATATCTTCAGTGCATCTAATACACCAGCTGCTACTGCTGCTGCGATGGAGGCTCTGCATATTCTGAAGAGCGAGCCGCAGATTCTTGAGAACTTGTGGAAGGTGACAAAATATGCTTTGAAGAGATTCCGTGAGGAGGGATTCGAGATTGGTGAAACAGAAAGCCCAATCATACCTCTTTATGTACATGACGTAGAGAAAACATTCCTTGTTACAAAATTGGCTTACGATGCAGGCGTGTTTATCAACCCTGTAATACCACCAGCATGCGCTCCTCAGGACACCTTGGTAAGATTCGCTTTGATGTCAAATCATACCGAAGAACAGGTGGAAAGAGGCGTCATGATACTGAAAAAAATATTTGTTGAACAAAATATTATAAAATAATTGCGAAAAAATTTGCAGGAACCAGAAAAAGTTCGTACCTTTGCAACCGCAAAACAAAAGGAACAACATCTGAGTTAATGCAACCGAGGTGTAGCGCAGTTGGTAGCGTTCCTGGTTTGGGACCAGGCTGTCGCAGGTTCGAGTCCTGTCACCTCGACAAAAGGGAAGTAAAAAGCTTCCCTTTTTTGTTTTTCTGATATAGGAACGATGAACGTTGAACGATGAGCGTTGAATGATGAACGATGAACGATTAACGATTAACGTTGGATGATGAATGATGAGGGCAAATGAAAAAATATATTTCTTTTCATTTTATATATCATTGATTATTTATTTGGTTATGAAATACATTTTTATTAACTTTGCCAACGATTAAACTTTGGCCAATGAACAGATATTTTTATTATATAAGCATTATGGTTCTTATGGTATTTTATGCCATGGGAGCAAAAGCGATTGATGATAAAAGAACCTTTAAGATAATAAATGCTTCTGACGGACTTATTGATAATAGTGCTCAAACCATATTATGCACGGAATCTGGCAGAATCATTGTAACAACATTAGGGCATATAAATATTTACGACGGAGCAAAGTTCTCGTATATCGATTCCGGTACAGGTGATGTTTACACGTTGGAGGGCTATACCGGAAACTATCATCTGTATTTTGATAAAAACAGACGTATATGGCTGAAAAATAAACAGACGGTTACTTGTGTTGACCTTGAAAAAGAGGTTAATGTGCACAATATAAAAAGCATATTTGAGGCAGAGGGCTATATGCGCAATGTTGACGATATGTTTGTAGATTCTTCTGGCGAATTGTGGATAGTATCAGAAGGCAAACTATATGGTAAGGGAGGAAATATAAATATTCCGATTCCCATAGGCAGGCAATTACAGGATTTTGATGCCACTAAGGATAAGGCTTTGTGCTTTTATGACAATGGCGAGGTGGCTTGCTATAATCTGAATACATGTGAATTGGAGTATATGTCTAAGGCATATGATGGTGAGAGTGTAGCTGATTACGCCAAGACATCTGTCATCAAACAGCATGATGGCAAGATATTCCAAATACGAAATGGACAAAAAGGAGCTATTCTTATGTGGCTCGACATCTCAACAGGATATTGGACCAAGATTATGGAACTTAATTATAAGCTTAACAATATGGCAGTTTATAATGGTTCTTTGTATATTGCTTCGGCATATGGCTACTGGACATATAATCTTGAGACTGGCATTATAAGAAATTTCAGAGAACTGAGACTTCTTAATGGTACAATGCTGCTTACTGATATAAATGTGCTGCAATTTGACAAACAGGGTGGTATGTGGATTGGTACAGAAAAACGCGGTTTGTTATATTCTCGTCCTGTGCCATCACCATTTTTAGCTTTGACATGGGAGGACCCTAAGGCCAACGAATATGCCATAATGATGGACAATATGGATATTTTAGATGTTGCCTCTTATGGTAAGAATGTGAATTGCGCGTATAAGGACAGCAGAGGCTGGACATGGGTAGGCACTTATACAGGCATCAAGATATACAAAACCGGCATTGACGAACCAACTGTTCTTGCAAAGAAGGATGGATTGATGAATGAGGTGATTCATTCTATTGTTGAGGATGATAATCATAACATCTGGGCAAGTACAAGTAATGGTATCTCTTGCGTTGTTATCCGCTCGGACTCAGTGTTGCATATCAATAGTTATATAGAGTCAGACAATGTTCCGACAGACGCATTTTTCAATGGAAGAGCATTGAAGGTGGAAGACGACGGAACAATAGCAATGCAGGCAGAAGATCATGTTTTTGTGTTTAATCCTAATTTTCATACACTTGTATCAAGTCCACTGCATATTTCTCCACAACTTGTAAAACTGCATGTTAATGGTAATGAGATTTTTGCCGGAACGAAATTAGAAGGGGAGGAAATAATAGATAAGGCTGTGTATATAACAAGAGATATACACTTGAACTACAATCACAATTCTGTAGGTCTGACATTCTCGAGCCTTAACTATTACAGACCGATACAGACATATTATAAGGTGAGAGTCTTGGGTATACAGAATGAATGGAGAGTATTGTCTTACTATAATTCTGATGGTCTGGTGGATGAGAATGGATTCTTGCATCTGCAGCTCATGGGATTGCTGCCAGGTCAATATAAAGTAGAGGTTTTGGCATCAATGTATCCTAACCAATGGGAGGGTGAGCCATTGGCTATAAATATTAATATTGATGAGCCATGGTGGAGAACTACTGGTCTTTATTCGCTTCTTGTAATTGTTATTTCGCTTCTTGTGATTTTCAATGTTGTTTACTACAACAAGAATTATAAGATAAAGGTAAGAAAACATAATGAGGAGCAGGAGATATGGAAGCGCATAAAGAATTTTGCAAGACGATGTGATTCATATAAATATGAGATTCTTGCTCCTGTGACCCAAGAGACTGAGGGTGATAATGCAAGGGTCGACTTAGATGAAAGATTTGTAGGCATTATGCTTGACATCATGCCTGAGGTGGAGAGCGGTGACTTTGTGTCTTTACATGATTTGAGCTTAAAATGTAAATTGCCAGTTTCTGAGTTCTGTGAGATCATATCAGCAAATATTTACAAGAATCCGAGACATTTAGTTGTTGCGCTCAGACTTAAAAACTCTTGTGATATGCTTAAAGACTTAGATAAGAGCATTGCTGAAATATCGGCAGAGTGTGGTTTTGTGTCTGCTGATTATTATAGAATGGTATTTGAGATGATGTTTGGCATGACACCAGAAGATTACCGCTCGAAAATCAAGGGTTAAACAATACCTGCCTATAGGCAACTAACCGCCATGTGCGGGCGCCTGGAACACGGTAGTAGACATAGGCCTGATATCGGTTTTCTGTCTGGTAGTAACTGCCCTCTGTTTCTGGAATATCATACTTGCCATCCCCAGTCGCTTGCAGAAACTGATATGAGTAATAACCTTGTTTCTGCACTATGGTTGCTTTGTATGCCTTTTCATTGTCATCATATAGCATCATGTAGTTGTCTTTATCTGCTGATTCTGTCCAATTACCGTCAATGTATATGTCGCCTCCTTGCAGCTTAGGAGTTTTTAGCATGTAGTTTACCACAACATAATCGCTTGTGATGTCGTTCTCGAAATTGTCGCTATTGCGAATATAGAAAGCGCCGTTGGCATCCTGATCGTATAAATAATTTATTCTTGGCTCACAGATGAATGGGAATACTTGATAGTTATTGCCGTCCCATGATATTTTGTCGATACCCATGGTGGGGTGGGACAAAGCCAGAACCTCATATTTGTGGTATTCATTGCCTGCCTTAAATATAAAGTCGCGGTTGTGAATCCATTTTAGTCCGCGCCCAGTATTCATGTTGGGCTTAATATTAATTTTCTGATTATCGTCTCTAGAGTTTTGCGTCACCACAGTGTAGATTTGCTCCTCATGGTTTGTAATGTTTATGCCAGCATAGTTTAGCTCCATGGATATCTGCTGGTGTCTGTTGTTTACGTCAATGTCTGTATTAGTAGTAACCTCTAATCCTAATTTCATTAAAGGCTCAACAACCATAAATCTTATCTCTAATACTTTCTCATCGGTATCTTCATCAATTACATTAAGCATGTAATTTCCGCTCATCTTTATTTGACATCTATCATTTGGAATCTCAACCTGATAGTGGGTATAAAGAGTGTTGGTGTTAATGGAATTCTGATAATTCTCAATGGGATTATTGTTGAATCCTTCAAGGAAATCACTCTCAAAGAGTTCCTCAGAGAGTGTCCAGTCGGCTTCACAATGCACGATATTATATATAAAACGATGATAATCGTGGGATAGTTCGTCAAAACTTATTTTTAGTTTGTCGTCGCTGCCTAAAACCATAACAGGTGGCGATAGCCAGTCTTGGTTTACTACGGCCTGTGCCGTTTTTATCTTAGGCGATAAAATACAGTTCCTGATAGCATTTATGTTTAATGCTGTCAGTATACATATTATTAATATAATTAATCTGTTGTTTTGCATTAATTATAGGTTGAGTTCCTGCTTGATAAACGTCGACGTGTATCCTATTCCCGATTTGGCAACTTCTTCAGGTGTGCCAGTAATCAAGACTGTTCCTCCGTTTTTTCCGCCTTCCAATCCCATGTCAATTATATGGTCGGCTAATTTAATGACGTCAAGATTGTGCTCTATGATAATAACGCTATTGCCACGGTCTACAAGCTTTTGGATTACCTCCATTAAGATTCTGATGTCTTCAAAGTGAAGACCCGTAGTGGGCTCGTCCAATATATAAAGTGTTTTTCCCGTGTCTTTCTTGCTCAGCTCAGTGGCCAGTTTCACTCGCTGGCTCTCACCGCCAGAGAGAGTTGTCGATGGTTGCCCCAGCTTAATATAACCTAAGCCAACCTCTTGGATTGTCTTGATCTTTCTAAGTATGTCGGGCACATTATCAAAAAACTCAACAGCCTGGTTTATTGTCATGTCGAGAATATCGGCAATAGACTTGCCTTTATATCTTACTTCAAGCGTCTCTCTGTTGTAACGTTTGCCACGGCATGCCTCACAAGGAACCATAACGTCGGGAAGGAAGTTCATCTCGATGGTTTTGTAGCCGTTGCCTCCACATGCCTCGCAACGTCCGCCTTTCACGTTGAACGAGAATCGTCCAGGCTTGTAGCCGCGCATCTTTGCTTCTGGCAGATTTACAAACATAGAGCGGATATCACTAAAGACACCTGTGTATGTGGCAGGGTTAGAGCGTGGAGTTCTGCCGATAGGGCTCTGGTCTACGTTCACAATCTTGTCAATATTCTCAATGCCGTCGATGCTTGCAAAAGGCATAGGCTTTTTTAGCGACCTGTAGAAATGTTGACTTAGTATTGGCTGCAAGGTCTCGTTTATAAGTGTTGACTTGCCAGAACCACTCACGCCTGTTACCACAATCAGCTTGCCAAGGGGAAACTCCACGTCAACATTCTTCAGGTTATTGCCGCAAGCTCCTTTGATAATGATGGATTTGCCATTGCCCTCTCTGCGTGATGATGGTACTTCTATTTTTTTTGCTCCTGTGAGATAGTCAATGGTAAGTGTCTTGACACATGAATCCTCTTTAAGCATGTCTTGCGGTGTGCCTTGATAAACTACCTCGCCGCCTTTCCTGCCAGCATGCGGACCAATGTCAATAATATAGTCGGCGGCAAGCATCATATCCTTGTCGTGTTCAACCACAATCACGGAATTGCCAATGTCTCTGAGTTGTTTCAGCGAGGTTATTAGTTTGTCATTGTCTCTTTGGTGTAGTCCGATGCTTGGCTCGTCTAAAATGTATAATACGTTAACCAGCTGTGATCCTATTTGCGTGGCGAGTCTTATTCTTTGGCTCTCGCCACCAGAAAGACTTGCTGACTGTCTGTTTAATGACAGATAATCTAAACCGACATCCAATAGGAAACTGATGCGGGTGCGTATTTCTTTTAATATCTCTGATGCTATTTGCTTTTGCTGGTTGTCAAGGTGGGCTTCAACCTCATTAAGCCATAGGTTTAACTCGCTGATATCCATGTTGGCTAGTTCGGCTATGTTCTTGTCCCAAATCTTATAAGATAATGCCTCGCGGTTTAGGCGCTGACCATCGCATTGCGGGCATTTGCATACAGCAAGAAATTGGTCGGCCCATTTCTGTCCATTCGCAGAGTCGTCGTTGTCCATCACACTGCGAAGATATTTTATTATGCCGTCAAAACTTGTAAAATAGTCGGTAGATGTATGTACAAGCTCTTTCTTTATTCTTACATTTTCAAGCGAACCATATAATATCTCGCTTATGGCCTCTTCTGGTATCTCCTCAATATTTGTTTTAATGTTGCATTCGTATTTCTCTAATATGGCATCTATTTGCCAGAATATCATCTGGTTTTTGTATTTGCCTAAAGGAACTATAGCACCTTCGTAAATGCTTTGATTCTTATTGGGTATAACCTTCTCAAGATCAATCTCATTTATATATCCAAGGCCTTTACATTTCTCGCATGCGCCTTGAGGTGAGTTGAAAGAGAAGTTGTTTGGTGCAGGGTCGCTGTATGAGATGCCCGTAGTAGGGCACATGAGGCGTTTTGAGAAATATTTTATCTCGCCTGTGTCTTTGTCTTGTATCATAATCAGCCCGTCGCCTTGTTTCATGGCTGTTGTTACAGTTTTCCTCAAACGCTCGTTGGCTGCGCTATTGTCTTTGGCAGAATCATTAGATGGCAGACTCAGTCTGTCTATAACTACCTCAATATTGTGGTTTTTGTATCTGTCAACCTTCATGCCTTGGATAATCTCCTGTACCTTGCCATCAATGCGAATATGGAGATAACCTTTTCGGCGCATGCTCTCAAAAAGTTCTCTGTAATGTCCTTTGCGGCTTCGTACAATAGGAGAGAGTATCAAGAACTTCTTGCCGGCATAGTCGTTTTGTATCATTTCCACAACTTTCTCTTCTGTGTATTTCACCATCTCTTCGCCCGTTGCATAGCTGTATGCTTTTCCTGCACGAGCGAATAATAATCGGAGAAAGTCGTAGATTTCTGTTGTTGTGCCTACGGTTGAGCGCGGATTTTTGTTGGTGGTTTTCTGCTCAATGCTTATGACGGGACTTAGTCCTGTTATCTTGTCAACATCAGGACGCTCTATTCCACCAAGGAAATTCCTTGCGTAAGCAGAAAATGTCTCTATATACCTTCGCTGTCCCTCGGCAAATATGGTGTCGAAGGCAAGTGATGATTTACCTGACCCCGATAGACCGGTGATTACAGTAAGGCAGTTGCGGGGAATCTCTACGTCAATATTCTTAAGGTTGTGTACTCTTGCTCCCCAGACATTTATTTTTTCTGTTTCATTCTTCATGTCTTATTGCCTTTCCTTGCACTATGGGTTGTTAGATGCTCCTTCCTCGATGTAATCTCTAAGGATGTTGACATCACGTCGGATATTATATTTCCTGCCATCGGCCCCTCTGGCTTTCACAAGTACAAAATATACGCCTGCGGCAACTTGTTTGCCGTTATGAGTGCCATCCCAGCCGCCATTAATATCTGTCCAGTCGTAGATTTTCTGTCCCCATCTGTTAAAGATGTATGCATGAAACTCTATTATGCTCTTGTGGTTGTCCTTTGCCTTATAAATATCGTTCACGCCATCACCATTGGGCGAGAAGGCATTAGGCATTTCAAGCAGACTGATGCTAATACTCACTTTTATCGTTGATATCAGCTCGGGTTCGGTATTACTGTCGTAAGTAACATATAAGGCAACGCTTGTAGAACCAGATTCTACAAATTCGAAGGTAGTTTCTTCCTCATATCTTACCATGAAAGGTTCTTGACTTCCTTCTTTAGTAAACCTCCACTCGTAGGCGGGGCTAGCATTGCCAAGGTTTGACGGATTGGCTTTGAAGGTTACGGTTAATGGTGCTTGGGCATCGTTAATGAAATCGGTTGACTCCATTGCCTGATCATCAACAGTGTAATATGCCGTGGGGCTGAAATCGGCAAGAACCATTGTAGGCAATACAAATAATAACAGGGTTATAATAAATGCTCTTATTCTCATCCTTAAATAAAATATATTGTGCAAATTTACAGAATAAAGTTGATTTATCCGCTCTTTTTTGCTAATTTTGTAGGCGAATACTGAAAATATAAGAATTATGATAAGACTTTTAAGATATTTTTTCCTGCTTGTTCTTGTTGCTCTTGTGGCAGAGACATCAATGGCTCAGGAGGTAAAGATACGTGAGATACATAAGGTAAAGCGCAAGGAGACAATCTTTGGCATTGCCAAATCATACGGAATATCAATAGAAGACCTGATGATGGCTAACCCACAGATGGGAGTGCCTGGATATGAACTGAAGAAAGGAGACAAACTTAATATTCCTTATCCTATAGAGAGGAAAGTGGAAAAGGTAGTGCCTGTTGTTGAGCAAGAACCAGACAAACCAGTCAGGTCTGATATGCGCAGACGCCCAATTCGTATTGGCGTAATGTTGCCATTACACGATAAAAATGCTGCAGGAGTAGAAATGCTTGATTATTATCGTGGCATTCTTATGGCGTGCGATAGCTTGAAACTTGATGGCATCTCAGTAGATATTCATGCATGGAATGTTGAAGAAGCAACTGATATCAGTGCTATACTTGATAAGGAAAGTGCAAAACAGTGTGACCTTATTGTTGGTCCTTATTACTCAAAGCATGTAAAGCCTATTTCAGATTTCGCAATGCGAAATGACATTAAGCTTCTTGTGCCATTCCTTACCACACCTGAAATAAATAACAATCCGAATCTTTTTCAGGTGTGTGTGTCTGATGCAGAATATAATGAAGCTGCAGTGAAGCATTTTATAGATAAGTTTAGTGGCTATAACGTTGTTTTTGTAGATTGTAATGACGCAACAAGCAATAAAGGCAAATTCACAATGCCATTGCGCAGTCAGCTTAGCTCGCTTAACCGTAGTTTCAGTATAACTAATCTGAATTCATCAGAGAAAGATTTCTCAAATGCTTTCAACCGTAATAAGCCTAATGTGGTTGTGCTAAACTCTGCCCGCTCGTCAGAACTTAATGTGGCATTCGCAAAGCTTAATAATTTAATTATAGCTGTGGACACTTTAAAGATAAGCATGTTTGGTTATCCAGAGTGGATGAAATACACTACTTATAATCTTGATAATTATTATAAGTTCGACACATACATCCCATCAACTTATTATTTAAATCCGTTGTCATCTCGCACATCACGCATTGAGCAAAAGTACCGTTGGAACTTCCATACAGATATGCGTCAGGAACTGCCACGCGCTGCTATAACAGGTTTTGATCATGCTTATTATTTCATTAAGGGCATGAAAATGTATGGACAGGATTTTGTAGGAACACCAGGACGTGTAGGGGTTACTCCTATACAGACTCCATTAGGGTTTAAGCGTGTTGAAGGCGGCGGATTGCAAAACCAGAGTATTTTGTTTGTGCATTATACGCCAAACCATCGTATAGAAACCATTATTTTCTGATTATTTTAATATAGAATTAATGGATAGACATATTTTAAGAGTATTTGGAATTGTTGCTCTTTGCCTTTCGCTGCTGTACGCACTCGAGGCAAAGGCGCAAATAGGTGACTATAGAAGTGACCTGAGCATAGGCGTTAATGGCGGTTATGTTATGAGCAACGTGGGATTCAATCCTGAGATTCCTCAGAAGATGCTTGGTGGTGTTACCGGAGGACTTACCGTGCGCTACACTTGTGAAAAGTATTTTAAAAGCATCTGTGCATTGGTGGGCGAGGTGAACTTTACTCAGATGGGTTGGAAAGAGGATATTCTTACGGCAGAGGATATGCCAGTGATAAATAAAGTGACAGGACTGCCAGAGGAGTTTCAGCGCCAGCTTACATACGTTCAAGTGCCAATCTTTGCAAGGTTGGGGTGGGGACGTGAGCGCAAAGGCTTTCAGTTTTTCTTTCAGGTTGGTCCGCAGGTTGGTTTCTTTCTTAATGATAAGATAACATCCAACTTTAATTATGAGGACAGAAACACTGCTGACCGAATTGGTGCTCAACGCGATGCAGTACAAGATACACTTGCTATAAAAAACAAGTTTGATTATGGTATCGCTGGAGGCCTTGGTGTAGAGTTCTCACATCCCAAGGTTGGTCATTTTATGCTAGAAGGCAGATATTATTATGGTCTTGGCGATATCTACGGAAACAGTAAAAGGGATTTCTTTGGGCGTAGCAACAACAATGCTATTGTTGTAAAACTGACCTATCTATTTGATATAATGAAAACTAACAACTCTAAAATAAAATAATTATGTTTGAAGGACAACCAAAAGGACTTTATGCGTTGGCTTTGGCCAACACTGGCGAGCGTTTCGGTTATTATACGATGCTTGCGGTATTCGCTCTTTTCTTAAGAGCTAACTTTGGACTTGAGGCTGGAGTAGCAGGAACTATCTATAGTTCATTCCTCATGTTTGTTTATTTCTTCCCACTTATAGGTGGTATGTTGGCAGATAAGTTTGGATTCGGCAAAATGGTTACTATTGGTATAACCATTATGTTTGGCGGTTATCTGTTGCTCTCTCTTCCTATGGGTGGCGATACTCTCGCACTTGTAGTTATGTTTGCTGCTCTTGTGCTAATTGGTTTTGGTACAGGACTTTTCAAAGGCAATCTGCAGGTTATGGTTGGTGACTTGTATAATGACCCTAAATTTGCAGACAAGCGCGACTCTGGTTTCTCTATTTTCTATATGGCAATTAACATTGGTGCGCTGTTTGCGCCTACTGCTGCCATTAAGATTATGGAGTGGGCACAGACAGATCTTGGATACAGTGTTAATGATTCTTATCATTTTGCTTTTGCAGTTGCTTGTGCATCACTGATATTGTCTATCGCTATTTATTTCTTGTCACGTCCGCTGTTCTCTCATGTTGAAGGTGGTAAGAAAAAGACTGGCGATAAGAGCGCAACTGCTGTGGAGGTTGAAAAACTTTCTCCAGCAGAAACCAAACAACGTGTAGTAGCTTTGTGTCTTGTGTTTGCTGTGGTTATCTTCTTCTGGATGGCATTCCATCAGAATGGTCTTACACTGACATATTTCGCTGACGAGTTTACATCTCGTTCTTCAGAGGGTGTTGAGGCTCTTGCCTTTAATGTTTGGAACCTTGTATGTGTTATTGTAATGGTTTATGCTGGTTTCTCACTCTTCCAGGGTAAGACAGCCCAGACTAAGATTATTTCAGCTATTATATTTGCTGCAGCATTGGGCATCATTATCTGGCAATATATGTCACAGGATGGTGCAGTGAAGGTTAGTGCGCCTATCTTCCAGCAGTTCAACCCATTCTATGTAGTAGCTCTTACTCCTATCTCTCTTGCTATCTTTGGAGCTCTTGCAAAGCGCGGCAAGGAACCATCAGCGCCTCGTAAGATTGCCTACGGTATGATTATCGCGGCTTTGGGCTTTGTTGTAATGGCTGTTGGCTCTATCGGTTTGCCAGTGCCACAAATGGAAATGGTTAATGGCGAGAAGGTGGCAATGCATGTGGCTGATGTTACTCCACAGTTGCTTATCTATACCTACCTCGTTCTTACATTTGCAGAGTTGCTTCTTTCTCCAATGGGTATCTCATTTGTATCTAAGGTTGCACCTCCACATCTCAAGGGAATGATGATGGGTGGATGGTTTGTAGCAACAGCTCTCGGCAATCAGCTTGTAATGGTTGGTGGCTTCCTTTGGGGCGGCATACCATTGTGGATTGTATGGACTGTATTTGTGGTTCTCTGCATTCTCTCTGCAATCTTCATGTTTGCTATGATGAAACGACTTGAGAAAGTATGCTAACACTTATTCTCGCGTCATTTCTAACTTTCGTAGAACTGAACTGCGAGAATTTGTTTGACTGCCGCCATGACAGTCAAAAACAAGATAGTGAGTTTCTGCCAGAATCACCACGGCGATGGAAGCCGTGGCGGTACTGGCAGAAACTTAATAATATAGGTAAGGAGATTATTGCCTGTGGCGAAGACTCCACAGGATTTCGCCTTCCAGATATCGTGGCATTATGTGAGGTTGAGAATGATAGTGTGCTTTGCGACTTGACAAAGCGCTCGCTCCTTCGTAATGCCGGTTATGAATATATTATCACCGATTCACCTGATGAACGTGGTTTGGATGTTGCCCTTCTATATTCTCCTTTTACATTCTCGCCTATAAATCATCGTAGTATAAGGGTGAATCCCCCACAGGGGAATGATGCCACACGTGACGTGTTGTATGTTTCAGGCAGAATTATCACAGATGATACCTTACATGTTTTTGTTGTTCATGCTCCCAGCCGCTACTCAGGCAAAAGCAAGAGTGAACCTTTCAGAATGGAGGTTGCAAGACAAATAACGATAGCAGTAGATTCCATACGCGCTATTTCAGCAAATGCCAAGATTATTGTGGCAGGAGATTTTAATGACTATCATTATGATAGGTCTTTAGAATATCTGTATCATAATGGATTTATCAATGCAACAGTTTCTGCGAAAGGAAAAAATGGGGCAAAAGGAACATATTGCTTTCAAGGGAAATGGGAAAGTCTTGACCATGTTCTTATAAGCACACAACTGCATCATAAACTACATTCGGCATCTGTCTTTGATGCACCTTTCCTTCTTGAAGATGATAACAAGTATGGTGGTGTAAAACCACGCCGAACATATACTGGTTATCGCTATTCGTCAAAAGGCTTTAGCGATCACTTGCCGCTTGTTGTGCGTTTCAAGATTGATTAGAAACGTTTTTCTTATATCGATAGCATAAATCAAGTTAAAGAATATTTTTTTTTCTTGTTTATTTCATTGCCATTTGAATAAAGATTACTACCTTTGTAGAAAATTATAATATGGTATGACGCTTATAATTGTATTGCTATTACTATTTGCATACTTATTGATAGGAACATCTTATATCTCTAATGTCAATAAGTCTGCTATTGCTATGTTCATTTGTGCAATAAGCTGGATACTATATATATGTTTCGGTACCGATTTTGTAATGAGGGAGCATCCTCATGAGTTTTTGGAATACTTGGCCTTAAACGAGTCGGTCGGCGGTGAAATAAAGAATTTTATATATAGTAATATTTTTCTGGTTTATGTAGGCAAGGCGGCCTCAATAGTCCTCTTCCTGCTGGCTACAATGGCTATTATAGAAATTCTAAACAATAACGGATGTTTCGATTTTATATCAGAATGGGTTCACACCCGTAACTCGAAGCGTTTTATATGGCTAATCACATTAGTTACTTTTGTAATATCGGCAAATCTTGATAATCTTACAACAACAGTGATGATGCTTGTTATTATGCATAATATTGTGCAGAATCGCAAGCAGAGAATGCTGTTGGGTGTTTCTATAATGCTTGCTGCTAACACAGGCGGATGTTTTACAGTTATTGGTGAGCCAACAGGTGTGGCGATGTGGGGTGATGGACTTGTTACAGCAAGTAATTTCTCTGCATATTTGGCACTGCCAGCTATTGCGGCATGGGCTATACCAACTTATTTGATAAGCAGGGAGTTGCCAGAAAGACTTGATGTGGCATGGTCAATGTCTACATACAGAGGCGATGACACAAACTTGAACAGATGGCAGCGTTATGCGATGCTTTTTGTTGGAATTGGCGGCTTGTGGTTTATCCCAACATTCCATACTATCACAAAGCTAAGCCCGTTCCTTGGAGCATTATGTGTTCTTTCTGTACTGTGGGTTGTTAATGAGGTGTTTAACCGCCGCCTTATGGATGCAGATCAAATGACGAACAGGAGAGTGCCTGTGGCTTTGCAATATGGCAGTATGCAGCAGATACTTTTTGTTTTGGGTATTACCCTTGCGTTAGGAGTAGTATACGAGACAGGAGCCTTTGGCGAGGTGTCAAAATGGTTTGATTATAATATCCATAATGTATGGATAGTTGGTCTTATATCCGGTCTGTTGAGTGGATTTGTCGATTCTTTTGCCATTGCAATGACAAACATTTCCATGTATCATGTGGTGGAAGAGTATCAGTTGGCACAGTGGGTTGATGCTGATTATATGTCCAATTTTGTGCAAAACGGAGCATTTTGGAAGATAGTGGCATATACAACTGCTGTTGGCAGTTGCCTGTTCTGTTTTGCTAATGCAAGTGGAATCGCCCTCATGAAAATGGAGCATGTGCGTATCGGGTGGTATTTGAAAAACTGCACGTTGAAGGTTGCTGCAGGTTGGCTAATAGGCTTTTTAATGCTTTGGGCAGAAGTTTATTTCTTCTCTTAATGTCAATTGCTCAATTCACCATGTGTAATTTCTGGTTATAAAAAAATATTTATGGCAAAAAAGATAAAAACAATAGGAATACTTACCTCTGGAGGTGATGCTCCAGGTATGAATGCTGCAATTAGGGCCGTTACCCGTGCAGGAATATGCAATGGCTTTAATATCAAAGGTATTTACCGTGGTTTTGATGGTTTGATAAATGGTGAGGTTAAACCATTTACCACTGAGAATGTCAGTGGAATCATTATGCAAGGAGGAACAATCCTAAAGAGTGCGCGCAGCAAGGAGTTTATGACTCCAGAAGGCATGCAGAAGGCGTATGAGACATTGCAGCGTGAGGAAATCAATGCCCTTGTTGTTATAGGTGGTAATGGCTCGCTTACAGGTGCTAAGATATTCGCATCAGAGTATGATTTCCCATGTATCGGATTGCCTGGAACTATCGATAACGACCTTTATGGCACAGATTCGACAATTGGCTATGACACAACTATGAATACTATTATGGATTGTGTTGACCGTATTAGAGATACAGCTCAGAGCCACGAAAGAATTTTTTTTGTCGAGGTAATGGGTCGCGACGCAGGTTTCCTTGCTCAGAATTCAGCCATAGCATGTGGCGCCGAAGCTGCAATCATACCAGAAGACTCTACCGATGTTGACCAGTTGGCACGTTTCATGGAGCGAGGCATCAGAAAGTCAAAGAAGTCTTGTATTGTTATTGTGTCAGAGAGTCCAAAGTGCGGTGCTCTGTACTATGCAGACCGTGTGAAAAAGGAATTCCCTGAGTTTGATGTGCGTGTTTCTATTCTTGGCCATCTTCAGAGAGGCGGACGCCCAACTGCTCATGACCGTATCCTTGCCAGCCGCACAGGTGTTGGAGCAATAGAAGCCATTATGCAAGGACAGCGTAATGTCATGGTTGGAGTGCGCAATAACGAGATTGTTTATGTTCCTTTCAGCGATGCCATCCGTACAGACAAACCTTTGGATATGAAACTGATAAAAGTACTTGACGAGTTAAGTATTTAGTTTGCGCATATACGTTGAAATATCAATTTATGATATAAAAATGTATTAAAATGCATTTCCTTTGAATATAAAGCGGTGCATATTGGTGGAAATAGCGATTTAATTGCTAACTTTGCACAACTATTGAAGAAGAATAGATAATTAAAAAATAAAATATAAAATTATGTCACAGATTATTGGACACATTTCTCAGATTATCGGACCTGTTATTGACGTATATTTTGACACAGCAGGTGCTGATGCAGAGAAAGTGTTGCCTAAGATTCATGAGGCCCTGAAGATTGACCGTGGTAACGGACGCGAACTCATTGTAGAGGTGCAGCAGCACATTGGTGAAGATACTGTTCGTTGTGTGGCTATGGATAATACAGATGGCTTGAAGCGTGGATTAGAGGCTGTAGCTATGGGTGCACCTATACAGATGCCAGCAGGAGAACAGGTTAAGGGTAGAATGCTGAACGTTATTGGTCAGCCTATTGATGGTATGAAACAGCTTGATATGCAGGGAGCATATCCAATTCATCGCGAAGCACCAGCTTTTGATGAGTTGTCAACACGCAAGGAGATGCTTGCTACAGGTATCAAGGTTATTGACTTGCTTGAGCCATACCTTAAAGGTGGTAAGATTGGTTTGTTTGGTGGTGCCGGTGTAGGAAAGACCGTGCTTATCATGGAGCTTATCAATAATATCGCTAAGGGACATAACGGTTACTCTGTATTCGCTGGAGTAGGAGAGCGTACTCGTGAGGGTAACGACCTTATCCGTGAGATGATTGAGTCAGGCGTAATCCGTTATGGCGAGAAGTTCCGTCAGGCTATGGATGAGGGAAAATGGGATTTGAGTCTTGTTGACCCAGAGGAATTGAAGAAGAGTCAGGCTACACTTGTATACGGTCAGATGAACGAGCCACCAGGTGCACGTGCTTCAGTAGCTTTGTCTGGTCTTACCGTTGCAGAGACATTCCGTGATAATGGACAGGATGGCAAGGCGGCAGATATCTTGTTCTTCATTGATAATATCTTCCGTTTCACTCAGGCCGGTTCAGAGGTGTCTGCGCTTCTTGGCCGTATGCCATCAGCTGTAGGTTATCAGCCAACATTGGCATCTGAGATGGGAGCCATGCAGGAGCGTATTACATCAACAAAGAATGGTAGTATCACATCAGTACAGGCTGTTTATGTGCCTGCCGATGACTTGACCGACCCAGCTCCAGCTACAACCTTTACTCACCTTGATGCCACAACCGTGCTCGATCGTAAGATTACCCAGCTTGGTATCTATCCAGCCGTTGACCCACTAGGCAGTACATCACGTATTCTCGATCCGCTGATTGTTGGTAAGGAGCACTATGATTGTGCACAGAGAGTAAAGCAGATTCTTCAGAGATACAATGAGTTGCAGGATATTATCGCAATTCTTGGTATGGACGAGTTGTCTGACGACGATAAGCTCACAGTAAACCGCGCTCGTCGTGTTCAGCGTTTCCTTTCACAACCATTTACTGTTGCAGAGCAGTTTACCGGTATACCTGGTGTAATGGTATCTATCGAGGACACAATCAAGGGTTTCAATGCTATTCTTGATGGTGAGGTAGACGATCTGCCAGAGCAGGCATTCCTCAACGTAGGTACTATCGAGGATGTTAAGGCTAAGGCTAAGAAGTTGATGGAACAGGCAAAACAAGCATAGAAAGCAAACAACTATGGCTTTAAGTTTAAAGATAGTTTCACCAGAAAAAATTGAATTCGAAGGTCCAGTTACATCAGTTACTGTACCCGGATGTAGTGGCGAGTTTCAGATTCTTGAGAATCACGCTCCGCTGATATCGTTGCTCGAGAGAGGCAAGGTGGTGTATCAGACCCCCACAGGCAAGTATGAGCTTATGATAGAAAGTGGATTTGTTGAGATTAAGAAGAACAAGGTAAGCTTGTGTGTGGAATTGTAAGTCATTAATTCAGTCGAGAGATTATTTCGTGATTATGGCAGACATTGACAAGTTGAGTTGGCGATACTTCAAGCAGAGCATTTGTATATCCGCTTTTGCTTACTTTGTGGGTTTGATATTAGTTCAAGTCCTAAAGTTATGGAGTATTAACATCCCGCTTATTGTAAGTGCTGTGTTCTCCCTCGTCTTCACTTCTGCAGATGCGTTGATATGGCGTGCTGTGGCAAAAAAAAGTCCTGAGAGTCTGACAACGTTTTATACAGCAGTATCAGGTTTCAGAATGCTTTTGGCTTTAGCCACGATGTTTGTATATTATATAATATGTGGACGTGAGGCGATGCTCGAGTTCTTCCTAGTGTTTATGTCGTTTTATGTAATACATCTTGTACATCATTCGGTATATTTCGCGAGATTGTCTAATCGCTCTTGATGATTTAAAAATATTAATTCACAGATGAAAATAAAATTTAAGAACCCTTTGCCAGGCATTATCCGCTGGATTAAGCAACATTATATTATGTTGCTAATCTGTTTAGGCATTACAGGCATAGTTGGTGGCTCTTTATACCTGTTGCATTCAGATATAAATAAACGTACTGAAGGTAAGGGTGTTGAGATAAATATCCCAGAGGTGGTTATACATCACCTTGCCGACTCATATGACTGGCATTTCGCTACATGGAATGACACGCATTTAACAATACATTTGCCTGTTATCATAAGAAGCAATGCTACAGGTGAATGGCATATCTGTACAACTCAGACTCTGCCCGAAGGATTCTATCTTGATGAGAATCATCATGATAAGGTGTATGAGAAGATGCCTGATGGCACCTCTGAGCGTCCGCTCGACTTGAGTATCACCAAGCTCGTAGCTCAGCTTATGCTTACGGTTATATTGTTGCTTGTATTATTCCTGTCATGTGCAAGATGGTACAAAAAGCGTGATGAGACAAGTGCAGCACCAAGCGGTATCGTTGGTGTAATGGAGATGCTTGTGATGTATATACATGATGATGTAATTCGTCCAAACGTTGGCGAGCATCAGTATAAGAAGTATGCAGGATTTTTGCTTACTCTCTTCTTCTTCATCTTCACAACCAATCTGTTGGGATTGATACCAGGAGCAGCAAACGTAACAGGAAATATTAATGTCACCTTGTTCCTTGCTCTTTGTACGATGCTTGCCATCAACTTGTTTGGAAATAAGTTATATTGGAAAGATATCTTCAATCCACATGTTCCATGGTGGCTTAAGTTCCCAATACCTCTTATGCCAGCAATAGAGCTTTTCGGAATAATAAGCAAGCCTTTTGCGCTGATGATTCGTCTCTTCGCAAATATGATGGCCGGCCATGCCGTTATGCTCAGCTTCACATGTGTAATCTTCTTTGGTACTACTCTTGGAGTTATTGGTGGAGAGGCCATGAACCTTTTCAGTATCGTAATGTTGCTGTTCATGTATGCTCTTGAAGTGCTTGTTGCCTTTGTTCAGGCATACGTGTTTACGCTTCTAAGTTCAGTATTCATAGGTTTGGCACATGTAGAGGAACACGCAGAATAAATTAATTAGTAATAAAATATTTAATAACAAATAAAAAACTTTTAGATTATGATTTCAACATTATTATTGGCAGCTGAAGGTCTGGCAGAGCTTGGCTGTGGTCTTGGAGCAGGTATAGCAACAATCGGTGCTGGTTTGGGTATTGGTAAGATTGGTGGTAGTGCAATGGATGCTATCGCTCGTCAGCCAGAGGCAACTGGTAAGATTCAGACAAACATGATTCTTACAGCAGCTTTCGTTGAGGGTTGTGCTCTTTTCGCCATCGCAGCATGTGCATTCCTTATCTAAACATAAGAGTTGCAATTTAAATAACAGCAAATGGATTCACTTAATTTGCCATCAATACTAACCCCTGACCTTGGTCTTCTTTTCTGGATGACTTTAGCGTTTCTGGTAGTGTTCTTTGTGCTTTCAAAATTTGGTTTCCCTGCCATCGTTAATATGGTAGAGAAGCGCAAAATTTATATAGACGAAAGTCTTAAGAAAGCACATGAGGCATCAGAGCGTCTAACCAACATTAAGGAAGAGGGCGAGGCTATCTTATTGGAGGCACGTCAGAAGCAGGCTGATATATTGAAAGAGGCTGCTGCCACCCGTGATGCCATTGTTGAGCAGGCTCAGCAGAAGGCACGCGAGGAAGGCACACGTCTTATCAGCGAGGCTCGTGCTGAGATTGATAGCGAGAAGCAGGCAGCTCTTGATGCCATTCGCAATCAGGTGGCTGTGCTCAGCGTTGGTATTGCAGAAAAGGTTGTTCGTGGCAAGCTTGCCGACGATAAGGCCCAGATGGATTTGATTGACCGTATGCTGGATGAGGTCTCTTCCTCTGATAATAAATAATTATAGTTATGAATGTTGGAGTAATATCGGTGAGATACGCCCGTGCACTGCTCAAGTGTAGTGTGGATGCCAAACTTGAGGATAAGGTATATAGCGAGATGCAAACACTTGCACAGAGCTATATTTCCGTACCTGAGTTGAAGTTTACGATAGACAATCCCATGCTCTCAAAGGAAAATAAGGCTATGCTTCTGAAAACAGCAGCCGGTGGCGATGTAAGTCAGCTAACCGAAAGCTTTATCAACCTTGTAATCAAGGAAGACCGTGAGAGCGTGATGCAATTCATGGCTAATTCGTATATCACTCTTTATAGAAAGCAGAAGAACATCATCCGCGGAAAACTCACAACTGCTGCAACCGTTTCTCCTGCCGTAGAGCAGAAGATGAAGCAGTTGGTTGAGAGTAATACGAATGGAACTGTGGAGTTTGAGACAGAAGTAGATGCCGACATCATCGGTGGTTTCATTCTTGAGTATGACACCTATCGCATGGATGCAAGTGTCAAGACAAGACTCAATACTATACTCTCGCAGTTGAGTAAGTAAATTATTTTTAAAGTAGACAAGTTGACGAGTAAACGAGTGGACAAGTAAACGAGTAAACAAGTAGACGAGTTAAATGTTACGAGTATACAAGTTCAAGTATATAAGTCAACTAAAAGAACTATAACATGTCAGATAAAATTAAACCAAGTGAAGTTTCTCAGGTTCTGATTGAACAACTAAAGGGAATCAGCGACAGCGCGAAATTCGACGAGGTGGGCACCGTACTTCAGGTAAGCGATGGTGTGGCTCGTATTTATGGTTTGCGCAATGCTGAGGCCAATGAGCTTCTGGAGTTTGAGAATGGCACCATGGCTATTGTGATGAACCTTGAGGAAGACAACGTGGGTTGTGTGCTTCTCGGTACAACATCGGGCATTAAAGAGGGTATGGTTGTTAAGCGTACCAAGCGCATTGCCTCTATCCGCGTTAATGACAATATGCTTGGCCGTGTTATTAATCCACTGGGACAGGCAATCGACGGTAAGGGTGATATTGACCTTACCAACTCTTTCGAGATGCCTCTCGACCGCAAGGCTCCTGGTGTGATTTATCGTCAGCCGGTTAAGGAACCTCTTCAGACAGGTCTTAAGGCTGTTGACTCAATGATTCCTATTGGTAGAGGACAGCGTGAGCTTATCATTGGCGACCGCCAGACAGGTAAGACCGCTATTGCCATAGATACCATCATCAATCAGAAGAGTTTCTACGAAGCAGGCAAACCAGTATATTGTATATATGTGGCCATTGGCCAGAAGGCATCTACTGTTGCCGCTTTGGTTCAGAACCTGAAAGAGCGTGGCGCTCTGCCATATACAATTATCGTTTCTGCTACTGCTGCCGATCCTGCAGCTATGCAGTACTATGCACCATTTGCTGGTGCAGCCATAGGTGAGTATTTCCGTGACCGTGGTCATGCAGCTCTTGTGGTTTACGACGACCTGTCTAAGCAGGCTGTTGCCTACCGTGAGGTGTCACTCATCCTTCGTCGTCCTTCTGGTCGTGAGGCATACCCTGGTGATGTGTTCTATCTCCACTCACGCTTGCTTGAGCGTGCTGCCAAGATTAATGAGCAGCAGGAAGTGGCTGAGCAGATGAACGACCTGCCAGAATGTATGAAGGGTCATGTAAGAGGTGGTGGTTCACTTACCGCTTTGCCTATTATTGAGACACAGGCAGGCGACGTGTCAGCATATATTCCAACCAACGTTATTTCTATTACCGATGGTCAGATATATCTTGAGAGCGACCTGTTCAACCAAGGTTTCCGTCCTGCTATCAACGTAGGTATCTCAGTGTCACGTGTGGGTGGTTCTGCTCAGATTAAGTCAATGAAGAAGGTTGCCGGAACTCTGAAGATTGACCAAGCACAGTATCGTGAGTTGGAGAGCTTCTCAAAGTTCTCAAGCGATATGGATGCCGTTACAGCGATGACTCTCGACCGTGGCCGTAAGAACACTCAGTTGCTCATTCAGCCACAATATTCTCCAATGCCAGTAGGCGAGCAGATAGCCATCCTGTATTGCGGTACACACGGCTTGATGCACAATGTGCCTGTTGACAAGATTCGCGAGTGTCAGGATGCCTTCCTCGACAAGCTCCGTTCTACCCATCAGGAGGTTATCGACACCTTGGGCAGCGGTAAGATAGACGATGAGACCACAAAGGTGATAGAGGCTGTTATGGCTGATATCGCAGGTACATATAAGTAAAAAAATTATGTCTTTGAGTTACAGCATATTGCTTGTCAGTATGTTGTAGCTCAAAATTCATAACTCATAACTTAAAATTGAAAATTAAATGCCTTCACTTAAAGAGATTAAAGGCAGAATAGCCAGCGTGAATAGCACCCGTAAGATTACGAGTGCTATGAAGATGGTTGCGTCGTCAAAGTTGCATCACGCTCAGGTGATGATAGAGAACATGTTGCCCTATGAAACCATGCTTGAGCATATTCTGAAGACATTTCTTGCTTCTGAGGTTGATGCCCACAATGTGTTTACGGAAGAACGTCCTGTAAAGCGTGTGGCTCTGTTGGTCTTTGCGAGCAACAGCAGTCTTTGTGGTGGTTTCAATGCCAACATCATCAAGCAGATGCAACAGGCAATAGACTCTTATCAGGACTTGGGTAAGGAGAATATCATTATCTATCCTATAGGACGAAAAGTGGCAGAGAAAGTGCAGAAACTCGGTTTCAAACCAGCTGGCGATTTCAACGAACTGGCAGACAAGCCTAATGCAGCTCAATGCATAGAGATTGCAAGAGAGGTGGGCACAATGTATGCTAAGGGCGAGATTGATCGCGTTGAGATGATTTACCATCACTTCAAGAGTGCGGGCAGTCAGATTCTCACACGCAAGACCATTATGCCTATCGACATAGAAAGTGAGTTGAAGCGTGATCATGAGCGCGACCTGACAACCAACATCGTTACCCGTCAGGCGGTTGAGTATCTGCAGCAGAAGGGACAGCAAACACGTGAGACTGACATTAGCGCAAAGCCGCTGAATGACAACTTCATCGTTGAGCCTGATATGAGAACCGTATTGAGCAAGCTAATCCCTAAGTATGCACATCTCATTATCTATACAGCTCTGCTTGATAGCAATGCCAGCGAGCATGCCGCCCGTATGGTGGCCATGCAGACAGCTACGGATAATGCCGATGAACTATTGCGTGAATTGAACTTGCAGTACAACAAGAGTCGTCAGCAAGCCATCACCAATGAGTTGCTCGATATCGTTGGCGGTTCGGTTAACAACTGATGCCCTTCGGGCTATTCTAAAGTATATAAACCTCGTTGCTTTTGTGTTCATTAGTGACGAGGTTTTTTCGCAGAAAACCAATCTTTTTTTCAATAACTATTTATTTTTTTATAATGAACAAATACATCAAGACAATGCTTTTATCAGCGCTGATAGTAAACTGCTCATGCGACAACAAACAGCAGCCCGCAGAGTTTCAGTACAACGACGAGCGATTTGCCGACATACAAATGCTCAGATATCAAGTGGAAGGCTTCGACAACCTGACACTTCAGCAGAAGACATTCATCTATTATCTTCAGGAAGCAGCCCTCTGGGGACGTGACATACTTTTCGACCAGAACGGACGTCATAATCTTGAGATACGCAAGATGATGGAAACCCTCTATCAGCAGTACGACGGCGACCGTGAGAGTCAGGACTTCAAGGCTTTCGAGGAGTATCTCAAGCGCTTGTGGTTCAGCAGCGGCATCCATCATCACTACGGTTGTGACAAGTTCGTGCCAGGCTTCAGCCGCGAGTGGTTTGTAGAGCATACCCAATGCTCCGACCTCATAGCCGACGTTATCTTCAATCCCGAAGTCATGCCAAAGCGTGTAAACCTTGCTGAGGGCGAGGATGTTATCCTTACCAGCGCCTGCAACTACTACCAGGGCGTTACCCAGCAAGAGGCAGAAGACTTCTATGCCAAGGAAAAAGCTGCCGGCGATGCCGAGCGCCCAGTGATGCACGGCATGAACTCCACCCTTGTCAAGGGAGCCGACGGCAAAATCTATGAGGATAGATGGACAACACAAGGAAAATATGGCAAGACTCTGACCAAGATAGTAGAGTATCTCCGCCTCGCTCGTCCATACGCCGAGGATGCCAAGCAGCAGGAGGTTATCGACAAGCTCGTGTCTTATTACGAAACCGGTTGCCTGAAAACATTCGACGAGTACAGCATAGCATGGGTGGAGAACACCGAACCGCTGGTTGACTTTGTCAACGGCTTCATCGAGTCATACGGCGACCCTTTAGGCATCAAGAGTTCTTGGGAGAGTATTGTCAACTTCAAAGACCTTGAGGCAACCAAGCGCACCACCATACTCAGCGATAGCGCACAATGGTTTGAAGACCACTCGCCAGTAGCAAAAGAGTTCAAGAAAGAAACCGTTAAGGGCGTCTCTGCCAAGGTTATCAAGGCTGCCATCCTCGGTGGCGACCTCTATCCGTCAACAGCCATCGGCATCAACCTGCCTAATAGCAACTGGGTTAGAGCAGAGCACGGTAGCAAGTCTGTTACAATAGCCAATCTCACCGATGCCTACGCCAAAGCATCACAAGGCAGCGGCATGCTTCAGGAGTTTGCCTATGGCGAAGAGGAGATAGCACTCATCAAGAAGTACGGCGACGCCACCGACGATTTGCACACCGACCTTCACGAGTGTCTTGGCCATGGCAGTGGCAAACTGGCTCCTGGTGTTGACTCAGAGGCTCTCAAGGCTTATGGCAGCACTATCGAGGAGGCACGCGCCGACCTCTTTGCCCTCTATTATCTTGCCGACCCTAAGCTCGTTGAGCTCGGACTGCTGCCAGACGCGGAGGCCTACAAGTCAAACTACATCAGCCAGATGCAAAACGGTTTGCTCACACAGGTGGTAAGAATCAAGTTGGGCGACCAGATAGAAGAGGCACACATGCGTAATCGTGCCCTCATTGCTCGTTGGGCATACGAGAATGGCAAGGGCAAGGCAGAGGGTGGCAAAGACGTTATCGAGATGGTTAAGCGCGATGGCAAGACCTACATCAAGATTAACGACTACCAGCAGCTCCGCTCGCTCTTCGGCACGCTCCTTGCAGAGATACAGCGTGTAAAGTCAACAGGCGATTACGAGGCTGCCAAGGCACTTGTAGAAAATTATGGTGTAAAGATAGATCCTGTGCTTCACGAGGAGATTCTCAACCGCTACAACAAGCTGAACATAGCACCATATAAGGGCTTCATTAATCCTGTTTACACAGCCGTAAAAGATGTTGAGGGCAATATCACCGACGTGAAGATTTCTTACAGCGAGGGCTATGCAGAGCAGATGTTGCGCTATTCTAAAGACTATAGCGTAGAATAAATAAAGGAAATATCCTTTATATCATCCCAGTTGTTAATTCTCAATTTTGAATTAATAACTGGGTTTTCTTTATCTATATTTCCGTAATCAACACTTTTGGTCATTTTCCAAAATATTATTGTCTCTTTCTCGTTATTTTTATGTAAGTTTGCATAATAATCATGAGACTAAGCATTGTCATACCCGTTTTTCGTGTTGAGGACACTATCAACAGATGTGTTGAAAGTGTTGTCAATCAAGATTATGACAATATTGAGGTGATTTTGGTCGACGACGGTTCTCCTGATAAATGTCCGGCCATCTGTGATAGTTGGGCTTCGCGCGACTCTCGAGTGCGTGTTATACATAAGCAAAATGGAGGTTTAAGTGATGCGCGCAATGCAGGAATCGCTATTGCCAGCGGAGATTATATAACCTTTGTTGATTCCGATGATTATCTTGATGAACAACTCTTTGGCACATTAATGTCAACCATCATCAGTAATCCATCAATCGACATTCTTGAGTATGGCGTAAGGTATATCGGTAAGGGTAACGACCAACTGCTCACCCTTTCAGACCAAACCTATCATGATTCAGTCTGCTATTGGACTCAGGGCATGGCTTATAAACATTCCTATGCCTGTAACAAGATATACAAAACCAGCCTCTTTGATGAAATAACCTATCCCGTAGGTAAGGTTTTCGAGGATATGTGGACACTGCCGCTCCTCACCTCTAAGGCCCATGTCATAGCCACAACATCCGCTGGCTATTATAACTATCAATGGAATCCGTCGGGCATCACTGCCACGGCCACTGGCGAGCAGTTGCGCATGCTTTTAGAAGCCCATTTGCATTTTATGGACAAATACCCGATGATTGCTGATGACAGATATTACATGAGTGTGCTAAATATCCAGTTGGATGTGGCAGAACTCACTGGCGACGCCCCCATATTGCCTCAAAGAAAGATAACAAGCATAAGAAATCTTACACTGCCCAATAAGATAAAGGCCCTGACCCTAAATCTTTTAGGGCTAAACAACTTGTGCCAGTTAAACAAGATAATTCACAAACTATGCCGCTGATAAGTTTTATTATAACATATTACAACCTGCCTCCATCTATGCTTAGAGAATGTGTGGGCAGTATTGCAGGCCTAAACCTCAACAGGCATGAGCGTGAGATTATACTTGTTGACGACGGTTCCGCTGCCAATCCAATGGATTACTTAGAGGAGTGGGGCAGCGACATTATTTATATACATCAAGAGAATAGCGGTCTTAGTGCAGCGCGAAACACAGGAATCTCTGCCGCAAAGGGTGATTATCTTCAGTTTGTCGATGGCGACGACATGCTGATAAAGACAGGTTACGACAAGTGCATAGAGATATTAAAGGCTAACAAACCAGATATGCTCATGTTCCTGCTTACAAGCAGTATCTCTGCCAATAATAGCCAATCATTCTCTGTCACCACAGGCATTGATTATATGCTTCACAATAATATCCGCTCAACAGCCTGCGGCTATCTTTTCAGAAAAAATATCCTCGGCGGCCACGTCTTTACATGTGGAGCTCTCCATGAGGATGATGAGTTTACCCCATTGCTCATGCTCAAGGCAAAAAACTTAGCAGATACAACTATTAATGCCTATTGGTATAGGGAGAGGGCCAACTCCATTACAACCAACAACGATAAAACTGCTGTTCAACGCCGGTTAGACCATAAACGCGACGGCATATTCCGCTTGCAGCAGGCTTACCTTGCCTTGGCCGATAAGCAAAGAGAGGCTTTAGACAGGCGAATAGCGCAGTTGGCAATGGACTATATCTATACCATTATCATGGACGATAAACGTTCACTGGCCAATAGGCTTGGCGAGCTGCGGCAACATGGTTTGTATCCATTGCCCAATAAAAGTTATACCAGTAAATACAAGTGGTTCAGGATTATGTCAGGAAATAAACTGGGCATCCGTTTCCTTTCATATTCTTTGCCATTGATAAAACGAGAGAGATGAGAATTTTACTTATAGGCGAATATAGTAATGTTCATGCCACCCTTGCAGATGGCCTGAGAGAACTGGGACATGAGGTCACGGTTATCTCAAATGGTGACTTCTGGAAGGGTTATAAAAGGGATATTGACGTTACGCGAAAGCCAGGACCGATGGGCGGTTTGCTTTTCATGGCAAAACTCTACTCCCTTTTGCCTCGTATGCGCAATTATGATGTGGTGCAGCTCATTAATCCAATGTTTTTCGAACTGAAGGCCGAGCGCTTGTTTTTCTTCTATAATTATCTTAGGAAACATAACCGTAAAGTGTTTCTCGGAGCCTTTGGGATGGATTGGTACTGGGTGCATACCTGCACTTTCGATAAACCGTTGCGCTATAGCGACTTTAATATAGGCAATGAGGTAAGAACAAATGCCGATGCCCTGAAAGAGCAGGCTGAATGGCTCGGCACGGCAAAGGAAGAGCTGAATAAGATGATTGCCCGCGATTGCGACGGCATAATATCCGGGTTGTATGAGTATCATGTGTGCTATGCTCCTGTGTTCCCCGATAAAACTAGTTTTATACCATACCCAATAAAACCGCAAACGCCATTAGCACATAATGATAATGGCAAACTAAAACTCTTTATTGGCATAAGTAAGGGCAGAAGTGAATATAAAGGCACAGATATTATGCTGCGTGCGGCCGAGGCTATAGCCCGTAAATATCCCGATAGGGTAGAACTGAGAAAGGCAGAGGGAGTGCCGTTTGATGAATATGAAAAGATGGTCAACGGCAGCGATGCCATATTAGACCAGTTGTATAGTTATACCCCCTCCATGAATCCCCTTATGGCAATGTCTAAAGGCATAATCTGTGTGGGAGGCGGCGAACCAGAGAATTATGAGATAATAAATGAGCAACACCTGCGCCCGATAGTTAATGTTAAACCCACATACGACAGTGTCTTTGAGGAACTGGAGAGATTAGTAGCCCATCCAGAGCTAATACCCCAGCTAAAGAGTCAGAGCATAGAATATATAAGTAAACATCATGACTATCTGAAGGTGGCAAAAGCTTACGAACGCTTTTATATGCAAAAAGGCCGGACATAAAGTCCAGCCTTTCTTGTTTCTGTGAAATAGAAGATTAAGCCTCTGCAGGTGTCTCCTCAACAGCTGGAGCCTCAGCCTCAGCCTGAGCAGCTGCAGCAGCAGCTCTTTTCTCTGCTACCTTCTGAGCTATAGCCTCATTAACCTTCTTCTCTGCTTCGAGAGCCTTAGCAGCAGCCTCTTTCTTAGCCTTTGCCTCTGCAGCATAGAATGCGTCAAGACCCTTCTGCTTGTCAGCCTTCCAAGCATCGAACTTCTTCTGAGCTGTAGCCTCGTCGAATGCACCCTTCTTAACACCGCCACGGAGATGCTTCATAAGGTAAACACCCTCGCCGCTAAGAATGTTGCGGGCTGTGTCTGTTGGCTGTGCGCCATTCTCAACCCAGTAAAGTGCACGCTCGAAATTCAAATCTACTGTGGCAGGATTTGTGTTTGGATTGTACATACCAAGCTTCTCAGTAAATTTACCATCACGTGGTGCTCTTGCGTCAGCGACTACAATGCGATACACTGCGTAACCTTTGTGACCGCCGCGCTGCAATCTGATTTTTGTTGCCATTTTGTTTTAAAAATTTATTAGTTAAATGAATTTCATGCTATCATCTCGTGATAGCGGCTGCAAAGTTACTACTTTTTAATGATGTTGGCTGAATCGAAACAGGGTAATTATTCAATACCAGTATGTATTTAAGTTTTTTTAAGGTATTCTGCCCCTATTTTATGCCCTTGCCATGTCAAGCAGGAGCTTATTTTCTTTCCAGTGTCAGTCCTGCTTCCATGCCTGTCACGCTTTTCATCAGGCTTGTAATGGTCTGTATTTTTGAGTTGCTTGACTTGCTTGCTATGTTTTTCACAAAGTCGAGCAGCTTTGTTGCGTCGGTTACAAACATGAGTTTGTTGTTTTCCAACTGTGTGGTTACAGGTATTGTTTTAGAAGCAAGCTTTCCAAAGGTAAGGTTAAGCTTTGAGTCTGTAATGGTCCATTTGCCCGAAATCTTTTTTGTACCTATAGTCTCGGTAAATGTGCCGTCTTCATTAAAGGTAATGGTCAGAGCGCCAGCCTTAATGCCGTATTTTGACAATACCTCCGATAACTTGTCCTCAACCTTTCCAGCAGCCAGCTTAGCAGCAGCGTTTGTAAGGAAATTGTCTGACGACAATACTATTGCAGGCTCGCTATACACCCATGTGCCCACGATGCTCTGCTGTGATGCCTGTTTCTCTGATGAGAATATAGATGTAAGACCGCTAATCAAATCACTTGTTTTTGTTGATTCTGAAGTTGTTTTCTCAGATGATTTCCCACCCAATACTCCGCCAAGAATATTGCCTAAATTAAACTGTGCCTGAGCGCTTTCAACGCACACCAGCATTACGAGCAATGCTGATAATTTGATAAAATAATTTTTCATACCTTTATTAAAACATAATTCTTATTTAACGGCGCAAAATTACTATTTTTTATATAAATATCGCAAATTAAAGAGTTGAAATTTCCCTTTATAATATTTTTTGATTATTTTTGCCTTAGATATATGGAACTGTCAATACTTATACCAGTATATAATTATTCATGCTTTGCTATGGTTGAAGCCTTGCAGAAGCAGGCCGCCAAGGCGAATATCCGCTACGAGATTATCGTGGCAGATGATGGTTCTACGGATAAGCTTATTGTTGGGCAGAACAAGAAAATATCTGACCTGCCCAACTGTACATATATCATTAGAGAAAAGAACGTAGGCCGTGCGTCCATTAGGAATTTCTTAGCGAAAACCAGCCACTACGAATGGTTGCTGTTTTTAGACTGCGATTTAGAGGTGCCCGATGATTTCTTTATCGAGCGCTACCTTAAATATTATGACGAGCAGGTTGTCGACGGTGGCTTGAGCATTGTTGGCGATGCCGATGCCCTTAAAGGCAATATCAGGTATCTCTATGAGTTCATGTCTGCACCCAATCATTCTGTGGACAAGCGCTCGCTCAATCCATATAAAAGTTTCCGCACAACCAATTTCATGATACGGCGCGAGGTGGCAATGGTCCATCCCTTCGACGAGCGTTTCAGGTATTACGGATATGAAGATGTGCTGTTTGGCAAGCAACTAAAAAAGTCTAATGTCAAGATACGCCATATCGACAATCCTATGAACCTCACAGACTACGAGTGTAATGAGGTGTTTATAAGTAAAACCGAGGAAGCCATGCGCACCCTGGCACAGTTTAGGGAAGAGCTGCGCGGCTACTCCAAGATAATAACCATGGCCGACACGTTTGCCCATACGCCAATGGCAACAGTAATTAAGGTGTGGCACTGGATGTTTGGAAAACTAGAACGAAAGAATCTCACAGGCAGCAGGCCCTGTGTGAAACTCTTTAATATATACCGATTAGGATATTTTCTAACAATAACTAAATAAAAACTTTTAAGCATCATGAAGAGATTTGCATTCAAAATGTTTCTTAAGCCTGGATGTGAGGCTGAGTATGAGAAAAGACATGCCGCTATTTGGCCAGAGTTGGTACAGATGATAAAAGACCAGGGTGTGGGCAACTACAGCATCTACTGGGACAAAGACACCAATATACTCTTTGCTTATCAGGAGTGCTCAAAGGAAGGCAATAGCCAAGACACAGACAATGTTGACCCAATAACCCAGAAGTGGTGGGACATGATGGCAGATATCATGGAGGTTAATCCAGATAACTCGCCTGTCACAATACCTATTCAGGAAGTTTTCCACTTAGATTAATCTTTTTATTTTATAGAATTTGCAAAGGCGGGTAGTTTTACTCGCCTTTGTTAAGGAAAAATCCAATTGGAATAAAAAATATAATTATTATGGACAACAACGAAAGAGTGCTGCTTGAGGGAGCTAACTGGAAGGCTTTGCGCTTCTATCAGAAGTCGGAAGCCCTCTACCAGATGACCTTCGTGTTCTGTGAGCGCTTTCTGCCGAAACACGGCGACCGCACGGTAGACCAGATGGTGCAGGCGGCGCGCTCGGGTAAGCAGAACATCATAGAGGGTTCGGAAGACGGCAAGACCTCTACAGAGATGGAGCTGAAGCTGCTAAACGTAGCGCGCTCGAGCATTCATGAGCTCAGGGAGGACTATAAGGACTACCTGCTCTCTCGCCAGTTGTCGCTATGGGACAAGCATCACCCCAGATACAATAAGATGCACGATTTTACCAAGGTCCACAACAAACTGGAGGATTACGAGCCTTTCTTCCAATTGTGGAACGGAGAGGAGATGGCCAACACCGGCTACACCATGTGCTGCCAGATAGACGTGTTGATGAACGGCTACCTGGCCACCCTCGAAGAGCGATTCAAGAAAGAGGGCGGCATGAAGGAGCGCATGTACCGAGTGCGCACTGGCTATAGGGCAGAACAAGAGCGCATGATGAAGGAGATGGAGGAAACCATAAGGCGGCAAGCAGAGAGAATAAAGGAACTCGAGGCGGAACTGGAGAAAAAGCGACAGGAGGGCTGAGAGGACTAGGGAGGACTTGAGAGGAATGGCGAGGCCGAGGTGCGAGAGGACTATCCTCTGAATCCTCTAAAATCCTCTGAAATCCTATAAAAATAATAAAGAATCTACCAGTGACACTGAAGAAACCTACGAACAGGCGTCTTAAAATCCAAGTAATCCCTAGACAAAAAGACATCTGTTCAGTCGGATTTCAATCCGCATTATTTGAAGGACTTTGTTGCTTATAGCATTACAAATGCATATACTCGATGCGGTCGGATTGCAAATCCGCCCAAACGGAATTGCAAATCCGTCCGCGCGAAAGAATAAAACGAATAGGATACTTTTGGTATCTTTATGAGATTACAGTGGAATCTCAATGTGATTACATCGGAATGACAATGAAGTACTAAAAGTAATTCATTTTGTCTAAAACTGAGCAACCATACAGCTCATCATGATTCCCAAATCTTAGAATAAAAAAGTGCACACCTCTGCACACTATCTGCACGCCAGTAAACACGCTGTATCACAGTATGTTACATGGCTAGTGCAGATGTGCAGATTTTTTCGCAAAAATGTTGTGGATATATCCTGAAGTTAATTATTCTAGGGATTTTGGGATTTTAAGGATTTTATTGTTGGATTATTTATATTTCCCGTTCAGTCGGATTTCAAAGTTAATTATTCTAGGGATTCGAGGATTTTATTGTGGGATTATTTATATTTCCCGTTCAGTCGGATTTGCAATCCGACGTGTAGAACTTTCGGATTTGTAATCCGATTACTACGAAGAACTTCATTGTTTTAGCATTGCAAATGCAAATATTCAATACGGTCGGATTGCAAATCCGCCCGAACGGAAATTAAGTATTTTTGTCAAGTATGGGTTAAATAAAATCCCGATTCTTCTTTGCATTCTCCCCTTTTTATTCTACCTTTGCATTTGGTTTGTATGTCTTGGCGAAGACTGCACAACCATTTTCGAGGGAAAAATTAGCGTTTGCTGTTTATTAACATTCCGAAGTTTGGCCGCAGAAGAATACAAAATCAGTAATCAAGCGAACGTCCGCGATATTCGTGGGCGTGCTTGTCTGTTTTTGTAGGTATGGCCAAACACCTGGAATGTTGGACGAGTATCGTCCACGTTTTGTATCTATACGATACATGCCAGAGGGTGTTTGGCCATACTTTTGTTTTTAATCACGCAGCGCATTGATTAGTTAAAACTTAAAACTATTAATGCACTATGGCACGCATATACAACTATCTTTATGTCCGTTTTGCAGACGGACTGCAAGGTATTATCACTAACGTAGGAGTCAGGCGTATTGACTTCTGTGTGGGAAAATGTTTGTTTCCAAAGCAAAGCCTTTAGTGTTGAAAATAATCAAGCAATTAAAATCCTATGAGTACAAAGTTTTTCAACAATGAGGCAGGCAATACTCTTTTCGATAAACTTAAAGGCATTGCATCTGGGATGGCTACTTTCGACAGGTTTCTTGCTGTCGTCGGCTTTTTCCGCTCTTCAGGTTATTTCAAGTTGCGCAAGGAACTTGGCGATGTTTCTGAGATAAAGATTCTGGTAGGAATAAACATCGACGATATTTTCCGCCGTCACAATAAAGCCCTCCTTATGCTTGCTGACGAAGAGAAAGCAAAGGAAATCTACGAGAACGGCTTTAAAGAAGACATAATCAATTCTTCCTATTCGTTTGAGGTGGAGCAGGGTATATTGCAGATGTGCGAAGACTTGATTGCAGGCAGATTGCAAATGCGTATTCATGCCACAAAGAATCTGCATGCAAAATTCTATCTCTGTCTTCCGCAAAACCATAGCGAGCATACAGACGGATGGGTTATCATGGGTTCTTCCAACATATCAGATTCAGGCTTGGGCATCAAGCAACCGCCACAATACGAACTTAATGTGGCAATGAAAGACTATGACGATGTTAAATATTGTTCTGATGAGTTCTGGAAACTATGGGAACAGGCTGTGCCGCTAAGTGCAGAAGACATTGAACTGTATAAGAAGAAAACCCACCTTGGCTATCAGCCAACGCCATACGAACTATATATAAAGGTATTGATTGACACCTTTGGCGATCAGGTAGAAGACGATTTCTCTATTCAGTTGCCTGATGGAGTGAAGGACTTGAAGTATCAGAAAGACGCTGTTATTCAAGGCTATCAGATGCTGATGCAGCACAACGGCCTTTTCCTTGCCGATGTGGTTGGTCTTGGCAAGACAATGATTGCCACGATGATAGCCAAACGCTTTGTTGAGGCCAATGGCAAGAACACCAGCATACTGGTTGTTTATCCGCCGGCACTTGAAGACAACTGGAAAAACACTTTCCGCCTGTTTGGAATAATCAAGAAGGCTCAGTTCATAACCAACGGTAGCTTGTCTAAGATACTTGAAGGTCGCGACCAGTATAAGGACAAGGAAGAGTTTGATTTGATTATCGTTGACGAGGCTCACGGTTTCCGTAGCGACAGTTCTGGAAAGTATGACGAGTTGCAGAAGATATGCAAGTCGCCACGAAGCAATGTCGGTTTGGTTCGCGATATGCAGAAAAAGGTGATGCTGCTATCTGCCACACCTCTTAACAATCGGCCAGATGATTTGCAGAACCAGCTGTTGCTGTTCCAGAACAGTCAGAACTGCACCATTGACGGAGTGCCCAACCTGAAAGCCTTTTTCTCTCCGTTGATACTCGACTATAATAAACTGATGCGCGAGCGTGACCAGCGCGATGTTACTTCTGATGTCGATAAGATATATGAGCAGATACGTTCTAAGGTCATAGACAAGGTTACGGTACGCCGTACACGCAACAACATTCTCAACGACCCAGACTACAGAGCAGACATAAAGTCGCAGGGCATAATATTCCCCAATATTCTTCCACCTCATGAACTTGTATATCAAATGGATGCCGATACAAGCAAAAGGTTCTATATGACGCTTTGGGAACTGACAGATGGACGCAACGACAGGAATCCGTCGGGCAATGGACTTGACTACGCTCGCTATCGTGCGGTAGAGTTCCTTAAACCAGATTATCGCAGCAAATACAAGAATGCCGTACACATAGGTCAAACGCTGGCAGGCATATATCGTGTACACATGGTAAAGAGATTGGAAAGCAGTTTCCATGCCTTCAAGAAGTCGCTCCGTTCTCTTCTCCGAATAACGGAAGACATGATAAAGATGTTCGACGAGAACAAGGTAATCATTGCGCCAGACCTTAAAGTCAAAGACTTGCAGGCAAAGAACATGGAACTTGACGAGATAATAGAATATGCTGTTACCAAAGGCTACGCTGCTGAAGACATAGTATTTAAGGCAGATGCCTTTGAACCGCAGTTCCTCGAGATGCTTCACCACGACAGGAAAATACTCAAGCGGCTCAATGCCGACTGGGAACAGGAGCATGACGATCCTAAGTTTGATATGTTCCGCGACAACCTTATAGACCGTTTCCTCGATACTTCCATCAATCCGTCTGGCAAGCTCGTGCTCTTCTCCGAGAGTGTTGACACCCTCGACTATCTTTACGAAAGACTGACAGATGAGATTGGCCGTGAAGATGTGCTTATGGTTACGGCATCCAATCGTAGAAGCATGACGCAGACAATAAAGGAGAACTTCGATGCCAACAATGATACCTGTTCCAACAGATACAACATAATCATTACCTCCGACGTATTGGCAGAAGGCGTAAACCTGCATCGCTCTAATGTAATCGTTAACTACGATTCGCCATGGAACGCTACCCGATTGATGCAGCGAATAGGCCGTGTAAACCGTATCGGTTCTATTGCCCCAAATGTCTATAACTTCATGTTCTATCCGTCGCAGCAAGGCGATAGGGAAATACAGCTCTATAAGAATGCCCTTGTCAAGTTGCAGGGTTTCCATTCGGCATTCGGTGAAGATGCTCAGATTTATTCGCGCGAAGAGATTGTAAAGGAGTTCCAGATGTTCGACAATAAGATTAAGGACAGCATCGACAAGAAAATTGCCTTGTTGCGTGAGGTTCGCGAACTGTATAACAGCGACCGCAAGCTATATCATAAAATCAAGTCGCTGCCTATGAAGAGCCGTGTGATGCGCGATACAGGAATGCATGGCGGCAAGACCGTGGTCTTTGTTTCATCAAATGTAAAGACCGAATTTTATTTGGCAACCTCTGCTGGCGTTCAGGTAATAGATTTCCTTGATGCTGTTGCTTATCTTAAAGCCAAGCCAGAAGAAGCGGCTGTGCCTTTCTATAATGAGGAGCAGCACTATAAGCATGTAAACAACGCTTTGGAACTCTATACCACAGAATATGTAGAGGCTGCCGATACCTCGTCAATCAACCGTCCTGACCTTGATAAGATTTCGCTTGAGGCAAACAAGTTCTTGCGAACAATAAAGCAGGTCATAAACGACCCTGAACTGAGTGCGCAGTGCGATGTTCTTACGGGCTATATCAATGAAGGTATTTATGCGCAACTGCCCCGACACCTCCGCACTCTTTCGCGTGAGTACAAGAATGACCGTCCGAAAATCAAGCAAGACGAATACCGTTTGCAAACCGAGATAACAGCCTTGCTTAGCGAGTATCAGACAATGAACAAAGACCAGCGTCAGGATGCTATGGATATAGGCAATCCGCAAATCATAATATCAGAAACTTTCGTATAGCAAGTGCAACACAGTTAAACATTCATCTAATACATTATTACTATGGCTACCACATATACAACAGATACATTGAGAACCTTGTTTCAGTCTTCATTCGATTTGCCACAATGGTACTCCCTCTTGCAGCATTTCTTTAATGCAAGCGAACTGAAGGGAACGCCGGAAAGAATAGCTGGCAACTCATCAGACATTGGCTATTATTTAGGAAACATTGATACGACTGATAATTTCCGCATCGGCTTATTTCATTACATAATACAAAAAGGTTCAGTAGCCAATAAGCGGGTAGGGTTGCGAAATCTTGTAAAGTCGTTCATCAACCCAACATGGGGCGAGTTTGAAGCTGCGCTGGTAGTCTTCGATAGTGGCGACCACTGGCGCCTCTCGTTCATCAGCGACATCAAGGGTGAGGCAACATCGCCCAAACGTTATACATACGTTTTCGGCAATAGTGACTTGCTGTATCGTACGCCAGTAGAGCGTTTCACTCTCTTGCAGAAAAAGGGCATATCGTTTGAGAACCTTAAAATGGCATTCTCTGTTGAGGCGCTTTCCGATGAGTTCTTCGACAAGTATCGAGAGCAATATGCCGATTTCATTCAGTATGTAACAGGAAAACGTATCGTTAAGGTTGGCAGCAAGTGGGAAGAGAAATCGCTTGGCAGACCTAATGCAGCCCTGATGCAGGCATTTGATTATGATGAAAAGCGAATACGCGATTATATAAAGAAGATGATGGGACGCATCACGTTCCTTCATTTCCTGCAGCGCAAGGGTTGGATGTGTGGCGACCATAATTACATGCAGAACATGTTTGAGAAGTCTCAGTATAAAAACGATTATCTTGATGCCGTTCTCGAACCGCTGTTCTTTGGCATATTGAACACTAAGCCAGCAGAGCGTGAATCGGTATTTGATGAATATGATTGGAACAAATCGCTGCTTGCCGAGTGGAAAGATATTCCTTATCTCAATGGCGGATTATTTGAGCGTGACGAGGAAGACGAACCGGAAAGCAAGTTCCCTGCCGATTATTTCCGTCGTCTGTTCCAGTTCTTCAGCGAATACAATTTCACTATCGACGAGAATGACCCCAACGATGCCGAAGTGGGTGTTGACCCGGAAATGCTGGGTAAGATATTCGAGAACCTGTTGGAGGACAATAAGGACAAGGGTGCGTTCTATACGCCCAAAGAGATTGTGCGCTATATGTGTCAGGAATCGCTTATTGCTTACCTTGAAACCAATACAAGCGTGGCAAAGGATAAGATACGCCAATTCGTTCTTTCGCCCGAAGAGGGTGTTGCTGGCATACCAGACAACAAGAAACCGAAGTTGCTTGCAGCACTTGAAGAAGTGAAGATTTGCGACCCTGCCATTGGTTCTGGAGCATTCCCAATGGGCTTGCTAAACGAACTGCTGCATTGTCGGGAGGTTTTGAGCGGCGAGCATTACAACCGTGCAGAAATAAAGAAGAGCATCATACAAAACAATATCTATGGTGTGGATATAGAGAAAGGTGCTGTTGACATTGCTCGTCTGCGCTTCTGGCTCTCTATTGTGGTTGATGAGGAAACGCCATCGCCGTTGCCTAACCTTGACTATAAGATTATGCAGGGCAACTCGCTCATTGAGAGTTTTATGGGTGTGGATTTGAGTAAACTCACTTACGAAAAGGAGAGCAAGAAAGACAGGGGAGATATTTCGCTCTTTGATGACGAGAAGAACCGTTTGCAGAAGACCGTCTCTCACCTGTTGTCAACATATTATTCGTGTGCTGACCATGAAAGGAAGTTAAGACTGCGACAGGAAATTTCAGATACTATCAATAAGCAGTTGGAAGCACAAGCATATGACCCAACTATTCTTGCAAAACTAAAAGAAATAAACCTTGCCGAGAATAATAATTTCTTCCTATGGCACACCTGGTTCAGTGATGTGTTCAACCGAGACGACAAGGAGGGTTTTGACATTGTGATTGGAAATCCGCCATATGTATCTACAAAAGGTGTTACAGTTGAAGATAAGAGTAAATATGAAGCAGAATTTGGATTCTCGGACGATACATATAATTTGTTCTTTTTTAAGGGGATTCAACTATGCACTATTGGAGGTTGCTTAACTTATATCACTCCTAAAACTTTCTGGACAACACAAACAAAACGCAATCTTCGTGACTTGTTATTATCAAAAACAATTAACTACATTTTTGATACAGGAAATCCATTTTTAACCGCAATGGTTGATACTTGCATCACAAGTATCTGTAATCGCAAGTGCCACGAAAATGATATTGTAAAATTCATAGATGGAAGCACATGTTTGTCAAATCCTGAATGCTTGTATGTAAATCAATCCGTATTTTCTAATACTCAAAATTCTGTAATATTTAAACCTAATGAATTAAATATGAGGATTTTTAATTTGTATGGTTCAAAAGTTAAAGAGTTGTATGATACTTGGTGGGAAAAAATTAAAACATCTCGTGATATTGAAAAAAACAAGGGAGAGTTACAGGCATATAGAAATAGTCTTAAGCCAGGCGACATTGCACTGTTAGGTTGCTTAACAGAAGGAGGACAAGGATTGGCGACTGCTAATAATGGCAAATACATTGCTGTTCGTAAATCAACAAAATGGGCTGATAAAATTATAGAATCAAGACCGAAAAAACTTGCAGAAGCAAGGCGAAAGAAAAAAATCAACATTCCCGAATTAAATAATTTCAGCTCAGAAAATGAATTTCTTAATTCTCTGAATGAATCTGAAATTGTCGAACTATTTGATAAGATAAAAGAAGAGTATGGTAGAGATATATTTGGACAAGGATATATTTATAGAATTGTAAATGATGAAGATATAGCAGATGTTGAAAATCTCACACAAGATGAAAAGGAAAATGGCATAGATGCCTCGAAGAAACATTATGTTCCATATGATAAGGGAGACAAAGATGGAAATAGGTGGTATCTTGAAACGCCTTTTGCTATTGCATGGACTAAAGAAAATGTCCACTTTTTGAAGACTAATTCTGGCAAAAAAGGAGAAGGCATGCCTGTTGTTCGAAATTCCCAGTACTATTTTAGGGAGGGATTTTGTTGGAACAATGTGCTGAATCCTCAAGCAAGACTATTAAAGGTTAAATTGAAACAAGCTTCCGTAAACGATGTTGGTTCGATGTCGCTAATGCCGCTAATTTCACAAATTCCAAGTAAATTTATTATAGGTTTGCTTAATTCAAATCTTATATTTGATTACTATCGGGTTTTTGTCAATTGTTCTGTTAATATTCAAATAAATGATTTAAGGCAAATTCCAATTATTATACCTGATATTGAACAACTTAAACATATTGTAAGTTTGGTAGATAAAGCAATATCAATCAAGGAAAATTGTTTTAAGCATGGTGAAACAGAAGTTAATATCGCCGAATTGGATTTTGTTGAAAATGAAATCGATAAATTTGTACGAAATATATATTATCAGACAACTGTTTAATGCATATAAAGAGTGTAATCTACCTGTATTTGATACAGGTAGATTTATTGAATTAAACCTTGTAAAGGTTGTAGATGAATTTATCTACGCACTTTTGCAATTTTATTAATTTACTATCTCCAGATTTACTCTTTTTTAGCTCTATAGCTTCAGAGACTAATTTACTTGCGAGGGTTAAGTCCTCTGAAGATGGAATGATAATAGGAAGTTGTCGTGCATCGTTAATTTGAAATGTCTGTGTGTTATTTACCATATTATCAACATAATAACTAATAAGAGTGGAGTTTATTAGTGTTATGATATAATCCTCATTAATGACATCTGCCACTCCAAACATACTCATACTCTTGACATCATGAATGCTCTTTTGTTTTTTGCGACACTTGAGAAAAGTTGTATTAATATCACTCCAACAAAATCCCTCCCTAAAGTAAAACGCATATCCTTGATATCGAGCCTTGGGGTCTGTCTTCAAAAAGTGGACGTTATAATGAACTTTCAATATATCCCTCTGCTCCATCTACCATTCTTGCAATTTGACGGGAGTCTTATTTTTGTATATGCCAAATACCTATACAGAGTCCCTTTCGCAATTTTTATTTTCTTTGCTATGCATGGAATACTTTTACCATTATTGAGCTCATGCACAATATAATTGTGATTACTCACACAAATTGTATTAAGTTTAGCATTCCTTGCTCCTAAGTTTCTTCCGATTTTTTTGCCTTCAGATTTTAAGCGAGCTAATGCTTCTTTTGTTCGTTGAGATATAAGATTACGTTCAATCTCAGCAGATAATCCAAAAGCAAAAGCTAAAACTTTACTCTGTATATCATCTCCAAGTCTGTAATTATCCTTGATAGTCCATACTCGACATTCTTTTGTCATGCAGATGTTGAGAATCTCCATTATCATAAATAGATTACGACCAAGACGTGAAAGTTCGGCGCATATAATCAAATCATCTTTTTGTATTCGTTTTAGAAGGATTCCAAGTTGCCTTTTATTATAAGCTTTCGTGCCACTGATAGTCTCCTCAATCCATCCATCAATTCTGATGTTTTCTCGTTCGCAAAAGTTGTTGATTTCAAATCGCTGATTCTCTACAGTTTGTTTGTCACTGCTAACCCTAATATATCCGTAAATCATAATTATAAATGTTAATTATTCCATCGCAATGGCGAAGGATTCCATTTATATATAACTCTATTTGCAATATAGAATCATTACTTATGAAAAGGATACATAACAATAGGGAAGCTGACTAATTATAAATATCCTTACATCCGTTTTATCAGCGTCCCCTTCGGCGGCGGGCGTAAGCGATGAAAACATACTGTATTGCTTTACGTGTTTCTGTCGCTGAACAGAATAGCTCGGACGTTCTTCATGGGATTTCTGAGCGTGGAGTGACATCTATAGCATGATAATTTTGTTGTTTGAAATTTTATTTTTATATTTGCAGCGGATTGATGGTCGCATCGGTAGCGGGGCTTCCCAAAAGGCAGCATATTGCAAGGTTCAACTCCTTAGCCAATCCTCATAGGGGCGTTTGCCCCTATTTTATTTTCAAACACTGGCGGTGTTTGGACATAAAGACATAAGGTCAAAATAATCCTTTAAATCCGTGTAATCCTTAGACACAATGACATAAATATAATCCCTCAAATCCAACTAATCCTTAGACATAAAGATATAATTATAGAAGATATCAAAGATAATATAATTTCTAAGAATTCGGTAATTTGGCGCTAATTTTTTCGGTAATTTGGCATTGATTTGTTCGGTAATTTGGCTTTTTCTTTTGAAAATTCGGTAATTTGGCATTGATTTGTTCGGTAATTTGGCGGTGATTTGAACATAAAGACATAATAATAGACATAAAGACACAAGGTCAAAATAATCCTTTTAATCCATGTAATCCTTAGACACTTATTTAAGACATGAGGACAGAGGGGCAAAAATATCCTTTAAATCCATGTAATCCCTAGACAGAAAGACATATTTTAACAAAATATAACTGCAAATTATTTAGATTGAACGCATTGTGCACAAAATAGCGGGACTTTTGCCCAAAAGAAATATTAATAACAATCTAAATTTTATAGTAATGAGAAAGCCTAAGGTGTATTACATGAGATTGAAGAAAATGTTGGTTCAACTCAAACAGATGCAAATCGAATTGCAGCAAATGCACGATGAAATGGAGGAGAGATATCAGAACTTGTCTGAAGAGCGCCAGTATATGGAGTTTGGATATGATTTAGGGGAGATTATTGACCACCTGTGTGATGCTTACTCTGATGAAATGGACAGCCTCATTAGTTATATTCATGATGCTGCATCAGGACTCAAGGGTTTACCTCTGACTGATGGCTATCCCTCTCAGAATGGATTTGAAGAATATAAAGAGATGAACGTTTTAGATGGGTATAAGGATGGGTTAATAGGTGATTATAATAACGAGGCCGCTCCGTCAACCGTAACAAATGATGATGATTCTGACAATGACATGGATTATTATAAGGTTATTGCTGCGCTGAAATCTGCGGCTGGCATGGCTGGCGCGTATGTGGGGTGGAAGATAGGCAGCAAAACTGGTTTTAATAACATGGATGAACCTAAAGAAACACCGAAAGGTTATCAGGGGTATAGCACCGACGACCCAGAGTGGCGCGATGAGGATAACGATGGCTTTGACGACCGCGATGAGGCTAATGATGGTTTGGATGACAGGGATGATAGTGAGTGGGAAGATGACTACGATGATGACTTTGATGGGTTTGATGACGATGGCGGCTATGAGCAAGGTGGTGGCTTTGATGATGACTTCAATGGATATGATGATGAAAGGGGTTGGTAACGGTGGTGAGCGTTTGAGAAAATAAACTTTTTTTTAAAATATTTTAAATCATTGGCAATTTATTCGTATTTATTAATAATAAGGTGTAACTTTGCAAATTAAATTCTATTTCAGATTATAAAAAATACAATATATAATGTTTGAAAATTTAAGTGAAAGGCTTGAACGCTCGTTCAAGATACTTAAGGGTGAGGGAAAAATCACCGAGATTAATGTTGCAGAAACGCTGAAGGATGTGCGCCGTGCTCTGCTTGATGCCGACGTGAACTACAAGGTGGCTAAGTCGTTTACAGATACCGTAAAGCAGAAGGCTATGGGTATGAACGTGCTTACTGCCGTGAAGCCAAGTCAATTGATGGTGAAGATTGTTCACGACGAACTGGCAGAGCTGATGGGAGGCAAGGCAACAGAACTGAAGCTCGACGGACGTCCTGCAATAATCCTGATGTCTGGTTTGCAGGGTTCTGGTAAGACAACATTCAGTGGCAAGCTTGCCAATATGCTGAAGAACAAGCAGCACAAGAATCCGCTGCTCGTGGCTTGTGACGTTTACCGTCCTGCTGCTATGGAGCAGTTGAGAGTGGTGGGCGAGACCGTAGGCGTGCCTGTATATATGGAGCCAGACAACAAGAATGTTGTTGAGATTGCGGAAAACGCTATCCGTCATGCTAAGCAGAACAATCACAACGTCGTAATCGTCGATACTGCTGGTCGTCTGGCTGTCGATGAGGAGATGATGGATGAGATAGAAAGACTGAAGAATGCGCTGAATCCAGACGAGACACTCTTTGTTGTTGACTCAATGACTGGTCAGGATGCTGTAAACACAGCCAAGGCATTCAACGACCGTCTTGACTTCGATGGAGTGGTATTGACAAAGCTCGATGGTGATACCCGTGGTGGTGCGGCTCTCTCTATCCGCACTGTGGTGGCAAAGCCAATCAAGTTTGTGGGTACTGGCGAGAAGATGGAGGCTATCGATGTGTTCCACCCAGAGCGTATGGCAGACCGTATCTTGGGTATGGGTGACATCGTGAGCTTGGTGGAGCGCGCACAGGAGCAGTTTGACGAGAAGCAGGCCAGAGAACTGGAGAAGAAGCTGAGAAAGAACCAGTTTGACTTCAACGACTTCATGGGACAGATACAGCAGATCAAGAAGATGGGCAACATCAAGGATCTGGCTGCCATGATTCCAGGTGTAGGCAAGGCTATCAAGGATGTGGACATAGACGATGACGCATTTAAGAGCATCGAGGCTATCATCAACAGTATGACTCCAAAGGAGCGCAGTCACCCAGAGATTATCAACCAGAGTCGCAAGCTGCGCATAGCAAAGGGTTCGGGTACAAAGCTTGACGAGGTGAACCGCTTGCTGAAGCAGTTTGACCAGATGCGCAAGATGATGAAGATGGTGGCTGGCACATCAAACAGCAAGATGATGCAGATGGCTGCCGCAATGAAGAATATGAAGGGCGGAATGCCGAAGTTTTAAGTTTCAAGTTGATGCGTTGATGCGTTGATGAGTTGGTACTTCAGGTTGATGCGTTGATATTTTCAGTAGAAGAGTATATAAGTAAATACGTAAACAAGAAGACGAGTAACAAGAAGATGAGTAAACAAGTTGGATGATGCACAAAGGCAATTAACTTGTCAACTCGTTAACTTGTCAACTCGTTAACTAAAAAAAATATATGCAACTAATAGACGGTAAGGCTACTGCTGCAGCAATTAAGCAGGAGATAGCGGAAGAGGTGAAAAAGATTGTTGAGGCTGGTGGCAAGCAACCACATCTGGCTGCTGTGCTCGTTGGTCACGACGGTGGTTCTGAAACATACGTTAAGAACAAGGTGCTGGCATGCGAGGCTTGCGGTTTTAAATCTACATTGATACGTTATGAAGACGATATCACAGAAGAGGAACTGCTGGCATGTGTTGACAAACTGAACAATGATGCTGATGTAGACGGCTTTATCGTTCAGTTGCCATTGCCAAAGCATATTGATGAACAGAAGATAATCGAGGCTATCGACTATAAGAAAGATGTTGACGGTTTCCATCCAATCAACGTTGGCCGTATGGCTATCGGTCTGCCATGCTTTATCTCTGCAACACCATTGGGCATCATCACACTGCTGAAGCGCTATGGCATTGAGACATCTGGAAAGAAGTGTGTTATCCTTGGCCGCTCAAACATTGTGGGCAAGCCAATGGCACAGCTCATGATGCAGAAGCAGTATGGCGACTCAACAGTTACAGTATGCCACAGCCGTTCTAAGACATTAAAGAAGGAATGTCAGGAGGCCGACATCATCATCGCAGCTATAGGCAGTCCTGAGTTTGTTACAGCCGACATGGTTAAGGATGGTGCTGTTATCGTTGACGTAGGCACAACCCGTGTGCCAGACGCAACCCGCAAGAGCGGTTTCCGCTTGTGTGGCGACGTGAAGTTCGACGAGGTTGCTCCAAAATGTTCTTACATTACACCAGTGCCAGGCGGAGTTGGTCCTATGACCATCTGCTCGCTGATGAAGAATACTTTGGCTGCTGGTAAGAAGGAGTATTATAAATAAGTTGATGAGTTGACAAGTTGACGAGTTGACGAGTTGATACTTTAAGTTGATGAGTTTTTAAGTTGACGAGTTGACAAGTTGACAAGTTGACGAGTTGACAAGTTAAGTGAGATGGGAGTGGGCATGTTGATAGATAAACAAGTAGATAAGTTGAACATTAGGCAGGTTGACCAGTTGGATGGCACAGAGGCAAGCAACTCGTCAACTTGTCAACTCGACAACTTGTCAACTCCAATAAAACTCTCTTCATCAGATTACTACGCCCAAGGTAATGCTTATCGTAAGCAGGGTAACTGGCAAGAGGCAATAAACTGCTATATAAAGGCGATTGAACTAGATCCGGAGAGTCCAGCTGTTGAGGCAAAGCGTATGCTCGACGACATACTGGACTTCTATAATAAAGATATGTATAATCCATAGGTATTAATCAACGCTAAACTAATAAAAATTAAGGTAATTATGAGTAAGATGAAAGGTGCCATCGTGGTAGACACTAATCGCTGTAAGGGCTGTGCTCTCTGTATTGAGGCCTGTCCGCAGGATGTCATCGCTATGGCTAAAAAGGTGAATGTCAGCGGCTATCCCTTTATCGAAGTGGTAAAGGCAGAGGCTTGTGTTGGCTGTGCCGCTTGTGGCATTGTATGCCCTGACGGCTGTATCACTGTTTATCGTAAGAAAGTAGAGGAGTAAAAAGATTATGGCAGAACAGGAAGTAACACTAATGAAAGGCAACGAGGCTATTGCCCGTGCCGCTATACGTTGCGGTGTTGACGGTTTCTTCGGATATCCGATTACTCCGCAGAGTGAGATTATTGAGACTCTTTCGCTCGACAAGCCTTGGGAGACAACGGGTATGGTTGTTGTGCAGGCTGAGAGTGAGATTGCTTCTATTAATATGGTTTATGGTGCTGCTGGTGCCGGTAAGCGTGCATTTACCTCATCATCAAGTCCTGGTGTGGCTCTGATGCAGGAGGGTATCACATACATGGCTGGTGCTGAGATACCAGGAGTTATTGTTAATGTGCAGCGTGGAGGTCCAGGACTTGGCACTATCCAGCCATCACAGAGCGACTATTTCCAGGCTACACGTGGCGGTGGTAATGGTGACTATAACACCATCGTGCTTGCTCCTAACTCTGTTCAGGAAATGGCCGACTTTGTTGACCTTGCCTTTGAACTGGCATTCAAGTATCGTAACCCAGCAATGATTCTGAGCGACGGTGTGCTCGGACAGATGATGGAGAAGGTGGTGCTTCCGCCTTATAAACCACGTCGTACAGAGGAAGAGATAAAGAAAGAGTGTCCATGGGCTACTTTCGGACGCACAAAAGACCGCAAGCCTAATATCCATACATCTCTTGAACTTACATCAGAGGTGCAGGAGGCTAATAACCTGCGTTTCCAGGCTAAGTACAAGAAGATTAAGGAGACAGAGGTTCGCTACGAGACCAACTATTGCGATGATGCTGACTATGTGATTGTGGCATTTGGTAGTGCTGCAAGACTTTCAGACAAAGCCATAGAGATTGCTCGTGAGCAGGGCATTAAGGTTGGATTGTTCCGCCCAATTACTCTGTGGCCTTTCCCAACTAAGGAAATAGCCGAGCTGGCAAAGACAAAGAAGGGTATTCTCGTGGTTGAGATTAATGCGGGACAGATGGTTCAGGACGTGCTGCTAGCAGTGAACGGTGCTATACCAGTAGAGCACTACGGCCGTCTGGGTGGTATCGTGCCAGAACCAAATGAGATTGTTGAAGCACTTAAGGATAAACTAATAAAGTAGTGATTGAAGATGGAAAATATTATAAGTCAGGAGAATCTTGTATATAAGAAGCCAACGCTGATGAACAACGTTCCGATGCACTACTGTCCGGGATGTTCTCATGGTGTTGTACATAAGCTCGTTGCAGAGATAATCGAGGAAATGGGCATGGAAGAGAAGACCGTTGGTGTTTGTCCAGTAGGATGTTCGGTGTTCGCATACCGCTATCTTGACATCGACTGGCAGGAGGCGGCTCATGGCCGTGCGCCAGCAGTGGCAACAGGTATCAAGCGCTTGTGGCCAGACCGCTTGGTATTCACATATCAGGGCGATGGCGATCTCGCTTGTATCGGTACCTGTGAGACTATTCACGCATTGAACCGTGGTGAGAATATCGTTATCATCTTCATAAACAATGCTATTTATGGCATGACAGGCGGTCAGATGGCTCCAACAACGCTGATGGGACAGAAGACAAGTACTTGTCCTTATGGCCGTCAGGCTGACCTTCATGGATTCCCTCTGAAGATTACAGAGATGGCTGCTCAGCTGGAAGGCACATGCTATGTTACTCGCCAGAGCGTTGAGACCGTGGGTGCTATACGTAATGCCAAGAAGGCTATCCGCAAGGCGTTTGAGGCCTCAATGGCAGGCAAGGGCAGCTCACTGGTTGAGATTGTTTCTACATGTAACAGCGGTTGGAAACTATCACCAGTAAAGGCCAACGAATGGATGAAGGAGAATATGTTTAAGTTCTATCCTAAGGGCGACTTGAAGGATACGATTTAAGTGGATGAGGGATGAGGGATGAGAGATGAGGGATGAGAGTTTAATAGCAATTAACTTGTCAACTCGTCTACTTGTCAACTTCAAAAATCAACTCGTCTACTAATTAAAAGCAAATTAATTATGACAAAAGAAATAATAATATCAGGTTTTGGTGGTCAGGGCGTACTCTCAATGGGTAAGATTTTGGCTTATTCAGGACTGATGGAAGATAAGGAAGTGACATGGATGCCTGCTTATGGTCCTGAGCAGCGTGGTGGTACAGCCAATGTCACAGTGATTGTAAGTGATGAAAAGATATCTTCACCAATCCTTAGCTCATACGATATCGCTATCGTATTGAACCAGCCTTCACTGGAGAAGTTTGAACCAAAACTGAAGTCGGGTGGCATACTTATCTACGATAGTTTTGGTATAATCAATCCTCCTACACGTAAGGACATCACCGTTTATCGCATTGATGCCATGGACAAGGCGGCAGAGATGAAGAACGGCAAGATTTTCAACATGATTGTTCTTGGCGGATTGCTCAAGGTTTGTCCGGTGATAACTCTTAATGGTGTGGAGAAGGCTCTCTACAAGACATTGCCAGAGCGCCACCACTCACTCATTCCGCTCAACATCCAGGCGCTTGAGGAAGGCGGCAAGATTATTGAGGAAGTGAAGTAAATATCATCAATTTTTATAACTTTACAAGCATCAAGCAAGGAGTTCTTCCCTGTTTGATGCTTGTTTTTTATGTTTATTTGCCAATTAATAAAGTTTTTGTTAATCAAAAACAATAAACTTATAGATTTTTTAAGTAACTTTGCAGAATATAATGAATATTCAATAACAAATAAAGAACACGTAACTATGAATATATTCTCAAAAATATTCGGCGGAAAGAAATCAGACGAACAGGCACGCGTTGGTGGCATGGAAGACTTTATGAGTCTTATTCGTGTATATTTCCAGGCTGCCATTGCCTCTGATCTCGGCATAACAAATCTTGCTATGCTGCCTGATTTGCGAATGTTTAAGGCAACTCTTAAGGTGCCAACACAGAATAATAAACTGGGAGTGGGAGAGAAGGCGCGTTGTCGCAAGATGCTCAAGGAGATGTATGACATGGATGACTCGTTTTTCAAGGAAATCGACCATAGCATACGTAAAAACTGCCGCAAACTGCAGGATGTGCAGGTATATATGGTGCAGTTCCAGAGCTTTACTCAAGACTTGATGATGCTCATGGGTAATCTCATGAAATTCAAACTCCGCCTGCCTGGTTTCTTCAAAAAAGCCATTTATGGAATGACTGAGAAGACTGTAAATGACATATTTACAAAGAACGACTATAAAGAACCTGGTGTGATGAAGACCGTTGTAGGCATACGCAACTACAACCAGCGTCTTGGATTTAGTCAACCATGGATTACTACTTTTGTTTACAAGATAGTAATGCTGGCTAAAAAAGAACCAAGACCAAAAGATGAAGACTTACAGCAGAAGAAATAATTAAAAAATATTAAATAATATATCAAGGTTCAAATTTCTTAAGGAAATTCAATAACTTTGTATAACAAAGAGTGTGATTATGACCACGAATGAGCAGACTTTATCAAAGTTTCAGACGCGCGTACGTCAGATGATACTCCGCTTTCAGGAATTGAAAAAGGAGAATGAGGAATTGTATGCGATGCTGGATAAAAGTGAGAAGGATATAGAGAGCCTTCGCACTCAGTTGGCTCAGTCAACGAATGATTACAATTCTTTGAAAATGGCTAAGATGATTGAGATTACCGATGGTGACCTGGAAAACACCAAAGCACGATTGTCAAAGCTAATCCGTGAGGTCAACAAGTGCATTACTATTCTGAAAGAACAGAAATAAGTGAGGCAATGGCAGAAGAGAAAATGGAAAAACTACATATACACCTTCACGTCTATGACGAGGAAATAGAGGTGGCGGTAGATAGAAAAGACGAGGAATATTATCGTTTGGCGGCAAAGCTGATAACTGACCGCTATAATCTATATGCCCAAATCTATAAGGGACGCAAAGGTGATCATACTATAGCGCTGATGACTCTTATTGACATAGCGCTACAGTATCAGAAAGAGCGTAGCAAGAACGACACTGTGCCCTTTACTGATATTCTCGATAAACTGACTGCCGAAATTGAAGAGACTCTCGGAGAAAAGAAGTAGAGAATATTAGTATTAACAAAATAGTTTTAATTTTTTATGACAGTATACATAATCATTGGTCTTGTGGCCCTCATTATTGGTGGCTTCATAGGCTTTATTACCTTCCGATATGTACTGAAGGGCATATACACAAGCAAAATAGAAGAGGCTGAGAAGGAAGCCGAAGTAATGAAAGAAAAGAAACTCCTTGAGGTTAAGGAAAAATTCCTTAACAAAAAGAGTGAGCTTGAAAAAGAAGTACAGCAGCGCAATCATCAGATTCAGCAGAATGAGAACCGCCTGAAGCAGCGCGAGATTTCTCTTAATCAAAGAAATGAGGAGCTTGGACGCCGCAAGAACGAGCTTGACAATCAGCAGAATCGTCTTGAGAATGAGAAGAAGGCTTTGGTACAGCGCCAGGAAGAACTCGACAAACTGCAGCAGCAGGAGCGTGCTAAGCTTGAGGAACTGTCTGGCTTGAGCGCAGAAGAGGCAAAAGTTCGTCTTGTAGAGTCAATGAAAGACGAGGCTAAGACTGAGGCACAGAGCTATATCAATGAGATAATGGATGAGGCAAAGCTTAATGCTAATGCGAATGCCCGTAAGATTGTAATCCAGACAATACAGCGTGTTGCTACAGAAACAGCTATAGAAAACAGCGTTAGCGTTTTCCATATTGATAATGATGAAGTAAAGGGACGTATCATTGGCCGTGAGGGACGCAATATCCGTGCTTTGGAGGCTGCAACAGGTGTTGAGATTGTTGTGGATGATACTCCAGAAGCTATCGTTATTAGTGCTTTCGACCCAATACGCCGTGAGGTTTGCCGTCTTGCTCTCCACCAGCTTGTGGCTGACGGACGTATTCACCCTGCACGCATCGAGGAGGTGGTTCAGAAGGTTAAGAAGCAACTTGAAAACGAAGTTATTGAAACAGGTAAGCGTACAGCTATTGACCTTGGCATTCATGGTTTGCATCCAGAGCTTATCCGCATAGTAGGTAAGATGAAATACCGCAGCTCTTATGGTCAGAACCTGTTGCAGCATGCACGCGAAACAGCCAACCTTTGTGCTGTTATGGCATCGGAACTGGGATTAAATCCAAAGAAAGCAAAGCGTGCCGGACTTTTGCATGATATAGGTAAGGTGCCTGATGAGGAAAGCGAATTGCCACACGCACTTTATGGAGCTAAGATAGCAGAGAAGTATAAGGAGAAACCAGATATCTGCAATGCTATTGCTGCTCACCATGATGAGGCAGAGATGAACACATTGCTTGCGCCAATCGTTCAGGTGTGTGATGCTATTAGCGGTGCTCGTCCTGGTGCCCGCCGTGAGATTGTTGAGGCATATATCAAGCGCCTGAATGACCTTGAGGCTATTGCAATGAGCTATCCAGGTGTAACTAAGACTTATGCAATTCAGGCAGGCCGTGAGCTTCGTGTTATTGTTGGTGCTGATAAGATGACTGATGCCGAAACAGAGACACTCTCTGGCGAGATAGCAAATAAGATTCAGAACGAGATGACTTATCCAGGTCAGGTGAAAATCACTGTTATCCGTGAGACAAGAAGTGTTGCTTACGCAAAATAATCTTTTTTGTAGACATATTTAAACTGAGGGACTTTAAAAAGCTCCCTCAGTTTTTTTTATATTGTACCATAACTCTTGGCTGCTGTTATTTGTTTATGGTTAAGATGCTTTCTCTTCGATTTGTTATTAGCATTAAGCATTAAGAATTAAGCATTATATATATCTTATCTAACTAAAATCCAATGTGATTTCCAAATTATTTCATAATGATTATCTTATTATAAAAAAAATATTTATATTTGCAATCAACTAATCAATTGAATAATAATATGAAAAAGCTTAAATTACTTTTATCGTTTCTTTTAATAGCTTTATTTTTCTCATCATGCTCTAAAGAATATATCACCATAGATGAGAATGAGGGGAACAGTCTTATAAACATACGAACACGAGCCAGTGGTACTGATGCTGTTATTGCTTATCCTGTTCATGTTTATGTTTTTGACACTAACGATAAATGTGTTTCTACTGCTACTATAGAAGATGAAGGCTCACAATTGTCATTGCAGCTCTTAGAGGGAATGTATAAAGTATATGCCGTTGCTGGTGTAGATATAGCTAACTATGATATTCCAACAAAGGATGAGGCAACGCCTTCTACGGTTGTTCGTCTGCTCGATGGCAAAAAGCATGGCGATTTAATGACTGCTAATAACACTGTTATATTAAGAGATGGTGATGAAAATACGCTGACATTAACATTGGAACGTCGTGTTATGCTGTTGCAGGACGTAGTGATATATAATGTTCCTTCAAAGGTAAATGAAGTAAGCGTTACCGTTGCTCCTTTCTATGAGAATATCTGTGTAGATGGAACAATGTCTGGAACCAATGGGGTGCATACGAAAACACTTACTAAAACATCTGGCTCTAAGACTTGGACAAATAGTCAAGAAGAGTATCTGCTAGAGAATACAGGCAATGTTACAATAACCGTAACAATGAAATACACAGATCAGACCAAGAGTTATTCTTACACTTGTCCTGATAAGTTTCTCGCAAATTATAAGATTAAGATTTACGGAGCCTACACAGAGGCACTTGGTGTAACCCTGAACGGCACTATTACAGGAGCGACATGGGCGGGAGAGAAAGAAATATCATTCTCGTTTGATGAAAATGGCAGCTCTGATGGAACTGGTTCTGATATTACTCCAGACGACCCGACAGGTGGCGATGACGGTGATGATGACGATACTCCTGTGGTTGGCGACCAAACAGATTTGCCACAGGTTGGCACTTTCTATAAGGGCTGCTATGTTATGAAACATGAAAATGCGGGTGGCAAGACTGTTGTTACACTGATATCTGGAACGGCAAAGCAAAAACTTAGTTTTACCAAAGGCGACCAAAGTTCAATTAAGTCCGCTGTCAATGATGCTTTGGCTTCATGGGATGTGGAAGGTGTGACAGGATGGAGGCTCCCTAATGAGGATGAGGTTGCTTTTATTCGTGAGAATGCGACTGTGATAAATGAAAATTGTGTATCTGCAGGCAAAGGATATATTTATGTTAATGGAAGTTACTATATTTATGAAACTGCAGCAGGAAATATTTTGAGTTTTACAGTTCGTGATGATTTACCGGCAGGGTGGAGTTTCGACTGTTCAACCTCAGATTACCTCCGTCCAATAACCAAAATTACTTTTGAATAGCATTATATGAAATAAAAACAGGGTGTCATCCCAATGAATATACGAGTGACACCCTGTTCTTTGTTTATTTTTAACCCAAATCTAATAGACCGATTTTGGTTTAATTCCTTGCAATTATATCATACAAGAATAATGATCGACAACTCCCAATAGGCGGTTGGCGTCATCAACAACAAGGACGCTGTGCACCTTGTACTTATTCATTATTCTTTGTATCTCCGTGATTTTTGTTTGAGGACCAACCACTTTTGGAGTAGTGGTCATAATATCCGCAACTGTCTTGTCGAAGAAGTCGGCTTTCCATCTCTCCATGGCTCTTCTTATGTCTCCGTCGGTTATCAGACCCACAATCCTTCCGTCTTGTTCTGCTACGCCTAAGCCTAACTTACCCTTGCTCACCAATATTATTGCCTCACCCAAATGCATGCAAGGTGTTATGACAGGCATGTTCTCTGTGTGCATCACATCTTGGGCTGTTGTCAGAAGTCGTTTTCCAAGTTCGCCTCCAGGATGATATTGTGCGAAATCCTGTGGTTTGAAATTTCTCATCTCCATCAGTGCCACTGCCAATGCGTCACCCATGGCCAGCGTGGCTGTTGTACTGCTTGTTGGTGCTAAGTTAAGTGGACAAGCCTCTTTCTCAACGCTCACATTTAAGTGGCATGCTGAATATTTTGCCAATAGCGATTTGGGATTTCCGCTCATGCCAATGATTGGAATATCCATGTGCAATACCATTGGTATAAATCTTAGTAGTTCATCGGTCTGGCCTGAATTGGATATTGCCAATACAATATCATCTTTTGTCATTACTCCTAAGTCGCCATGGAATACATCCAAGGGGTTTATGTAAAAGGCAGGAGTGCCAGTGCTTGATAGGGTAGCCGCTATCTTTGCGCCGATATGTCCGCTTTTGCCCACACCAGTAACAATAATCTTGCCTTTGCAGTTCAGCATCAGTATTACTGCCTTGTCAAAATCATCATCGATGTTTGGTATCATGTCTAACAAGGCTTTTGCCTCGTCTTTGATACATTGTATAGCGTAATGTCTTATGTTCATATTTTAGAAGTTAAATGGAGTTGAAGGAGGTTATCGTTTGCTTTGCTCGCTATGAAGTTAAAGGACGTATGCCTCTGGTGCAAATAATTTGTAAACTCGTCAACTTATTTGGGAGTTCAGGAGAGGCATAATAATTTCTTAACAAGTCCCTCGAGTTTATCCAGTTCAAGCATGTTGGCGGCATCGCTGAGTCCTTGGTCGGGATTGGGGTGTACCTCAAAGAAATATCCAGTTGCCCCAAATGCCTTTGCTGCCATAGCCATAGCGGGAACAAACTTACGGTCGCCGCCGGTCTTGCCATTTGCTGCACCAGGGCGTTGCACGCTATGAGTGCAATCCATTATTACCGTTGGCACAATATCAAGCATGTCTGGAATGTTCCTGAAATCAACAACCAGATTATTATATCCCATCATGTTGCCTCGCTCAGTAAGCCACACCTCCTTAGCGCCGGCCTCTTTCGCTTTCTCTACAGGGTAAATCATATCCTGACCACTCAGGAACTGAGCTTTCTTTATGTTGACAATCTTACCCGTTTGCGCAGATGCCACAAGCAAGTCGGTCTGCCTGCATAAGAAAGCAGGTATCTGAAGAACGTCTGCCACCTCAGCCACTGGCGCAGCCTGCCAACTCTCGTGAATGTCTGTAAGTATTCTCAGACCGTATTTCTTTTTTATGCAATCAAGCATCTCCAGACCTTTTTCTAATCCAGGTCCGCGAAATGATTTTATTGAAGTTCTATTGGCTTTATCAAACGAGGCCTTGAATATTATATCTATTTTATACAGCTCGTTGATTCTTTTCAGTTCGGAAGCAACAGTGTCAAGTATTTCTTGCGACTCGATTACGCATGGACCGGCTATGATAGTGTTATTCATAATTATACTTTATATAAATGTATTCTGCAAAAGTAGGAAAAAATAGTCAATTAAGCACACTAAAACTATTATTTTTTGTGAATGTAATTATTAATCCTTAACTTTGCAACTATTATTCTTAAACTCAGATTATAATTAATGCGCTATTTCATATATTTCAGTTATGATGGTACTAATTATCATGGTTGGCAGATACAGCCCAATGCTAATTCAGTACAAGAAGAACTGCAGAAAGCCTTGACAACTCTTCTAAGAAAAGATGTGGAAGTGGTTGGAGCTGGCAGAACAGATACTGGTGTGCATGCGAGGTTTATGGCTGCTCACTTTGACTATGATACCCCAGTAGATTGTCATCAACTTAAATACAAACTCAATCGTCTGTTGCCAAGAGATATAGCTGTCTCAAATATAGAGCAGGTGGCAGATGATATGCATGCCCGTTTCAGTGCTGTCAGTCGCACATACAGATATTATGTGACAACATGCAAGGACCCATTCAACAGAAATTATTCTTGGCAAACTCATTTTGAGCTTGACTTTGCGCTTATGGATGAGGCGGCAGCTCTGTTGAGAGATTATGAGGATTTTGGCGCATTCTGCAAAAGTCATTCAGATGTAAAGACCACTCTCTGTGATGTGATGTATGCCAAATGGCATCAGACATCTGATGACTCATGGTATTTTGAGATTACAGCCAACAGATTTCTGCGTAATATGGTTCGCGCCGTTGTTGGTACTCTGGTGGAGGTTGGCCGTCATCGTATGACCATTGATGATTTCAGAAAAGTTATAGAAGGAAAGAAGCGCACTGAGGCAGGCGAGTCAATGCCTGGACATGCGCTGTTTCTTGAGAGGGTGGAGTATTAGTTTTGAGGTTATAAGGTTATAAGGTTTTAAGGTTATGAGGTTGCTTGTCCTGAGCTTCAATTGGATGAGCGATGAGAGTTTTGGGATGCGTGATTGCTACAAAGCATATGTCTACACTCCTACACTCCTGAACTCCTATAACAAACAACTCGTCAACTTGTCAACTCGTTAACTTGTCACCTCGTCAACTAAAATTTAAATTATGTGGTTAGCATTAGCATTTCTGTCAGCGGCCTTATTAGGTCTATATGATGTTTTTAAGAAAAGGGCATTGAAAGACAATGCCGTATTGCCAGTGTTGTTTCTTAACACACTGTTCTCTTCTTTGTTGTTTCTTCCATTCATCATCATAAGCCATTTCACAGGATGGCTTGATGGCTCCATAGTTTATGTGGCAGAAGGAGGGTGGGAGATACATAAGTTTATCCTGCTTAAGAGTTTTATCGTGTTAAGCAGTTGGGTGCTCGGCTATTTCGGTATAAAACATCTGCCGTTGACTATCGTTGGGCCAATCAACGCCACACGTCCAGTGATGGTTCTTGTTGGTGCCTTTATTGTTTTTGGCGAGCGACTAAACCTGTGGCAATGGGTTGGTGTGTTGCTTGCCATCGTCTCATTCTTCTTGCTCAGCCGTAGTGGCCGCAAAGAAGGCATCGACTTCAAGCACAATCGTTGGATATGGATGGTGGTGCTGTCTGCCATGATGGGTGCTATCAGCGGATTGTATGATAAATATCTTATGGCACCTGTTACTGAAGGTGGCATAGGGTTAGACAGGATGGCTGTTCAGTCATGGTATAATATCTACCAGTGTTTCATGATGGGTGCCATGCTCCTGCTGTTGTGGTGGCCTCGCCGTAAACAGACCACGCCATTCTCCTGGCACTGGAGCATTATCTGCGTAAGCATATTCCTTAGTATTGCCGACTTCGCATATTTCTATTCACTCAGTTTGCCTGATGCAATGATTAGTATTGTGTCTATGGTGCGCAGAGGCAGTGTGCTTGTAAGCTTTGTATTCGGTGCAATGCTTTTCCATGAGAAGAATCTTCGTGCCAAGGCATTTGATTTGCTGCTCATACTATTAGGTCTGCTGTTCCTGTATATAGGTACGACTTAAACAGCCTCACCCCAACCCCTCTCCTTGGAGAGGGGCTTTGATAGCCTTGGGTTTGTAACTCAAAAACTCAAAAGGCCTCTCCCCCCGCCCTCTCCTTGGAGAGGGAGCCTAGGAAACTCAAAAACTTATAAACTCATAAACTCACAACCTTAATTCTATTACCAAATACGCAAAATAATGTCAGTTGTGGTAACAAATTACAATTAAATTGTGTAATTTTGCAGTCAAATTGATTTTAGAACATACATTTAGATAATAATTATGGTACGAAATATATTCAAAGGCTTAGGTATTGCATTGGTAACTCCTTTTAATGAGGATGGCTCTGTTGACTATCAGTCATTAAAGAGACTTGTTGAATACCAGCTTAATAATGGTGCTGATTTCCTTTGTATTCTTGTAACAACCAGTGAGACACCAACCTTGTCAAAGGAGGAAAAGGCAGAGATAAAGAAGTTTATCGTAGAATTTGTTAATGGCCGTGTGCCTATTATGATGGGTTGTGGTGGTTATAACACAGCAGCTATTGTTGAGGAACTGAAAACAGGCGATTTCACCGGTATCGATGGTATCCTGAGCATCTGTCCTTACTACAACAAACCATCTCAGGAAGGACTCTATCAGCATTTCAAGGCAATCTCTGCTGCTACAAAGTTGCCTATTATATTATATAATGTACCAGGGCGCACAGGTGTAAACATGTCAGCTGCCACTACCGTTAGATTGGCAAAAGATTGCAATAACATCGTTGCCATCAAGGAGGCAAGCGGCAATCTGGAGCAGATAAACGAGATAATTAAGAACAAACCATCTACCTTTGATGTTATCAGCGGTGACGATGCTTTGACATTCCCAATGATTTCATGCGGTGCTGTTGGTGTAATCAGCGTTATTGGCAACGCTCTGCCAAAAGAGTTCTCAAAGATGATTCGCCTTCAGTTCAAAGGTGAGTACGAACCAGCTCGAAAGATTCATCATAAGTTTATCGACCTTTTCAGTCTTCTCTTCGTCGATGGCAACCCTGCCGGTGTTAAGGCCATGCTCCACGAGATGGGAATGATTAAGAATATCCTCCGTCTTCCACTTGTTCCAACACGCATTTCTACATTGCAGAAGATGAGTGAGATTATGAAGGAATTGAAGATATAAACCATCGGTTTAGGTGTAAAAAAGGTAGAAAAACAACTTTTTTGCTCTTTTTGATAAAAAAATCATCAAAAGATTTGCAAGTTACAAAAATAATGCCTACCTTTGCATCGCAATTCAGAAATGAAGCGCAAAAAACGGTTCGCTAGCTCAACTGAATAGAGCATCTGACTACGGATCAGAAGGTTGCAGGTTTGAATCCTGCGCGAATCACGAAGAGAGGTTTCTTAACGGAAACCTCTTTTTTTTGTATCCATATTTAAGGATATCAGCTGACCTGCTAAAACGCCCTTTCAACTTTCTAAAACGCCTTTTCAGACTTCTAAACCGCCTTTTCAAACTTCCCAAACGCCACTTTAGCAACATTAAACGGCACTTGTAATTTTTAATTCCAAGCATCTTTTTTACAACTATGCCATTTACGATTCATAACCGATGCATTTACGCATCAAAAGTGGTGCACTTACACTTGCTAAGTGGTGCAGTTATTTTTTTATCTACAATAATTCCAAATTCCTAATTCCTAATTAAAAAAAATTACTATCTTTGCATTTGGATTCCCGACATCGGGTTTCCACAATTTTTATGGACTTATAAAGCATTCGCTATTATTTCGCGTTCAGCCAAAAGCCTCGGAAACTTATTGGAAATAACAACGCACAGAGATAATACGTGATAAGATATTCGGTATGGGTATCTTAATCCTTGTTATATAGCAATGCATTCACGCAATATGCGTGGTGCATTCTTGTAGAAGGGTTGAGGTTTCCATTCCGAGGCTGCCTCACAGCTGAACGCAATAAGGTGCATCGCGCTTTTTTTGTGTCCTGCTGTCAGAGCCGATATGATAGTTGAGTGCTCCATAGACTATCATTTTTTAGGCTGATGAATAACGGAATGGAGCTGATAGACAATATCAATAAAACACTAAAATCAGATTTGATTACTGAGTTGCGTAGTGGCAGTAAGGTTTCTATTGCTGCTTCCTGTTTCTCTATCTACGCCTTTGAGGAATTGAAGAAACAGCTCAAGGATATAGACGAACTGCGATTTATCTTCACCTCACCGACCTTTGTCACGGAGAAAGCAAACAAGCAGAAGCGAGAGTTCTATATACCACGACTCAATCGTGAGCGCAATCTATATGGTTCGGAGTTTGAGATAAAGCTGCGCAACGAACTTTCTCAAAAGGCTATTGCTAAGGAGTGTGCCGACTGGATTCGTCGTAAGGCGTGCTTCAAGTCAAATCGTACTGGCGAGAATATGATGGGATTCATTAATGTAGATACCAACAACTATATGCCCATCAATGGCTTTACCACAGTCGATTTAGGTTGTGAAAGAGGCAACAACGCCTATTCTGTAGTTCAAAAGACAAAGGCTCCAATGTCACAATACTTTCTTACGCTTTTCGACCAGCTTTGGAACGATAGTAGTAAGATGCAGGTGGTCACCGATAAGGTGCTCGACAATATTACCAATGCCTATAAGGAGAATGCGCCCGACTTTATCTATTTCGTTACCTTGTACAACATCTTCCGTGAGTTTCTCGACGACCTTTCCGACGATACTCTTCCCAACGAGGCAACTGGTTTCAAGGACAGCATGATATGGAACAAGCTCTACAACTTCCAGAAAGATGCCTGTCTGGCAATCATAAATAAACTGGAGAAGTACAACGGTTGCATACTTGCCGACAGCGTTGGTCTTGGTAAGACGTTTACTGCCCTGAGTGTCATCAAATATTACGAGAACCGCAACAAGTCTGTGCTGGTGCTCTGTCCTAAGAAACTCAACGACAACTGGATTACCTATAAGAGCAACTATCTGAACAACCCTATTGCCAAAGACCGTTTACGCTACGATGTCTTTTTCCATAGCGACCTGTCGCGCACTGGTGGCAGAACCAACGGACAAGACCTTTCTTATATCAACTGGGGCAACTACGACCTTGTGGTGATAGACGAGAGTCATAACTTCCGTAACGGCGGTAAGATAACAACCGACGAGAACGATGAGAATCCACGCGAGAATCGTTATCTGCGCCTGCTCAATCAGATTATTCGCAAGGGAGTGAAGAAAAAGGTGCTTATGCTTTCAGCCACACCAGTGAACAACCGTTTCAACGACCTGAAGAATCAGATTGCTCTGGCATACGAAGGCGAGAGCGACAAGATGGACGACTTGCTTAACACTTCGGCAAGCATCGACGATATATTCCGTCAGGCACAGACACAATATAATATATGGTCTAAACTTCCGGTTAATGAGCGTACCACAAAGAATCTTCTCGGTCGTCTCAGCTTCGACTTCTTCGAAGTGCTCGACAGCGTTACCATTGCTCGAAGCCGAAAGCACATAGAGCAGTATTACGACACTGCCGACATAGGAAAGTTTCCTTTGCGCCTTCCGCCTATAACACGCCGTCCTGATTTGACCGACCTGAGCAATGCCATAGGTTATAACGAGATTTATTATACTCTCTGCAAACTAAATCTTGCCATCTATACTCCTTCTGATTTCATATTGCCAAGTTCTTTGGAGAAGTATATGGACGTTAGCAGCGAAGAGGGGTATAGCGGTTTGACTATGAGCGGACGTGAAAAGGGCATACGCCGGCTGATGAGCATCAACATGCTGAAACGTCTGGAGAGTTCGGTCAATTCGTTCCGCCTAACACTCGAACATGTAAAGACCTTGATATCATCTACCATTGGCATTATTGATAAGGTGTCAAGACAACATGCTGTAGATGACGAAGCATACATTGAGGTTGAGGATTATGACATGCACCTCGATGCCGACGACAGCGAGGCAGATATGTTTATTGGCAGCAAGAAAAGCAAGATAGCCATTCAAGACATAGACCATATAGCGTGGAAGCAGTATCTTGCCGACGACCTTGAAACGCTCGAACATCTGCTGCATAAGGTTGAAGCCATTACACCTGAGCACGACAGCAAGCTGCAACAGCTTATCTGCGACATTGACAATAAGTTTGCCAATCCAATTAACGGCAAGAATAAGAAGATAATCATCTTCACGGCATTCAGCGATACGGCAGAATATCTTTATGACTGCCTGGCTGAATATATCAAGGAACACCATGGCTTCAATACAGCTCTTGTTACTGGTAATGTAGATGCACGAAGCACATTACAGCTTCCTCAACGTGAGAAGTTGGACTTCAACAAAGTGCTAACTCTTTTTTCACCCATATCAAAGGAAGCTGTAGCCCTATATCCACATCTATTCTCCTCCCACAATGGGGGAGGTCGTGAGGGGGCCTCTATAGACGTTTTGATAGCAACCGACTGTATAAGCGAAGGACAGAACCTGCAGGATTGCGACTACCTGATAAACTACGATATCCACTGGAATCCGGTGCGCATCATACAGCGCTTCGGACGAATAGACCGTATCGGTAGCAAGAACGATGTGATACAACTTGTGAACTATTGGCCTAACGTTACGCTCGACGAATATATCGACTTGAAAGGACGTGTGGAAGCACGAATGAAGGTGTCGGTGCTTACATCAACGGGCGATGATAACCCAATATCACCAGAAGAGAAGGGCGACTTAGAGTATCGCCGTGAACAGTTGAAACGCTTGCAGAGTGAAGTGGTGGATATAGAAGAGATGAACACCGGAATTAGCATTATGGACTTGGGGCTTAATGAGTTTCGTATGGACTTGTTGGCTTATCTCAAAGAACATACAGACGTTGAGCATACTCCTTTTGGTCTTCATGCTGTTGTGTCATCAACAGACGATTGTCCTCCTGGAGTGGTATATGTGTTGAAGAACCGTAACAACGGAGTGAACATCGACCATAAGAACCGTCTGCATCCTTTCTATATGGTATATGTTAAAAATGAAGAACGAAGAATGAAGAATGAAGAATCTAGCACATCCATTTGTTCTTCTCAAATATTCATCAACCACCTTCAACCGAAGGAACTGTTGGATTGTATGCGCCTGCTCTGCAAAGGAAAAACCAATCCCGACATGGATATTTGCCAAGAGTTCAACACCATTACCCGCGACGGAAAGGATATGCAGCAGTATTCAGAACTTCTTGGCGATGCAATAGCGTCAATAATCAATGTAAAGGAAGAAAGCGACATCGATTCTTTCCTCTGTGGCGTGCAGGAAGACCTTTTTACAGAAGAAATAAGAGGGCTTGACGATTTTGAATTGATTTGTTTCTTAGTGATTCATAATTCCTAATTCGTAATTCCTAATTATTATATTATGTTCGGACTACCTCAAACGACAGAAGTAAGAAAGCAACTTCCCAAGAAAGCAATATATCAGAAGTTCGACTTGAAACCCTCACAACGTGAGAGTTTCGATGCTGATATATCACGACTTGATATAGTGGCTGTTGTTTCTCAAAAGACAGTACCTGCTTTATCTGAAGGCAACGACGTTAGGGAGATTTATGTAATAGCGGTACAACTGAAGCGCAAGGAATACGATACTAAAAACATCACTTTGTTAACCAAGCTAATTCCGCAACGAATGGTGTTTGCTCTTCAATTTGAGGAGCAGATACAGTTTGTGATATACCATACGAAGTTGATAACATCGGAATGGCAATACCAATCTTCTAAGTCCTCATTCCTAACTCTCCAAGGTTTGAACCTTGATGTTGTGTGGGAGAATATAGTAAAAAGCATTGGACAGATTGAGGTTGAGAGTGGAAATACGCTAACCGAACAAATTGCTACCAACGACCAAAGGGAAAAGTTGCTTGCTCAAATTGCCTTGTTTGAACGGAAAATGGCTTTGGAAAAGCAACCAAGACGCAAGCGAGAGTACTTTGAACAGATTAAGAAAATGAAAAACCTACTATAATATGGAAAAACTAAAAATGAAGAGTCTTGATGTGATAGGCTCGAATACACAGAAGATTGCACAACTGTTTCCTAATTGCGTAACGGAGCGGTTAGGCAAGGATGGGAAACCAGAACTTGCGATTGACTTTGAGAAGTTGCAAGCTGAGTTATCAAACGAAATCATAGCTGAAGGTGAAGAACGTTATCAGTTCACATGGCCAGATAAGCGTGCGGCAGTTCGTTTGGCAAATACGCCAACAACAATGACTCTCCGTCCTTGTCGTGAAGAGAGTGTAGATTTCGATAATACACAGAATCTTTACATTGAGGGTGATAACCTTGATGTGCTCAAAGTATTGCGTGAAACATATTTGGGTAAAGTTAAGATGATTTATATTGACCCACCTTACAACACGGGTAATGACTTTGTGTACTATGATGAGTTTGATGTTAATAAAAATATAGAAGAAGAAAGAAATGGTTTATGGGATGAAGACGGAAATCAAACTTTGTCTAATTTTGAACGAAATACCGCAGCAAACGGTCGCTTCCACACCGATTGGTTGAATATGATTTATCCTCGTTTGAAGGTGGCAAGAGACTTGCTTTCTGATGACGGAGTTATTTTTATCTCTATTGATGATAATGAGATCGAGAATCAAAAGAAACTTTGTAACGAGATTTTTGGAGAAAGCAATTTTATTGCACAACTTGCAACAGTGATGAATCTAAAGGGTAATAATGACCAATTTGGATTTGCAGGAACCCATGAGTACACGTTAGTATATGCTAAAAGTATATTAAGCATAGAAGAACTTAACGGAATCTCATTAACAGAAGATGATTATGCAAATTATACTGAGCAGGATGAACATGGAAAATATAAAATTGGAGCAACTCTAATGCGAACTGGCGAAGCTGGATTCCGTAGTAAACGTCCAAAAGGATTTTATCCAATATATGTGGCTTGCGATTATACCTCTTTTGATGTAATTAGACACAATGATACAGATATAGAAGTTTATCCTCTAACCAAAGAAGGTGTAGAAATGTCTTGGCGTCGTTCTCCCGAAAATCTGCATCAGACTAGAAATGAGTTTGTTATTAAGAAAACCTCAAATGGTATATCATTTTACAAAAAACAGAGGTTAGAAGAGGATATGAAAAGAGGTAAGAAACCTAAAACTCTTTTCTATAAACCAGAATATAGCAGTGGTAATGGAACTGGAATGCTTAAGGAACTGTTTCAAGGAAGACTATTTGACAATCCTAAACCGATAGCTCTAATATCCGATTTTATTAAAATTGGAACCAACAATGAAACTCTTATCCTCGACTTCTTCTCCGGCTCCGCCACCACAGCCCACGCCGTAATGAAACTAAATGCCGAAGATGGACGAAACCGCAAATTCATTATGGTGCAACTTCCCGAAAAGACAGACGAGAAAAGTGAAGCCTACAAAGCCGGTTACAAGAACATTTGCGAAATAGGAAAAGAACGTATTCGCAGAGCTGGGGCTCAAATTATGAATTCCGAATTAGGAATTAAGAACAAATCCCTTGATACTGGTTTCCGAGTATTGAAGCTCGACACATCAAATATGGAAGATGTTTATTATACTCCGAAAGAGTTTAGCATGGGTTCGCTTTTCAACGAGAATGTAAAGCAAGATAGAACAAACGAGGATTTGCTTTTCCAAGTAATGCTCGACCTCGGTATAGAACTATCAGCAAAGATAGAGAGCAGGCAAATGGCTGGCAAGACCGTTCATTTTGTAGATGAAAACTACTTGATTGCTTGCTTCGACAACGACGTGAACGAAACTGCTATTACTGAAATAGCCAAGTTGCAACCAATCTACTTCGTTATGCGCGATGCCTCAGCAGCTAATGATAATGTAATAGACAACTTCGAACAGATATTCAAGCACTATTCACCGGAAACGGTTTGCAGAATAATTTAAACTGATGAGTATATGAAGTTTAAATTTAAAATACAACAGTACCAGACTGATGCCGTGGAAAACACGGTAGCAGTGTTTACTGGTCAGCCATCGCATAAGGCGGCTGAGTATAGACGTGATTTAGGCAAGCATAAACAGAAACAGATAGAGTTTGACGGAGATACAGGCTATCGTAACCATAGAATAGAACTGGAACCAAAGGATTTGCTTAAAAATATCAACTCCATACAGAATCTTTATGACATAACACCTTCAACTACGCTGTCAAGAGGTGTGGCAGGGGTGAACCTTGACATAGAGATGGAAACAGGTACGGGAAAGACGTATGTCTATATAAAGACAATGTTTGAGTTGAACAAGCAGTATGGCTGGAGCAAGTTTATAATTGTGGTGCCAAGCATAGCTATTCGCGAGGGTGTGGCAAAGAGCTTTAAGATGCTGGAAGAGCACTTTATGGAATACTACGGCAAAAAGGCTCGTTGGTTTATCTATAACAGCAATAACCTGCAGCAACTGGACAGTTTTTCGTCAGATTCAGGCTTGAGCGTTATGATTATAAATACTCAGGCATTTGCCGCATCGATGAAAGAGGGCGGCAAGAGCAAGGAAAGCCGAATTATCTATTCCAAACGTGATGAGTTTGGCAGTCGCCGACCTATTGACGTGATAGCAGCCAATCATCCTATTGTAATCATGGATGAACCACAGAAGATGGAGGGTGACGCAACACAGGCTGGCATAAAGCGGTTCTGTCCGCTGTTTGTTCTAAATTATTCGGCAACTCACAAGACCAAGCACGATACCATCTATGCACTCGATGCACTGGATGCCTACAGGCAGAAGCTGGTGAAGCGTATTCATGTGAAGGGTTTTGAGGTTAAGAACCTGAGAGGAACAAGCAGTTATCTTTATCTTGACAATATAGTGCTGTCGCCAAAACAACCGCCAATGGCACGCATCGAGATAGAAACAAAGACGGCTTCGGGCACTATTGTCCGTAAGATAAAGACTTTTGGCGTTGGTGATAATCTGCGTGCAGAATCAGGATTGGCAGAATATGATAACTTTGTGGTTTCGGAGATTAATGCCAAAGGTTATGTTACGTTCATGAATGGCGTTACCATTCGCCGTGGAGAGGTGATAGGCGACAGCAATGAACTGAACATGCAGCGTGTGCAGATAAGAGAGACAATAATGTCGCACTTTGAAAAGGAACGACAACTGTTCAAGCGTGGTATAAAATGCCTTTCGCTGTTCTTCATAGATGAAGTGGCGAAATACAAGAGTTATGATGAGGACGGCAACGAGGTGAAAGGTGTGTTTCAACGTATGTTTGAAGAGGAATATTCACGTTTGGTAAGCAATGAGTTTCATATCTTCGACGAAGACTATAATGAATATCTCAGGCGATTTATTCCAAAGGATGTGCATAAGGGTTATTTCTCTATTGATAAGAAGACGAACAGAATGGTTGACGGAAAGGTGGAAAAGAAAACCGGACTGTCTGATGATATTTCTGCCTACGAACTTATTCTGAAGAACAAGGAACGCTTGTTGAGTTTTGATGAACCTACTCGCTTTATCTTCTCACACTCTGCTCTCCGGGAGGGTTGGGACAATCCGAATGTGTTCCAGATATGCACGTTGCGTCATAGCAACTCAACAACAGCCAAGCGTCAGGAGGTGGGACGTGGATTGCGACTCTGCGTTGACAAATACGGTACTCGCATGGATGCTGAACAACTGGGTGAGGATGTGCATGAGGTGAATAAGCTCACGGTGATAGCCAATGAAAGTTATGCTGACTTCACCACAGCCTTGCAACGTGAGACAAAGGATGTTTTGCGTGAGCGTGCAGCAAAGGCTACGGTTGCTTATTTCACTGGCAGGCAGATAAAGATGGGCGAGGAGATATACACTATCAGCGAGATGGACGCAAGTCGTATTATCATCTATCTGGAAGACAACGGATATATTGATGCTCAAAAGAATATCACACCAGATTATCGAGAGGCAGTGGCTAATGGTACTGTAGAACCGTTGCCACAGAAGTTGCAACCGATAGCCGAAGGAGTTACACGACTGATAAATTCAATATTTGATCCGAAGGCTCTTGACGAAATGGTGGTTGAGGAGAAGACAACGACACCCGACAATAAACTGAACGAGAACTTCGACAAAGAGGAATTCCAAGCATTGTGGAAAGAGATTAATCATCAGTATGTCTATACGGTTAGTTATGACAGCAACGAACTGATAGAGAACGCGGTGGCGCATATCAACGCAGAACTTGAGGTGAAGCAGTTGAGATATGTAATAAAGGAAGGTGTACAGAATGAAAGTCAAGTGACTGAATTTGGTGATACCAGAACGCAGTCGCGTGAATTGACCGATGTCTGTACGTCAACAGTGAAGTACGATTTGGTTGGTGATATTGCCAAAGGTGCGAGATTGACACGCAAGACTGTTGTAAGGATTCTGAAAGGTATAAGGGAAAGCAAACTGTTATTGTTTAAGAATAATCCAGAGGAGTTTATCAGAAAAGTGATAAGCATCATAAAGGAGCAGAAATCGACAATGATAGTAGAACATATACATTATAATATTACTGAAGGAAAGTATGACAGTGACATCTTCACCGTGAAGAGCAAGATGGACTTTGACCGTGCTTACGAGGCAAAGAAGCATGTTACTGACTATGTGTTCAGCGATAGTAAAGGGGAAAGACAGTTCGCACAGGACTTAGATGAGGCAAGTGAAGTGGTGGTATATGCAAAACTGCCTCGCTCTTTCCAGATACCTACTCCTGTGGGCAATTATGCACCCGACTGGGCTATTGCCATGAAGAAGAATGACGTGAAACACATTTTCTTTATAGCAGAAACAAAAGGTTCTATGTCGTCGATGGATTTGAATGCAGTAGAGAAGGCAAAGATAGACTGTGCAGAGAAACTGTTCAACACGATATCAACTGCAAATGTAAAGTATCACAAAGTTGCTACCTATCAGGATTTGATAGATAAGATGAATGCGGTGTAAATACTTTGTTGATACAACTGAATAATGTTTGAATATAGTCAAGGATTGAAAGCATAAATAAGTTCATTTAGAAAAGTGCCAGATTGCGATACGAAAAGTGCCAGTTCTCGACGAGAGAACTGGCACTTTGCTTGTTGATAGTTGGTGAAGTTAATACACGCATGACTGCTGTAAGCAAAAGTACAAATAATTACAATACATTCCAAACCGAATTGATTAAAAAAGGAAAATAATAGTAATACATTGCATAAACTGAAAGAAATTTGTTATTTTTGCAGAAGATAAGCTGCATCTCGCCATAATAATTCAAACAAGTTTGATTATTTTGGACTCGATTTGCATTATCTTTGCAAAAGATATAATTTGTATGGATAAAAAAGAAATTTTAAATAGAATAGAATATGTGGTATGCTGCGTGGGAGCATTTGCTTCTCGCTTTAATCTTACTAATGCACAAGCATACGCTTATTTAAGGAGATTTTCTGGTATAGATTTTCTTTTGGATTGCTATGCTGCTGAGCATACTCTTTCTATTGAGGATGCTGTGGAAGACTTAACGCAAATCTGTTTGCAAAAAGGAGGACGAATAGCATGATAACATTATATCACGGTTCTAATGTTGAGATAAAGCAGATTGATTTGTCGCTATCTCGCAAAGGAAAGGATTTTGGTTGCGGTTTTTATCTTAATGCAAACAAACAGCAGGCAATGGAAATGGCCTTAAGAACTGCGAATAGAATGAGAACTGGTTCGCCAGTTGTTAGTGCTTTTGAATTTGATGATTCAATATTACATCAGGATAGGCTGAATATCAAATTATTTGATGACTATAGTGTAGAGTGGGCTGAGTTTATATTGATGAATAGAAAGAATTTATCAGATAGTCCAGCACATAAATATGATATTGTTATAGGTCCAATAGCTAATGATACTGTAGGTGTCCAAATCCGTAGATTTATTATGGGTTATATAAGTATAGAAAAGCTAATTGAAGAACTTAAATACAGGGGAAATCATTCAGTTCAATATTTCTTTGCAAACGAAGTTGCAATTAAATATCTTAAGAAGGTTGAGTTATGAGCAACGATATTCAATTTCAAATAGAATGCATAACTGCTGAGCTAACTGATATGCTCATGGAGAAATATGGTTGGGATATTAAGAAAGCATTGGATGAATTGTACTCATCTGAAACTTTTGCTCGTTTGAACGATCCTGCTTGTGGATTATACTATGAAGGTGCTGTATATGTATTCTCATATCTGCAAAATGAAATTGAAACAGGTGTTGTGAAGTAACAGATGCTTACATGTTACTTTAAATTTTTTTATAAATGCTACTTTGCTTGATGATAGTCAGTGAAGGAAACATCACACGATTGTAGGATAGAAAGAATAACTAAACCTCGCAGTTTTTTTAAACAACCGACAAGCACCCCTACAAGTTGTTTTGACTGATAAATTCCCAAAAAAGAACCGTTTTGAACAATTACAAGCGCTTTGTAAAACAATTACAAGCACTTTGTAAAATAATTACAAGCGCTTTGTAATGCGATTACAACGTGTTTGTAATGCGGTTAGATGGTTATGATTGCCGATTTGCTGAAGATTTACCATGAAAAATGGCGTGCTATTGGACAGATATCCTTAGCACGCCATTGTTTTATGCCAATACAAATAACTCTTTATGCCTTTAGAATATAGGGGCAGAGTATGGTCAATATATTGGTGTTAATGGATAATAATGTTATTTGCCGTATTTCTCAATCAGGCTGGCCGCTTGTTCGTCGCCCAGCTCCTTTGCCTTAGTCAAGTTCTTTATGCCTTCAGCCTTGTTGCCTTTAAGGCACTGGGCTAAACCAAGGAAGAGATAACCGTCGCTATATTCTGGTGCGATTGAAATACACTTTGAGGCTGTTAGCAATGCCTCGTCTATATAGTTGACCCTAATCTCTAATGATGCCTTCTCGGCATAAAAAACAGGATTGTTAGGAGCGTACTCTATAGCCTTGGTTATATCGTTCATTGCCTGCTGGTATAGTTTGCCGTTAAGCTCTGTCTGGTATTTAATGTAATAGAACTGGGCATTGAGCGAACCGCGCATAAGTTTTTCGTATTCGCCGAAATCTAATGCGGCTTTGCGATATTGCCCAACATTGGCTAATGTCTGTGCTCTTATTAATATGAATGGCGCGGCTTCCTTGAGGTATGGTTTGCTGAAAGTGTTGACAGCGCTGTCAACCATAGCAACCATCGATGCGGTATCTTTCAGTTGCTCATAGCATTTAGCCTGTTCGATAAACAGCTCAGCCTTGTTGAAACCGCTGTCTGTAAGCTGCTTGTAGATATCACATGCTTCTTTGTATTTGCCTAATGAGAATGTGATTTGTGCCTTAAACTGCTTGTAGATGGGCAGAGGAATGATGCTGTATGCCATATCGGTCTCGCTAATGGCTTTTTCTTTTGACCATTTGTCGTATGGCATATTGCTCTTGTAAAGTTCTTTGCCAAATATCATACGCGCATAGCTATAGTGTGCCTCGTCTTTTTTCTGAGCCACGCTTATGGCTTTGCTCATGTCCTCGTCTGCCTCATCAAATAAGTTGGCATCACATTTAATCTGTGCTCTGTGAGTATATCCCTCTGGAGAGTTGGGGAACTTGTTGATAAAATCCTCAACAATCTCGCAATAGGCTAATGAGTCTAATGAGCTGCTGGCAAAGAACATAGTAAGGATGGCCTGTTCCTCCTCGTCTGGCAATGCCTTCTTTATTTGTGAGCTTTTAAGGGCAGGGTCGTTAATGCTTAGTCCGTTTACTTTCAGACTGTTGGCATACTTTGCGCTTACCGCATAAACCACCTTTTGCTCAGGGTCGGTTGCTTGCTGAAGTATTCCTATTACCTCGCCATTTGAATTAAGCACAGGAGCACTGAGGCCATTGTCTGTTGATGGGTCTTGGCTTATTGTGTAATAGGCATATTCAGATTTGAATATCTCGTTCTTTGTGATAATGCCTTTGGCTGGCTGTGGCTTTTTGCTTGTGCTATAAGGCAGTATATAGATGTCGGAGCTGTCGGCTGCGTTTTCGTTGGCGATGGTCAGCGGCAGGGACTTCTTGACTGCTACTTTAAACTTGGCTACATCGTATGTGTCGTCAACGCCTAACAGATGAACAACAGGCCACTCTTTGCCTTGGTTGTCAATAACTATTGCCTTGCTTGCTTTGCGGAATGGGGTAAAACTGCTTATTGCCTCACCTTGACTGCTTACATAGAAACCATTGCTGCTGCCAATAAGTGTTCCTTCGGCGTCAAATGTTTTCAGTGTAAATACAGACTTAGTAGCATTCTTTGCCCAGTCTGGTTGGGCTGAGGCTGCAACACATAAAAGTGTTGAGATGATAATTATATATAGTTTTTTCATAATCTAAGAAGTTCTTTAGCATTGCTGATGGCAGCATCGGAGACGTCGCTTCCACTTAGCATTTGTGCTATTTCTTTTATTCTTTCTTCTGTGTTAAGTTTTTGCATAGTGCTGATGGTTGAGCTGCTTGTGTCTTCCTTGCGCACTTTATAATGGGTTTCGCCCAATGCGGCAATCTGTGGCAGATGGGTGATGCTGATTACCTGTCGACCACCTTTTCCCATCTCGCACATAAGGCGTGCCATTTGTTCTGCTATCTTGCCGCTCACGCCAGTGTCAATCTCATCGAAGATAATTGTTGGCAACTTTACGGCATTGCTTATCATTGCCTTTAGCGACAGCATTACTCGTGCAATCTCACCGCCTGAGGCAACCTGTGAGATAGGTTGAGGCGCATTGTTCTTGTTGGCGCTGAACAGGAATGATACTTTGTCGCAACCGTTTCTGCCAATATCTTCTTTGGTGATGCTGATATTGAAATAAACGTTTGGCATACCCAAGAGCTGCAACCTGTCGTGCATCTCTGTCTCAATGCTCTTGGCTGCCTTATGGCGCATGCGGCTGATAACCTCTGCCTTTTTCTGGCATTCGCTCTGCAGCTGTTGCAGCTCTTTTCTCAGCTGTTCGGTTATCTCGTCGCTGTTCTCGATGTTTGCAAGCTGTGCCTTTAGGTTGTCTCTAATGCTAATCAACTCTTCTACACTATTGCAGTGGTGCTTTCTCTCAAGACTGTATATCAGGTCGAGACGATTAGATATTGCTTCTAATTCAGATGGGTCGAAATTTACCTTCTCAAGAAGACTGTCGATATCATAAGATATATCTTTCAACTCTATATGACAACTCTCAAGTCTTTGGTGCAACTCATTGCATGCAGGAAGAATATTTGTAATTTTCCCTAACGACTGAATTGCCGATTTTACCATGCTCAGAACACACTCGTCGTTGACAGATATCAGATAGTTGGCCTCGTATAGTGATGATTTGATATCCTCAGCATGGGTCATTGCGTCTTGTCTTGCCTCCAGTTCGTCTTGCTCGCCTTCAGTAAGTTTGGCATTGTCAAGCTCGTCAAACTGATATTTTATGAAGTCCATGTTGATTCTGTTTCTCTCAACATCTTCTTCGTGTTGCTTGAGTTGTTTCTGTTTTTCAACATACTCATCAAATGCTTTCTGATATTCAGCAAGCTCATTCTTGTCAGCGGCTATTATGTCAATCATGTTGAGCTGAAAGTCATGTTTGCTGAGAAGAAGGTTTTGGTGCTGACTATGAATGTCGATGAGTCTGTCGCCTAAGTCTTTGAGCACAGACAGTGGGGTAGGAGTGTCGTTAATGAAAGCCCTGCTCTTGCCTGTTGCTGTAAGCTCACGGCGGATAATGCAGTCGTCTGCATCATATTCTATGTCGTTGTTATTGAAAAATTCTTCAATGCCATACTCCGATAAGTCAAAATGCGCCTCAATGATACATTTCTCAGCACCTTGCTTAATTAGTTTTGTGTCGGCTCTTTGACCTAACAGCAGGCCGATAGCCCCAAGGATAATGCTTTTTCCTGCTCCAGTCTCACCCGTGATAACAGAGAAGCCAGAACAGAAATCAATGTCAAGAGTATCAATTAAAGTGAAGTTGCGGATATATAATTGTCTGAGCATTTGTTATTGCTTGATTTTGGTCCAATAAGTGCTTTGGGATGCATTAATAGAGAATAGGATTTCGTAGACAGACTCCTTCTCTTTCTGTGTGCCTTTGCCTTTGTAAATGTTGGCAAGCTCATCTTTTTTGTAGTCTGTCCATATCTGTGGCAACAAACTAAGCGGTTTGTCCTCGTGAGCCTTTTTCAGACAAGTTTCCAATGCGGTGGTTATATTGGTGCGTCCGCGCTCTACATTGCTTGCCATCTCGTCAAGTCCCTTGCGGTAGTAATCGTATTGCAGTTGTCTGAATGGTTTCATAGCCTCATCAAGATAGTCATTGATGATGGCGAAACGGTTTTTGCTGTCGTCAAATGATTTCCAGCCAGTGAAGTTGAGTGTTTGTGCGTTGTAAACCAGATTCATGCATTTCTGGAGAATATCGTTGCCACCCATTGGTGAGAATGTGTCGAGGTCAAGGCCTATTATCAGGTAGGCATAGTATGCGAACAAGGCTGTGAGCTGATTGTCAACAGTCTCGTCGTTGTAGTTTAACTGGTCAAACTGAGCAAACTCAAAGTTGAAGTTAGCATCCCTGTTGTTGTAGATAGTTGTTGTGTATTGCGAGTTGTAAACAGGTCTGTTGGCTTGTATTATTGCAGTACATTCAAACATATTGTTTGTTTTGTCGTATTTATCAACAGTTATGTTGAAGTTGCAGACAATGCGCTCATTTTCCTGATACTGCAATTCTGTCCATTGGCGTTCATTGACAAACTGTTCAAGCGACTGCTTGAGGTTTTCAAATACGCTCACGTCTGTTACGCCAACTTTGCTGTGGTTGATATTAATCTTTGCCAACAGCTCTTGGGCAAGTGTGCAGTTAAGGCACAGTGTTGCAAGCAATAAGGTAACTACGAGTCTGTTCATTTGTATTATTATCGCGTAATTAAACTTGCCAATTCACTAACGATATCGAATGCTACTTCTGCTTTTGATTTTTTAGGGAAGTCTTTCTGGCCTTTAGCGCTGATAATGCTAATCTGGTTGTCATCAGTTCTGAAACATGTGCCTTCGTTTCTCAATGAGTTCAAGACAATGAAATCCAGGTTTTTTCTTTGCAGTTTGCTCTGGGCGTTTGCTTGTTCGTTATCGGTCTCAAGAGCAAAGCCAACCATTACCTGGTTGTCTTTTTTCATCTTTCCTAATTCTGCGGCGATATCCTTTGTAGGTGTAAGTTGTATTAGGAGGTCGTCTTTCTCGCGCTTTATCTTGCTGTCGGCTGTAGTAGCTGGTTTGAAGTCGGCTACAGCAGCACATAATATAGCAGCATCGGCATGCGGGAAATATTCTGTTGCGGCTTTGTACATCTGCTCACAACTCTCAATATCTATTCTGTTGATGTTTTTATTATGAACAGATAAAGAAACAGGACCTGCAATAAGTGTTACCTTTGCGCCGCGTTTTGCACATTCCTCTGCAAGTGCGAAACCCATTTTGCCGCTTGAGTAGTTGCCAATGAATCTTACAGGGTCAATCTTCTCAAATGTAGGACCAGCTGTAATCATAATGTGCTTTCCGCATAATGATTGATTTTCCTCTGCCTTGTCGAAATATTGCTTTACGGTGTCAACAATTATCTCAGGCTCTTCCATTCGCCCTTTGCCCTCTAAGCCACTTGCAAGGAAACCGCTTTGCGGGTCAATAATATGATTGCCAAACGACTTCAGCTTTTCTATATTGGCAGTTGTTGTAGGGTGGGCAAACATGTCGAGGTCCATAGCTGGAGCTATGAATACCGGGGCTTTCATAGACAGATATGTTGTGATGAGCATATTATCTGCAATGCCATTGGCCATCTTGCCCAGTGTTGATGCTGTGCATGGTGCTATTACCATAGCGTCGGCCCATAATCCGAGGGCAACATGTGAGTGCCATGTGCCATCTCTTTGTGAGAAGAAATCGCTGATTACAGGATTCTGAGTCAGTGCCGATAATGTGATAGGAGTGATAAATTCCTTGCCGGCTGGGGTTATCACAACCTGTACCTCGGCGCCTTGTTTTTTGAAATCTCGAATTATATTGCATGCCTTATAAGCTGCAATAGAACCTGTGATACCCAATACAATCTTTTTCCCCTGTAATGACATATGTAATTGCTGTTTTTGCTGTATTATGATACAAATATGATTCTGGAGTTATACCATTTTGCTTTCGCGCAGGCGAATGCGGGTTAACACTTGCTTTGTGTTGTATGTGAAATCACCATTAATAATCCAACTGTAATAACCTGGGTCGCATTTCAACACCTCTGCAACAGACCTGCCTTTGTACTTGCCAAAGTTAAATACTTCGATGTAAACAGGATTGCCCTCATTGTCTGTTATGACATTGCCGTTCCTGTCTTTCTGCTCGCTCCATACTATGCGTCCGGCAAAGTCCACATTGTTGTTTTGCTTAGAGAAGAGAGCCAGATATTTTATGTCGTTCTGCAGATGTCTCTCTTCCTCAGGCTCTGTTTCGGGATTATATTTGTCAAGCTGTCCCATGAGAACCCTGTATGTGGCCTCTGTATCCTGGTCGGCGCGATGTGCCTCAAAATCTTCCTCCATCTTTCTGCCGCAATAAAACTTATAGGCTGCGGCAAGATTGCGCCTTTCCATTTTGTGGAATATAGTCTGCACATCTACAAGCTGGCACTTTAAGAAGTCAAAGTCAATGCCTGCTCTAAGAAATTCCTCTGCAAGCATAGGGATATCAAAGTGATTGGAATTGAAACCTGCAAAATCGCACCCTTTGAATGCCTCGTTGAGTTTTGGTGCAAGTTCTTTAAATGTAGGTTTGCCTTGAACATCTTTATTGCTTATTCCTGTTAGTTGAGTTATCTCAGGAGCAATAGGTCTTTCGGGATTGACAATCTCATTGACTCTGACTTCCTGTCCGTCTGGATAAACTTTTATATAGGATATTTGTATAATGCGGTCTTTAACCAAATCTAATCCTGTTGTTTCCAAATCAAAGATTATAAGTGGCTTTTGCAAATTCAGTTTCATGAATAACCGATATATAAAATATGTAACTAAGGTAATCCAAACTTATTAGTCGTTAAGCAACATTGGCATGAGGAGCATCAGCACATCCTGATTCTCTGGCTGCTCAGATGGTATAACCAGTCCGGCGCGGCTTGGGTCGGCAAGCTGAAGTATTACGTCGCTGCTCTCAAAGTTGCCTAATATCTCAATGAATGAGGCACCCTTGAAACCAATGCTCATTGGATTGCCATTGTACTCGCATGACATGCGCTCTGTGGCTGTCTTAGAGAAGTCGAAGTCCTCAGCGTCTAACTGCAGCACACCATTGTCAATGCGGAAACGTATCAGATTGCTTGAACCGTTGGCAAATGGCTGTACACGGCGTAATGCTGAGAGAAGTGCCAAACGGTCAACACGCAGCTGATTAGGATTAGATGCAGGGATTACTGAATTATAATTTGGGTATCTGCCTTCAATAAGTCGGCATGTGAGAGTGCCATCAGAGAAACTTATTTCTGCGTTTCTGTCGTCAAACTTAATAACAACGTCACCGCCATCCTTGTTTAGCATGCCTTTGAGCAATGTGGCAGGTTTTTTAGGCAGGATGAATGATGCTGGAGACTCGCTTGTTATATTTAATACCTTGTTTCTAACGAGCTTGTGACCATCTGTCGCAACAATTGAAAGGCACTCAGGTGTGAGGTCAAAGTAAATACCATTCATTACTCGGCGAATCTCTTCCTGACCTGTGGCAAATACAGAACGGGTGATATTATCAGACAGAATGTTGCTTGATATTATGATAGTATTTGCGTTTGCGTCAACCTCCTGTGTCTGTGGGTACTCATCGCTGTTATCGATTGGCAATGAGAACAAACCATTCTGATAGCTGATTTTTGCTAATCCGTTGATTGTGTCCACTTCGATTGTTATAGGCTGCTCTGATATTGTCTTTACGGCTTCAAGCAATGTGTGGTTGCCAACTGCAAACGAACCGTTGCCATCGCTCTCTGTCAGTTCAAGAGATGTTTTTACGGTGTTCTCGCTGTCTGATGCTGTTAAGTAAAGAGTGTTGTCCTTTATCTCAAACAGGAAATCTGCCAGTATAGGCAGAGGGTTCTTGCTGTTTATCACTCTTGATAGTGCAACGAGCTTGTTGCTAAGTGCTGTGCTTGATAGTGAAAATCTCATGATTGCTATATTGTTTTATTGTTTAATTCGCTATATTAATAGACTACAAAAATACAAAAAACCTCTGATGGGAGCAAAAATATTTGTTTAAAAATGACTTGTTTTAAAACTATTTTTGTAATTTCGCAAACGATTTATTGAAAACAAATAAAAATGTAATAAAATATTATGGAATTAACTGGAAAAATAATAGCTGTATTACCTGCACAGAGCGGTACTTCAAACCGTACAGGCAACCCATGGATGTCGCAGGAATATGTTTTGGAAACCCACGATCAGTATCCTCGTAAGTGCTGCTTCAGAGTGTTTGGTGAGGATAAGATAAAGCAGTTTAATATTCAGAGTGGCGAGGAAATAACTGTGTCTTTTGATATTGACGCAAGCGAATGGCAGGGCCGTTGGTTTAACCGCATTAATGCATGGGCTGTAAACAGAAATGTTCAAAACGCTAACCCAGTGGCTCCAGAGGTTGTTCCTCCATTCGAGACTGCTCCTGCTGCTCCTGTGTTCCCACCAGCTAATGACTCTTCAAGCGAGGCAAGCGCAGACGATCTTCCTTTCTAATAAAAACAGAATTAGTAAAAATAAAATATCCGTAATTCCTCAATAGGGATTACGGATATTTGTTTTCTATTCAACTTGTTAACTTGTCAACTTGTCAACTCGTCAACCATACATCAATGTTATGCGAAAAGCATTCCTATTTGATAAACCGCAGCCGATACGGCCCATGCCAAAAATGTGGTATAACCAGCGGCAAATATTGCCCATTTCCAAGAACCGCTCTCATGTTTTATGGCGGCAACGGCGGCAATGCATGGGAAATATATCAGCACAAACAGTAGATAACAGAATGCGATGAGTGGTGTTATTCCGTCTTCTGACATTTTCTGGTATAATGTGGCATATTTCTCTTTGTTGTCTTCATTTGTATCATCGGCAACGCTCTCATCGCCACTATAAAGCACACCGAGAGTTGAGGCCACAATTTCTTTTGCACCAACACCGGCTATCAAACCAACGTCAAGTTTCCAGTCGAAACCTTGTGCCGCGAATACAGGCTCAACAGCCTTGCCCAACTGGCCGATATAGCTTTGCTCTTGCTGTTCTTGTTGTGTAAGCGAATCGTTATGGGGATAATATCCCAATGCCCATACTATGATGCTGGCCACAAGGATTATGCCTCCCATCTTGCGGAGATACTGCTTGCCCTTTTCCCATGTGTGGCGGAATGTGGCTTTGGCTGTTGGCAAACGGTATGGAGGCAGTTCCATTACGAATGGCGTGTCTTCTCCTTTAATAAGGAATGAACTTAGAATACGGCTCACTATAATGGAGAGTAAAATGCCAATAGCATAAAGTGAAATCATGATAAGACTCTGGTATTTTACCGCAAAGAATGTTCCAATTATCATTATGTAGACAGGAAGACGGGCAGAGCAACTCATCAAAGGCAATATAAGCATTGTGATGAGGCGCGAGCGGTAACTTTCAATGGTGCGAGTGGCAGTGATTGCTGGCACATTACAGCCAAATCCCATGATGAGCGGAATGAAAGATTTGCCGTGTAATCCCATCTTATGCATAACCTTGTCCATGATAAATGCTGCACGGGCCATATAACCTGTGTCTTCCATAAATGATATGAATGCATACAGGATAAGTATTTGAGGCAAAAAGATTATTACAGAGCCCACACCGCCTATGATACCATCGGCTATCATGGCCTTAAGCGGGCCATCGGGCATGGTGGTGTTAATCCATTCTGACAACAAACCAATGCCTGAGTCAATCCAGTCCATGGGGTAGGCGCCAAGGGTGAATGTTACTTCAAACATTATATAGAGAAACAAGAAGAAAAGCGGGAAACCAACGTATTTGTTTGTAATTATGCTATCAAGAACCTTGGTTACTTGATATGCGTCTTCTCTCTCGCCTTGCTGATATCCTGCTTCCTGAAGAGCGCCATGTATAAAACCATACTTGGCGTTCATGATTGCTGTTTCGCTGTCTTCCTTAAGTTCTTTCTTTATTTTTGCAACCTCTTTGTCTCTTAACTCTATAATCCTGCTGTGGTTTGGCTGCTCGTTGATAACAGACTCGGCTTCTTTGTCAAGCTCAAGCAGTTTGATTGCCAAGTATCTAAGAGAATATTTATGGCGTATAACCTCATTGTTTTGCATCTCATTCTTGATTACCTCGATGCTGTTTTCCAGTTGGATTCCATGGTTGAGGTGAATGTGACGGTATACGCTATTAACTGGGCGTGAACCTGTTGCAAAGTCTTCGGTGTGTTGTCTGTCGTGTTGCTTTCCGTAGTTATTGTGCCAGTTTTGTATGTCGGCTGCTACCTCAGGGTTGATATTTCCGTTTTTGTCGATGAAGTCAACACCCTCATACATGTTGATTATGATATGAAACAGAAGGTCAATGCCTTTACCCGTCTTGAATACGGTTGGTATCATTGGCACACCAAAGAGTTGTGCCAGTTTGTTATAATCAAGTTTGTCGTTTCGCTGCTCAAACTCGTCATACATATTCAGTGCGCAAACCACTCTAAGGTTCATGTCTATAAGCTGAGTGGTAAGGTAGAGATTGCGCTCTATGTTGCTTGAGTCAATAACGTTGATAACGATGTCGGGGGTATTGTCGATGATTTGTTTGCGAACATACAGTTCTTCTGGGCTATATGCCGTTAATGAATATGTGCCAGGTAAATCAATAATGTTAAAATGGTAACCCTCAAAGGTTGCTTTTCCCTCTTTAGCGTCAACGGTTACACCAGAATAATTGCCAACTCTTTCGTGTGCTCCCGAGGCAATGTTAAAGAGAGATGTTTTTCCGCAATTCGGATTTCCTACAACCGCAACGTTTATTGTGCGGCGTTTGGTCATTGCGGCATCCCTTAATTCTTTGTCTGAAAGGGTTATCTCTTCAATGTTTGTATGGGTATGCAAGTTTGTTTCTTGCTGTGAACTTATTTCCTTTGCCTCTTGCTCAGAGATTATTTCAATCATTTCTGCCTCATCATGGCGTAATGACACTTCATATCCCATGATTTTATACTTTACGGGGTCTTGCAATGGCGCGTTTAAGATAGATTCAACAAGTTTTCCCTTGATGAATCCCATCTCAATGATTCGTTTTCTAAAACCACCGTGTCCAAGTACTTTCACTATTACTCCCTTCTCGCCGGTCTTAAGCTCTGATAGTTTCATGTCGTTATCGTCCTTTTTTGTTGCAAAGATAGTAATAAATAAGTGAAAAACAGGCTAATGCATTGTTGGCAGGAATGCAAAATACCTAAAATATAGTATATTAGAGGGCGTCGAAATAACTCTCTAACTCATTTGCGGCATTATTATCATTGTTTGTAATGTCGCGTATGATTAAGCCATTCTCAAGCAGTACTATTCGAGTGCTTATCTCTGTTGTGTGAGTGAGGTTGTGGCTGCTTATGATTATAGTGGCGTTTGTTGACTGATTATATTCAGTAATCAATCGTTTTAATACATTCTGGCTTGTTGGGTCGAGGAAATTAAACGGCTCGTCAAGTATTATCAGTTGAGGATTATTGATGAAGGCCGCTATTATTCCTACTTTTTGTCTGTTGCCGGCAGACAGGTTGCGTATAAGCTTGTTTTGCCCAAATATCTCATTGTTAGCAAATTGCTCAAACTTCTTAAGTCGTTCATCAATCTCCTCTTGCGATATATTGCTGATTTTGCCAAGAAAAGCAAAATACTCCTCAGGTGTGAGAAAATCAATAAGGAAACCATCATCAATGTGAGCTCCTGTGTATTTCTTCCATTCCTCGCTTTGGGCATGCTCAATAGTCAGGTCACCTTCTTCTGTTGAGTATTTGGCTGTGATAGTGCCTTGGTCGGGTTGAAGCAAGTCTAGTATCATGCGGAAAAGTGTAGTCTTGCCCGCACCATTGTTGCCTACTAAACCAAGAATCTCTCCCTTGTTAATCGTAAACTCAGGGATATTGCATGCAACCTTCTCGCCGAAGCGCTTGCTAATGTTTTCTATCTTTATCATGTCTTAAATTAAAGGGCGGATTTAATCCGCCCATTTATGATTAATGGTTTTGTTGAATCTTATAAACCTCTGCCGTGGCACTGCTTAAACTTCTTTCCGCTACCGCATGGACATGGATCGTTGCGGCCTGGCAGCTTGTCCTTCATGATTGGTATGCGTGGCTGCTGTGCGCGTGTGTCGTGATTAGCAGCGGCAGCCTGATTAGGGTCTGATAGCTGCTCTTCGGCTAAGTTCTGCTTGCTTTCAGTGTAGTTAGGGCGCTTTGTTGGCATTTCAGGTGCCGCCTCCTTCACTTCTTCTTGCTGGAGCTCAGGAATACCGCTGCGCATCAATATGCTTACAATGCGGTTGTTCATGTTGTTTACCATGCTGTCAAACAGTTTCACACTCTCAAGCTTAAAGATAAGCAATGGGTCTTTCTGCTCGTAAGATGCATTCTGAACACTATGCTTAAGTTCATCAAGTTCGCGCAGGTTCTCTTTCCAACTCTCGTCGATGAGATGAAGCAAGATTACTCTTTGGAACTCCTTGACAACACTCTTGCACTCTGTATCGTATGCCTCTTTAAGGTTACAAGGGATGTTGTACATCTTGCGGCCGTCGGTAACAGGAACCATGATGCGCTCGTATATTGCACCATTGTTCTCGTATACTTGCTTTATGATTGGCCATGCCACAGATTGTATCTTCTCTGTCTTGCGCTTGAATGCTTCAATAACGCTTTGGAATGTATCCTCTGCGATAACATTAGGGTTCTTGCTTGTGAACTCTTTCTCTGTAAATGGAACTTCCATTGCGAAGAGGTGGAAGAACTCTTCCTTGCATCCCTCATAGTCGTTGTTGTTGATGACGTGGGCTACACGCTCCCAAAGAACATTGGCAATGTCCATACCAATACGCTCGCCCATAAGAGCGTGGCGACGCTTCTCGTATACAACAGTACGCTGTTTGTTCATAACGTCGTCGTATTCAAGCAGGCGCTTACGCACACCAAAGTGATTTTCCTCAACCTTCTTCTGTGCTCTTTCAATGCTTCTTGAAATGATTGGCGACTCAATACGCTCTCCTTCCTTGAAACCAAGTTTGTCCATGATAGTGGCAATGCGCTCAGAAGCGAACAAACGCATCAACTTATCTTCAAGAGATACATAGAATACAGATGAACCTGGGTCGCCCTGACGTCCTGCACGACCGCGCAACTGTCGGTCTACACGGCGGCTCTCATGGCGCTCTGTACCGATAATGGCCAATCCGCCTGCTGCCTTTACCTCTGGTGACAACTTGATGTCGGTACCACGACCCGCCATATTTGTTGCAATAGTAACGGCTCCAAGACCATTTGTGCTCTGTCCTGCCAATGCAACGATGTCGGCCTCCTTCTGATGCAACTTAGCGTTGAGCACCTGATGTGGTATCTTGCGCATGGTAAGCATTTTTGATAGAAGCTCTGATATCTCAACAGATGTTGTACCTACGAGGGTAGGGCGACCGCTGTTGCGCATCGTCTCGATTTCTTCTATTACCGCGTTGTATTTCTCGCGAGAGGTCTTATACACACGGTCGTCCATGTCGTTACGGGCTATAGGACGGTTTGTTGGAATCTCAACAACATCAAGTTTGTAGATGTCCCAGAACTCACCAGCCTCAGTTGACGCTGTACCAGTCATACCTGCCAGCTTATGATACATGCGGAAATAGTTCTGAAGTGTAATAGTGGCGAATGTTTGTGTGGCAGCCTCCACCTTTACATGCTCTTTAGCCTCAACGGCCTGATGAAGACCATCGCTCCAGCGGCGGCCATCCATGATACGTCCAGTCTGCTCGTCAACAATCTTAACCTCTCCATCGATGACAACATACTCATCGTCTTTGTTGAACATAGTATATGCCTTGAGCAACTGCTGCAATGTGTGTACACGCTCGCTCTGGACAGAATAATAATTCAGCATCTCGTCCTTTTTAGCAAGGCGCTCCTCTTCTGGCAAGTTGCTGGCCTCAAGCGCTGATAGTTCGGTGGCTATGTCTGGCAACACGAAGAGCTCACGGTCGTTTACCTGATTAGCAAGCCATTCTGTACCCTTATCTGTAAGATCGCATGAATTCAGTTTCTCGTCAACAACGAAATACAATGGCTCAATGGCCTCAGGCATTCGTCTGTTGTTGTTCTCCATGTATATCACCTCTGTTTTCAGCATACCAGCCTTGATGCCTTCTTCTGAGAGATACTTGATAAGCGGTTTGTTTTTTGGGAGGGCTTTGTGCGACCTGTAAAGCGACAAGAATCCTTCTTCTGTCAGTTTGTTGTCGTTTTTGGCTTTACCCTCGCTTATTTTTTGTTTTGCCTCTGCCAGGTATTGTGTGGCAAGCTTGCGCTGTACGTCAACCAGTTTCTCAACAAGTGGCTGATACTCCTCAAACATCTGTACTTCTCCCTTTGGTACAGGACCAGATATGATGAGCGGAGTTCTTGCATCGTCTACGAGCACAGAGTCAACCTCATCGACGATAGCATAGTTGTGAGCGCGGTGTACAAGGTCAGATGGCGACAGTGCCATATTGTCGCGAAGGTAGTCGAAACCAAATTCATTGTTAGTACCGAATGTGATATCAGCACGATAAGCACGACGGCGTTCTGCTGAGTTTGGCTGATGCTTGTCGATGCAGTCAACAGACAATCCGTGGAACATATACAATGGTCCCATCCACTCTGAGTCACGTTTTGCAAGGTAGTCGTTGACAGTTACCACATGAACACCATTACCTGTCAGCGCATTAAGGAATACTGGCAGAGTGGCCACAAGGGTCTTACCTTCACCTGTTGCCATCTCGGCAATTTTACCTTGGTGCAACACTGTTCCACCAAATAACTGCACATCATAGTGAACCATGTCCCACTTCAAGTCATTGCCTCCTGCGGTCCAGTGGTTGTGGTAAATAGCCTTGTCGCCGTCTATGGTAATGAAATCGTTGCGTGGATTTCCGGCTAGCTCGCGGTCGAAATCAGTAGCCGTAACAATGGTCTCTTCATTTTCGGCAAAACGTCTTGCTGTCTCCTTCACAATAGCAAATACCTCTGGCATCACCTTGTTAAGTTCTCCCTCGAAAATCTCAAGTATTTCTTTTTCAATCTTGTCTATTTGATTGAATATATCAGCACGCTCATCGATAGGTGTTTGCTCTATCTTGTTTTTCAGCTCTTCAATCTTGGCTTTCTGTGTTTTAGCTGCCTCTTGTATCTGTGCCTGAATCTGTTTTGTTCTGGCACGCAATGAGTCATTATCTAATTTCTGTACTTCTGGGTAAGCCACCTTTACTTTCTCCACAAAAGGCTGAATGAGTTTCATGTCTCTTGTAGACTTATCTCCGAACAGTGACTTCAAAAATTTATTAAAGTTCATTATTTTATTATTGTTTGTTTGCGTTAATTGGATAATTGAGTGCAAAATTACAGAAATTTTCTGTAACAATGCCATATTCGTCTTATAAAATAAAAAGCGTGTATAGCTGTTGCCTGTTATACCTGGATTAGAATAACGGTTCTGCAGAGCATGCATTTGGTGCTCTGATTCGTATGGCCTTTGCTATTGTTGGGGCGATACGATCGGTTGTTACGAGAGTGTTGATACGCTCGCTTTTGATGTTTGCCCCGTAGATTATGATAGGGAATTGTATGTACGACGCTCTTGATAATATGTTTTCTCGCGTCTCGTCATTGGTCAGTCTCCATCCCGGTGAAATCTCGATTATAATGTCACCATTGCGGTCGGGGTGAAATCCGTTGCGTATCTTGGCTATGTGCTGATTATTGCTTGTCATCAGCTGTTGCGCAGTGTATACGTTGCGCACGCCAGAGAGCATTGATATGACTTCCTGTGAGCGTTCTGTTGCCTCTGTTAGGCTGATTCTTTTTTTCTCAAACAGTTTGTGATTTAAGAAAATCTGTGGTCCAAAGCATGTTTCCACGTATTGTCCCTGTCCCCAGAGTGCTCCCAAATACATGTTAAGGAGGTTTGCGTTTCGGGTCATATTGAATGTGCCCGATGGTATTCTGTATTTTGAGTAATCAACGCTCTCCTCTTTAAAGTAGCCTGTGCTTGTAATGCAGAACAACACATTGTCGGCTCCGAATTTCTGTTCGATGCTTTTGATTAGCTTTCCAAGCGTATTGTCCAGTCTGACGTATGTGTCCTGTATCTCCATCTGACAGTCTGATACTGACAGATTGTCAAAACTGCCTGCATAATAAGTGATATTAATAAGGTCGGTGATATTGTCAATGCCAATACCTGTGCTGTTTATGCATTGCAGAGTAAGGTTAGTGATGCTCTCATTTACCAGTCCGCAGGTTTTGTATTTTATGAATCTGTTGTCATCTTTAAACTTATGCCTGAACGGGTCTTTCATTCCTCCGCTTAGGAAATAACTGAAATTACCCGACAACTCGTTAACTGGTCTCCATTCAGTCTCAACAAATGCGTTGTTGCTTAGTTTGTTGAATGCGCTTATCCATACTGGTGCAGTCGTGAAATAGTAGTTTGACGAGCACCATTGTCCGGTTGCGTCGTCAATCCACACCGCACCGTCGGCAGCGTGTCCCGCTGATATTACGGCTGCATCTCTAAATGGAGCGATGGCATATACTATCGACTTACCGTCTGTAGCCACCTTTAGTTCGTCGCTCAGTGTTGATGTTAGCACATTCTTTGGCGAAGACATGTCACTGGTTTGGTATCCAGTGTATTGCGTATCCTCAACGCAGTTGACAGGTCTTAGCGTTTCTCTGTTTAGCCACCATGTGCCCACCACGCTATTATAATATGGTGTGGTGCCAGTGGCAATGGCTGCAATGGCCGATGCTCTGTCAATAGGTGAGAATGGGTATGTGGCGTTAGTGTAGACTATAGAGTTGTTTAATATGCGCTTAAAACCTTCGTCGCCATATAATGGTGAGAATGCCTCAAGATAGTCGGTTCTAAGCTGGTCAATGGTAATGTTGACCATTAATTTTGGTGCCGACTGGATTATCTGTGCCTTTATTCTTCCCGTTGTGGCTAAAACGGCGAGAAGTGTAAGCGATATATATTTATATTTCATTAATGAAGTTTTTTTTCTGTTGTTATGTGTATGATACACCTTGATAACAATGATAATATAACAAAAATCATGCCAGAAGCATAATCTTGCCATATTGCCCCTATTAAAAATGCAATGCAAAGCGCTGTCATAATCTTCCAATAGTGAGTTTTTTTGCGCTTTACAACTGTATATATATATATAAGGTGTATAGGGTTGACCACTAAGATAAGCAAGTTGGTGCTTGTGGTTGGATGGAGTGAGCAGAAAAGTGCGAGCAGAATTATGCCTGCTATGCCAAGCAGGCTCATCAGTATTGCATCCCACAATACAAATGTCTTCTTTCGTTTCAGTTCGATGAGCACGATTGCTGCCGAAAGGGTAAAGAACATGATGCCGCACATTGTTGGCGATATGGGAGTCTTGTTCTCTTCTGCTTTCTCATGGCCTTTTACTGCTATCCGTTGTTGTTTTACCAGTGGACGCTTATTCCCGTTGTTGTCGGTAATGTATGCTCCATTGAAGTCGTCTAAGAGGTTGTATGGCAGGAACTGGCGAGTGCGGTTGTCTGTGGTTACATCGGCCGATGCCCCCAAGCACAGATCATTGGAAAACTCAATCCATGGGAATCCTGCGCTGCACTTGTGTAATAATGAGCGTAACGATTCGCTAGTCTCAGGAGAGGTGTAAGTAAGTTTGCCGTTGATGCATTTCTCTATTATATCGCGCGCCTTCGTTGTACAGTTGCTGTATATGAAATTGTATCTGTACACTCTGTTTTCGGGCATGTAGTTTATGCACAAGGCGTTGTACAAATTTATTTTCTCTTCCTGTGTCAGGTTCAGAGTCTGCTCCACCACCTGGCGTTTATCCTTACCATATTCTTTTTCGAAATAATAAAATGGTATTACTCCCAGTTGGTAGTCGGTAAAGCCAAACAAGAATCTTAAAACGAAAAAAGATTTCTTAAAGTCGAATATGCCATAATTGAAAGTCCAGTCGGTGCCCTTTGTCTTGTTAGTATATCTTATGGCTGTATGTCCGTATATAGAGTAAACCTCATTATGCGGAGCGCACGTCAGAAGGCTTATTTCTATAGAGTCGGTAGCAGATGGACCGTCTTGCGCATGTGCTATGAAAGTGTTTGATATTATGAATATAATACCAATAGCAATCTTACTAAAAATACTTTTGAAATGTTTCACGATGCAAAAATACTCTCTTTTTTCCACTTACAATGCTATTATTTCGTTTTTTTTCGATAAATTTGCACCCCAGAAGTCAAAAAGGTTGAAATGAATCTGACAATAGACATTGGCAATACTTGCACAAAACTTGTAGCCTTTGATGGGACAAGGCCTGTAGAAGAGGTGCGCGTTGATGATAACGAATGGCACAAATTGTCAAGTTTTTGTCAGAAATATGCTTTTGAGCGTGGTATTTATTCTACAGTTGTAAATCTTTCAGAAGAAAAGATAAAGCAAATAAAAAGTCTTTCATTCCCAGTAATACAGCTTCTCTCAGGTGTGACTCCAGTGCCAGTAAACAATAAATACTCAACACCTCACACCCTTGGTGCCGACAGGCTTGCTGCGGTAGTTGGAGCATATTCCAAGCAACAGGGCTGCAATGTTCTTGTTATAGATGTTGGTACTTGCATTACATACGACTTCATTACCTCTGCAGGCGATTATATGGGAGGCAACATCTCACCAGGTCCCACAATAAGGCTGAAGTCGCTAAATGAATTTACAGATTGCCTTCCGCTGGTAAAGCGTAAAGGAGATTCGCCCATGATGGGTGTCTCTACTGAAACTGCAATTAGAAGTGGTGTTATGCGTGGCATTAAGTATGAGATAGAGGGATATATAAGAGAGTTCTCAATGCGCTATCCACTCCTTGCGGTTTATATTACTGGAGGTATACATGTTGATTTAGACGTAGCAGATGTAAATATAATAAGAGACAACTATATTGTTCCAGAAGGATTAAACATGATCCTTCAATATAATATGAAATAACGATGAAGAGAAAAATATTATTTTGCGTATTATTATCAATGATTTGCCTTGCGGCAAAATCCCAGAGCGGCACTAACTCCCCATATAGTCAGTATGGTTTAGGTATTCTTTCCGATCAGGCGTTAGGCTATAGCCGCGGTATGGGTGGATTGTCATTAGGTCTGAGGGGCAGTAGCATGGCCAATATGCTCAACCCAGCGTCTTATTCGGCAGCCGATTCCCTTACTATGATTTTCGACTTGGGTTTATCGGGACAGATAACTAACTTTGAAGAAAACGGCACAAAGGTAAATGCCAATAATGCCGATTTTGAATATGCTGTCGCCCTTTTCCGCATCATGCCTAAAATGGGATTGAGTGCAGGTGTAATGCCTTATACTAACATTGGCTATAGTTACTCACAGACAGAGCGTATAGGCACTGAACTTACCACCACTAAAGTTAATAAGGGCTCGGGTGGTGTTCATCAGGCTTATGTGGGTCTGGGATGGAACTTTTATAAAGGACTGTCTTTGGGTGCCAATCTGTCATACCTTTGGGGAACATACGACAGAAGCATCTCTACCACAAATAATGATGCCTATATAAATACAATGCTCAAGACTTATAGTGCAACTATAAATAGTTATAAACTTGACTTAGGACTGCAATGGCAGTTTAACCTGAAAAATAAAGATCAGATAGTGTTGGGAATGACCTATGGCAATGGTCATAAGCTTGGTGCCGACCCTATGGTAAAGACAACCTATACCAACTCACAGACAGGTGTAACCCAAGACACCACATTTACTGCAAATAACAGTCTTTCTATACCAGAGTCATATGGTATGGGTTTTGTATGGAAGCGCACAGGCAAGTTCATGCTGGGCGTTGACTACACTTTGCAGAAGTGGGGCGATTGTGAATATCCTGATGTAAATTCTATAACAGGAGAGTATGAAAAGCGCTCTGGTCTTCTTAGTGACAGAAGCAAGGTAATAGTGGGCGGCGAATGGATTCCTAATGCTTATACAGGTAAGTTCCTCGAGCGCATCCATTACAGAATGGGCGTGTCTTATGCTACACCATATATAAAGGTAAACGGACAAGACGGCCCTAAGGAGTACTCCGTTAGTATGGGTTTTGGTATACCAATGATTAAGAGTCGTTCTATGTTCAACCTCAGCGCCCAATGGGTTCATTCTTCGGCAAAAGACCTTATTACGGAGAATATGTTCCGTGTTAATGTCGGACTCACCTTCAGCGAGGGATGGTTTATGAAGTGGAAGGTTCAGTAATGTATTCTCACTAAATCAAGATATCAGTAAATTTTGAAGCGTGGATTAGAAAAACGGCATTTTTTAAGGGTGGGGTGGAACCTCATCCTTATAATGTTTATGATGTCGTGTACGGAGAAGGTTGAGCACCTGGCGCCAGCGGTCAACGATAAAGACTCGGTGTCTATCATGACCTCCTATGGTGTCAACACACTTATCTCAGACTCAGGAGTTATCAAATACAGGATTGTTACTGAGCGTTGGGACGTAAACCAGATACGCAAACCTTCGCGATGGACATTTATCAAAGGACTCTTTATGGAGCAGTTTGATGAGCAATTCAAAATGCAGGCTTATATCCAGGCAGATACGGCTTGGTATTATGACCAGATAAAACTATGGGAACTAAGAGGACGCGTTCGTATCCGCAATGCCAATGGTCTAAGGTTTATGAGCGATGAACTTTTCTGGGACGGACTTAAACATGAGATTTATTCCAATAAATACTCGAAGGTAATTACCCCTGAGCGAACCATGGAAGGCACGTATTTCTGGAGCGACGAGAAGATGTCTAAATATACGATAACAAACTCTTCTGGCTCATTTGTAAAACAGGAAGATTCTACAGAAACTTCTCCAGTAACTTCAAATGAAGATGAAATGAGAAAGCCTATGCAGAAAGTTCGTAAACCAGCGGTTGGCAGACTAGGTAAAACAGTTTAACTGCTCATCTGTTAGCTGTTGGCGTAACCCTTCAGTCGCAAATAACGGCAGATTTGGGTATTTTTTTTGAAATAATTTCGCTTATTTACTTTTAATTTTGTAATTTTGTGCGCTAAAGTGCTAAGGTGTGCCTTATGCGCAATAATATAACTTATAGAAATTTAAAAAATAAAAATAAAAAAATGGCAGCAATTGGAAAAATCAGAAGCTGGGGACCTGTGCTCATCGGAGTGGTAGGTCTCGCTCTTTTTGCCTTTATCGCAGGCGATTTATGGCAATCATGTGAAGCAACAGGAAACGAGAAACGTATGCAGGTAGGCGAGGTGCTGGGCAAGAAAATCTCAGTTCAAGACTATCAGGTATTAGTAGATGAGTATCAGGAGGTTTACAAACTCACACGTGAGAAGGATAACCTTACAGAAGACGAGACCAATGCCGTTCAGGATCAGGTTTGGCAGTCGCTGGTAGTAAATACCATCATGGCCGACGAGGCAGAGAAACTGGGACTCACCGTTACAGACGAGGAAATGCAGAACGTGTTGAAGGAAGGAACCAACCCAATGTTGATGAATCCTTATTTTGTAAATCCACAGACTGGTCGTTTCGACGTGAGCGCTCTCAAGCAGTTCCTCGATGCTTATAAGAATGGAGCCGCAGCTCAGAACCCACAGCTTGAGACACTTTATAAGTACTGGACATTTACTGAGAAGAACCTTCGTGAGCAGATTCTTGCTATGAAGTATCAGAACCTTCTCTTCGGTAGCTTTATGTCTAACCCAATCTCTGCTCAGATGGCATTCGACGCTGAGAACACAGAGAGCAACGTGATTCTTGCATCTGTAGCTTATACTTCAATTAAGGATGATGAGGTTGAGGTTACCGACGCAGAGCTCAAGGCTAAGTATGAAGAATTGAAAGAGGCTTATAAGACAATCGCAGAAACACGTGACATCAAGTATGTTGATTTCAAGGTAGTTCCATCTGAGGAAGACCGCAACACTCTCATGCAGGCAATGACTGAGGCTGCAGACAAACTTAAGGCTGGCGAGGCAGAGGCTAATGTAGTGCGCAAGGCACAGTCACAGATTCTTTTCACAGGTATTCCTGTTACTAAGAAAGCATTCCCTAACGACATTGCAGCATGTGTTGACACTCTTGAGGTTGGTGAAACTACAGCGCCATTCGAGACAAAGCTTGACAACACATTCAACGTAGTTAAGCTCGTGTCTAAGACTTCTCTTCCTGACTCAATTGAGTATCGCATGATTCAGGTTGTTAACAATACAACAACAGCTGATAGCATCTATACAGCTCTTCAGGGCGGTGCTGATTTTGAGGAGATTGCAAAGAAATATGGCCAGACAGGTGCTAAGCAGTGGATGACAACAGCAATGTATGAGAATGCGCAAACTATCGACGGTGACACAAAGTCATACATCGAGACTCTTAACACACTTGGTGTTAACGAGATTAAGAACCTTGCGATGACACAGGCTAACCTCATTATCCAGGTTACTAACCGTGCCGCTATGACCGATAAGTATGTTGTAGCAGCTGTTAAGCACACAATCGATATCTCTAACGATACATACTCTGAAGCATATAATAAGTTCAGCCAGTTTGTAAGCGAGAATCAGTCTCTCGACTCAATCGAGGCTAACGCACCAAAGGCTGGATACACAGTTCGCGATCGCAAGAACGTTCAGAACACAGAGCACTATGTAGCTGGTATCCGTGCTACAGGCAATGCATTGAAGTGGATTTTCGAGGCTGAGAAGGGTGATGTGTCACAGCTTTATGAGTGTGGCAACAATGACCATCTGCTCGTAGTTGTTATGACAGGTGTTAATCCTGTTGGCTACGCTTCTCTCGAGTCAGTAAAAGAAGAGATTAAGGCAGCTGTACTTGCAGACAAGAAGTTTGCTAAGATTTCTGAGCAGCTTGCAGGCGTAAAGAATATTGATGAGGCTAAGGGCAAGGGCGCTAATGTGGCTGATGTAAACCAGATTACTTTCGCTGCGCCAGTTTACGTTACATCACTTGGTTCAAGTGAGCCAGCGCTCAGCGGTGCTGTGTCAGCAACAAAGGAGGGTGTGTTCTCTGGCAATGTTATCAAGGGTAATGGTGGAGCATATCTCTTCCAGGTAGTTAAGACACAGAAGCGTGAGGGTGTAAGCTACGACGAGAAGAAAATGGTTGAGCAACTTGAGCAGCAGGCGGCAATGGCAGCAAGAAACTATATGTCTGAGCTTTACATGAAGTCTGAGACTGTAGACAAGCGTTACTTGTTCTTCTAAGAAATTACAATTATTAAATATAATAGCGCGATAAGACAAAGCTCTTGTCGCGCTATTTCTTTTATTAACAAAATCATAATAATTGCTTTTTGACTGTTTATTATAAAAAGTGAGACATAAAAATCCAGTCATTGTTGTTTTTATTTATTAAATTTGTGGCGAGTAAAATAATTATCAATAACTAAAACCCATTGTCAACTGAGGTTAGACACCTTATATAAACTTAAAGATTATCACAAATATGAGAAAGATATTAATTCTCCTATGTGCACTATGCTTTGCTGTAAAAGGCATGTGTCAGACATATCCCGTAAAAGACGGCAAGTTATCAAAGGCTGAGTCGCCAAACGGAAAACTAAATCTATCTCAGCGTGCTGGCTGTTATGTCGTAGATTATGAAGGTAAACCAGTGTTGCGTATAAACGCCCAAGGAATAGGTCAAAAAGCAGAAGGAAAACATTGCATAAAGTTTCTTCGTCATCTGAAGGCCGATTATACTATGCTTGCTGGCAAACGCCTTCATTGTACTAACGAGGCAAACGAGTATGCGGTAGAACTAAACCCAAACACAACGTTAGTATGGCGCATTTATAATGATGGCATTGCTTATCGCTATGAGATATCTGGACTTAATAACGAGATGATAGGAGAGGAGCACTCTTCATATATCATTCAAGAAGGTACCAGACGTTGGTTTATGCCATGGTCGGACGCTTATGAGAGATTCTTTCCATTGGCAACAAGCGGCAAACAGAATAACCGACACTGGGCTTATCCTGCCCTTATCGAACCTGCTAACGGCGTGTTTGCTCTTATAACAGAAGCAGATATCACTCGCAGGCAAAGTGCTTCTTTCTTAAGGAACGATGGTGATGATGAAACCTATCGTGTGTGTCCCGACAAAAACGAACTGAAAATAAGCGGTCACTGGCATACTCCATGGCGCGCCGTTATAATTGGTTCGCTTGCCGATGTTGTTGAATCAACACTAGTGACAGACCTCTCAGAACCTTGTCGCCTTACAGATACACAATGGATTAAGCCAGGCGTAGTGTCATGGATATACTGGGCACATAATCATGGCAGCAATAACTATGACATAATATGCAAGTATGTGGATATGGCAGAACGCTTGCATCTTCCTTATGTCCTTATAGACGCAGAGTGGGATGAGATGAAGAATGGTAAGACCATTGAGGATGCCATTGCTTATGCCAAGTCGAAAGGTGTACGTACGATGATATGGTACAACTCGTCGGTGGGTTGGGTAAACGGTGCGCCAGGACCCAAATTCCGACTGAATAAGGCTGAAGACCGTGAACGTGAGTTTGCATGGTGTGAGAAGTTAGGCGTGGCTGGTGTTAAGATTGACTTCTTCTCTGGAGACAACCAGATGAATATGGATTACTATATTGAACTGATGGAATGTGCAGCCCGCCATCATCTGCTCATCAATTTCCATGGAGCAACCATACCACGCGGATGGCAACGCACATATCCCAATATGCTAACCATGGAGGCAGTATATGGTGCTGAGTGGTATAATAACGTGCCAACATTTACCAATAAGGCTGCAGCGCATAATGCCACCCTGCCTTTTACTCGTAATGTGATAGGTCCAATGGATTATACACCATGTGCCTTCTCTGACTCTCAGCATCCCCATATCACTACCGATGCGCACGAATTGGCACTTACCGTTCTATTTGAATCAGGGCTGCAACACCTTGCTGACCGTCCTGAAAGTTATTATGCGCAACCAAAGGATATTCAGGAATTCCTTGGATGTTTACCTGCAGTGTGGGAAGAGACATTTCTTATTAGTGGTTATCCCGCGACTCATGTGGTAATGGCAAGGCGCAGCGGTTCAACATGGTATGTGGCAGGTATCAATGGTACGGATGCAGAAAAGGTATTGTCATTCAACCTTGCTCCAATAGTTGGCGATTTCTCTGATGCTAAACTCTATGCAGATGGAAAGGGATGGGATATAAAGAGTGTGAAGACACTTCCTAAGACTATAAAATGTAAGCCACGAGGTGGATTTGTAATGAAAATAAAAAGATAAATAAATTAAAACGAAAGAGCTGCAGTAGTGATATTTATCACAGTAAACTTTTGTTTATTATATATGCTTTGTTGTTTCAGACCTCAGATAAATCTTTCTAATTATCTATTGTCGTATTGGTAAAAATATGTATCTTTGTGCAATAAAAATATTGACTAAAACCACATGAAGAAACTTTATATTTGTCTTGCAGCACTAATGACCGTGCTGTCAGTTGGCGCACAGACAGCCAACCAACAGGAAGATGTTACATCACAGTATATCACAAACGCATCGTTCGAGGCAGACGATATAGCATCGCTCTCGCCAGTACAGAACAGTAGTGACGGACTGCGTGGCTATACCCTTGCAAAACCTTTGGGATGGACTGTCAGCGGAACAAGCGTGACGACGCTGCTTATCACGAAAGACTGTTATACCGACAATAATTTCGGACTGGCAACAACCATCAGTGATGGCGATAAGGCGTACTATCTTCGTATGGGATGGGCAACAGGTGCCACGACCGTGAAGCAGACGATTGAGAACTTGCCAGCTGGAAAATATCTGTTGACCGTTGACCAGCGTACTGGCTATGCTAACAGTGCCACCTCGGCATTTGCTATGAGTGCGGGCAGCGAGAGCGTGACAGAGAGTTTTGTTCAAGGAAGCACCTACTTCTTCACTACGGCAAAGTGGACCACTACAGCCTTGCAGTTTGAAACAACAACGGCTGGCAGTGTCGATATAGGTTTCAACATCGATTGGAAATCGGGCGGCAGCTGCATCATGTTCGACAATGTTCGACTTTATAAGTTGTCTGACGAATACGTTGAGCCTGAAGATCCCACAGAAACGGAGGTTACGAGTCCTACGGAAGGCATCATCACTCACGACTTTGTTGGTGAGGCACAGATGAAAGACGACCTGTTGCAGATGCTTGCCAATTTCTCGCTGTGGATGAAGAACGATTTCCAGATGTGTGCTGCCCCCAACTCGATAGGTGAGCAGTGCGGATGTTTCAAGGGAGAGAGTACGATGAATGCCAATGAACAGGGTGTGCGCCCCAATGCCGACCTGTCAATGATTTGTGCCTTCCTCGTGAAATATGGCAAGGGAAAGGTTACACTGCCTGCGGGCGTAACATGGGACGACCTTGCAGATATAGCGCATAAGTCGTTGGTATTTGCCTACTCAACCCATAAGGCCAACAAACTGAAGGTCTGCTCCAATAACGGCTACTGGGGATCGGTGAGCAATAGCGACCATGTATGGGAGTCAAGTCTGTGGGCAATGTCTGTTGCTTACTCAGCATTCTTCCAATGGGAAACACTTACCGAAGCACAGAAAGGATATATCAAGGCGATGCTTGTGGCAGAGTGCAACTATGAGCTGCAGCGTTCCATCCCTACAGGCCATGCCGGAGATACCAAGGCAGAGGAAAACGGATGGGAGACAAATATCCTTGCCGCTACGCTCGGCATGTTCCCCGACCACGAACTGGCGCCAAAGTGGTTTGCCCGACTGCGAGAGTTTGCCATAAACTGCTATTCGCATGTGAACGACAAGAACGACCACACCATTATCGACCCCGATTATGACAGTAAGACCGTGGCCGACCTGTATAAAGGACAGAACCTCTATGACGACTATACCCTGCAGAACCACAACCTGTTCCATACCAGTTATCAGAACGTGGTGATGCAGGAACTTGGCGAGTCGGCACTTGCACTAAAACTGTTCCAGACGCAGTTGCACGGCAAGGAGACATGGAAGACCAACGCACTCATGCACAACAACCAGAAGGTGATGAACGAGGTTCTCAACTGGCTGGCACTGGCCGACGGCGAACTGGCAATGCCTAACGGCAACGACTGGAGCTTGTTCCTCTACGACCAGATAACATCCTATACCACCATGGCCTGCTTCCTGCGCGACCCTAATGCGCTGATGATGGAGAACCTGGCTTACAAGAATATTAAGGCAAGACAGACAACTACCACCGACGGCTCATGGTTGTTGCGTGCCGATGTGGGTGCTCGACGCATGGGTGTTGAGGCTCATAGAGTGATGATGACATGGCTGATGCACGATGTGCTGACAACAGCAGATATGACACCGGCCAAATGGGATGACTTCAACAAACAGTATGCGGATGCCAAGATACTGAAAAGTCAGAATGTAGTGCGTGCATCGAGCGACGACCGCTTTACCTGCTTCTCTTGGAGCAGCGGATTGAGCAGTTATACGGGTTATTTTGCCGCAAATAATCCTGATAAGAACAAAATAGTAGTACCTTTCAGAGCTAATAACACCGGTAACTTCCTTGGCTGGTACAACGTTAACGGAAAAGCGCTCAATGCAACGCCTGTGGTTAGTGGCATATATGAACTGAAAGGCAATTCGTGGACCATGAATGGCGAACTGAACACCAATGATGCATCGCTCAACAACCGCTTTGCCCTCTGCTCGACACCAGGCAATGCCGTTATATATATTGATTATGTGAGGGGCAATACTGCCGGTACCATAACAAAGGAGCAGGGCGGACTGTTGGCAATCAGCACCGACGAACTGACGAAGACCAGTCGCACACTCTATTCGCATAATGGTGAGAAGATTGCTCATAAGCAACTGGACGGAACTAAGCTGGCAACCTTTGCCGGCAACTGGATAAACATTGACAATGAGGTAGGCGTTGTTTCCAAGAGCGACAAGCAGATGGCATTTGGCGAGCGTGCAAACAACAACTCGATAATGACCTCAAAACTCTACACCTCTTACTCGACTGCGAGCAGGGCGTTCAAGGCAGGTGAGACCGTAGACAGGAGGAACATAGTCTATTATAGCAACATATCAGCTGAGAAGACAGCCGAGATGGAGGCACTGCTGAATGTGCTCACCGACTCTGTGCCAACAGGATGGAACGGCGTTATTGCTGCCGACCCAGACGGTACAAACTATCTGTTGCTTGCCAACTTCGTTAGCGACGAGAAGTGCTGTCTGAACAATATCAGTTGCAAACTCGGAGCACCAGTGTTCAGTCAACCTACAACGATTATAGGCAATAAGTCGGCTGCCGCCTTTGTTGCAGAGGTCAACCACTCTGTTTCTGATGTGCTGAAAGCGTTTGTTTGTGATGCCGACGTAATGGCGGTGCAAGCATCTGGTTCGCCCGATACCCTGTTCGTACTTAATGAGCAGAACGGTGCGGTAAGTCCAAAAATCTCCTTCGTCGTTGACGGTGAGGCGGTTGCTGGCAATGTGGATATTGCAGCAGGCAAATGTGTTAAGGTCTATGTGGCAAACGGTGCTGTTGTCTGTGAGGATGCCGATTTCCCTGTTATGTCGCAGAACAGTCTTTATGACGGATATGCAGATATTACAGAAGGCAAGATTGCCAATCCTAGTTTTGAACAAGACAAGACCTACGGAAATGCCAATGGCAACGTTACGCTAGGCAGTGTGGTGTATAACCCATGCTATACCAATAGCATCGCAGCGACAAATGCGTCGTTCCCTAATATCCTTCCTGTTGCGGGATGGACAGCGGGCAATGCGCTTAATGGCGGTTCAAACTTTGCACGAATGTATTCAATGCCTTATAGCATGACGATGTATTGTGTCAGTCCTTCGAACGTGGGCAACTATGCAGCGCAGTGCGCGCGTCCTTTGGCGGATGACAGTTGCGGCACACGATGCCTCACTGTGCTCAACTCATGGACCAAGGGCAACAACAAAATAAGTCAGAAGGTGGCATTGGACAAGGGTGAGTACAGGGTATTGATTGACATGAAATATGAATGTACCAATCAAACGAGTAATACAGGCAAAATTGTCACTACGTCGAAGAATGTGAATAGTTCGCTTACAGGTGTAAAGATTGGTAACACGGCCGACTACAGATATCCTGCAGAGAATTCCACATGGGAGGTGATGTGTTATGATTTCGTGCTTGCAGAGCCTTCAGAAGTAGAAATCAGTCTTGGTTTCAGTACCTCGCAAAGTGTTGGTGCTGCAGAAAACACATTGCTTTATATCGACAATATCCGTATTCTTACTAAGCAGGACAATGTCTCTGACGGCATAGCTGATATAGAACCGGTTGTTGGCAATGCCGACGTTTACTCACTAAGTGGCATCAGACTCCGTGCTAACGTCCCTGCATCAACGGCAACAAAAGGCCTGCGTAGCGGCATCTATATCGTTAACGGCAAGAAGGTCGTTGTGGAGTAGGGCAGTTGAAGGCAAGAATAAGCAAACTTGCTAATTTACTGACTATCTGCCAGCGACTATTCTTAATGATAGTAGAGATGTACCATTGGATAGCAAGACAATTTCATACTGTCAGAGTAGCATTTCATACATTATCAAAATAAATGCTTTGCCATAAGCAATAATTATCATACTTTTGTATAGAAAAATCATTTGAATGAAGAAGCAATTGATAATATCGACCTCTATTGATTTGGTGCGTATTGCACCAGATAAAATAGTGTATATAGCGTCTGATGGTAACTATTCGACGCTTGTACAGACTGATAACGAGGTTCGCATGTTGTCATATCAGTTGGGGCAAATAGAAAAGATGATTTCTACTCAACTCGGAAGCGAAGGCAATATTTTCATTCGTATTGGTAAAAGTTTAATCATTAACCGCTCCTACATTTACTACATCAACATTCCTAAGCAGAAGTTGACTCTCTCTGATGTAGCATCATTTAGTCATAGTGTAACTGCATCTAAAGAGGCATTAAAGCAGTTGAAGGAGCTATTAGAAAAGGAGGTTAAATAGTTATGAAAGAGCTTAAGGACATCAGAGATGACCAAATTCGCATTATAGGCGAAGGAGGAAGTAAAAAATCCTTGCGCCGTAATGTATTGATTATCATCCTCTCTATCTTATGTATTGTGGCTATTGGTATAATCTTATTTTTCGTATTTCGTCAAAAGGTAGAAATAAATCAAGAGTTAAATACACCAGAACCTGCATTGTTTGAACCCGTCCGTGAGGTTGAACCAATATTGCACGAATATATTGGCCAGCGACCAGACTCACATGTGGCAGGCTATACAGAAATTAGAGATACGCTTATAAATGATATTCCTATTAAAATCTATATCCCACATAATGCAGAAATGTCTCTTCATATTGGTAAGATAAATAAAGAAGACACAAGTATTATTTATACAGCTCAAGCAGCAGATGTGAGATCTGATAATGGCGGGATTGTTGGTGCCTTTGTACTCAAGGGAGAACCTAAAGCATGGGGATTGTCTAAAAAGGGTTATTGTGCATCTATCAATGGAAAAGTAACGATTGGAGTAGCAGAAAATTCACCATTATTTGAAAAAGCAACAGAAGAAGGTGGTTATTTCTTCCGTCAGTATCCATTGGTAAGCAATGGAAAACTTGTTGAGAATGAACCCAAAGGAAAATCGATAAGAAGAGCAATCTGTGATAGGCAGGGGGAAATCTTTATGGTAGAAACAAGATCTATTGAGTCTTTTCATGATTTTGCGCAGGCATTGGTCGATTTAGGAGTTGATCAAGCTATATATCTTGTAGGCTCAACTGCATATGGTTGGGCAGTTGATGAGAATGGAACAATTCATGAATTTGGAGAAGATAACTACTACGCAGGCTATAGAAATATGCTCCAAAACATAAGTTATATTGTGTGGAAAAGAAAGTAATATCTCTATCAAATCAGAATTATACCAACATTAGGATGACGATGCTCACACATCTTAAATATTAAAACTTCAAGATTTTGGTTGGATGAAATATACAATATTTGTGTGTTTCATACACCCACAAAATGGTTTCGTACAGTTGAGATAAAATCTCTCGGCTGTACGATTTCTTTTTATGAAATTTGCATATAGAAATAATAATTAAAGCTTATGAAACAGATAGTCAAAGTCCTATTCTTATTGATTGGAGTTGCTGTTTTTACGGGATGTGGAGATTGCAGTAATATCAGTAATGCAAATTATTCTACAAAACACAACTCAATTTACTATTGGAAAACAGTATTTGAACTGGATTCTGCAGAACTGTCATTCTTGCAAAAGCATGACATTGATCGTGTCTATTTGCGTATGTTCGATGTTGCAACAGAACCTGATTTTCTGAATGGAACATCACAAATAGTTCCTATCGCGACAACTAAATTTGTATCTCCTATCCCGAATAATATAGAAATAGTTCCTGTTGCATATATAACAATAGACGCACTTAGAGCTATGGCTGGCAGAGAAGTTGAGTATGCCTCACTCATTGTTGAAAGACTATTGGTGATGTCTTCATACAACGAATGTGGGGATATAAAAGAAATTCAACTCGACTGTGACTGGACAACAACTACTAAGGATAGTTACAGCAAATTGTGTAAAGTAGTAAAAGATTCGCTTTCTACAAAAGGAGTAGATTTTAGTATAACCGTACGATTGCATCAACTCCAAGAACCACCACCTCCTGCAGACAAAGGCGTTTTGATGATTTATAATACTGGTGCATTAAAGAACCCAGAAACATCTAACTCCATACTTCACTTAGACGATGTTAAACCATATATAAAGCGAACACAATATGCAATTCCATTAGATTACGCATTTCCTGTATTTGGATGGGGAGTGAAGTTTGAAAATAATAAATTTGTATCTATAGTATCTTATGACTGCAAGGAAATATCTGATAATGAAAATATTAGATATGAAAGGCCTTCTTCAGGAGATATTCTTGAAGTAAAAGCATTAGTAGAAGAAAATTTAGGCAAGCCTGCAACTGGCAATATTCTTTATCATCTTGATTATTCACAATTTAAAAATTATACAGACAATGAAATCTCTCGGATATTTATGTATTAGTCTTATACTGCTGGCTATCACAAATGAGGCCGTAGCTTGCAGGGGACCGTGGTATACACCCAAAGGCTATTATATGTATAGAGTTTATAATAATCTTCCGAATCCAACAAATGACACAGAAAATCAAAGTCCTAATGAAGGAAAGAACTGTGAAGAATGGCAGAAACTTACTTCAGAGACGATTCCATTAGAGGATATATACCAGGTTGTATATAAAATGGATTTAGAAAGTTTTGAAACTTTATATGATAATAGAGGGGGTAAATATCAAAACAAATTTGTTGAATGGATTAACAAAAAGGATACTGCAATCCTTGATTTTCTGCTTCTGGCAAAGACAAATGAATACATACGTGTCAAACGTAATTCTCGTTGGTATTATCCGTCAATGAAAATTGGAGCTAGAATGACATTGGAAGAAATAGCAGACAGTGCTATATCGGTAAAGGATTCCAGGTTGAGAGACAGATATTTATTGCAAGGGATAAGGGCATTATTCTCTTTGTCAAAATATGAGAAGTGTGTTGAGTTGTGGGAAGATGAAATCTCACATTGGTCTGATGAAAACCTTATGAGACAACTTATCCAACCGTATGTGGCAGGAGCCGAATTCAATATAATGCATTCTGAGAAAGCCATTGAATACTTTGCCCAATTAGGAGATATTCAATCCATGTTGTATTGTTTAGGACGTTCTGGTGAAAAACTATCTATTATAGATGCTTTGGAGTTTGTATGTGAATATGCACCCAATAGTAGATTTATAGAGGAAACATTACAGGAATATATAAGAGAAATCGAGCCCCTAGGTCAATTCTATTGGGAAGATGAACTAGAAAAAACGCCCGAATTAGACCAATTATATAATCTATGTTTAAAAATGGGGCGCAGCAACAAAAGCAATAATCCTGCAATGTGGTATTATACAGCTGCATTTATGGATGATTTATATGGTAATACAGCCAGTGCGTCACGATTATTAAGTTTAGCTGAAAAAAGCAGGTCATCAGATTATATAAAAGAATCGATAAAAATCTTTAGAATATATTTAGACGCTAAACTGTTGCCATACGATTCTTATTATGAAAACCGTTTATTTAGTCAACTGAAGTGGCTGGATACGAAAATTCAATCTAATATAGATGATAATGTTAGCAGAAAGACAGCTCGTGGTTATCTGCTGTTTAATTGTGAAAGTTACTACTATTGGAATGACATGATGCGTAGAATCTTATTGGCTGAAGTTTGTCCACGCATGATTAAATCAGGCAAAACGACTCGTGCATTACAACTCGCTAATATGGCAGATAATAGACTATTAAATCTCGTAAACAAGCACGAGGTCTATGATTGGATGGAGGGTAAAGTTGTGCATTATTACACGATGTCAAGTTATCGATATTCAACCAATTTTAATCCACACGATTATAGCAATAGTTTTTTTGAGATGATTGATAGTATAGGAGTAGATAATGCCATTAAATATGTTAAAAGGGTAAATAAGCCGCATAGTGACTTTGACCTCTTCCTTAATAGTCGTGGATATGTTGAAAGTGATTATTTGAATGATATTATAGGTACACAATGCCTTCGTCATATGCGATATCAAGAAGCTTTAGAATATTTAGGGAAAGTAAGTGAAGCCTATAAAACCCACCAGAACGTATATATGCAATATGAGCCATTTAGCTTTGAACCAAAAGAGATAAATACGAAGTCAGATTTTAGATATGATTTCGCAAGAGAAATGTATTCGTTAGAGCAAGGTATCAAACTAACTGCCGAACCGAACCGTAAAGCATTGCTTATGGTAAAATATGCTATTGGCATCAGAAATTCATTTGATTTGTGTTGGGGATTGACTCAATATTATAGAGGAACCAGCTATTGGGGACAGGTATGCGAGAAACGCGATTGGGAAAATGACGAGCACACTCTCCTTGCATTGGAAAAAGCAGATAAAACACTAAAGCGAGCTTTTGAGATTGTCACCGACGACGAAACAGCCGCAAACATACACTATGAGCTTTGCCATTATTTAACCGTTGCAAGAATATATCCCAACACACAAAAAGGAACCTTGGTTAAAGGTAAATGTGATAACCTGTGTGATTATAAGTATAAAAGAAAATTTGAATAAATTGTCTTTATGGGCAGATGCAAGATTCTTGGCTTTTTGTTCTAGGGATTTTGGGATTTATAGGATTTTTGACATGGAGGCGGCTTTGTATTCTAGGGATTTTGGAATTTATAGGATTGGTCGTACATCGTTCATCGTTTACCAAGACAGAAATTGCCATAATTATTATAATTATTGTACCGCTTCCCTTGTAGGGACGTATCTGCCCGAATCATTTTTTGACACAAAGACAAATTTCATTCATCGTTAACTGTTCAATGTTCAATGTTCATCGCTCATCGCTCATCGTTAATCGTTCAACGTTCCTCGTTCATTTTGACATATATACAAATAATAATTAGTTAAATTCGTGTAATTTATGGTTTTAGATATATTGTCCGTTCACCCCGTCACTCCAAATAAAGAATTGAAAAATTACTCGCTGAAGCTCATCAACACGTGAAGAATTGAAGGATTGAAGACTGTGAAGCAGATGAGCGAAATTAAGTGTGAAGTAAAATCAGTCATAGTCAGTGTTTTTCATGATTTTTTTGTGTTAAAGAAAAAATGACTATTTTTGCACCTGTGAACTGATTTAGGAAATTTATAATAATACTGTAAAGTGTTTCAGTAAGAACATTAATTTAGTGTAAAGTAACTTAGTAAAACAGCAAATTAAGTGTGAAGTAAAATCAGTCATAGTCATGAAGTAAAATCAGTCATAGTCAATTACAGCGGTATCTCCACCACATACTATTGTAATCTCATGCAGATAACATCGGAATCTTGTGGAGATAACAAAGGGATTTTGAGGTTATTATATTTTAAGGTTGTAAGGTTTTGAGGTCAAGGTTCCCTCTCCAGGGAGAGGGCGGAGGGAGAGGCATTTAAGGTTTTGAGGTTTTTAGTTTTTTAGTTTTTAAGGTCCCCCTCCTTCGGAGGGGTTAGGGGAGGTTGTGTGAGGTAAATCTGCACTCATCTGCACACCATCTGCACGTCTGTATTGTGTTGATATACAGATGATTGTGCAGATAGTGCAGATGTGCAGATTATTTTGAAAAACTTTTATAGTAGTCCATGCAGACACGTTGCCACTCGCGCGCATCCATGAATAAGTGATTACTTTTCTACAACACGACAACATAAGGTTAAAAGTATTTTATTAATCCATAAATTTGTATTAACTTTGCATAAGCAAAACTGCATCTCAGCAAAACATTCAAGCCAGCTTGATGATTTTGCGTTCGATTTGTATTAACTTTGCATAAGTTAAACTGCATCTCAGCATAACATTCAAGCCAGCTTGATGATTTTGCGTTCGATTTGTATTAACTTTGCATACTTAAAAGAGAGAAAATATTATATAAGTAATGATATCAGTAGAAGGATTAACCGTCGAGTTTGGCGGCACAACATTGTTTAAGGATATATCTTTCCAGATAAACGAGAAAGACCGCATCGCCCTGATGGGAAAGAATGGTGCGGGCAAGAGTACTATGCTCAAGATATTGGCTGGCGTGCGACAGCCTACACGCGGTAGTGTACAGGTACCAAAAGACTGCGTGGTGGCTTATCTCCCACAGCACTTGATGACTGAAGACGGACGTACTGTTTTTGAAGAGACATCACAGGCTTTTGCTCATCTCAAGGAGATTGAGAAGCAGATAGAGCAGATGAACGAGGAACTGACCACACGCACCGACTATGAGAGTGAGTCGTATATGCAGCTGATAGAGAAGGTGAGTGCGCTGAGCGAGAAGTTCTATGCCATTGATATGACCCATTTTGAGGAGGATGTGGAGAAGACACTGCTCGGACTTGGATTTGAGCGTACCGACTTCGACAAACCTACGAGTGAGTTCTCTGGCGGTTGGCGCATGCGTATCGAACTGGCAAAGCTACTGCTGAAAGATCCCGATGTGCTGTTGCTCGACGAGCCTACCAACCACCTCGATATTGATAGTATCCAGTGGCTGGAGGAGTTTATCAAGACTTCTTCAAAGGCAGTTGTGGTAATCAGTCACGACCGTAAGTTTGTAGATACTATCACCACACGCACCATCGAGGTGACCATGGGACGTATCTATGACTATAAGGCTACTTATAGTCATTATCTGGAACTGCGCAAGGAGCGTCGCGAACAGCAGCAGAAGCAGTATGAGGAACAGCAGAAGATGATTCAGGAAACTAAGGACTTCATAGAGCGCTTCAAGGGTACATACGCCAAGACGCTTCAGGTGAAGAGCCGCGTGAAGATGTTGGAGAAACTGGAACTGATAGAGGTGGACGAGGAGGATACATCACGCCTGCGTCTGAAGTTCCCGCCATCACCACGCAGCGGAAGTTATCCTGTACAGGCGGATGGAGTAGGGAAGACGTATTATTCTTCAGGAGTTCAGGAGTTCAGGAGTTCAGGAGTTCAGACATCACCTTCTGAGGCAAATACCTTACAACCTCACAACCATACAACCTCACAACCTGATACAAACAACTCGTCAACTGATAAAACCGTCTTCCGCAATGCCTCATTCACCATTGAGCGTGGTCAGAAGGTGGCGTTCGTTGGCCGTAATGGTGAGGGTAAGTCAACCATGGTGAAATGTATCATGGGACAGCTGGAGCATGAGGGAACACTGACGCTGGGACATAACGTTCAGATCGGTTACTTTGCACAAAATCAGGCGTCGCTATTGGATGAGGAACTGACCGTATTCCAAACCATCGACGATATTGCCAAGGGCGAGATACGTAACAAGATTCGCGACCTGCTTGGCGCATTCATGTTTGGAGGCGAGGATAGCACAAAGAAAGTCAAGGTGTTGTCGGGTGGTGAGCGAACACGACTGGCTATACTCAAGCTGTTGCTCGAACCAGTCAACCTGTTGATTCTCGACGAGCCAACCAATCATCTCGACATAAAGACCAAGGATATATTGAAGCAGGCACTGGTGGATTACGATGGAACACTGATTGTTGTGAGTCACGACCGTGACTTCCTCGACGGACTGGTTTCTAAGGTCTATGAGTTTGGTCAGCAGCGAGTGCGTGAGCACCTCTGCGGCATCTATGAGTTCTTGGAAACAAAGAAGATGGAGAACTTGCAGGAGTTGGAAAGGAAATAATTCAAGTAAACGAGTTAACTGCTTCTAAGTAGTCAGGAGTAAAAGGAGTTAAATGGAGTTAAGCCGTATATTAGATGTGCAACCAACTTGTCGACTATACAACCAACTTGTCAACTCGTCAACTTGTCAACTTAAAGAAACAACTCCTGAACTCCTAAAACAAATTAATTAAAACATGACTTTCAAAGAAATAAAAATAACCCAACGCCGTAATGTGGCACTGGTATGTCCGCACGACAGTCATACAGAATATGTTGTTGAGCGTGCCCTCAATGAGAGCATTGCCAACTTCATCCTTTTTACGACAAAGACTATCAGCAGCCATTTGCAGATGGTGATTGATGAATATGCCAGTTGTGTGACAGTGGTATCATGTGCAGACGATGTTGAGGCATCTAATCTTGCTGTCGCTGCCGTAAAACGTGGCGAGGCGGATGTATTGATGAAGGGTACGATAAGTTCAGACATATTGTTGCATGCTGTGCTAAACAAACAATGTGGACTGCTCAAGTCTGGTGCGGTGATGACACACCTCACATTCGTGGAGATACCAGCTCTGGGCAGGATGCTTCTGTTCTCCGATGCTGCCGTATTGCCGCAGCCCACGCTCGAGCAGTTCGACGCGATTGTCCGTGAAGCAGCCAATGCCTGTCGCAGCATAGGCATAGAACAACCACACATTGCCCTGACTAATTGCGCTGAGAAGGTAAATCCTAAGTTTGAACACACATTGAGTTATGTGGAAATCATGCGCAGGGCCGAAGCTGGTGACTATGGCAATGTTGTTGTAGGAGGACCAATGGACGTGAAGACAGCTCTCGAGAAGGAGGGCGCTGCCATCAAAGGCATCACGTCGCCTGTGGTTGGCAAGGCCGACGTGCTCGTGTTCCCAAACATACAGGCAGGCAACACGTTCTATAAGACGCTGACATTGTTTGCCGGTGCCGAAGTTGCTGGACTTATCGTCGGCACCACAGCTCCTGTGGTTGTTGCTTCCCGCGCCGATTCAGAGGTCTCAAAGTACTACAGCCTTTTGATGGCGTGTAGATTGAAAAGTGAAAAATGAAGAGTGAAGAATGAAGAATGCGAATAATGAAGAGTGAAAAGTGAAGATGAAAAGTGAAAAATGCTAAGCAAACAACTTGTCAACTCGTTTACTTGTCAACTAAAGTAATAACTTGCCAACTCGTCAACTTGTCAACTCGTCAACTCGTCAACTAAAAATACCCATGCGAATACTAATAATAAATCCAGGTTCAACATCAACAAAACTGGC
>JAZLCN010000060.1:0-20603 GCA_045614255.1 Prevotella sp.
TACCGACGTAGAGTTTAAGATGCCATTCGGTTTCAAGGAGGTTGAGGGTATCCACAGCCGTACAGACTTTGACCTGTCACAGCATCAGAAGTTCTCAGGCAAGAAGATTGAGTATTTCGACCCACAGACCAACGAGCGTTATACTCCATACGTTATTGAGACATCAATCGGTGTTGACCGTATGTTCCTTTCTATCATGTGCCACGCATACGAGGAGGAGCAGCTGGAGAATGGCGAGACACGCGTAGTATTGCGCCTGCCAGCAGCATTGGCTCCAACCAAGCTTGCTGTTATGCCACTCGTTAAGAAAGACGGTCTGCCAGAGAAGGCTCGCGAGATAATCAACGACCTGAAGTTCCACTTCAACTGTCAGTACGACGAGAAGGATTCTATCGGTAAGCGTTATCGCCGTCAGGATGCAGTAGGTACACCTTACTGTGTGACCGTTGACCACGAGACACTTAACGATGGTATGGTGACACTGCGTTATCGCGACACCATGGAGCAGGAGCGTGTTAAGATTTCAGACCTTGCTGGCATCATCGAGGACAAGGTGAGCATTGCAAGCCTGCTGAAGAAACTGCAGTAAAATGAAGAATGAAGAATGAAGAATGAAGAATGAAGAATTAAGAATTAAGAGTGAAGAATTTGCTACCGCGATGAACAATGAAGCAATAAAGACAATGGGATTTTTTAAGGCACTGATGTGCTCAGTGGCTCTCGTGCTCTGTTCTTCATTCTTCATCTCATGTAGCGAGGAAGATAATTTCGTAGAGGAATATCCTGACTGGCAGAAAACTAATGAATTGTTTTTCAAGAACCTGAGCGATTCGGTGCAGAATCTTATCGATATGGCACCACAGCGCACAGACTGGAAGCGCATAAAGAGTTGGTCTAAACCAGGCGACGCAGGCGAGTATGGTGATTATATCATCGTTAATGTGCTTGAAGAGGGCAGCGCCAGCGACAACAAGACACCTCTTTATACCGACAGCGTAAGCATTGACTATCTTGGAAGGCTTCTGCCATCCACGTCTCATCCTTATGGCTATGTGTTCGACCAGTCATATTATGGAGAATACGACCCAGATATAAGTACGCCAATGAAGTTTGCCGTGGGTAGTGTTGTAGACGGTTTTTCTACGGCCCTGCAGCACATGCACAAGGGTGACAAGTGGCGTGTGTATATCCCGTATGAGTTGGGATATGGCACATCGGATGCCTCTGCTATACCAGGATACAGCACTCTGATATTTGATATCACAATGGTTGACTTCTGGTCGAGAACCGTAAAATAAAACAAAACATCCCGGACTGATTGGTCTGGGATGTTTTGTTTTTTCTATGGGGTGATTTGAGGAAGTTAGGAGTTAGGAATTAGGAGTTAGGACTGCGAAGCTGATGAGCGTAAGCGAACTAATTAGGAGTTAGGAGTTAAAGGAAGTTAGAGGGAGTTAGAAGAAGAAAGAAGACGTATGCTTAAAGTGCAAGCAAACTTTAATCCTTAATCTTTAATCTTTAATCCATTCATTCAATCCCTCATCGTTCATCGCTCAACGCTCATCGTTCAACGTTCATCCGGCTTCTCGACTTAGTTACAAGCCACACGCCTGTAAACACAAGGATTACCGCTATGCCGTGTGACCAGCGGAACACACCAATGCCTGTGAGCACGCTTACCGCTACAGATACTATTGGCTGCACATAGTTGTAGATGCTAACCACGGTGGGGCGCAATGAGCGCTGGCCCACCATCATGAGTATGTAGCTTATGTAGGTGCCGAAAAGAATCACATAACCAGTTTCCCACCATGTGAGCACAGGCACATTAGGCCAGTCGATGGCCGCCACATGACTTGCCGAGAATGGCACGATGAGCAGGGCGGCAAAGAGAAACATCCATTTGTTTACTGTAAACAGCGAGTAGCGTTTTACCACATTGCTGAACAATGACAGGTAAAGCGAGAATGAGAACTGCGCAAAAAGGCATAGCAGGTCGCCGCGAATGTCGCCAACCTTGTCGCTCACTGCTGCTGCGCTTGTGAGTATAAGAATCAGTGCGCCACTGCATCCCATAAGCACGCCCATGGCCTTCTTGCCAGTGATGGGCTCCTTTAGTATTATTGCCGACAATACCATGGCAAAGATAGGCATGGAAGTGGTTACGATGCTGGCGTTGATGGGTGAGGTGATGCTAAGTCCGATGATGTAACAGCACTGATTGCATACCAGTCCGAATATTCCAGCAAAGAGCAGTTTTACAAGGTCTTTCAGCGGTACATGCTCTCTCTTTACAAAGAGCGATGTAATCCAGAACAGTAAGCATGCGCCACAAACACGGAATGTTACCATGTCGATGCCAGTGATGCCATGAGTCATAGCATCCTTGCCAATAGGTGCCATCAGTCCCCAGAAAGCGCCCGACAAGAACAGGCAGAGATGGGCTGTAATGGTCTTTTTGTTATCCATGAATTATTAATTTATATAAAAACCGCTGCAAAATTACACATTTATTAATAATAATCGCTATATTTGCGGTATAACTTCTAAAGAAAGAGACAATGCAGAAATACGCCGACTATATAGAACAGATAGAGATTGATTCGCTGTGGAGCGGACAGAAGCATATCGTATGGGACCTTGACCCGAAGGTTAACGTGCTGAGCGGCATCAATGGCGTGGGCAAGAGTACTATATTAAATAAGGTGGTTAGAGGACTGGCTAATGTAGACCAGCTGAATAGTCCTGTGACTATGGGCGTGCGCCTGAAGGTTTATCCTGAGACAGCCAAATGGATACGCTATGACGTGATACGCAGTTTCGACCGTCCGCTGGTGAGCAGCGACTCTATGCGCAAGGTGCTTGATGCGTCGGTGACAACAGAGCTTGACTGGCAGTTGTATCAGTTGCAGCGCAAGTATCTCGACTATCAGGTGAACATTGGCAATCGTATTATAGAGGTGCTGCAGAGTGGCGAGCCCGATGCTGCAGAGCGTGCGCAGAAGATTTCAGAGCCAAAGAAGAAGTTTCAGGACCTTGTAGACAAACTCTTTGCTGAGACAGGTAAGCGACTTGTCAGGACAAAGAACGAGATACTGTTCAGTCAGATAGGCGAAGAGCTTACTCCATATCAGTTGTCGAGCGGCGAGAAGCAACTGCTGGCAATATTGCTTACCGTCCTTACAGAGGATAATCAGCATTATGTGCTGTTTATGGACGAGCCAGAGGTGAGTCTGCACATAGACTGGCAGCAGAAACTGATAGAGATGATTCTCGACCTTAACCCAAATGTTCAGATAATACTTACCACACACTCGCCTGCTGTGATAATGAACGGATGGATGGATAAGGTGACAGAAGTTAGTGATATCGTGGTGGGTGATAACCAATGAGCGTACGACTAAAAGATAATCTTAACTCTAAGTATGTCGAGGCCGCCAACAAAATGAAGCCAAAGGCGGCAAGACGTAGGATTGTGGCTTATGTTGAGAGCTACGATGATGTAGTATTTTGGCGCTCTGTTCTCAGTGAGTTTGAGAACGATAAGTTGTATTTTGAGGTTATGCTGCCATCGCGAGGCAAGTTAGCACGCGGCAAGAAGTCGGTGCTGATGAGTATCGTTGGTGATGGAGTGGGGCGTGATATGATAGCATGTGTGGATGCTGACTATGATTACCTGTTGCAAGAGGCAACAGAGACCTCTAAGCGCATAAACACCTGCCCGTACATTTTCCATTCCTATGTCTATGCCATAGAAAACTATCAGTGTTATGCTCCAAGTCTGCATGACGTGTGCGTGACGGTAACACTGAACGATCACAGGATGTTTGATTTTGAGGATTACTTCAGGCAATTCTCAGAGATATGCTTCCCCTTGTTTGTATGGTCGGTATGGGCTTATCGCACGGGCAACTATGCAGAGTTTTCTCTTCTTGACCTATGCCAGGTGGCTAATACTGGGCGCTTTAACATTCAGACACCGCAAATATCGCTCGACCACTTGCGCCAGAAGGTTGGCAGGAAAATAAATTATCTGCAGAGGACGTTTCCAGATGCCAAACAAGGCTACTTGCAGACAAAAGCCGATATACTTAAACTTGGCGTTACTCCACAGACAACGTATCTTTATATTCAGGGACATCACGTTTTCGACAATATGGTGGCTCCGCTGCTCTCACGCATCTGCTCGCAGTTGCGCCAGGAACGTGAGACGGAGATTTATCACACATCGGTTCATCGCACTCAGATGCGCAACGAACTGGCGTGTTATGAAAACAGCATCAGGGATGTTAAGTCTATGCTTCGCACTAATGTGGGGTATAAAGACTGTCCGGAATACCTGCGCCTGCAGGATGATATAAGGGCTTTCCTGGAGATGTATTAGGGACTTTTTCTAGAACTTCTAGTTTTTCTATATTCTTATTAATTCTCTTTCCAGAAACTCTTGCTAAACAAAACGAGGACGGTCATGATTTCGAGGCGGCCCATGAGCATGAGCAGCGAGCATAGCCATTTTGCTATGCTGGGCAGTTCGCTCCACGACATTACCGGACCAATCTCCGTTCCAAGAGTAGGACCCACATTGCTCACGCAACTCAGTGATATCGTTATAGCGTTGACATGGTCTATGCCCAATGCTATCATTACCGTTGAAGCGAACAAACACATTATCACAAACACAGCAAAGAACGATAGCAGTGTGTAAATCTTTGACTGAGGAATAGACTGTCCGTTTACCTTTACCGGCAATACCGCATTAGGGTGGAGTATGCGCTTAAACTCGTTTTGTATCACCTTGACAATCATCACGCCGCGTATGCACTTGAAACCGCCGCTCGTTGAGCCAGCACACGAACCGATAAACATACAAGCGCCCAGTATCACCCATGTGATGTGAGGCCAGCGTGCGGCATCGTCGTTAAACAAACCTGTGGTAGTGATAAACGATACTACCTGATACAATGCGCTGCGGAAAGCCTGTTCGAAGTCATATCCGCAGTTGAATATAAGCATCAGCATTATCCATAGTGTTGCTAAGCCGATAGTGCCGGTATATAACTTGAATTCCGAGTTCTGACGCAAATTCTTAAACTGCAGTTTGAAGACAATAGAGTAGAGCAGGATGAAGTTCATGCCCGCCAGAAACTGAAATAAGATGCTGATATAGTCAATCGCTGCCGAATGGAAGTGCAGTGTGCTGTCGTTGTGTGGAGAAAAACCGCCTGTGGCTGTTGTTGTCATGGAGTAGTTAAGGCTGTCAAACCATCCCATGCCTGCCAACCAATATGATACTCCACATGCCACTGTCAGTGCCAGATATATGGACCATAGCCATTTGGCGCTTGTGCTCAGTCGCGGGTGCATCTTTGATTTTATTGGTCCTGTGGCCTCTGCCGCAAACACCTTCATGCTTCCGCCCACCATCGATGGCAGGATGGCGATGGTGAAGAACACTATTCCCAAACCGCCAATCCACTGCGTGAGCGAGCGCCAGAACAGCAGTCCGTGAGGCAGTTGCTCCACATCGTCAAATATCGTGGCTCCAGTGGTGGTAAACCCCGACATGGTTTCAAAATAAGCATCAGTGAAATTGGTTATATATCCGCTGAAGAGGAATGGGAACATGCCGAAGAAACTGAATATCACCCATGCTGCCGTAACCACGAGAAAAGCATCTCGGCGGTTAAGGTTGTTGCCTGCCTCCCTGCCCAGCATCCTGAACATGATGCCGCCACAGGTGGTGAGCAGTATGGATATCATGAATGCAATGCCGTCGTTTTCCCTATATACAAACGACATCACCAGACATGCCACCATAAAAGCCGCTTCAAGAAACAGCAGTTGGCCGATTATCCTCGAAACAATCTTAAAGTCTACCATAGTGTATGGTGTTTAAAATACTTCTCAACCTTGTTTAGGTTGTGCTCATGGCAGAACACCATTACAGAGTCGCCTGCCTCAATCTGCGAATTACCGTTTACCAGCATTCCCACATTGTTGCGTACCAATCCGCCAATGGTTACACCTGCAGGCAAACGCAGGTCCTTAACCGGTTTCTTTGTTACCGGAGAACCTTTGGCCGCCACAAACTCAGCCACGTCAGAGTCGACCATCATCAGCGACCTCATGTTTGTCACGTCGGCATCGAGCATCATCTGGTAGATATGTCCTGCCGCAATGGTCTTTTTGTTTATTATAGTGCCGATGTCGAGTTCCTCAGCCATGCCCACATAGTCAAGATTCTCCACCATGGCGATGGTCTTTGGCACGCCAAGGCGCTTTGCTGTGAGGCAAGCCAGAATATTTGCTTCGGCGTTACCAGTGAGGGCCACAAACGCCTCAGCCCTTTCTATGCCCTCTTCGATGAGCAGGTTGGTGTCTCTGCCGTCGCCATGAATCACCATCGTGTCTACGTCTGATAACAGCATGTTAAGCTGCTCGCACCTTTTCTCGCTCATCTCAATAATCTTAACGTGCATATTCTCAGGAGTGGTAAGTGCCGTTCTCACAGCCGTTTTGCTGCCACCCATTATTATCACGTTCTTTACATCGGTATAGTGGTCTTTGCCGCTTATGGTGCGGATATACGGAATATAATCCTCTGTGGTCATGAAATATGCCAGGTCGTCTTGCTGCAACATATCATTTCCGCCAGGGATAATGGTCTCTGAGTTGCGCTTTATGGCCACGATATGATAAGGGTCGGTAGGACCGCACAAGTCTTTCAGCGGTTGTCCCAGAATCTCGCAGTTTTTGCGCAGTTTCACTCCAAGCATCACCAAGGCTCCGCTATGCACATCCCACCGCTGTCTCACCCAGCTCATGCGCAGTCCGTTATTGATGTCGGCAGCCGCCAGCACCTCGGGATAGATGAGCGAGTCGATGCCCATCTTTTTGAAAAACTCCTCAAGGTTAGGTGCCAGATACTCGTAGTTGTCAATTCTCGCCACGGTTTTCTTGGCGCCCAGCGCATGAGCCAATATGCAAGAGTTCATGTTGCGGCTCTCGTCGGGAGTAACGCCTATAAACAGGTCGGCATCGTGAGCGCCAGCCTCTTTCAGTGCCTTTACGCTCGTTGGCGATGCCAGCATGGTCATAATGTCGTAGTCGTCGAGACTGCTCAACCGCTCCTCGTCGTCGTCGATGAGTGTGCAGTTCTGATATTCCCTTGACAAAAGTTTGGCAAGGTGCTTGCCCACTTCACCTGCTCCTGCGATAATTATCTTCATGATGCTTGATTTTTAATCTCCTTTCTTATGCTCTCCTTGTCGATGCCGGCAATCTTTCTAAGTTGAGCAACTGTTCCGTGCTCAATAAAGGTGTCGGGCAGCCCCATGCGTGTTACTGCTGGCGAATAACCATGGTCGCTCATCCATTCAAGTATGGCCGAACCGAATCCGCCATTGCGCGCGCCGTCTTCTATGGTTACGATGCGCTTGAATTTTTTGCCAACCTCATGCAGTATATTCTCATCAAGGGGTTTAAGGAAGCGCATATCGTAGTGGGCAATGGCAGTAGAGTTGTCTTCTTTTATTATATCCTCCACATCGTTGCCTATAGGACCAATGGTAAGCACTGCCACCTCGTTGCCATCGTGAAGCTTACGGCCAGTGCCCACCTCTATCTCTTCCAGAGGACATTCCCAATCGGCAAGTACTCCATTGCCGCGTGGGTAGCGTATCACAAACGAACCCTTGTCTGGCAACTGAGCAGTAAACATCAGTCGGCGCAGTTCATGCTCATCCATAGGCGAGGCTATAGTGAGATTGGGTATTGTTCTCAGTGCCACCATGTCGAACGCTCCGTGATGCGTGGCTCCGTCTTCGCCCACCAGTCCGGCGCGGTCAAGGCACAACACCATAGGCAAATTCATTATCGCCATGTCGTGGATAATATTGTCGTAAGCCCTCTGTGCAAAGGCACTATATATATTGCAGAAAGGCAGCATGCCCTCTTTTGCCATTCCGGCGGCAAAGGTCACGGAGTGGCCTTCGGCTATGCCCACATCAAATGTGCGGTCGGGCATCTCTTCCATCATGATGTTCATGGAACAGCCAGTAGGCATGGCTGGGGTTATGCCTATAATCTTGTCGTTTTGCTTAGCCAACTCAAGCAGCGTGTTTCCAAACACATCCTGGAATTTTGGAGGCATGCCAGTGGTATCGCTTATTATGCGCTCGCCAGTGTCTACGTCAAACTTTCCAGGTGCGTGCCATATCGTGGCTGCCTTTTCAGCAGGCTCATAGCCCTTGCCCTTTATTGTGTGCAGATGCAGCATCTTTGGTCCCTTCATGTCTTTAAGCTGTCGCAGTATGCGCACCAGCTCTTTCACGTTGTGTCCGTTGTATGGACCAAAGTAACGTATGTTGAGGCCCTCGAATATGTTCTGCTGATGACTGATGGCCGACTTCAGCGCATTGCCAAGACGTATCAGTCCGTTTTTGCGCTCATCACCCAGATAACCCTTCGAGCGCAGCCATTGCGACACTTTAAACCTCAGAGCGTTGTATGTCTCGTTGGTGTTCAGTTCGAGCAGATATTGCTTCATGCCGCCCACGCTGCGGTCAATGCTCATGTTGTTGTCGTTGAGTATTATGAGCATGTCGTTTGGAGTCGACGACACGTTGTTCAAACCCTCAAAAGCCAGTCCGCCGCTCATGGCACCATCGCCAATCACAGCCACAACGTGCTTGTTGTTGGCTTTTTCGCGTTCATCGTTCATAGTCTTAATAGCCACCGCCATGCCCAGTGCTGCCGATATGGAGTTTGAGGCATGTCCGCAAGTAAACGTGTCGTACTCGCTCTCGTCTGGCGAAGGGAATGGCTTTATTCCTCCCAACTTGCGGTTGGTGCAAAACTGCTCGCGCCTGCCGGTGAGTATCTTATGGCCGTAGGCTTGATGACCTACGTCCCACACTATGCGGTCGTCGGGGGTGTCGTAGACATAATGCAGTGCCACGGTAAGCTCAACCACTCCAAGGCTCGATGCCAAGTGGCCAGGGTTTACCGACAGTTCCTTTACAATGTCCTGTCTAAGTTCTTCGCACACCTCTGGCAACTGGTCAATTGACAGCTGTCTGAGGTCGCTGGGGAATTTTATCTTCTCAAGTAATTCCAATTTCTCTTGTTCCACCTTATTACTATCTATAATAGGATACAAAGATACACTATTATTTCGAAATAATAGTTGTTTTTGGGGAATAATTTTGAGGTTGGGAACCTTCTTGTCGGTGAGCGATTAGCGTTGAGCGTTGAACGATGAACGATGAACGATGAGAGATGAACGATGAGAGATGAACGATGAGGGATTGAATGAATGGATTAAAGATTAAAGATTAAGGATTAAAGTTTGCTTGCACTTTAAGCATACGTCTTCTATCTTCTTCTAACTCCCTCTAACTCCCTTTAACTCCTAACTCCTAATTAGTTCGCTTACGCTCATCAGCTTCGCAGTCCTAATTCCTAATTTATTACTTCCTTTAACTCCATATTAAAGATATTAAAGATAAGAGATGAACGATATATAGGAGAGATATTTGAACAAATTTCTTTTTTTTGTATGATTTTACCATTTTATTATAATGATTTTTTTATATATTTGCATGATTTTTTAATTGACAATAACTGTATTTGTCTACCTAAGACTTGAACTAATAATATGAATTTTAGAAATGGCAATAGTTTAAACTGTTGTGTATCAATGGTTTATAAACTAATAGGGGGGGGTAAAACGCTCCGCTATACCGCTGTTGTCGTTGCCATATCTGCCATACCACTATTTTATTCCTTTTTTCTTTCTGCATGCGGCCAACCGCCGTGTGCCGATATTCTATTGTCGTAACTTAATGTAGCTAAACATATACCACGAAATTGATAATAACTAAAATAATGATTAGATGAAAAGTAAAACTATTAAATTATTTTTATTCACATTTTTGATGTGCTTGGGTTCGGTGGGGGCTTGGGCTGAGACAAAGACGCTTGTATATAGCAATAATTTTGAAGAAATGTCTGATTTCACAAGGACTGGTAAAGATGATGGGCATGAATATAATCCAGATGTCTCATTGGCAAATACTTTTGGTTCTAAAATTATTGGAGGAGGACAGGCTAGCGGAGATAAGGGATTTATGTCTCCACAATTTTCAATTGGTGATGCAAGTCTTGTTGATATTGATTTTAAATTCAAAATAGATTGCTGTAATGGTGGTAAGTCTTCTGGTATTTATATTACAACAGGAGAAAATATTTCAGGATGGCTTAAAAATACATCATCTGTATTTTCGGTAAAGGCTTCTGCAAGCGGGAATGGGTATTTTAGCTCGATAACAATAGCAGGAGAAGATGTAACTTCGCTTTTGAAAATTACGGCAGGAGATTACGAATGTAAAAATTTGAATAGAAATACCACAGGTATAGTTCAGATTAATTTACGTCTAAATTTTCAATCACAAAAAGCGACATATTCATTAAGTCGAATAGATGGAACTGTTTTAGTTGATAATAAAACAGTTGATTTTGAATCAGAGGCATCTACAATCTATGGTTTGTTTTTCTGTGCAGGCAAGGCATATGGTGGAGTTTATATAGATGATTTAAATGTTTATACAGTTGAAACTGCTGATGTTTTATATGAACGTGGTACAACAACAGCATGGTCTGAAACAGATTTGACAGAGTGGATTGGAAATTATGGAACTATAGACATTTCTGATGGTTTGAAATATACTTCACCAGATAATGGTGGAGGTGATTACACAAAGCAACTTATCACACAGGATAATTCAATTGTTCGTGTTGCTGCAAGTTGGAATACAGGAGGTTCAACAGGCCGTTCTGGTAATTATAATTTTCTGAAATGTGGTGACGTGGAATTTAGGGCTTATGGACAGGACCAAAAAGGTTATATTTATATTGGGTCAGAGGGAATACTGTTAACTTCAACAGAAGGCGATGTACGTAATAATGCTATATGGGAAATTGATTTAGAGATTAACAAGGCTACTGGAGCAGTAAATTATTCTGTAAAATTACCTAATGAAGGAACTAAAAAAGGTAAAGTATATATAGCTAATGCTTCATTTAATGAATTGAAAATCGGTTTTGTAAGAGGAGGTAGAACTGGAACTTCAACAAGTACAATTAAAGCAATTGAGGTTACTGAAGAGTTGCAAACTGTTGCAACTGCGGAATATACAGTTAAATATATAGCTAACGGCAATGAGATAAAAGAATCAGTAACTAAGTCAGGAGTAATTGGTGCACCTGTGATATTGGAAAATACAGATAAAGAAAACTTCTTTAATGATGATAAGTCAATGAAATATATATATATAAGTGATGATGCATCGGAAAAGATAATTGCAGAAGATGGCTCTACTATTGTAACTATTGCTTTCCGCGAGGCTGAAACATACAATTATACTATCAATGCTGTTGATGCAGAAGGTAAACAATTAAAAGTACTTAAAACAGGTTCAAATTTTGAGGGTGAAACTTCACGTGCTTATGTGTCCAAAGGATTGAATATAGATGGTGTATGGTATATTACTTCTGGTAATGGCTCATATCCAACATATGGTTATGACTTTAAAGAAGAAACAACAAAAGATGTGACATATATTATTGACGAAAGCGTAGATTATTTCTTCGAGGTCGAAGATATAAATACATCTCGCAGTTGGGCAGCAAGAGGTGCTTATCCAGAACGTTATTCTAATGGTTTAACTGGTCGTTTATATAAAGGTGCTTATGCTTATACTGAAGCACTTGTAGGTGGTGTCTATACAATAAAAATGTGGGCACGTAATAATTCATCCTCTGCTGTGGCTAATGTTGGTTTGTATTATAGAGATTCAGAAGGCAATGCAACATCTCTTGGTGTAGGCTATGAAGATTGGACAATAGGTTTGTCTGCCTTAAAAACATTAGAGAATGTGATTATACCTAATGGCGCATCTTTGATGTTAAAGAATGAAAATCCTGATTATAATTCTAATCTAGAGATGGATTATTTGATTCTGCAGAAAACAGGAGAAATTCAAATTCCCCTCACCCTCACCTCCGCCGGCGTAGGCACCATCTGCTCACCTTATAACCTTGATTTTACTAATGCAGAGAATATTGCGGCTTATAAGGCTGAGGCTAGTGAGGGCAGGATTAATCTTACCAGAGTATATAATGTGGCTGCTCGCGAGGGCGTGCTCATCCGTTCGCTAAATGGCGGTGCTGTAACCGAAGATATTCCTGTTTCTGCCACTGCTTTTGATGCAAACGAAGGCAATGAGTTTATAGGTACGCTAGTGGATATAGCAAGTCAGCCATCAGAGGATGAAGAATACAGATACTATATACTTAGCAGCAAGACCGTTAATGGCAATAAGGTGTATGGCTTCTATCTTGCCAACGATAAGAAGATAGGTGCGGGCAAGGCTTACCTGCGCGTGCCTCTTGCGGCTGCCGCCAAGTATAGCTTCTTCTCATTTGACGATGAGACAACGGGCGTAGAGGATGTTGAATCAGAAATTACGGAGACTGATTCGCCTGTTTACGACCTCTTTGGCCGTAAGGTGGTTAACCCTGCAACGGGATTGTATATTAAGAATGGTAAGAAATTTATTGTAAAGTAAGATTATGGAAAAGAAATATATTCAACCAGATATTGAGATTCACGAGATAGAGGTAGACCACTTGTGTGCAGGCAGTGATGGCATTGCCTGGGATGAAATGAACCAGGGCAGTGCAGGTTATGGCGATGACTATGCAGAAGAGGATGCTTTGGCGAAAGAGCACAACTCGGTGTGGGATGAGTGGTAGAATACCGCTCATCTCATACAGAATAAAATATGTGAACGATGGGCGGTGAACGTTGAGCGTTGAGCGATGAACGATGAATTTTGTCAAAAAATTCCAAAAATAAATTGCGAAATTTTTTGACAAAATTTTTTTTCATTCTAGAGAGAAATTTGGGGTTTGGAAACCCAAAAAATGGTCTTGAAATGCAAAAAAACACGGTTTTATTTTTCAAAAACATAGGTTTTGAGCTCCGTTTTCTATGGTTTTGCGTTGCAAAACCTATCATCTTGGAAAGCAAAACCTATGGTTTTGGTGAGTAAAACGATAGGTTTTTGAAAAACAAAAGGGCAAAAATATTGCATATTTTAGGTTTTTAGGTTATAAGGTTTTGAGGTTCAGGGTTTTAAAATTGCACACGTTTTTCGGTGTGTTTTCGAGCAAAATATTTTTTTGTTCAGAATTCTCGAGTTTTGAGGGCTTTAATTTGGGTTTTCAGAAAAATTTTGTCAAAAAAAATGATAATTTTTAAGGCCTAGTAAGACCTAGTAAGGCCTAGGAAAACCTAGAGCCATCCGAGAGCGTGGAAAAGGTGTTTCGGGTTAAAATAATAATGGGCGGGAAAATCTCCCGCCCATTATCTTATTCAGTGTTAACTTATTTTACAGGAACCTCCTCGAGGGTTTTCTTGAGCAGTGCCCAGAATGGCTCTACGGTTTCAATGCAAGCACGCTCGCTTGTGGTGTGAGGCGACTTCATTGTTGGACCCATTGACACCACGTCGAGGTGTGGATACTTGCCAAGGATGATTGAGCACTCAAGTCCGGCATGGTCAACCTGTACGATGCCGTCGGTGCCGTTCAGCTCCTTGTATAGCTTCATGAGCAAGTTGAGAATCTCGCTCTGTGGGTTTGGATCCCAACCGCCGTAGCTGCCATCGGTGACAACCTTCATGCCTGCCATGTTGAAGCAGCTCTCAAGCATTGTTGTAACATAGTCTTTCATGTCTTCGCGAGCAGAGCGTGCAAGGTCTTTTATCTTAGCGTGGCCGCCCTCGATGTCGATGATGGCGAGGTTGCTTGATGTCTCAACCACGTCAGGATAAGAAGGAATCATGCGGATAACACCGTCGTGGGCAGCATAGATGGCGTTGATGAGATTATCCTGAATCTCAACAGGCACCTGCATGGTTGGTGTTTCCACATCCTCTGCATAGAATTCGATGCCGCTCTCGATGAGCTTATACTCGTCTTCAAAGTCAGCCTTCCAGTCGGCAACCAACTCCTTCAGAGCCTCTACGTTCTCCTTTGGCAATGTGAGTACCACCTCGGCCTTGAATGGAATGGCATTGCGCATGTTGCCGCCATGCCATGTGGCAAGACGAGCCTCGCACTCTTCGATAGCCTCGCGCACAAAGCGCACCATTAGTTTGTTGGCATTGGCTCTGCCGCAGTGAATCTCCAGTCCTGAGTGGCCGCCCATGAGTCCCTTCAATGTTACGCGTACAGCAGCATCCTCTGGGTCTGTCTCCACCTCCTTATAGTCGAGTGTGGCTGTGATGTTGATGCCACCGGCGCTGCCGATAACAAATTTGCCCCAGTGCTCAGAGTCGAGGTTGATAAGGATGTCTCCATTGAGTTCGCCTTCTGGTAATCCGTTAGCGCCGAACATACCTGTCTCCTCGTCGGCTGTGATAAGAGCCTCTACAGGTCCGTGAACCAATGAATTGTCTTCCATTACGGCCATGATGGCAGCCACGCCAAGACCATTGTCGGCACCAAGAGTTGTGCCCTTGGCCTTTACCCATCCGTCCTCGATGTAAGTCTGTATTGGGTCGGTCTCAAAGTTGTGTGTGCTCTCAGGCGACTTCTGTGGCACCATGTCCATGTGTGCCTGAAGGATAATGCCTTTGCGGTTTTCCATGCCAGGTGTGGCTGGTTTGCGCATCACGATATTGTCGGCTTCGTCTTTGAAAGCCTCTACACCTGCCTGCTTAGCGAAGTCGAGCAGGAACTGTTGTACTCTCTCAAGATGTCCTGATGGACGTGGCACCTGTGTCAGTGCGTCGAAATTGCGCCAGATACATTCTGGCTTTAGGTTTTTAATCATATCTTTTTTATGTTAGAATTGCTTTTTTTTAACTCCCCTGTTCCTCGCTGCTGTTCTCTTTCTTTGTCATTGCCAGTGCCGCCATTGATATAATGCCCAATACCATGATGAGCAATGTCTGAACGGTGTGCACAATCAGGACGAAGTAGAGTGCTGGCACCTCTGCCACTCCATAGAGTATCAGCATAGTTTTCACGGCGAAATGCCAAGGTCCCGCACCGTTAGGTGTAGGCACGAGCACGGCTATGCTGCCTACTACGAACGTAACCAATCCGCAAGTTACGCCAAGGTCTGACGTGAAATCGAAGCAGAAGAACGTAATGTAGTAGTGTATGAAATAGCTTGCCCAGATGCCGAATGACAGGAGTATGAACAGAGGCACGTTGCTTAAATGACCTATGGACTTTACGCCTTGCCACACGCCCGCAAATGTTGTCTTAACCTTATTATAAATAGATAGTCTCTTGAGCAGCAGATGCAACAATATCACCACCGCCAAAGCGCAGATGGCTGTGACGAGATAACCTGTTGACGAGAATTTGCTGAGTATACCGTCGATATTGGTGCCAGTTTTTTCGAAAAATGTGGTAAACACGCCAAACTGCAACAGCATAGTGGTGCCAGTAACTAATAGCATCACAATGATGTCTACAGCGCGTTCGCTAACCACAGTGCCCAAAGCCTTTGTGAATGATATGCCGTCGTAGCGTTTCAGTACGCCGCATCTCAAGAACTCACCAACGCGAGGCACGATGAGGCTGGCGGCATAAGACAGGAATATGGAGTTGATAATGGTTGAGCGGCGTGGCTTCTCGCCTGTGGCACAAAGTATCTGCCTCCAGCGCAATCCGCGCAATATCTCAGCCAAAGCACCGAATGGGAGCGAAAGCAACATCCAAGTCCAGTCCATCTCTTCCCAAAGCACATGCTCAAGCTGCTTGAAGTCGAAATCCCTGTACATCCAATACAAGATTCCACTGCCCAATATCAGTGGCAGAAGTATCTTTATCGAGGTATTGATAATGCCTTTTCTTTCCATAATAAATGCAAAAATACATTTTTTCGGTCGGAAAGCAAAAAAAATTAATATTTATTATGGATATGGCAATGAAGAAGATTTCTGTTGGTTGATGGATATGCAAATAAACAAAATGCGCCTCGGGGATAAAATATGACTGCAAACGGGTGTGATGTTTGATTCTTTTTGCTATTTTTGCATGATGAATGATGGACGTTGAACGTTGAATGATGAACGATGAGGGATGAACGTTGAACGATGAGGGATTGCTTGTCAAGGTAATGGCCTTTAACTCCCTTTAACTCCTAACTTCCTCTAACTCCCTGTTAAAGATGAACTATTAATGAATCAAATATGATAGCAAATAACATAACAGAACTGATTGGCAACACGCCAATGGTAGAACTCGGTAAGATATCTGCAACCAACGGAGTGGCTACACCCATAATAGCTAAGGTTGAGGCGTTTAATCCTGCAGGCAGTGCGAAAGACAGGGTAGCAATGGCGATGATTGAGGATGCGGAAAGGAAAGGATTACTGAAACCCGGGGCAACGATAATAGAACCAACCAGTGGTAACACTGGTGTGGGGTTGGCTATGGTGGCGGCGGTAAAGGGGTATAAACTGATTCTTACCATGCCAGAGACTATGAGCATTGAACGCCGCAAACTGCTGAAGGCTTACGGAACAGACATCAGACTGACAGAGGGCAGCAAGGGTATGGCTGGAGCTATTGACATGGCGGAGCAGCTGCGCTCGTCAATACCTGGTTCTGTTATCATGCAGCAGTTTGGCAATCCTTCCAACCCAGAGGTGCATTATCTTACCACAGGTGTGGAGATATGGCAGCAGACGGGTGGCAACATAGATGCTTTTGTGGCATGTGTGGGCACTGGAGGAACTCTGTCGGGTGTGGGCAAAAGGCTAAAGGAGCAGAATCCTAATGTGCGTGTCATAGCGGTAGAACCTTCTGAGTCGCCTGTGTTGAGTGGCGGCAAGGCTGCGCCACATGGCATACAAGGCATTGGTGCCAATTTTATTCCGGCCAACTATGATGCTACGGTGGTTGACGAGGTGGTGTGCGTGTCAGAGAGTGAGGCCATGACAATGATGCAACAACTGGCTAAGAGCGAGGGTTTGCTTGCTGGCATCTCATCTGGTGCTGCTGTGGTTGCGGCACTGTCTGTTGCCAAGCGTACTGATATGTGTGGCAAGCGCATAGTTGTGCTTCTTCCGGATACGGGCGAGAGGTATTTGTCGATAGTGTAGACAACCTCACCCCCGACCCCTCTCCAAAGGGCGAGGGGAGAATGGAAAGCGAAAAATGCCTTGATAAGCAATCTCTCATCGTTCATCGCTCAACGCTCAACGTTCATCGTTCATCCCTCATCTTTAATACGGAGTTAGAAGAAGATAGAAGACGTATGCTTAAAGTGCAAGCAAACTTTAATCCTTAATCTTTCATCTTTAATCCATTCTTTCGCTCGGAAATGTAAATAAATTTACATCTCACTCGCTTACTCGAAATTTTAAATAAATTTCTTTCGCTCGGAAATGTAAATAAATTTACATCTCACTCGCTTACTCGAAATTTTTGCATTATCTTTGCATAAGATAAGCTGCACTCGGGAAAATATTCAAGCAAGCTTGATAGTTTTCCGCTCATTTGCATTATCTTTGCATCAGATATGAAACAAGTTAGACCAAAGAAGAATCTCGGTCAGCACTTCTTGACCGACCTAAACATAGCAAAGCGCATTGCCGACACGGTGGATGCTTGTCCTGAATTACCCGTATTGGAGGTGGGACCTGGCATGGGAGTGCTTACGCAGTATCTCATAGAGAAACCACGTCCGGTAAAGGTTGTTGAGATAGACAGCGAGTCGGTGGAGTATCTGCATGCCAACTACCCGCAACTATCTGACAATATCCTTGGTGAGGACTTTCTGCGTATGGACCTGACAAAGGTGTTTGACGGCAGGCAGTTTGTGCTTACTGGCAATTATCCATACGATATATCTTCGCAGATATTCTTCAAGATGCTCGACGACAAAGACCTTATACCATGCTGTACGGGTATGATTCAGCGCGAGGTGGCACAGCGCATGGCATCAGAGCCAGGTACCAAGGCTTACGGAATACTCAGTGTGATGATTCAGGCATGGTATAATGTGGAGTATCTGTTTACTGTAGACGAAAATGTGTTCAATCCACCGCCAAAGGTCAAGAGTGCCGTGATACGCATGACCCGCAACGAGGTGACCGACCTGGGCTGTGATGAGAAATTATTTAAGCAGGTGGTAAAGGCCACATTCAACCAACGACGCAAGATGCTGCGCGTTAGTTTGAGGCAGATTTTCTCTGGAAAGCAAACTACGGAAGACTTCTTTCAGCGCGATATTATGACCAAGCGTCCAGAACAGTTGACTATTGCTCAGTTTGTTGATTTGACAAACCAAATTGAAGAGCAATTGAATATGTTTAAAATCTAATCAAAAATGCGCTTGTGTGCGCACACAATTGACTGTGTGCGCACACAACGATTGATTTAAATCAAGAATACATTATTTTTTCATATTTATATCAGACATTATTTTGTAGTATTCTGATATAAGTAGTACCTTTGCATTGTCAAAAACAAAATGACAACTCAATAGGATATTTGAAGGTAAAAGATTGTTAGGAAAGGATTCTCAATAGATATTAGATATAAGGTAATAAAGATTAGTTTTTTGGTTATTCATAAGGTTAATAGTTTTAGGTAGTTTTTTCATAGTCGTGAGACTAAGTTTTTAGAGAAAGTTTTTAGTTATTAGTGAAAAAGGGAACAGCCGTTGGAGAATTCCGACGGCTGTTTCTGATTTTATTCCTTTTGTTTGTGATGTGCGAAAGTTCTTCTCGTGTAGATAAATTTCAAAAGATTATAGTTTTTATTTGCTGCTTATCACCCTTGCCTTTATTATTCTCACGTCGTCAATAGGACGGTCGTAATCATCTGTGTCGGTTCTCTGTATTTCCTCTACTACCTCCATGCCTTCAATAACCTCGCCAAAAACTGTGTATGCACCGTCGAGATGAGGCGAACCGCCTATTTTTCTGTATGTCTTTATCTGTTCGGGTGTGAATGTCATCTTGCCGTTCGAGGCGCTGTCGAGTCTTTGGGTGAGTCGTTCCATGTCCATGGATGAGAATCTCTTTCCCCATACGATATAAAACTGGCATGCATCAGACTTAAAGTCGGGATTCGTCTCGTCGCCCTCTCTTGCCATTGCCACGGCTCCGCGTTTGTGGTAGTGCAGAGGAAAGGTTATCTCTGCAGGCAGTTTGTAACCGAGTGTGCCCTCGCCGAGGGTAATTCCGGGCTCTGCCTTCTTGCTGTCGGGGTCGCCGCCCTGTATCATGAAGTTTTTTATTACACGGTGGAATAGCAAACTGTCATAAAACTGCTCGTTGACAAGTTTTACAAAGTTGTCGCGGTGTGCGGGCGTCTCGTTGTGCAGTGCTATTCGTATGTTGCCAGCTGTTGTCTCAATCATTACTTCAGTACGCTGCTCCTGAGCAAAGGCGCAGGCGCAACAAGCTGACAGCAAGGTTGTTGTTATGATATTTCTGATGCTCATTGGTCTTCTGTTTCCTGCTGCTGGTTGTAGAATTTTATTCGCTGTTTGCTGTTCTTACTTGTTTTTTAACAAGTCGACCATAATTTTTGCAGCATTATCAGGAGCTTTCTCCTTGCCTAAACGTTGGCGAACCTCAGCATATCCGCTGAGCATCTCTTCGCGTTTGGCTCCTCCTGGTAATATGGCGGCAAGTTCGTTGCGTATGTTTTTCACGCTGAAACTGTCGGCTACAAGCTCCTTTACTACCTCTCTATCTGCAACAAGGTTTACCAGTGAGACATATTTCACTTTGAGTATGGTGCGTTTGAGGTAGCCAAACAGCCAAGGCAGAGGCGTTTCGTAACAAACCACCTGTGGGACATTAAACAATGCCGTCTCAAGGGTTGCCGTTCCACTGGTGACAAGTGCTGCTGTTGCCTTGTTTAGAAGGTCGTATGTTTGGTTGTATACCACCTTTAGGTGTGTGCCAGTAATGAATTTATTGTAATATTCAGATGGGATGCTTGGCGCGCCAGCAAGAATAATGTCGTGGCTGTCAGCGTATTCGCGTGTAGCCTCAATCATTGCGGGCAGATTGTCTTTTATCTCCTGTCTGCGACTGCCAGCAAGCAGTGCTATTACTGGTTTATTGGTGTTTTGGAGGATTGTTGCGCTGTCGTTCTCTTTGCTCTTTAAGATAAATTCCTCAACCTCGTCCTTCGTTGGGTTGCCCACATAGTGGATAGGGTAGTGATGCTTGCCCTCGAAGAAATCCTTTTCGAAAGGCAGTATTGAGAACAGCTCTTTTATGTCGCGCTTAATGTTTTTTATGCGATACTCCTTCCATGCCCATATCTTTGGAGCGATGTAATAGAAAGCGGGGATGCTTGTGCTCTTCTTCAGAAACTTAGCAATGTCAAGATTGAAACCAGGGTAGTCTACAAGTATCACAACATCTGGTTGCCATTCAATGATGTCTTGTTTGCACATCTTCATGTTGCTCAGTATTGTGGGCAGGTGCAGCAATACGGGTATGAAACCCATGTATGCCAGTTCGCGATAGTGCTTAACCATTGTTCCGCCCT
>JAZLCN010000061.1:0-23115 GCA_045614255.1 Prevotella sp.
GTATAATATTTCGTTGCCCTCTATTTCTGGATGAAAACCATCGAGCCATTCCATTTCGGCTATTGCCATGGCTTCGTCTTCAGACATTGCATTGACAAGTATCTCACCTTCGGACAAGTCGGTTTGTATCTTTATAGAATATGTGTATATCATTTCTTTATTTTACATTTAAGTTGTGATATTAGTTGGTTACTTTTATTAAAAAATAAGAACAAAATAAAAAATGCACCATCAGAATAACTGATAGTGCATCTTTTATTTTGATAAGTGATTTATCAATTAGAATGTTGCGTTCTCAATCCAACCGTATACGCAGCTGAATACTCCGAATGCCACGATGCCTGCTGTACAGAGGGCAAGAGCCAAACGGCTGTTGCAGTCGCTCTTGAATGTAGGCAGTGGAGAGTCTGATGGTGTGATGTACATAGCCTTAACTATAAGCAGATAGTAGTAGAGACTGGCTACGGTGTTAATCAACGCAACGAAGAGTACTACGTATGCCCATACGCTGCCGCTCTGTGCTGCTGCCATGAACACGAAGAACTTTGAGAACATACCTGCAAACGGTGGAATACCAGCAAGTGAGAACAATGCCAAGGTCATCAGGAATGAAAGCTTAGGATTGGTCTGATAGAAACCATTGTAGCTCTCCATCTGTGTTGTGCCGTTGTTGTTCTGCTCTACAAGGTTGATGACTGTGAACACAGCCATATTGGCTACTACATATACCAACACGTAGTATGAAAGAGCTGCCATACCCATCTGATTTGCTCCTACTACGGCAAGCATGATGTAGCCTGCCTGTGAGATAGAGCTGAACGCCATGAAGCGCTTGAGTTCCTTCTGACGAAGTGCAAAGAGGTTAGCGATGGTGATGCTCAATACTATTACGATGTAAAGCATTACAGTCCAGTACTCAATCATTGGCGCAAAAACCTTGACGAGGATTATCATTGCTGTGAATGCAGCAGCACCCTTAGACACAACGCTCAGATAGCCAGTAACGGCTGTTGGAGCACCCTGATAGGTGTCGGCTGTCCAGAAGTGGAATGGCACGAGTGATATCTTGAAGCCAAGTCCGCTGAAGAAGAACACCAGACCCATGATGGTCAGAGGACTTGCGGTGAGGTTTGTCACTACATCGGCAAAATAGAGTGTGCCTGTGGCAGCATAGATGAATGACAAGCCAAAGAGCATCACACCACTTGAGAATGTAGCTGTAAGGATATACTTAGCCGCACCTTCAGCCGACTGCTTACGCATCTTGTCGAAAGCCACAAGACATGCCATTGGCACAGATGCCATTTCGAGTCCGAGGAAGAACATCAGGAAGTGGCCTGAAGACATCATCATATACATGCCAAGGAGTGTAGAGATGACGAGCATATAGAACTCGCCTTCCTTATTCTTGACATCGTCACGAAGCAACCAAGGCTGTGCCATGATGACAACGATGAGTGTACCAGCTGTAAGTATGAGTTTCATTACGTTGGCTGCAGCACTGCTCTCATAGAGACCGCCAAAGGCAGCTGCTGGTTCTGCCAATGCGCATGGCACCAGCTGGGCAAACAGGAGCAGACCAGTGAGTCCGTAGAGCACTTCATGCTTCTTGCCATTGTTCTTCAGTGCAAAGTCAGCAATGAATACTACAATCAGGATAGCCATCAGTGTGGCTTCCGGAATCATATTTAAAAATTGTCCGTAATTCATATTTAATCCTTTATTTTTAATGCTTAATTATTAAAAATGACATTGAGGATTGGTTCTACACCTGTGTCGATGATGTTGCTAACCCACCATGGTGTCATACCTAGGATAGCTACACTGACAATGAGGCAGCATACAGAGAAGCGCTCGTCCCATGTGGCATCGGTAAGCTCAAGGTGGTGTGGGTCTTGTACTCCATGGAAGAGTATCTTACCAACAACACGGAGAATATAAACGGCTGTCACAACAATTGATGTACATGCAATGATGGTACATGTGCGGTGGAACACGTCGGCATTCTCGAATGAACCTACGAATATCTTCATCTCAGCAATAAAGCCTGAGAAGCCTGGCAAACCAAGGTTGGCAAGACCAGCGATAACGTAGCCACAGGCAAGGAATGGCATAATCTTCATCAGACCACCCATGAGGCGTACGTCACGTGTGTGTGTACGGCCGTAAATCATACCGATGAGGGCGAAGAAAAGTGCTGTCATCAAACCGTGTGAGAGCATCTGCAGGATGGCACCTGTGCAGGCTGTCTTGGTCATCATGAGCAGTGCGAAGAGCACCAAACCACAGTGTGACACTGATGAATATGCATTGATATACTTCAAGTCGGTCTGAACACAAGCAGAGAATGCGCCGTAAACAACTGAGATTGTTGTGAGGATAAGGAATATCCATGACAACTCCTGAGCTGCTGATGGCAACAGATACATTGCAACACGGAAACAGCCATAGCCTCCGAGCTTCATCAATACACCTGCATGGAGCATAGACACTGCTGTTGGAGCAGATGCGTGACCGTCAGGTGACCATGTGTGGAATGGGAACAAGGCACCGAGAACACCGAAACCGATGAAGATGAATGGGAACAATACGTTCTGAACATCGGCAGGTATGCAGTTCAAGGCGGCAATCTCATTGACGTTCATTGTTGTAGCTCCACTGAAGTAGTAGATGCCAAGGATACCGATGATGAGAAGTGCTGAACCTCCCATAAGCATCAAGGTAAGCTTCATGGCTGCATACTCCTTGTTGCCGCTGCCCCATACACCGATAAGAAGGTACATTGGGATAAGGGCTACCTCGTAGAACATAAACATTGTGAACAGGTCGGTACAGATGAAGAATCCGTAAACACCTGTAGAGAGCAATGTGAACCAAAGGAAATACTCCTTGGTCATTGGCTTAAGCTGCCATGATGCGAAAGTACCTGTGAAGACAATGATGCTTGAAAGAAGCAGCATCACTACAGATATACCATCTACACCTACTGAATATGCAATATTGAGTGGTTCAAACCATACGATGCTGTCGGTATAGACCATAGCGTCGGTATTACCTGCAGCACGCAATTGCATGAAATCCCATGTGAGCCATGCTGACAGGCCAAGCAGCAAGGTTGAACCTGCTACCATCACACCACGCACCTGATTGAGATTGCGGGCAATCCAGAGACCGAGCAACATCAGGGCTGGGATTACTACGAATAGACTTAATATATTCATAATCTTAATTCTTAATTCTAAATGCTTAATGCATAATTAATAATTATATAGCAAGCAATACAAGAGTAAGTGCTATAGCACCGGTGATAAACCATACTGCATAGTGGCGTACGTCACCGCTCTGCCATGGACGGATGCTCTCGCCTGCCTCATTGCTACCCCATGCAATGAAATCGAAGGTGCCATCGATGATGTGACGGTCGAACCATGCAATAGGTGTAGAGATGCAACGGAAGATAATCTTATGGGTAACAAACTGATATACCTCATCCATATAGAAACGCTTGTAAGCAGCACGATGGAGACGTGGGAAGGTCTTGTAGAGCTTGTCTGCGATAGGCTGCTTCTCACCTCTATAAATATATGTGGCAACACAAATGCTGATGATAGCAATTATTGTGCTTGTTGCCGCAATCTGCATGTCGAAGTGGATGGTATAGTCAGTACCATTGGCAGTAACGAAACTACCGAAGCTGCCACCCCAATTCAAGAAACCTCCAAGTGTGGTATAGATACCAACGCCTACAGTAATCAGACAGAGGAATATCAGTGGGAATGTCATTGTCCATGGACCCTCGTGTGGAGTGTGGTGAGCATGAAGTTCTTTGTTCTCTGTGCCCCAGAAGATACCGTAGTAAAGACGGAACATATAGAAAGCAGTCATAGCCGCAACACCAGTCATAATCCAACCTACTACTGGGCTGTAAGCAAAGCATGCTGTGATAATCTCATCCTTTGAGCTGAAACCAGAGAAGAATGGAATACCTGCAATAGCCAAGCATGAAATAAAGAATGTCCAATGGGTGATAGGCATATACTTGCGAAGACCTCCCATGGCAGACATCTCATTAGAATGAACAGCATGGATAATGCAACCAGCACCAAGGAACAGACATGCCTTGAACATGGCGTGTGTGAACAGGTGGAACATAGATGCCATATAGCCTAGTGAGCCATGGTGGTCGATGATATGACCATCGTGACCTGGAAGACAAACACCAAGTGCTACCATCATAAAAGCAATCTGAGAGATTGTAGAGAATGCCAAGACACGCTTGATATCGCTCTGAGCACATGCTACAGCAGCTGCATAGAATGCTGTGAACACACCTACCCAAACAACAATGCTCATCTGGTCGCCAGCAAACTCAATCCACAATGGGAACAGACGTGCTATCTGGAACACACCAGCTACAACCATCGTTGCAGCGTGGATAAGCGCAGAAACAGGTGTTGGACCCTCCATAGCATCTGGCAGCCAGATGTGAAGTGGGAACATGGCACTCTTACCAGCACCACCAATGAACATAAGCACAAGGGCTGTAGGCAGAATGAAACCACCAGCAGCAACGGCCTTAGCAGCATCGGCAGCAATGAATGGCACAGCACCATCGGCCATCTGAAGGTTGTTTACGAACGAGAAGCTGAATGAACCTGTATAGTAGCCAAAGATAAGGATACCAACAAGGAAGAACATATCGGCAAAACGTGTAACGATAAATGCCTTCTTAGAAGCAGAAACGGCAGATGCCAAAGGATAATAGAAGCCAATGAGAAGGTATGAGCTAACACCTACAAGCTCCCAGAACATATACATCTGGAAGATGTTGGTGGCCAAAACCAAACCAAGCATTGACATTGTAAAGAGTGAAAGGTAGGCATAGTAGCGCTGGAAACCTTTCTCTCCATGCATATAACCGAAAGAATAGATATGAACCATGAGGCTGACCGTAGAGATAACGATGAGCATCATCACTGAAATCGGATCGAGCATGATACCGAGGTCAAAGTTCAAGCTACCCATTGGCAACCATGTAAAGTTGTAAGGAACAATCGTTGCAAATGTGCCATCAGCACAACGGTCGGCTGTGAAATAGCTGAACGCAGTCATGTAAGAGAGCACAGTAACAAGTCCCAAAGAGGTAGTACCGATAAGACCGGCTGCCTTATGCGACATCTTCATGCCAGCCAATCCCAAGATAAGGAATGAGATAAATGGCAGAAGAAGAATCCATATTGTTAAACTATAATCCATAACTCACATTAAAATTTCATGTTTTCAATACTGTTCACCTGATCGCTCTTGAAGTTACGGTAAACATTAATAATTATCGCAATGGCAACCGCACTCTCAGCAGCACTGATTCCGATTGAGAACAAGGTCATGAAGAAACCCTCAAATTCTCCTGGGAACAACAGGCGGTTGAAAGCAGCAAAGTTGATGTCAACGGCATTGAGCACTAGCTCTACAGAAATGAGCATGGCAATAAGGTTACGACGGGTAACAAAACCGAACACACCGATAAAGAACAGAAGTGTGCCGAGCACAATATAACATTCTACTGGTATCATAATTATTTACCCTCCTCTTTTCTTGCTACAACAATACCACCGATAATACATGCCAGCAAGAATACTGAAATGAACTCGAATGGAAGAACATACTGATATTTCTCGCTGCCAAGAAGAGCAAGACCAATCTGCTCCATTGGAACCTCTGTATCAGAAAGGGCACATGCCTTAGTGATAAGCTCGTTCTTCAGGAGGATAAGGCTTACTACAGCGAAACCTAAAAGAGAAACCAATGCACCGCAAATGGCACGACTGCCCTTGATGCGCTCAGCAATACCCTGAAGGGTGCGCTTGCTCACCAACTGGATTGCAAAGATATAAATCATAGTAACACCACCAGCATAAACGCTAATCTGAGCAGCGCCAAGGTAGGTGTAATCGAGCAGGAAGTAAAGACCTGCCACGCCAAAGAGAACAAACAGCATGAATGTGGCTGCTCTCATGATTCGTGTTGTTGCCACACACATTACGGCAGAACCGATGATGACAACAGCAAGAATAGCAAACATTACAATATTAGCCATAGTCTATTACTTCTTTTTTGTGTTAAACTTGCCAATCTCAAACTCAGCACCACCTTCGATAAGGTTTGGCAGTGAGCCGCCTTTGTAGTTCTCCTTGTCAAGGTGAAGAACAAGTGCGTCACGACTGAAGGTACTGTTCTCGAAATCGTTTGTAAACTCAATAGCATCGAAGTTGCAGGCATTAGTACAAAGCTGGCAGAACATGCAGTCGCCAAGGTTGTACTGATAGTCTACAAGGTTCTTCTTTTTCTTGCCTGTCTCCTCATCGGTAAGCATCTCAGAGACAATCTTGATACTTCCATTAGGACAGGTCTTCTCACACAATGTACATGCTGTACATTTATGACTGCCATCCTCGTTGCGCTTGAACACCAAGCGGCCACGGTGACGCTTAGCCACGTGAAGAGTGGTCTTGCGGTTCTCAGGATACTGCTCTGTAGATTTTGGTGTGACATACTCCTGCAGGGTAATCTTAAGACCTGTAGCAAGGGTTTTCACTCCTGAGATGAGACCTCCGAAATATGAATTTTTATTTTCCATGAATTGCTAATTCAATAATTCGTAAATCAAAATTTATTAAAAGTGCCAGCCTAATGCTACAACAACTGTCATGATGACAAGGTTGATAAGTGCAAGTGGCATAAGATACTTCCACTCAAGCTTCAGAATCTGGTCAATACGCAAGCGTGGGAATGTCCAACGAACCCACATAAGCAGCCATACAACCGCAAAGGTCTTGCCCATAAACCATACGATGCCTGGGATATAGTTCATCACTGCATCAAAACCCTCAATACCGATATTTACAGGAGCCCAGCCACCAAGGAAAATGGTAGTGGCGATACCTGAAATTACGAAAAGGTTAAGATACTCTGCAAGGTAATAGAAACCGAAGCCCATACCTGAATACTCTGTATGATAACCTGCGGTAAGCTCACTCTCAGCCTCTGCAAGGTCGAAAGGACCACGGTTGGCCTCTGCGTTACCGGCAATAAGGAAGATGATGAATGCTATGACTGCAGGCACATGTCCCTGAATGAGAAGACATTTCCATGCACCAGTCTGAGCCTCAACAATGCCGCTAATCTGCATTGTGCCAGTAAGGATAACGGCTGTTATCAGACATAGACAGAGTGACATCTCGTAAGAAATCATCTGAACGGCACCACGCATAGCTGATACCACTGAATATTTATTGTTAGAACCCCATCCAGCAAGGAAGATACCTACAACACCGATACTTGAAATAGCAGTGAGGAGGAATACACCTACGTTGAAGTCGAGAACAACAGCACCGTTATTCCATGGAAGGAACGAGAATGTTCCAACAGAAGCAGCGATGACCAGAATAGGTGCAACGAGATAGAGCAGTTTGTCGGCCTTGTCAACGAAGAAAATCTCTTTGATGAGCATCTTCAATACGTCGGCAAATACCTGAAAAACTCCCCAAGGACCTACACGCATCGGACCAAGGCGGCACTGGAAGTAAGCACACACCTTACGCTCCATGAATATCAGTACAATGGCAATGAGAGCATAAGCCACAAGAATCATGACTCCCACCAATATACATTCAATGAGTATTGACCAAAAATCTCCTAAGCCCAATGTACTGCGGAGGAAATTGTCAATCCATGTTGTTACTAATGAAAAATCGAACATATTGATTTTTATTTATTTAATGTTTAATCCTTACAACTTATCTGTCAATATCTGGGATTACGAAGTCTACAGCCGCACATGTTGTAACAAGGTCGGCAATCTTCTGTCCACGAAGCATTGGGTCAAGAGCACCAACAAGTGAAAGTCCCATTGGACGCATCTTCAGACGCCATGGACTCTTGTCGCCCTTAGAATCGATATATACGCCAAACTCACCGCTTGCGCCCTCTACAGAAAAGTACCACTGTCCCTCTGGAACCTTGATGATTGGCTTCTGTTTAACATAGAAGTCGCCAGCAGGAATATTGTCAATAAGCTGTTCGATGATATTGAGACTCTGATACATTTCCTTAATATGAATAAGGTAACGGTCCATAGAGTCGCAACCAGTCATTGTTATCTGCTCCCACTCTACCTTGTCATACATATCGTATGGGTGGTTCTTACGAACATCGTTTGCCCAACCTGCAGCACGACCAGCAGGACCAGTAACAGCGTAGTTGATACAGTTGGTCAAATCCATCATACCAACCTTCTCGAAACGGTTATGTGTAATAACATTGTCACCAAACACATCCATATACTCCTTTATCATAGGACGCATGTAGGCAACAAGCTTCTTAACGTTGCTAACAAAGTTGGCGTCAATATCATCCTGCAAACCACCAATTCTATAATAGTTCTGAATGAGGCGTCCACCAGTAGTCTCTTCCATTACGTTAAGAACATGCTCGCGGTCACGCATACAGTAAAGGAATGCTGTAAGGGCGCCAAGGTCCTGAGCGCAACAACCACAATACAACAGGTGTGAGTCAAGACGCTGAAGCTCATCCATGATTGTACGGATATACTTGATGCGGTCTGTAAGCTCTACGCCCATAGCCTCTTCTACAACACCAACAAGCGCATGACGATGCATCATGGCAGAGAGATAGTTAAGACGGTCTGTCAGTGCAAGTGTCTGTGGGTATGTGTAATTCTCGCACATCTGCTCAATACCACGGTGAATATATCCGAGGTGTGGATAGATGCGCTTAACGGTCTCGCCATCTACAACAGTCTGAAGACGAAGCACACCGTGGGTAGATGGGTGCTGAGGACCTATATTGATAACATACTCGTCGTCTGTGAACAACTTGTTCTGCTTGCATACGAGTTTGCCATCAGCATCGAGTGAATACTCGCAACCATATTCAGGTTCTACATCATCCTCGAGGGTATAAGAGTCGTTGAACTTCCAGTCCTTACGGAATGGATGACCTTTGAAGTCATTGCGCAAATAGAGACGACGCATATCTGGATGGCCAAGGAACTTGATTCCATAGAAGTCGAAAACCTCGCGCTCCAACAGGTCGGCAACCTTCCACAGGTTACATACTGTAGGTATCACGAAATCGTTCTCGCCCACTTGCTTGGCAATCATCTTAACGCTTGTGCGCTCATGAGTCTCTGTATTCTCAAGGATATAGATACAGCCAAGACCTTCCTCACCGAAATCCTCACCAACGATGGTTACGAGATAGTCGAAATGCTTCTTATCCTTAAGGTTTGCCATCTCAACGGCAAACTTATCAAATTCAAATACAAGATTATTCAGTTTCATTTGCCTTCCTCCTGTTCTTTTTTAAGGTCTTCAACAAAATCAGCAGGCACCTCTGTCACTACAAGCGGTTTCTTCCAGCCTGATGCAATGGCCTCGTTTGAAAGACCAAGCTCACGCTCTTCTTTTGTCTGCTTGTGGTTAGCGCCGCCAAAGAATTTTTCTATCTTAACCTTACGCTGCAACTGCATCATACCATAGAGAATAGCCTCTGGACGTGGAGGACAACCTGGAATGTAAACATCTACAGGAACAATCTCCTCGATGCCCTTAACCACATTGTAGCTTGACTTGAATGGACCGCCTGAGATGGTGCAACCACCAACTGCTACTACATACTTAGGCTCAGCCATCTCATCATAAAGACGCTTGAAGGCAGGAGCCATCTTGTGTGTGATTGTTCCGGCTACCATGATAAGGTCGGCCTGGCGTGGCGAGTTACGAGTAACCTCAAAACCGAAGCGAGAGAAGTCATAACGCGCACAACCAACTGACATAAACTCAATACCGCAGCAGCTGGTACCAAAGGTAAGCGACCACAAAGAGTTTGAGCGTCCCCAGTTTATCATCTGGTCTAATGTGCCCAACACACAGTTAACACCACCCTCGTTAAGCTCTTGCAGCATCGATTCGAGAGTCTCATTGTCCTTAAATTCCTCGTAAGGAATGCTCTTGATACTCGGCTTCTTTATTTCCATTCCAACGCTCCTTTCCGCCATGCATAAGCAAGGCCAAATACCAGTACTAACAAGAAGAATCCGATGCTAAACATAGCCATAACACCGAAGTCTTTCACAACTACCGCCCATGGATACAGGAAAACCGTCTCCACGTCGAACACGAGAAATAGAATTGCGAACAGGTAGTAACCTACAGACATAGGGATCCAAGATGAACCACGAGTTGGAATACCACACTCAAAAGGCTCACCCTTTACCTTGTTGTAGGAGCGCGGACCTATGAGTTTCGCGATTGCATAGGCAGCAACTACCAGCACAATAGCCGTTATCAAAACGGTAATAAACAAGATAAAATACATAAAAATATGATAATATTACAAATTTGTACGCTCAAAAAGCGGATGCAAAGGTACTAAAATTATTGCAAAGAAATGCTATTAATTGCAAAAATATTAGTTATTTGACAGAACATTTGCACAGTTTGCACAATCACCTGCTGTGATAACGCAAAAGTCCGTCCATTGGACTCTGTAATATCTCGCCAACAGTAAAGCCTTCAGCATTAGCTGCTATCATTAATTGTTCCTTGAAATAATACGCCACACTACCTATTGCATTAACTGGAAGATCTTTTCTTCCATATGGCAAAATATTATTACGTAAGAAAGAACGGAAATTATCAACAACCAATGCCGATAGCAAGGGATCTTGAATATGTTTGCCTATAAACAACGACGTTGAAGCGAGAAATCTATTCGCTAATGGTTCACGATAGACCTTACGAATCACATCTGCCATTTCCAGTTTAGACTCGTCAAGATATTCCCGACATAATTTTTCAGATAACCTACCTTTAAACATGGCATTGAAAAAAAGCTTACCAAGTACAGCACCGCTACCCTCATCACCAAGAATATAGCCCAAGGCTGGGGTATTTTTAAGGACACTATCACCATCAAAAAGACAAGAATTAGCCCCTGTACCCAATATACAAGCAATACCCATACTTGTACCACAAAGAGCTCTTGCTGCACCCAAAAGATCAGATTCAACAGTTAGCATCTTAACATCTGGGTATGAATTAATTAAAGAGTTATGAACAATACTCGCAACTTCGGGTCTGCAACCACTTCCGTAAAAGTATATTTTATCAATATTTACATTAGGCAATTTCGGTTTAAGCTCATTTTTAATAACATTGCCTATTTCTGCTTCAGACTGCGAGAAAGGGTTTATCCCTTGAGTATAAACACGACAAACGACATTTCCACTCTCAGTCAAACACCAATCTGTTTTAGTACTTCCGCTATCTGCTATCAATATCATAGTTAATTTTTCTGCAAAAATATAAAAAAAAAAGCAATATACCAATAAGATGCTGAAATGATTTGCAAGCATCGCTCACATGCTTATGCTCATACCAAAAAAGCGAGAAATAACTTTGTTATTTGGATATTATTACTTAATTTTGCAAAGTTTTATGTATTATTAAGAAACAGACATGATTATAACTATCAAAAAGATTGTTTTTACAATAGCTATCCTCTTAGCACCTGTTACTGGCTTAAGTGCTCAATACCTGTTCAAAACACTGAATTCTAAGGATGGCCTAAGCAACAGTCAAATAAACTGCATACACAAAGATAATAGAGGTTTCATGTGGTTTGGAACCCCAGGTGGTTTATATCGATTCGACGGATACACCTTTAAGAATTTCCAGTCAAACTCTCAAGACGGCACATCCCTACCTGATAGTTATATTAAAAACATTTCAGAAACTGCCGACGGACGCCTTTGGATTGAAACATCTTCTGGTTTATGCATATACTCTCCACAGAGCGAATCATTTGAGAGAGACATGAACCAGTTTTTCAGCAAGATTGGCATAGACAACTTACCTTCTTTGACTTATATCGATTCGAAAAACACACTATGGGCTTATATTGAGAAAAAGGGCGTAATGGCATACAATATGCAGCAACAACTAATCTATGAATTTGACTTCACTCGTATTCCTGAAGGAAATATTTGTTCTTTTTCAGAATGTCAAGACGGAATAATTATAGTATATGATAATGGAAGATTAGCATGTTGCAATATAGAGAATCAACAACAAACGGTTTGGGTTGCCAATGATTTGGCAAATAAAAAAACAACTAAGACAAACACCCTAAAAGCTTTTACCGACCAAATGGAGAACATTTGGATATACGGCAAAGGCACTCTTGTTATATATAATAAAAAAACAGGAGTATGGGATATGAATATTGGCAATACCATCGGCATGAACGGCCTTGGCACTGACAATTCTATAAATGACATTGACGGTGACAGAACTGGAAATATATGGATTGCCACAGATAGATCAGGTTTGCTTCGTACAAAGGTTAATTCTAAAACTTTCGAGAATGTTAGCCTTATGAACAATGCCCGCGTTAAAACTAATGCACAATGTATACAAAGTGTATATGTAGACAATACAGATTTAGTTTGGATTGGAACAGAGAAATCCGGCGTTGCATATTATGGTAATGACATATATAAATTCCAATCTTTAATCAATGGAGACATTACCGCTATCACCGAGGACTCTAATGGTCATATTTGGTATGGTACCAACAACAATGGTGTTATTGGATATAACGGACAGTTGGCAAGTAATAAGGTAACATCTATGACATCCACTCCAGACGGGAGCATATGGGTGGGGTCAAAACAAAATGGATTAACAAGAATCAAAGGCGACGAATCTACCATCTACTCTGTTGCAAAAGATAGTTCTAGAACTATTATTAACGACAACATCAAAGATTTATGCACCGATAAGGCGGGAAGAGTGTGGATTGCCACTAGCGGGGGATTACAGGTATACAACCAACAACTCAACACGTTCTCTACTTATACAAAGGAGAATAAGAAGTTAAGCACCAATAATATCACTGCATTATTTTATGGCAAAGGCAACAATCTATATATTGGAACTGGCGAAGGACTTATTATAATGAATCTATCATCAAATAGTCAAACAATACTTACTGGAAACAGAGCCAATATTAAAAAATTCACCAATAACTATATCACGCAAGTTTTTGAAGACTCAAGAGGACTAATATGGGCAGGAACGCGTGAAGGACTTAATGTATTGAATATTGACAATGATAATTTGAAACATATCACACGTAAAGATGGATTATGCGACAATAATATAAACGGAATAACAGAAGACAACAATAATAACATATGGATAACCACCAGTAATGGTGTCTGCAGAATTGTAGTGCAGCGCAATCATGAAGACGGGACATTCAACTATGGGCTCTACAATTATAGCACATCTGACGGATTGCAAAGCAATGAATATAATCCAGGTGCAATTATAAAGAAAAAAGACGGCAATGTAATATTTGGCGGATTATTGGGCATAGATTGGATACGTACGAATACAAAACTGGGCAAAGAGTCATTGCCTAAAGTCATGTTAACCCAATTATATGTAAATGAGGAAGAGGTTATAACAGGACATGAATATAACGGCAACACAATACTCCCTATTGCATTAAATGAGATAGACGCCATAAAACTTAACAATAATCAAAACACCATTACAATTAAATTCGCAGCAGGAAATTACAATCAATGCGAGCGTCTACAGTTCATGTATTGGCTGGAAGGCCATCAAACAAAATGGCACAACGGAGATGCCTTGACACATGGGGTCACATTTAGTGATTTACCAAGCGGAGAATACATCTTACATGTAAAGGCTATAAGTGCAGACGGAAGCGTTAGCGACGAAGAACGTTTCTTAACCATAAAAATATTACCACCATGGTGGCAAACATGGTGGATGTACATCATATATGCAATCATAATTATTACTTTTGCATACTTATGGCGTTTTGGATTTAATAAGATTGCATATTTGTGGGCAAAGAAGAAGACTATAATCACAGAATTGCAAAAACAGCGCGAAGAAATAAAATCAGCAAGTGACGACCTTCGCCAACCAATGTCAAGAATGGCATCAATAATAAGTTCTATGTCTGAGAGAGACAGGTCTGTTGAGGAGAAGGAAATGTTAAACTCAATGCATTTTCAAATGCTCCAAATTATCACTCGTCTTTCTGAGATGCAAATGTCTTTAGATAATCCAGAAAGCGTTGCCAAAGAAAATGCGGCAAACAGACTACAACTTAATGACAAAGGTGTTATCTGCCTGTCGGACTCTGGTTCCGAAGAACTTACAGTTGATCAAAGGAGCTGGAACACAAGTATACAATACAAGAAGTACACGATACTTGTTATTGATGACAATGAAGAGTTTATGAATTACTTAGTATCGCATCTAAATTGTATATATGACGTTCATGGATATTGCAGCACAACTGCAGCGATGCAAGATTTAGAAGTTTTAGACACTAGCCTGATTATATGTAAACAGGAAATGCCCAAGTTAACCGGAAGTGATTTATGCAACAGACTCAAGACTTCAGCAAGATACGAGAAAATAAAATTCGTATTAATGACTGATGTAAATCTTTCTATTCAAGAAATGCAGTCTATGAGCATAACATTGGCTGCTGATGATTATTTGGCAAAGCCTTTTAATATACAAGAAGCTATTATAAGGTTTAACAAACTATTAGGAATTGAAAGCTATGAAATAAACAGCAATTCGATTGAGGGTAAAGAAACCCGTATGTTAGAGAGACGCAATGCAAGCATGACTACAGCAACAATAACATATGGCAACTCAAATCTTATTGAAAGCAATCAGAATGAAGACACGATCCTTGATGATTCCATTGGATTACAAATTAGCCAGCAACCTCCAGTTTCCATATATGACAATGGTCAATATATAGAAGAATACTCAATGAATGACGCAAGAGACAGAAACCTTATGCTTAATATTGAGCAATATGTAATACATAATATGAGCAGGGGACAACTTAATCTTGAAGACATGGCTACGGCTATGGGTATGGGGCGCGTTCCGTTTTTCCATATGGTCAGAAACATAACCGGAAAGACTCCAGCTGCTCTTGTTAAGGAGCTAAGATTAAAGCATGCTTGCATATTACTTGAGAAAACAGACTTAAATCTCAGCGAGTTAGCAAACCAAGTTGGATTGCTGACCGCAGAAAACTTTATAAGTATTTTCAAAGAAAGGTACAAGATATCACCCTTGGAATATAGGATGAAATATAGAAGAATATAATGAGACACTTAATAATATCTATAATTACACTTGCGCTTGCGCTTGCCTCACATGCAGCAAGCACAAGCGACTCTATTATTGTTGACATCCTCAAGAAGGAGCATAATATTAACTTTACAAATAATAATAGTATTACTTTGCTAAAAAGTGGGCAAGAAAAGTTTGACGACCTTTTCAAGGCTGTCAAGCAGGCCCGAAGCAGCATTCATCTTGAATATTTCAACTTCAGAAACGATTCCATTGCATTTGAGCTATTTAATTTATTAAAGAAAAAAGCAGCGGAAGGCGTTGAAATAAGAGCATTGTATGATGGATTTGGCAATGACTCCAATAACAAACCACTTAAGAAAAAACACATAAAGCAACTGAGGGAAGATGGTATAGAGATATACGAGTTCGACCCAGTTCGCTTTCCATGGATAAACCATGCATTTGCCAGAGACCATCGTAAAATAGTTGTTATTGATGGTTGTATTGCATATACTGGCGGCATGAATGTTGCCGACTATTATATCCATGGAACAGAACAGGTTGGCGAATGGAGAGACATGCACTGCAGGATAGAAGGAGATGCAGTCCATGATCTGCAAAAGATTTTTCTCAAAACATGGAATAAAACAGCCAAACAGAACATTTCTGGCGATAAATATTTCCAGCCCGCATACTCTGCACATTTTACCGGTCTAACTCCAGACACCACTTGTACTGCAGGAAAAAAAACTATTGGAATTATTAATAGAGAGCCACATACATCAAATAAAGTTATCAGAGCGTTTTATTATAACGCAATAGACAATGCCAAAGACTCTATTAAGTTAATAAACCCCTACCTCACTATGAACAATAAGCTGAAAAAGAAATTAAGAAATGCACTTAAGAGAGGGGTTAAGTTAGAAATCATGGTATCAGCAAAAAGCGACATTCCTATGACACCAGATTGCGTATTCTATAATGTACATAAACTAATGAAGAAAGGAGCACATATCTGGGTTTACGAATCAGGCTTCCACCATACAAAGATAATTATGGTAGATGGTTGTTTCTGTACAGTGGGAAGTGCAAATCTTAATTCAAGGAGCCTTAGTTGGGATTACGAAGCCAATGCTGTAATAATAGACAAAGCAACTACAGCAGAACTTGAATACCTTTTTGATTATGACAAAAACAATAAATGTTTTTATCTGACTGAAGAGAAGTGGGATGAAATTCGCACACCTTGGAAGAAATTCTTCGGTTGGTTCTCTACCCTATTCACCCCATTTCTTTGATTAATAAAGCGATTCACACACCAAATCAACCATCATAAGCATTTCTGTTTCAGAAATATCGTGTGATGCGATGAATTCCTTTTCTGGCTCAATAATATCCAGAAACGCCTTTTCATGAGCATTACTATCAGACATTGAACCATTATAATGTTGCTTAAGATATAAGGCAAATTGTTCAGCTGCCAATTTCACCTCTCCCATAAACCATTTGCAGTATCCATAATTCAATCTATCGTCAATATTACCTTCACGAAGCAGTTTGGAGTATAAGTTGTTAGCCTGTTCGTATTTCTTAGCACCCGTAAGCGCCCTTGCCAGTACGCGAATAACATTTATCTTCTCGGGATTTTCATAATACAGCTTATAAAGTTTTTCAAGCACCTCTGAGTATTTTGATAAATTCACAAGACAAACACATTCATGCAACACTAGAACTTCGTCGTCCGGTTTTTGTTCAAGAAGTTCTGCATAGACTTCTTTTGCATGCATATAATTGCCTTCATAAAACAATGCGCGTGCCAATCCCGTTAACGCCTTATTAGAACCGGGCTTTAATCTTAAAGCTTTCTCAAAGCAGGCCACCGCTGACCTTTTCTTCAAAAAGTATTTGTCAGCCAACTTGTTATTATGAAGTAACATATTACCACAAATCAGATTATACACATAATCATTATCAAGTTCTTCATAATTTGCTAATATCCTAATAGCATCAACATTAAGATTTTGTTTCATCAACAAACTAGCAACCCTGCATGAATAATTACCTAGATTAGTTTCGCCAAATATCTTCTTGGCAAAAAATATGTAGTCAGAACCGTCATCTGTAACTCTGAAAGGATTATAAAATTCCTCTCTTGACGGATAAAGCCTAAAGAATCGGTATAAATCCTGCAGATATATTCTTCTTATATAAGTTGCCGACGTCAAGTCTTCCTTAGACAACATATTATGCTCAGGAATCTCCCCATTGCTAAACATTTCTGAAATATTCTTGGGTAATTTATCGAACACCTGCATGAAAGCCAATAGAAACGAGTACTTATCACTGTTACAGAACGCGCCACCTGATAGAAGCCTCTGAGCAATATGTTTATTATTAATATGGTTTATTGCAGGATGATTATCATAGAAAGGCATAAACCAATTGCATAATGCATCAAAAAATGGATAGCGTTTCATTTGCGAGAACCCGCCAAAATAAACATCACGCCCCTCTTTCTGCATATCCATCATTTTTCGGAAACTCCTTTCAACCTTCTCCATATTACGGTCGCTTGCATCTGGGTCAAAGATATCCTGCATTGGAGATTCTTCTCTTTCTTCTATACCATTCAATGTTATGTTTAGATTATTATGCTTAAGTATATCTGGCATAATCTCCTTTTGTATGGTATTGGTATCTTGCTCTGCTGATGCACAATAAACCAATTGCATCTGTAATTCGACAATCTCCTCACATACGCACTTATCGTTAAGCAGAGTTTCTACCATAACTTTTAGTTCTGGATATATCTTAAACTTATCCTCTCCTATTGCCAATGCCCATCCTACTAATGCACGCTGCCTTACATATTCATCTTTACTATATCTATAAACATCAATAAGCAATTGAAACTTATTTATATCAAATAAATTCATCAGACTCAACGTAATGGCAGACACTAAGACCTGTTGAGAAATATTGTCAATAGTTGGTGATAAAAGAATTTGTTTGAAGACCTCTGATTTCCCGTTAGACCATTGCTCAGAGATTACAATATAGTTGAACAACCCGCTAACTAATCCATGATAGTCTTCATATAATTCCTTCTTCTTGTTTGGATTTACTCCTCCTAGTTCTAATACTGCGAATTCACTTACATAGTTTTCTAGTTGTCCCTGCATGGAAGACAATTCACCTTTTCTTACAACTGTGCCAATTCCTCTATCTAAAAAATGGAGATATGTAGAATGGCTTTGCCTAAATCGCAGTGCAATATTTGCAGTTAGAACGTATATACGACACAATAGTTGAGAATATTGGGCATCCAGTTGTGGGTCTTTATATCCCTGGCTCCAATAACCAGCCATCAGTCTATAATCATTTTTTATTTGCTCAACAACACTTATTACATGAAGTTCTGGATACTTATAACCAAAATTCTCCAACTTTACTATTGCTGTTCCTATCTTCTTCTGCTCAAGAACAGCAATTATCTCTTTTAAATCCTCGTGTAAATGCATTGCGTTTATTGTCAATTATCATTATACCATGATTTTGCCTTGTTCTGGTTATCGCGGAGGGCATCTTGGTTAACGGAATATTTTATATCCAAAGGGATTGAATCTACCAACGACTCTTTGATATTACAATATTCTGAGATAAGTTTACGATAAGAAGTTAAACCATCCTCATCTATTTTATCACAGATCCGTTCATATATAACTAAAAGTTTGTCTATATTCTGATTCTTAATCGTGTCATTAGAAGTTCTAAAAGCCAAAGCGCCTAATTGCAATCCCATTTGCCTGCTGTCTTTTAACACTTTGTGATTATCCATTCTTGCCAATGTCGCATAAGGTTCCGGAAGTAGCGCTGCATCCATCTCATTGTTTCTGAGCATCATCAACCTTATATTAACATCATTTATTTGTACAAGAAATGTTTTATCATCAGCATAACCAGCCTCAGTCATTATAATGTCTGCCAACATGTGTGTTGCTGAAAAACGCGTTGATGCAATCATTTTATCCTCTAGCTGAGTCAAGTTTGTTATTTTTGCATTTTTATTTGACAGCAATTGCCAACTTGCACAGGAAGATGCACGCACAACACATCCTAAACCATCTTTATTAAGATGCTCAATTCTTACCAAATCTGTAAATGCACCATCTACAAATCCAGACATTAATGCAGTATCACAATCCATCTGGGCATTAAACATCTTCAGACTTACATCAATACCCTCTTTCTTAAATATACCTTGTTCCTCTGCTATAAAAAAAGGCAGGCAGTCAAGGGTTGGCATAACTGCAATCTTCAAAGCAAGAATGTCTTTATCATCAGCTGTGGCATTATCCTTGTTATCCACAGCATTACCATTTCCGCAAGCAGAGAGCAGGAACAAGATATATGCCCCAAATACTACAATAAAATTGTTATAATTCATAAGTGCAAAATTAATAATTTATTTCGTAATGACGAAAATTATTTGTACTTTTGTACTGCTATGGCAAAAGACAAGACAGCATACGTATGTGACAACTGCGGATTTGATTCTGCAAAATGGATAGGCAAATGTCCAAGTTGCCACCAATGGAATACATTTAAGGAAATTAAAGTAAGCACTTCTTCTGCGAAACCTATTTCCAAACAGGTCACTCCATCAAACTCAAGCACAAGAACTCCCGTAAGACTCAGGGAAATCAGTTCAAAAGACGAGCCTCGTATCGACATGAACGACGGTGAACTCAATCGAGTATTGGGAGGTGGCCTTGTGCCTGGAAGCATCGTCTTATTAGGTGGCGAGCCTGGCATTGGCAAAAGTACACTTACTTTGCAAACCATACTTAACATCCCCAATCGTAAAATACTTTATGTAAGTGGCGAAGAAAGTGCTCACCAGCTTAAGATGAGGGCTGAAAGGATATACAAGCAAGGAGTTAACGCAAACTCTTTGCCAAGCGATTATTCTTTAGACTCACTTTATATTTTATGTGAAACTTCCCTTGAAGCCATATTTGACCATATAAATAACATTGAGCCTGAGATTGTTGTAATTGATTCCATACAAACAATTGCCACAGAAGACGCAGAATCATCTCCTGGCAGCATTACTCAGGTTCGCGAATGTGCTTCTGCATTGCTCAGGTATGCCAAGACAAGCGGTACACCAGTTATCCTTATTGGCCACATAAATAAAGAAGGAACTTTAGCTGGACCAAAGATACTGGAACATATTGTAGACACCGTGATACAATTTGAGGGAGACCAGCACCATCTTTACAGAATACTCCGTGCCATAAAAAACCGTTTCGGCAGCACATCAGAATTAGGCATATACGAAATGCAACAGAATGGACTGCGACAAGTTAACAATCCATCAGAACTTCTTCTCACCCACGACTATGACGGTCTTTCTGGTATTGCAATTAGTTCTGCCGTAGAAGGCATCAGGCCATTTCTGATTGAAACACAGGCTCTTGTAAGCACGGCGGCTTACGGCACTCCACAACGTTCTGCCACAGGTTTTGACCAGCGCCGTCTCAACATGCTTTTGGCGGTATTGGAGAAAAGAGTGGGTTTTAAACTTATGCAGAAAGACGTATTTATTAATATTGCAGGCGGCATGAGGGTTACTGACCTTGCTATGGACTTGAGTGTTATAGCTGCAGTACTATCAAGTAATGTCGACACCCCTATTGAGGCAGGATGGTGTATGGCTGGCGAAGTTGGCCTAAGCGGCGAAGTGCGTCCCGTAGCGCGTATTGAGCAACGTATAGCAGAAGCCGAGAAACTTGGTTTCACTCACATGATAATCCCCAAGCATAATATGCAAGGCCTCAACCACAAGAAGTTCAACATCCAGTTGGTGCCGGTGCGCAAGGTTGAAGAGGCGCTTAGGGCTTTGTTTGGTTAGACCTCCCCACCATAGGAGGGGCTTTAGACGGGAGTACACATGTTAGACAGGAGGATATGAGGACTTGGTTTATTTACAAGAGGACTTAATTTTGATTGAAATACTAGGGGCTTATCGCATAAGCCCTTATTTTATAAATACAAAGATTATAGAAGCGTTTGGCTTTATTAGGCAAAAACACATTGTTTTGCCTAATAAAGCAACAAGAGCAATCGTGCCAAAATCAATACCAAGCTTTGGCACGAATAATACCATGGCTTGGCACGAACAGTACCAGTCCGTGGAAGCGACAGTACCAAGCCTTGGTACGAAGACTACCATGGCTTGGTACTAATAAAGAGAAATGCAAAGCATTATGGTAACTCTATGTTTTCAGAGAAATCTAATACTTCTTTATAATGTTCAAAGGCTAATTTCTCTGTGTAGCCATAGCTTGCAAAAAGGCGTATTATCCATTCTTGCTGTTCTGGAGTAAGCAACCTTTCACCTTTATTATAACGATAATAGGCTCCATGACTACCAAGATATTCCTTTAGTTTGTCGCGCAATAGTTTACTGTGCTTAAATTTTATTTCCTTGAAAAGCGGATTAAATCCGTAAGCAGCATTGATTTTCCTTATTTCCTTGAAATATTTGCATCTGCCGCTTCTGTATGCCGATGGATATATTGCAGGACCCCACAACACGTTGTCTGGCACTTGCAGACCTACTATATAGCGCAGGCAATCAGCATGTCGCGAACACTCATCACAGAAACAAAGCATCCACATTGGAGGAACATCTTTGAAATCGAAATCTGATGTTAATATGTTACTCATAAATAAAACTTTTAAGACTATGCAAAATAAGCTGGGAAACCAGATTACCTTGCAGCTACGCACTCTATCTCTACCAACGCAGCCCTTGGTAATTTCTTTACCGCAACAGCAGAGCGTGCTGTTTTTTCAGGTTGTAAAGACGATACTTTTATATTACTTCAGATATAACGGACCGTCAAAACCCAATGGGAATCCTGACCATACCCACAGAGTGATTATCACCAGCCACACCAAAAGGAAGATGAGAGTGTAAGGTATCATCAGCGAGATAATGGTTCCCACACCGTATTTCTCGTCATAGCGCTGAGCATAGGTCACTATCAAAGCGAAATATGACATCATTGGGGTTATCACGTTGGTTACAGAGTCGCCTATGCGGAAAGATGCCTGGGTGAGACCCGGGTGGAAATCTAACAGCATGAACATTGGGATGAACACAGGTGCCAGAATCGCCCACTTGGCCGATGCACTGCCCATAAAGAGGTTCAGGAAGGCCGACAGCAGGATGAAGCAGATAATGAGCGGCAAGCCGGTGAAACCGATGCTCTTCAGGAATTCGGCACCATTGATGGCCAGAATCAGACCCAGGTTACTGTAGTTGAACCAGTAGATGAACTGGGCAGCGAAGAACACCAGCACGATGTAGGATGCCAGTCCCTTCATGGATGCGGTCATGTGCTTGATAACGTCCTTGTCGTTCTTGATGGTGCCCACGATGATACCATATACCAAACGCGGCACGAAGAAGAGCAACATCAATCCCACTACGATGCCCGAGAAGAACGGCGAACGGAGAATGCCACCTGTAGCAGGGTCGCGGAAGAGTCCGTCCTCCGGAATGATGGTCCAGGCCATCAGGGCGATGAAGACCAGTGTGGCCCAACCGGCCCAACGGAGACCTTTCTTTTCAATATCCGAGATACCTTCCACCTTGAGGGCTTCGGCAGCACCATTATACTTACCCAAACGGGGTTCGACCACCTTTTCTGTCACCCATCCACCGTCAAGGGTCACCATGATAGCCGATACCACCATGAAGAAGTAGTTGACCAGCGGATTGATGTACATGTTCGGGTCGATGATCTGGGCAGCCGATGTAGAGAGACCGGCCAAGATAGGGTCCACCGAACCGATGATGAAGTTGGAACCG
>JAZLCN010000062.1:0-38451 GCA_045614255.1 Prevotella sp.
ACAGCCTCCTACATATCTCAAGGGTACAACTACCAAGAATGTAGGCGACTGCACTGGCTACAATCCTGACCGCCCAGAAGACCTCATTGACTGTGAGGTAACAAGCAATGCCGTACAGATGTCGGCCGTTAAAGGCACTAACGACCTTGGTGAGAAGGACCCAGCTTCTGCAAGCATTGAGTCAAAGGTAGCATTCCAGGCTCCATTCGACATTGTTACATATATTGGTGGTGAGAATGCTCTTTGCAAGGTTCTCGTTGCAACCGACACCACAGATGTGAACAATTGGAAAGAGATTGGCGAGGTACACGGCGTACAGAAGGAATATCTCGATGAGAGCGGTACAAACCGCACCGGCCGTATGTGGAGAAAGCAGATTCTCTCTTACGAAGGCAACGACATGGTATTCGTGAAGTTTGCTTCAGACGGCCGTCTGGCAAACATCTACAACATCCTTATCAAGAACCAGGGTGAGAAGTCTAACGACTACATCGCAAACGGCATTGAGAACATTGAAAACGGAAATGAGGAAGCAAGCGAAGTGGTGCGCACTATTGTCTACAGCATTAACGGTGCTAAGGCTGCCAATATGTCAAAGGGTATAAACATTGTTAAGAAAGTTTATGCTAACGGCAGCGTGAAGACAACAAAGGTTATTGTTAAGTAACAACAACTTTATACATAAAAAACTGAAGCGTGCAAATCTGACGGTTTGCACGCTTCTTATTTGAAAAACAATGCAAAACACAAATATTCATTGATTTATTTATTGATTTTCAATATATTTTCGTACTTTTGCAAAATACTTACATAGAGATGTATAATCTGCGTCAAAATCAGAGATAACATTCACTAACTAAATAAACAAATATGAAGAGAATTTTTACTTTAGTTGCACTGGCCATAGTGATGGCACTTGGTGCAAATGCTCAGGAAGCAATCCGCAAGTCATGGGACTTCCGTGAAGGCTTCAGTTCCAAAACTATCAATGCTCTGAACGCCGACATGACCGAGTATGGTGTGAACACACACTGGCGCAACTATGAGAGCGATGCAACAAAGGCTAACGACCAGTATTTCTTCAGTGCTGGCAATATTGCCGATGGCGATGGCAACGCATGTACATGGTCTGCCGATGTAGCAACACCTATTGCTGAGCTTGAGGGTCTTGGAGTGCCAAGCCGTACGGCAAAGAAGTTTGTTATTGCCCTTAACGCTAAGATGGGCGAGAACGCAGGCAGCCCTAATGGTTACCACCCATACGGCAAGAGCTTCATCTGGTTCAACGGTAAGAACGAGACAATGACATTCAAGGCTTATTGCGGTCAGGAAATCAAGATTGGCGTTGAGTCACACAGCAATGCACAGGACCGTGGTATCGGTCTGACAACAAACGCTGGTACACTGACAGCGGTATCAGGTGACCCTACCCCTACATTCTTCAACGAGTGTGTATGGATGCTTGAAGGTGACCCAACAGAGTTGGCTACACTTACTATCAAGACCACAAACGGTTGCCACATCTATTACATTATCGTAGGCGATGGCGTAAACCCAGAGAAGAACGATAAGGTGGCTTATCTCTACACAGGCGATGTTGAGTCTGACCCAGCTTACAACAAGATTAAGAGCAATGAGGACATCGTTGTTGTACCAGTTGACGCTTCAACAGCAACTATCACAAATGAGTCAATGGCAGAGTACCTGACAACAGTTATCTCTCCATCTGTTCCAGTAGAGAAGGCAGCTGATTTGAAGGCTATCCTTCCATACAACCCAGTGCTCAACCTCAACGCAGCAATGTATGCCGCTTGGGGATATGGTGAGGCAACAGAGGTTAGCAGTATTGCATTCCTTAAGGACACTGCTACTTATGCTAAGCTTCCTATCATGAGAGACATCGAGGCTATTGTGGATGACTCAAACCCAGAGCAGAAGATTGTAGGTGTTGAGCTTACAGCCGACGGAAGCGGTCTTATGGCTGTTAAGCCAAATGAGTATTTCGCTGGCGACGATACAATCATGTATAGCATGGACGACCCATCAGCAGTTATTGTACATCAGCACAACATGCTGCACAATGGTTACATCTACATTCCTTACACAGCTGCAGCATCTGAGACAACTCTGCAGTTAATCTACAATGCTACCAACATGCTTATTAGCTCTAAGAGCGAGATTACAGCTGTAGCAAAACCACAGATTAACGCAGTTTACAAAGACAGAAACACTAACGTGACAATGACAGCTGTTCCAGCAACACTGCCAAAGCCACAGATATTCTATACTACAGACGGAACAGAGCCAACAGTAAACAGCACACTATATACTGGTGTTCTTAACTTCACAGAGGCAACAACAATCAAAGCTATTGCAACTGCAGAGGGTTACAACCAGAGTGAGGTTGCTACATTCGACGTTGAGATATTCGACCAGCCAGCTACACCAACAATCAGCTTCACAGCAAACGGCGCTACATCTGAGGTTGCTATCGTTTGTGAAACAGAAGGTGCAGACATATGGTATAACTTCACTGGCAGCAACGACACAACAAAGTCTATGAAGTATGCAGCTCCTTTCGTTTTGAAGGAGAACACAAACGTTACAGCATTCTCTGAGACTCTCGACAAGGTTTACTCTGAGTTAGCAGAAAAGCGTGTACTCATCAAGGATCCTATCGTACGTGTTGACCAGATTGTTCACTTCAACAGCCAGCTCGAAGGTTTCAGCAACAACACTTATATGTTTGGCATGAAGAATGGTCTGAGCATCTATGATGACATGGGCGACATTGAAGGCGTAGACGAAGAGGGCAACCCTATCTTCCCAATGCGCAAGGACTCTGTATATGTAGTTGCTCCAGACAACAACTTTGCAGTTAAGTCAAACGGTCAGGAGCTTATCTATCAGGTATTGTCTGTAGGCAAGGACCCAGGTAATGGCGAAGGTTACAACCCAGCTACAGCAGCCGACGTAAGCGACCTTATCACAAAGAACTGTATCCAGTTTGGAAAGAAGATTGGTGACGAGCCATTCACAGGCCGTATCGAGACAACCAACAAGTATCAGGCACCATTCAACATGCTTGCTTTCGTTGGTACATCAAGCGGCAGCAAGTCACAGATGATATTCCAGGTTTCTGCCGACGGTGAGAACTGGAAGGATGCCAATACCGACACTATCTTTGTAAACAACATCAAGCGTCTGTGGAGCAAATACACTGTAAGCTACGAGGGCACTGATGAGGTTTATGTACGCATCAAGCAAGTAGGCGGAAGCGGCGGCGCACAGGTTTACGACATCTACCTCCTCACAGAGGGTGAGCAGTCTGCTATCATCAAGGAAGAGATGAAGAAAGAGTGGGATGAGTATGCAACAGGTATCGAGTGCATCGAGAAACCAGAAGCTGACAACACTCCTGCTGCTATCTACAACATCAACGGTATGCGCATCAACTCACTGCAGCGCGGTTTGAACATCATCAAGATGAGCAACGGCAAAGCAAAGAAGGTGGTTGTGAAATAATTAGCACAATTAATATACAAAAAACAGAGGCTGGCATCTTTGTCAGTCTCTGTTTTTTTGTAAAAAGACTTAAAAACAAGAAAAAGTTAGATGTTTTTAGGTATTCTTCATAAGTTTTTACTACTTTTGCAAAAAGACTACACAATAAATCACTAATAAAAAAAACAAACAATTATGAAAAAAATCTTTACACTAACTATGCTCGTAATGGCATTTGCTATTACAGTAAACGCACAAGCCCCTAAGAAATTCTGGGATTTCCGCCACTGGAGTGCTGAAACAGTAGAGAACCTGAAGGCCGACGCTGCTTGGACAGACATTGAGAAGGCAGATGCGACAGAACCCACAGAAATCTCAAAAGACAATTGTTTCTGGGAAGTTGGCGCCAGCGGTTCTGCCGAGGGTGCTGTAATAACAGCAAACGGCACCCCTATCAAGGAACTTGAAGGTTTGTTCAACCTCAACACCAAGGCACGTAGCATGGCCATCGCCGTTAACTATGGCGACTGTACACCAACCAACGGTTCTGGCTTCGGTCCTTACAATGGTCCTTCTTATCTCTGGTTTGGCGGCAAGAACCTCAACTATCTTGTTATTCCAAGCGTAAAGCCAGGCGAGACAATCAAGATGGGCGTTGAGTCACATAAGATCTCAGACGCTCGTGGTGTTAAGCTTTATGTTGGTCGCGGCAATAGCGGCACAGAGCTTATGGCACCAGATGGTTCTGCTGTAGCTTATCCAAAGACATACGAGGAGAAAGAGTGGTTGCTCCCAGCTGAAGGTTTGGCTGATGAGCCTAACCCAGACGGCACATACGATATCACCTTGCGTAACAACAACGGTTGCCACATTTACTTCATTCAGGTAGGCGACGGTGAGAGCAAGAAGACAGAAGTTGCATATATCCACAATGGCGACATCAGTGAAGATATTGCATACAACACTATCAAAGCAAACGAGAACTACAACGTGACAGCTATCGACGTGGCTGGCGACATCAGCGCAATTACAGCTGAGAGTCTTCAGGCATACAACGCAACAGTTATCAGCAGCAGCGTTCCTGCTGACAATGCCATCGTACCAGTTCTGAAGAGCGCAATGCCTTGGACACCTATCCTCAACCTCAACGCAGACCTCTATGCAGCATGGGGTTATGGCGAGAAGGCAGTCAGCGCAGATGGAATCATCTCTGTATTGAAAGACAAGAGCAGCGTTTTCGCTGGTCTCACATTCATTGAGGACGAGAGCATGCCAGGAATTAAGGGTCTCTTCGTTCCATCATATAATGGTGTTAAGCTCGGTGACTATTTTGCTAACGATGACATCCTTGGTGTTGACTTGTTTACAGAAAGCATCACAGCTATCCATGCCCACAACACAGGACATAACGCATATCTCTATCTGCCATTCTCTGCAGAGGCATTGGCTGGCATCGACGAGATAACAATGAACATGCTTAACAATGCTCTTGAATTTGTTGCTGGTTCTAAGTCAGAGATAACACAGACTCGCAAGCCAACATTCGAACTGGAGTATAAGGATTTGAACACAAATGTTATAATCAAGAACACAAATCCAAAGGCACAGATATATTACACTCTCGATGGCACAGAGCCAACAACAGCAAGCACACTTTATACAGAGCCATTCAACCTCACAGCTGAGGCTACCGTTAAGGCTGTAGCTATTGCCGAAGGTTATCTGCTCAGTGATGTTGCAGAACAGCTTGTAGAGATGAAGCGTCAGGCAAAGGCTCCTGTTGTTTCTCTGAACACAGAAGACGGTAAGACAACAGTAACCATCACCAGCGAAACAGAAGGTGCAAACATCTGGTACAACTATACCGCTTCGGCTGATTCTACAAAGTCAACCAAGTACACTGGTCCTATCACAGTAACTACAGGCAAGACCATCACTACATTTGCTGTTAGCGATGTATTCGTACAGTCTGAACTTACAACAGAACAGATTGTTATCAAGAACGCTAAGGTTCGCATCGACGTAATGGCTCACATGGACGCCAACTCTGCTGAGTTCAACGGCGGTTCTACATCAACCAAGTACTTCTTCTCTTGGGGCAAGGACAAGAACGCTTACACATGGTATGATGAGACATCAGACCCAATAATTGTGAAAGACCAGTTTGGCGAGGACAGCCTTGCAGGTTACACTAAGCTGAATCCAGAAGAGGTTGTTGACTTCAACAATGGCTGGGCTATCCGTTCACGCGGTCATGTAATCATCTGGGAGAACATGAAGCCTGGCAAGAACATCGGTGATGGCAGTTCTTACAACCCAGCTACAGCTGACGACCTTGACACACTCGTGACAAACGCTTACCTGAACATCGGTGAGTGGAACACAGCTAACCCACGCAACGGTATCATCTATACCACACAGAAGTTTAAGGGTCCATTCGACGTTGTATCTTTCATCTCTAACGGTAACAGCGGCGGTTCTCCACAGGTAGCATTCGAGGTAGCAACAGACACTATCGAGGGCACTGAGTGGACACAGATTGGCGACCTCTGCGTTCTTGCCGGTCAGCGTCTCTACAAGAAGTTCACTGTAAGCTATGAGGGAACAGACGAGGTATTCGTTCGTACACGTATAGCAGATGGTAACTCAAAGGCTGGTTTCTATGATATCTACATCATGAACGAAGGCGAGAAATCTAAGGCTTACAAGCAGCAGCTTGATGAGGAATATGCAAACTATGCAACAGGCATCGAGTGCATCGAGAAGCCAACAACAAGCAATATTCCTGCTGGAATATACAACATCAACGGTATGCGCATCAACTCTCTGCAGCGCGGTCTGAACATCGTTAAGATGGGCGACGGCACTATCAAGAAGGTGATGGTGAAGTGATTTTTAGATTAATGATTAGAGATTAAGGATTAAGGTTTGATAGTTAATATTCAAATTCTGGCAACAGAAGAATGGATGAATATCGAATAAGGATTAATAGTTAGTCTCTATATATCAACAAAAGGAGCGAATCTCAATGAGGTTCGCTCCTTTTATATAATAGGTATAATAGAAAATCAGAAATCTATTGCCTTGCCACGATAAAAATCAACAAGAGTAGTCTGGAATACAAACTCATACTTAGCCTGTGCGAGATCGCTCTCAGCTTTCATAAGGTTGTTCTTTGCCTCATTAAATTCAGTGATGTTGGCTTTGCCATTCTCATATTTCGCCTGCATCAAACGGAAGGCGGCATTACTGCTGTTGCCTGCTTCTATACTGCTTGCATACTTTGCCGAGGCGGCATTAGCAGCCTGACAAGCCTGCTGAATCTCCTTGTAAAGAGATTTCTTCACATTATCAAGTTGCAGTTGCTGTGTCTCTCGCTCAATCTTTGCCGAACGCACACTGTTGCGTGTTTGGAAACGGTTAAAGATTGGCACGCTCAGGTTCAGGCCAATATACTGACTAAAATTGTTCTTCATCTGGTCTGAGAAGCTTTCGCCTTTAAATCCTGATGTCTTGTAATAGTTAGTACCAAGTCCTGCGCTTAATGACAGTTGAGGATACCAGCCAGAACGAGCTATATTAATATTATACTCCGAACCCTTAAGGCGCAGTTCTTCAGCCCTAACCTCAGGCTTCACACCTAAAGCCTCTGCATATATAGCCTCAACAGAATACTTCTCATTATTGCTGTCTATATTTCCTACCTTTGGACGCTCAACTGTGAATTTATCAGCCGACGGCAGTTCGAGCAACTGTGTAAGCGTAAGCACAGCCTGTTCATACTGGTTCTGTGCCTGTGTGGCTGTAAGACGGCCTTGCGCCAGAGTTGCTTTCTGTTGTGCCAGCTCAGCCTCACTTGCCTTACCATTGTCTATCATAGCCTGAAGGCGCACCACCTGCATAGAGTCTATGCTTACCTGACGGCGTGCCACATCGGCTATCTCTATACTATAGAGTATCTGAACATACGCCTGTGCCACCTGCACACTGATATCGTTCTTAGCTTTCTCAAGGTCGGCAGTCGAAGCCTCAAGGTTCAACTGGTTTAGTTTTATCATGTTTGGTATTCGCAGACCGGTGAACAAAGGCACACTTGTTCCCAGACTGAAAGACGTGCTGCTTGTACTCTTATTGGTATATGTGTTATCTGATGTAAGACCACGTCCAAAAGAGAAATTCTGAGACACTGAGCCATCAAGATTTGGCAGTCGGCTGTTCTTGGCATTGGACAACTGCAATTGCTGTTGTCGCTTCACGTTCTCGCGCTGCTTTATGCTGATATTATGCTCAATGGCATAGTCTACACACTTGCGCAATGACCATTCCTCAGCCTGCATCTGATAAGATGCCAGCAACAGTCCTATGGGTAATAATAGTTTTTTCATGCTTCTATTCTTTATTCTGCTATTACCTGTGGGCCACGCACCTTGTCTTTATCCGTAACACCACTCTTTATCTCTATGCTAACTCCGTCGCTCAAGCCTGTCTTCACCTCTGTGCGTACATACTCCTTAGGTTCGCCCGTACCTTTTATTATATATACAAATGTAGAGTCACCACTAAACTCGATGGCACTTTCTGGCAATGACAATACCTTATTAGCCTCATCAAGCACAATCTCTGCATTTGCGCTATAGCCTGAGCGGATATTTGCCACAGTATCAATGCGCACGGCAGCCTTAATCTCAAACTGGTTAGCTCCATTGCTCTCTACCGCCTTTGGCGAAATATACTCAAGGAGAGCATCAAACTTCAGGTTCTGAAGAGCACCAATAGTAATACTCATTGGCATATCAACATTAAGACGTCCCACCTCTGTCTCATCTATATTGCCACGGAAGATAAGATCGCCCATATTTGCTACTGTAGCAATGGTAGTACCATCATTGAAGGTATTGCTAAGGATAACCGAATTACCTACCTTCACAGGGATATCGAGTATAACACCAGAAATAGTTGAGCGGATAAGTGTAGAGCTGGCATTGGCATTGCTGCGCGATACGCCCTCACTGATTACTTGCAGAGCATCCTCAGCAGCAGCCAGTTCCTCACGCATCTGGTTTAGTTTCTGTCTTACCTGCTCAAACTGCTCTGCACTCACCAGTTTTTGATTAAAGAGATTCAGTTCACGCTTATAGTCTGTCTCTGCCTGCTTCAGATTCATCTGCGCCAGCCGCACTCTGCTCTGAGCCGAACTGAGTTGTCCCATATCTGGAATCACCTTAACTTTAGCTATCACCTCTCCAGCCTGCACACGTTCGCCAGCCTCTTTGTATATCTCTGAGATGATACCACTAATCTGTGGTTTGATGTTCACTTCATTTCTCGGTTCAATCTTTCCTGTAATAATTGTTGTCTTTCTTATGTCTCCAATGGTAGGAGTAAACTCATTATACACAATCTCTTTTGGTTGTGACTTCTGCCACAGGAACATAAATGTTCCAATGAAGATCAGGGCTATAATAGCCGCAATGATTAGTTTTGAATAACGTTTCATATATTTATTTTTTTTAGTTGACAAGTTGTTTTTTTTAGTTGACGAGTTGACGAGTTGACAAGTTGACAAGTTGACAAGTAAACAAGCTGTTTGCATCTGAAGTAATGGCCTTTAACTCCATTTGACTCCCTTTAACTCCTAATTCCTAACTCCTAACTCCTCATTCCTAACTCCAGCCTCTACTCATCCCTCATCGCATCTACCGGTTTGATGCTCATGGCACGCCATGCCGGGGCAAGACCTGCGAGCACTCCTAAGGCACAAAGCAATAATGTTGCAAATATGGCAGTCCAGAAATTCACCTGGAAATGCGCCTCAACGATGCCGTCGGTGGTGTTGCCCAGCTCCAGCATCTGCAATATCATCACAGCAAAGAGTATTCCGCTCATGCCCGCAACAGCCGTCAGCACCACACTCTCACTTATTATCTGCGACAGTATCATGCGTGGTGTCGCACCAATAGCACGGCGAATACCAATCTCCACTGTACGCTCTTTTACTGTCACCATCATAATATTGCTCACACCAATGGCTCCAGCAAGCAAGGTTCCTATACCTACGAGCCATATCAGGAAGTTTACTCCCTTAAAGAGACTATCCATGATACCAAAAAGCACCTCGGTGTTGAACACCATCACACCCTGTTCGTCGTTAGGGTCGATGAGATGTTCGCGTGCTATTGTCTGGCGTATGCGTGTTGTCAGGCTTCCCATCTTCACATCGCCCTTACCTGTCAATGCTATCATGTCCACTCTATTGCCACGGTTGTATGCCTTTCTAACCACACTGATTGGAATCATTACCGACTCATCTGCTCTACCACCGATATTGATAGCATCGCCTGTTCGGTAATCCACGCCCACCACCTCATAGTATATCGAGTCTATACGTATAGCCGTGCCACATGGGTCGCCACCTTTAGGAAACAGGTCTTGATACACCTTCTTACCTATGACGCACACCTTGCGGTTTTGTTTCATATCCATCTCATTAAGATAACGGCCAAAGAATATCAATGGTTCGTTAACCCTTGCATAATCGTTGGTCACACCACGCACAGAAGCCGTTGTATTCTGGTCTTCATGCACTGCTGCCTTAGAACCACAGAACAACACTGGTGCCACGACATCAAGTTCTGGCACTTGACTCTTCAGGCGCACCACGTCTTTATCGTTCATATTCCACCAACGGCCTTTCTTAAAACCCTTGTAAGGCTTTGTTGTTGTCTGCGACCATACCATGGCGGAGTTTGTGGCGAAACCATCAAAATTCTTCTGCAGCATTTCCTTTAGTCCCTGACCGCCACCAATCAAGGCAATAAGCATGAACACACCCCAAAACACACCGAAGCCAGTCAAGAAGCTACGGCTTTTGTTGCGCGTAAGTGTATCTAATATTTCTCTTATAAATTCTGACATATATTATTTAGTTGACGAGTTGACAAGTTGACGAGTTGACAAGTTGTTTGATTCAGTAAACGAGTTGACAAGTTGACGAGTTGACAAGTTGTTTGCATCTGAAGTAATGGCCTTTAACTCCATTTAACTCCCTTTTACTCCTTTAACTTCTGAGTTGACGATTTCTCACTTCGCATTCAATGCCTCAATCGGTCTTACCTTAGCCGCCTTGCGTGCAGGAATCAGTCCTGCCAGCGTACCAGCTATTATCATCACCATGGTTGCCTGGAAGCACACATCCAGTCCAACGGTCGGGTTCAGGAACATCGTAGCCTGGAATAGTCCCGTGTCTACCTGTGTCTGTCCTATCGTTGCATCCATATATTCATTTGCCAGCACACCACATAACATTCCGATATAACCGAATATTGTTGTTATTATCACACTCTCAACGATTATCAGTCGGAGTATAGACCATGGTGTAGCACCCAAAGCCTTGCGTATGCCAAACTCGCGTGTGCGCTCCTTCACTGTGATAAGCATGATATTGCTAACACCTACTATGCCACTGAGCAAAGTAAAGAGTCCCACTATCCACAAAGCAGTTTGTATAATGCCAATACCCATGCTCATCTGCATGTTTTGCGTATATCGGTTCCACAGCCACACTGCATTCTCATCATCTGGCGCCACCTCATGGTTGGCATTTAGCCTGCGCTTATATTGCGCCTCAAAAGCTTTGTTCTCTGCTTCCGTCTCCAGTCCCTTGAAAGCAAACTCAATACGGTCGGCCTTACCGCCACGTCCATAGATAGTGCTCACTGTTGTGAAAGCGCAATAAGCATTTGAGTTTTGCTCATTGTCATTACCCTTATATATTCCCACCACCTGAAAAGCAATGTTTCCAGCCTTTATATACTTGCCAACGAGATTATGGTAGTCGCGTTTAAGTTCCTTTGCTTGGTTTTTGCTTATCACAATCACCTTACGGCGTTCACGGATATCAATATCATTAATAAAGCGACCGTAAAGCATCTCATGCTTGTTTATCTCCTTACTGTTGGGATACACACCAGCCAGCGTCTGTGCCGCCATATAATTCTGACCGTTGGTCAGCGTAACACCGCTCTGAAACACCATACCGCCCACCTCATCTATATTTGCGCTGAACGAATTCTCCGTTGTGTGCATATCCTTCTGGTCAAGAGTTATGCGGCGTCCTTCCTTCAAACCGTGATATGGCTTTGATGTTCTGCCACCAAACACCATCATTGAATTGGTGAGGAAACGGTTCATCTGGTCCATATTAGCATTGATGAGTCCGTTGCCTGCGCCAAGCAGGAATATCAGCATGAATATTCCCCATGCCACGGCAAAGCCCGTAAGCGATGTTCGCAGTTTGTTACGCTGCACTGTGGTCCATATTTCTTTTAATAGTTCAATCATTGTTTTTTAGTTGACAAGTTGTTTGATTCAGTAAACGAGTTGACAAGTATACAAGTTGTTTGCATCTGAAGTAATGGCCTTTAATTCCATTTGACTCCCTTTAACTCCTGACTACTTAATTTGCTTGACAAGCAAACAAACCCTCATCCCTCATCTCTCATCTCTCATCCATAAAAGAGGCCTACTTCATCACTCCTCCCATACCAAACGGTGATGTCTTCAGAGGATCGTTTATCTCAATGCCACTAATCACTCCATCGACTATTCGCACAATCTTATTGGTGGCATTAGCCACACCACTCTCGTGAGTGACAACGACTATTGTCATGCCCTGCTCACGGTTCAACTGCTGCAGCAACTGCATCACCTCAACACTGGTCTTAGAGTCGAGCGCACCTGTTGGCTCATCGGCAAGGATAATCTTTGGCTGCGTTATCAGCGCACGAGCTATTGCCACACGCTGCTTCTGTCCGCCCGACATCTCATTGGGATAATGCTCTGCCCACTGTGCCAGTCCCAGTCGGTCGAGATACTCCATAGCCATCTGATGGCGCTTGCGGCGTCCTACCCCCTGATAATATAGAGGCAGTTCCACATTCTCAACAGCTGTCTTAAACGGTATGAGGTTGAACGACTGGAATATAAATCCTATCATCCTGTTGCGATACTCAGCCGCCTTGCGCTCACTAAGGTTCCATATCTTAGTGCCTGCAAGCATGTATTCGCCTGAGTCGTAATTGTCGAGTATTCCTAATATATTTAATAATGTGGACTTACCCGAGCCCGACTGTCCCATGATAGACACAAACTCGCCCTCTTCAATATCGAGATTGATGCCCTTGAGCACATGCAGCGGTTGCGCACCATAGTAGGTTTTATTTATATCTTTTAAGTGAATCATATCTTTTTTGTTTTTTTAGAGGTTTTATGGGGCAGGATTTAATAGGATGGCCTAGGATGGCCTAGGATTTCCTAGAATTTCCCACTACCTTAGACGCATAAACCGCGCTATTCGCAACAATCAGCGCCCAACTTTTCATATTCTTTAACAATATCATCAATGCTGATACCTAAAAGCTGCATTCTACGGCGCAGTTCTGGCATCGTCTGCTCCATAAACTCCTTGCGGCGCACCTTCAGAATCTGCTTCTTTGCACCTGGCGTTACAAAGTAGCCCATGCCACGCTTGATATATATAATCTCCTCGCGCGCCAGTTCCTCGTATGCCTTCACAGCTGTATTGGTGTTCACCTGAAGCAGCACCGCATATTCCCTTACACTCGGTATGCGGTCGTCGTCACCATACTTGCCTGCCAATATCTCATCGCACAGACGGTCTGCCATCTGCAAGTAAATAGCCTTATCGTTTGAAAAAATCATGCGTTAATCCATTTATTGTTAATAACCTGCATGCTACAGAATTTCTTGTATGAAAGAATATAACAACATATTATCAGCAAAAGTCGCAAGCCAATGTTAATTGCCAAAATAACATTACCTGCCATACCCTGTGCTTGTTCGAATGATAAAACAGGAATGCCTAAATAAACAAGCAGCAATACCACTACTATCATAAAGCCTGTTATAATAAGCCAGTTGTTGCGCGCCAGCAATACACCTCCGAGCACATACACAGACTGTACGGTCAGCAGGGTGAGATACCACATCAAAGTGTTTATCATCAAGTCCCCTTCACCATAAAACAAATTTGAGGGATTGTTATCCAAAAATTCTATCGCATTAAGCCAAACCACACCATAAGCGGGAAAGTCTAAAATAGTGCATAATAATGCCCGGAACCTGTCTGCCACCACTGCCGCAGCAAAGAAGATTATGGTAAGTCCAACCGTTACCCATAGCAATCGAGCTACAAATTTTTCGATATGTGATACGGGTTGTGACAAAAACACTATCTTCTGCTGCTTATTACGCATATTTAAAAATATGAAACAGCCAGCCGAAGCTATAAAAAGCCAATAACACATCACGGTATTTGCACTCGCCCACTCTACACTCCATGTCAGTAAATCTGTAGAAACCATTCCGACTTCTAATCTTGTTGAATATTCCGCGCTGTTATCAACCACACCGATAGAATATAAACCCACCAGTGTGAAAGTCAATACGCAGAAGAACACCAGCGATGTATGCCAGTTGGCAGCAAGATCATAGCGCAACACACAGAGAAATCTGTTCCAATTAAAACTTGTGTTCATAATTAAATGTTTATCAGTTTATTGCATATCACCTGCATACGGCAGAACACCTTGTAAGAGAGCCAATAGTTGACTGCTGTGAGCAACAAGCATACCACGCCTAAGCCAACACATAAAGCATCAGGTCCGCTTTTGTCTATAAAAGCATCTATATCACTTTCATAATATCCTAACACTCCCAATAATGGCAGCAATAGAAACGACAGCAGATAGAGAACCACTGTGGTAAGTATCCAATTGAAACGACGGAAGATTACACCTCCAAGCATATAGTTGCTGTGTCCGTAAAGCAGAGAAGCGATAAGCAGGAAAATAACACACCATATCTGCTCGCCATTTGCTTCAAAATTAGTTTCTGTCAGTTCACCCACCATATAAGCCAACACCGAACCGCACTCGTCTCCATAAACTATCAGGCAGAGCAACATACGCAATACGTCGGCAATCACAGCTGCTCCTATATACATTAGCAGAAAACCTACCGTACACCACAAATAGCGCGATAAAAATTTCTCTGAATTGCTGGCAGGCAACGAAAGAAAAGCTATTCGCTGTTGCTTGGTTCTCATATTGTTTGTCATGTAGCAGCCACCAACTCCCATGAACATAAACAGCACAAATAAGGTTATCCCCGAACAATTACTCAACTGATTGTTAACTACTGCGGCATAAGATTGGCTGTCCATCTGCATAAAGCTCACAGTATAGATTATCATTAGGCCGAATGCCATGCTAAGGGTGAGTTTCAGAGCAGTCTTCCACTGCAACACGTTGTCTGCCTTCAGCGTGAGCCAGAAACGCGATAAATCAAAGTGTTTCATCCTTCTGCCCTCCCCTATTTGTTTTCTTTTGTGATGTAAGTGAACAGCAGTTCTAGGTTCAGCTGCGTCTCTGCACTGCCTTCCTTACGGCGGGCAATGACGGCATTTCCCTGCAATGATGGTTCGGCATAAAGCACATCGCCGTCCATCTCGCTTGGCTGGCGATACTCAAACGAATATTTGTTGCAGATGTCAGCCACCGACTCGTTCATCAGGATATTGCTCTGACTGATAATCAGAATATGGTCGAGCAAAGCCTCCACATCGTGCACCTGATGAGTTGAGATGATGAGGGTACGGTCGTCTGTCATGTTTTGTGCCACCACGCGGCGGAACTGTGCCTTCGATGGAATATCAAGTCCGTTGGTCGGTTCGTCCATGAGCAACAGACGAGTGCCGGCAGCCAGCGCAAAACTCATATACACTTTTTTCTTCTGACCCATCGACAGCTCGTTGAGTTTCAGCTTCAGCGGCAGTTCAAAGTCGCGCAGACAGTTGTCCAGCACCTCACGATTGAACTTAGGATAAAACGGTTCATAAAGACGCACATAGGCATCGAGCGACATGGGAGGCAGGTCAAACTCCTCTGGCACAATGAATATCTCCTGCAACATCTCAGCATGGCGCTTGCTGCTCTCGAAACCAAGAGTCTGTATGCTGCCGCCCTTAGGGCGCAGCAATCCGCTGATGAGATAAAGCAGTGTAGACTTGCCCGTTCCGTTCTTTCCCAGCAGTCCGTAGATTCGGTTCTGCTCTAAAGAAAGACTGAAGTCATTGAATACAGGGGTTTTCTGACCTGCATACTTGAAGTTAATTTTGTTGATTTGTATCATAATATTTTTGTGTTTGGTTGGACCGTTTCGGTGTACTACTTTAATAGTACACTGCAAAAGTAATGCATTTACATGTTTCCTACAAACTTTTGAGCATTTATTTTTGCAGAAAACAGTTTTTTAACATTTCCACATTATAATAAAGAGGCGTGAGAATTTCAGCAAATGGCAACAGCAATTTTATTTCCAAGTAATAAGAATTGGTGTGTAATTGAAATGATTTTGTCAAAATTTTTCGTATTTAAATATGTAAAAAAATTTGACAAAAAAATTTTTCATTCTAGAGAAAAAATCGGGCATTAAAGACAAGAAAAACGTGGTTGGCGGGCAAAAAATTAGTCTTTATTGTTCAAAAACATAGGTTTTGAGCTCCGTTTTCTATGGTTTTGCGTTGCAAAACCTATCATCTTGAAAAGCAAAACCTATGGTTTTGGTGAGCAAAACGATAGGTTTTGGAAATAAGAAAGGCTAAAAAAAATGCACACTTTTGATTTTTAGGGCATAAGGTTTTGATGTTCAAGGTTTTAAGATTGCACACGATTTTCTGCGTTTTTTCGGGCAAAATATTTTTTTGTTCAGAATTCTCGAGTTTTGAGGCAGTTAATTGGGGATTTTCGGGAGGCGTTTGTCAAAAAATTTCGTAAAAGGAAGCCCCCTCCTAACCTCCCCCTAATCACTCTCCAAAGGGTTCGTGCAATTCTGGGAGTTCAGGAGTTCAGGAGTTCAGACGTATGCTTGGCACGCAATCGCTAAACGTTAATCGCTCATCGTTAATCGCTCATCGTTCATCGTTCATCGTTCATCGTTCAACCGCATAAAAACACTAACGGTTTAACAAATTTAACAATCCTTTTTTTATACCTAACAAAAATAATAATTAACTTTGCAAAGTTTTGTATACCATAACAAAATAACTGACTATGAAATTTTCATACCGTATAACCTTAACAGCCATATTCCTACTGCTATGCAATATCTGCGTGGTGGCAAATAGCAATGCTCAGGTTGACACTACAGCCGAGAGAATATTTGCCGACATGCGTAAATATTTTAATACAGACCAACAGACTGAATTATATAATGCTGCTGACGAGTTTCGCACTCACGCACTGAAGGTTGGCAATATTGGCAACTACTATAAAGGGTGGGAAACAGAAGTATTATACGATATAAACTTCAATCGTTTTTATCAGGCGATGAAGAAGACACAGCGCATGTCGTACGAGATGAGACAGCGCAACGACAAGGAGTATTTCTTCAACGCCACTCACCTCATTGGCATTATCCATTCCATACAAGGCAACAACAAAGAAGCAAAAAAGGCTTTTGAAAAAGCACTGACAGAGGCAGACGTGACAGACAGCACAAAAATTATGTCGATATATATCGACCTTGCCAACGTGGAGATGGAGCACAACCAGATATTGGCATTAGAATATGCTGACAAGGCTCTCTCACTGATAGACAGAGAGAGTATGCCATACCAGTATAGCGACGCAATGGCATTTAAGACTATCATAGCTTTTGTGAAAAAAGACTGGGACCTGGTAAACCAATGCTATGAGAAGTATATTGACGTGCAGAAAACAGACTCTGCAATGTTCAGCATGACATACTACCGATATGCCACTCTCGGAAAACTTGCTGCCGATGGCAAATACGCCGAAGCCGCAGTGATGGCCAACGAGATGACCAACATAGACAAGTACAAGTTCCTGATGCTGGTCTACGAGGCTGCGGGCGACACTGCCAAGGCTTATTTAGCACAGAAGGAGTATATTACTGTAAAAGACTCCATAACGCAAAACATAAGAATGGAGGAACTGCAAGGGGCGGCTCACGACCTTGAGGTGGCATCACATATCAGCGAGAGCCGCAAGGCAAAAGCCATTAATATAATATTGTGCATTGTTTTCATAGGTGCTGGATGCATCATCTCCGTACTTATTTTCCACTCCCGCAAGCGTAAGCAATATACCAAGGAACTGGAACAGAAAAACAAGGAGCTGACAGAAGCAAGAATTGAGGCGGAAAAGGCTGAGGACCTTAAACTGAGCATCATGAAAAACATGAGTCACGAGATACGCAGTCCGCTGAATGTTATCTCGGGCTTTGCGCAGGTTATAGGCAACAGCGAGTTCCAAATGACGGAAAGTTTGAGAGCGGAGCTGGCTGGCATGGTACAGAAAAGCACCGACAGCATAACAAATATTCTTAACGAGTTGCTGGACATCTCTGACAATGGCGCAAAATATGGAAAGGTGAAATACAACGAGGAAAACCTGTTGGCCATTTGTCATGAGGCGGCTGAGAAATGCAGGAAAAAGGTTGCGCCAGGCATAGAAGTTAATGTTACATCGGCACTCCCCGACGACTTCATGTTTACTACCAACCGCGAGGAACTGCTCAAGGCCATGGAATGTATTCTGGACAACGCAAGAAAGTTTACAGAAACAGGCACAATAACAATAGACAGCAGAAAGGTTGACAACGGAAATCAATTAGAAATAAGCATCACCGACACGGGATGCGGCATTGAGGAGGGAGAGGAAGATTTAATTTTCGACCATTTCTATAAATCAGACAAGCACAAGGAAGGCATTGGCCTTGGACTTACACTTGCCCGCAGAATTATTTACCACTTGAATGGAAACCTCACCCTCGACACAAGCTATAAGAATGGTGCACGATTCTTGATTACGCTGCCGATGGAAGATGGGGGTAGGAGTTAAAGGCAGCCTCTCCCCCCGCCCTCTCCTTGGAGAGGGAGCAAACCTTAATCCTTTATCCTATTCAAGGAGTCAAAGGAAGTTAAAGGACGACAGCATCTAGTACTAGCAACTTGTCAACTCGTTAACTTGTCAACTTGTTTACTGAATCAAATATCTTGCCAACTTAAAAACTTAAAACCTCAAAAACTCAAAACCTGCATACAATATTCAACCACCGCATGTCGGTGAGTGATGAAGATAACGGTTTTGTCGTTGTCACGAAGAATATTTTCAAGCAGTTTGCGCTCTGTATCTGGGTCGAGCGCACTGGAAGCCTCATCAAAAATCATAACACTGCGATTGCGCAACAATGCACGCGCAATGGCTATGCGCTGAGCCTGTCCCTCGCTTAGTCCACCACCCGACTCAGATATCTTTGTTTCCAAACCGTCAGGCAGTTGCATGACAAAACCAGCACACGACTTTTCCAGTGCTTCCCTCATCATTTCATCTGTTGCTTCAGGATTGCCAAGCATAAGATTATCGCGTATGGTTCCGCTAAGCAAAGTGTTGCCTTGTGGCACATATACAAAATTGCATCGTGTTAGCGGTGACACCTCCGTCTCATTTTCATTATTATATATACAAACCTTGCCATCCTGCGGACGTACCAGCGACAGTATCATGCGCACAAGCGTGGTCTTTCCCACTCCCGTTTCGCCAAGCACAGCGGTGCAAGTACCTGGTTTGAAATCAAACGTAAGATTATCAATAACCTTTTTATCTGGTTCATCGGCATAGGCATAGGTCACACCAGTGAGTCTGATGCCGCATGGAGCCTGTACAAGCCGTTGCTCGCCCTGTGTCTCTAATGGCATCTGTTCCAGTTCCATCAATCGCTCGGCAGCCGTAAGCACACTGACAAAGGCTGGCGCCAGCTTTGTTATGTCGCGCGCTGGTCCCTGTATGCGGTAGACGAGTTGCAGGAAGGCTGTCATGGCACCGAAGGTTATCGTGCCTTCATATAACCGCACTGCACTCCAGAGGAAAGCTAAAAGATAGCCTGAGGCAAAACCTACATTAAGAATAAGGCGCGAGAAAACAGAGAACTTAGTTCTTCGGCGAACCCTCTGGCGCAATTCGGTGTGAGTGTCGCCCAATCGGCGAACCATCATATCATCACATTCCAGAGTCTTCACCACCATACGGTTTTGCACGGTCTCGGTGAGTATGCTCTGCACCTGACTGTCGCTGTTGCGCACATCACGAGAATACTTGCGCATCCTGCCTACATAGAGTCGGCTAAGAAGCATAAATACTGGCAATATGCCAATAGTAACAAGCGCCAGATAGGCATCCATGTGTGCAAGATAGCAGAAAGCACCAATGAAGAGCGCAACTACGGAAAGAGCATTGGGCAGGGTTTCAGTGACAAACACCACTACGCTGTTGACATCCATCTCTAGACGATTGATAACATCGCCGCTATGCATCCGCTCCTTGCTCTGCCACTCAGAGCGCAGCAAACGGTCGAGCATCTGTTGCTGCATGCGGTTTTGTGCTTTAACGCCAAGTATATTCCTTATCCATGTGCGCGAAATATTTATGGCGAAATCGCACAATATAAGTGCAGCCATTATGCCAACAGCCCAAAACAGTGACCCGCTGACCGCATGCGAGGCAATATCAATAGCATTCTGCATAGCCCATACCGTGGAAAGGCTTACAGCAACGCCAAGCAGACCCAGCATGGCATTGAGCGCCACCTGCAGTCTGTTTCCCTTCAGGGCTTTCCACAGCCAAGGGATAATCTGGCGTATTGATATATTGTTGGCAAATTTCATTATCATCCTCTTATGTCTGCTCCCCACATCATCTTATCGCGCAGCGTTGGGAAATAGTTCTTGCCCATACGCTTAATAATCCTCACTGAATATGGGGCCTTACGAAGCATCAGCGTTGTACCTTCATTGCATGTCTCGGAACGTCCATCGACGGCAACAAGGAAGTTATGGCTGCGGCTCTCTACCTTCAGCTCTATCTCCGAATTGTCGGGAATAACTATCGGTCGGGCATTTAGGCTATGAGGGGCAACGGCTGTAAGCAGAAAAACATTAGTGCCTGGCGCTATTATAGGTCCGCCATTAGAAAGGGAATAGGCTGTTGAGCCTGTTGGGGTGCTCACTATCAGACCGTCGGCCTGAAACGTGGTAAGGTATTCTCCGTTGATGTTAGTGCGAATTGAAATCATCGAGGCATTGTCACGTTTCAATATAGCTATATCATTAAGGGCGCAGCAACCTCCTTCAAGGGGTTTGCCGTCAACAGATATCTGCAAAACCTCACGCTCCTCAACTGAGTAAGAATCATCATAAAGCGCCGACAGGCACTGCTCTATCTCATCGGGACGCACATCGGCAAGAAAGCCCAAGCGTCCCATATTAACTCCTAATATCGGTATTCGCTTGTCGGCCACTCTGGCTGCTGCCATAAGGAAGGTGCCATCGCCTCCCATAGAGACAACAAAGTCGGCATCGAAATTATCGCCTTCAAACACTTGTGTAGCATCTACTTCCAAATGCTGCTCAACAGTAAGAAAATCATAAAACTCCTTGTCTACATAGATATCTGCTCCTTTCTCATAAAGAAAAGACAGAATCTTAGGTACGGAGGCCGACTTATGTGCCTGATATGTATTGCCGAAAATGGCAAAACGAAGTTTTCTTGCTGACATATTTTTATCTTTATTCCACTTAATGCGGATTTTTCATAAACATTTCGTATTTTTGCATGCAAAAGTACAGATTTTTGACGAGAACAAGATAAAACAAACTAAATAAATAAGGTGAAATGACGAAATTAAGCGTAAACATCAACAAGGTAGCGACTATTCGCAATGCGCGCGGCGCAAATAATCCTAATGTGCTTAAAGTGGCATTAGACTGTGAGATGTTTGGAGCACAGGGCATCACTGTGCATCCACGACCAGACGAGAGGCATATCCGCTACCAGGATGTGAGAGACATCAAACCGCTTATAACAACAGAACTGAACATCGAGGGCAACCCGATTGACAAATACATAGAACTGGTATTGGAGACTCACCCTACTCAGGTTACTCTGGTACCCGACGCTGACGACCAGATTACATCTAACCATGGATGGGACACAAAGGCTAACAAAGCATTCTTGTGTGATGTGATTGGCAGATTCAAGGAGGCGGGCATACGAACATCTATCTTTGTTGACCCAGACGTAGAGATGGTTCACCATGCCAAGGAGTGTGGCACCGACCGCATAGAGCTTTACACAGAACCGTATGCAAGCATGTATCCGACAAACCGCGAGGAGGCGATAGCCCCATTCGTGGATGCCGCCATTGCGGCACGCGAGCTTGGATTAGGGTTGAATGCTGGTCACGACCTGAGCCTTGAGAACCTTCACTACTTCCACCAGATGATTCCATGGACGGATGAAGTGAGCATCGGTCATGCATTGGTATGCGATGCCCTTTACATGGGTTTGCGTGAGACGATAAGACAATACCTAAAATGTTTAGAATAACCATATTATGAAGAAAGCATACGTATTCATGGCCAATGGCTTTGAGGACATCGAGGCAATTGGCACAATAGACATTCTGAGAAGAGGCGGTGTGGATGTTAAGACAGTTAGCATCACTGGTGATTATACGGTAGAGTCGGCTCATGGCATCTCAATAGAGGCAGACATGAAGATTGAGGAGGCTGACTTCAATGATGCTGATGCACTGGTATTGCCGGGTGGTCTGCCTGGCGCAACTAACCTGAACGACCACGAGGGTGTGCGCAACGCTTTAGTGGCACAGGCAGAGATAGGCGGCATCGTGGCAGCTATCTGTGCTGCTCCATTGGTACTGGGCGGTTTAGGACTGGTGAAAGGCAAGCGCGCCACATGTTATCCTGGCTTTGAGAAATACCTTGATGGTGCGGAATACACTCATGAACTATGCACCGTTGACGGCAATATCACAACTGGAGAGGGTCCAGGCGCAACGTTCGACTTCGCTTATGCTTTGCTCAAGCAACTTGTTGGCAACGACACGGTAGCTCAGTTGCAGGAGGGTATGATGTACAACCATCTTTTGGGAAAATAAGAATGGACTACATAATAATCGTGGCAGGCGGTAAGGGACTGAGGATGGGAAGTGATATTCCAAAGCAGTTTCTGCCTGTTGGCGGTCTGCCTGTGCTGATGCATACGATAAAGCGTTTCCGGGAATATTCTCAGGAGATGCAGATTATTCTTGTATTACCAGAGGCGCAACAGGATTATTGGCACAACTTGTGCAAGGAATATGCTTTTGATGTGGAGTATATGCTTGCCAATGGCGGCGAAACACGTTTCCATTCGGTGAAGAATGGACTTGACATGATTCCAGATGATGCAGAGGGAGTGGTTGGAGTGCACGACGGCGTAAGACCATTCCCTGCCCTTGAGGTTATAGACCGTTGCTACAAAACAGCGAAAGAGACTGAGGCGGTAATACCTGTGGCGCCTGTTGTGGAGACCCTCCGCCATATCGTAAATGTAAACTGCGACACTGTCGCAGTCAACACTGTTGCAGTAAACAGCATCACCGTCCCCCGCAACGACTACCGCCTGGTGCAGACGCCACAGACATTTAGCGTGAGCCTGCTGAAAAAGGCATACAAGCAATCATACAATGACAACTTTACCGACGACGCATCAGTAGTGGAGGCTATGGGAAGAAGCATCACACTGGTGGAAGGAAATCGCGAGAACATAAAAATAACTACTCCTTTCGACCTCACCGTTGCCGAAGCGCTTTTTAATGCTTAATTCATAATGCTTAATGCTTAATGCATAATGCTTAATTGGGTATGTGTTGCCTAACTCATAATTCAAAACTCATAATTCATAATTAATAACATTGAATATATTAACCCAAGACATACAGTATTTACCTGGTGTAGGACCAAGCCGAAAAAAGATTCTCGAAACAGAGTTGGGAATAAGTACTTTCGGTGATCTGTTGATGTATTTTCCTTATAAATACGTTGACCGCAGTCGTCTGTATACCGTCAAGGAACTTACTGGCGACATGCCTTTTATTCAGGTAAAAGGAAGGATATTGAGTTTTGAGACTTTTGAGATGGGTCCGCGAAAGGAGCGCGTGGTGGCGCATTTCAGCGATGGCACAGCTGTAATGGACTTGACATGGTTTAATGGAGGGAAGTTCGCAAAGAAAACATACAAGACAAACACCGAATATATTGTATTCGGCAAACCAACAATATTTAACGGACGCATCAACGTGGTGCATCCGGACATAGACCCTGCCGACGGATTTGAACTTTCGGGCATGGGACTACAACCTTATTACTCAACAACAGAGAAAAGCAAGAAAAGCAGTCTTACATCGAGGGCCATAGAGAAACTGACAAAGGTGCTAGTTGAGAAGATTGGCAACCAACTACCAGAGACTCTGCCCGACTTTATCACAGGCAAGCTGCATCTGATGTCACGCAGCGACGCACTGCGCATAGTTCACTATCCGAAAGACGCAAGGGAACTGGAAAGGGCGCGACTGAGACTGAAGTTTGAGGAACTGTTTTATGTTCAGCTGAACATTGTACGCTATGCCAGTGACCATCGCCGCAAATACCGTGGATATATATTCAACCGCATAGGCGAAAATTTCAATGGATTCTATCACAACAACCTGCCTTTCTCGCTTACCGAAGCACAAAAGCGCGTGATAAGGGAGATAAGACAGGACATGGGCAGTGGCAGGCAGATGAACCGTCTGCTGCAGGGTGATGTTGGCTCTGGCAAAACACTCGTGGCACTGATGTCTATGCTTATTGCGCTTGACAATGGTTTTCAAGCTTGCATAATGGCGCCTACTGAAATACTTGCTGAACAGCATCTTGCCACCATAAACGATTTTCTTAAAGGGATGGACATAAGGGTGGAACTGCTCACTGGCATTGTGAAAGGCAAGCGCCGTGAGGCAGTGCTCGAGGGACTGAGAAACGGTGACATAAAGATTCTCGTAGGCACTCATGCCGTCATAGAAGACACTGTGCAATTTGCACAACTCGGCATGGTGGTGGTGGATGAGCAGCACCGTTTTGGCGTGGCACAGCGAGCAAAACTCTGGAGCAAGAACACCAACCCGCCTCATGTGCTCGTGATGACAGCCACACCTATACCGCGCACACTGGCAATGACATTGTATGGCGACCTTGACGTGAGCGTTATAGACGAGTTGCCACCTGGACGTAAACCTATTGTCACCCAACATGTTTATGACAGCAAGATGACCACTTTATATGATGGCATCAGAAAGCAGATAAATCTTGGCAGACAGGTCTATATCGTTTATCCTCTGATAGAGGAAAGCGAGAAGATAGACCTTAAAAACCTTGAAACTGGTTTTGAAATGCTCAGTCACGTCTTCCCTGAGTTCAGACTCAGTAAGGTTCACGGCAAAATGAAATCAAAGGAGAAGGAAGATGAGATGCAGCGTTTTGTGAGCGGCGAGACACAGATTCTTGTTGCCACCACCGTTATCGAGGTTGGAGTAAATGTGCCTAACGCATCGGTGATGGTGATACTTGACGCCCAGCGTTTCGGTTTGTCGCAGTTGCATCAGCTGCGCGGACGAGTGGGCCGAGGAGCGGAACAATCGTATTGCATCCTTGTGACAAACAACAAACTGGCAGACGACACGCGCAAGCGCATTGACATAATGTGTGACACAAACGACGGTTTCCGTATTGCAGAAGCCGACCTGAAACTAAGAGGTCCTGGCGACCTGGAAGGCACACAGCAGAGTGGCATGGCTTTCGACCTGAAGATTGCCGATATTGCCCGTGACGGACAGATTGTTCAGATGGCGCGCGATGAGGCTCAGGCTATTATTGACGATGACCCAACTTGCGAGAAAGAACGCTATGCCATGCTATGGAACAGACTCAGAGAATTGCGCAAAACTGATATTAACTGGGCTGCAATATCGTAGCGAAAGTGTTAATAATCATATAAATAGTGTTAATATTGACATTTGCAAGCATCAACTTTATCTATAATTATAAAATATTTAGTACCTTTGCACCGTAATTTTTACTGATATGCACTGGGATGGCGTGTATAATTGGATTTTTAATTATTCCGCGGCATTATCCTGTGTGCCTTTTTCGTATTGAACAATAACGGTTTATGACTATAAAGAAATTGAAATTTTATGTTGTTTTAGCCTGTGCCATTATCTGTTCTGCCTCTGTTAAGGGACAGGATCTTTTGGCCAGTCAAGCACCCATCGACAGAACGATGAAGGCTGTTGACTCTGTTGCGCTCAGAAAAATTGTTAACGATGAGCTTATGGAGTCACCTTCTATCAACCTGTATGATGGTTGGGATAATGAGTTTGGATATCGCGGTGCTGTGCTGCCAGACTCATTCCGCATAGACTTGCGCGATTTCTATATGCCTACCGACAGACAGAAGGTTACATCAAACTTTGGTTACCGCTGGCGTCGTCAGCATAAAGGCATAGACGTTAAGGTTTACATTGGCGATACTATACGTGCGGCATTCAGCGGAAAGATTCGTATTGTGAAATATGAGCGCCGCGGATATGGCAAGTATGTGGTAATACGCCACCACAATGGCCTTGAGACAATATATGGCCACTTGTCAAAATGGTTAGTAGAGGAAAACGACGAGGTAAGAGCAGGTGACCCAATAGGACTTGGCGGTAACACAGGACGCAGCACTGGTTCACATCTGCATTTCGAGACTCGCCTTTGCGGTGTGGCATTCAATCCAGCATTGTTATTCGATTTCCATAATCAGGACGTTATCGGCGATTACTATATGTTCCGCAAGAAAACATATCAGGCTGAGTCAAGCGTGGCTAACAGACTGCGTGGTGCTGGTGCGCTTGGTGGAAAGAACAACGAGGAAATGGCCCGCGTAATAGAAAAGGCACAGAATGGTCCTGCACCAAAAGATATACGCTATCACAAGGTTAAGAAAGGCGAGTCGCTTTCAACTATTGCACGCAAACGCGGCACAACGGTTAAAGCCCTCTGCGATCTCAACCGCATTGGCACTCGCACACGACTGATGCCTGGTCAGATTCTGAAATACAACTAATACATTATTATATATAATAGAAGCCACATTGCAAAACAATGTGGCTTTTATTTTTATTCCCTATTATATCCCAACAAAGGCATCAGCCTCTGATAGTGTGTCAATCTTTCCAACATCCATAAGCCGAAGGTCATCTTTCAATTTGCCTCTGATATTAACCTTATCGCAAACATCAAGATAGAAATCCATTACTCCAAACCTGTCAGGCCATTGGTCCATAAACTTAAACAAACGAGGAGAGAAAAGGTGAATGCCTGAGAATGCATACATGTTTAACCGAGACAGTTCAATAGTATGAACCCAATCGTAAGGACTGCGGCGCTCGCCAGTCTCAATGTTTGTCCACCCCACCAAACGCATATCATCATCAAAAAGCAGATAGCGCTTGGTTTTTCTGTTGCTGACAAGCAACACAGCATCGGCATCAGCATTTGATGAATAGAAATCATGGAGGTTCACATTACTCAAGATATCAACATTATGAATAAGCACAGGAGAAACCACATCAAAATAAGCACTTGCATGCTTAATGCCTCCTCCTGTCTCAAGGAGCATTTCTGTCTCATCAGAGATTCTCACATCCATTCCCATATTATCGATATCCTTTAGATAATCAGTAATCTGGTCAGCGAAATGATGTACGTTTATAACCACACGCTCAAAGCCTGCCTGCTTAATCTTATCCATCACATGCCACAACAAAGGTTTGCCAGCCACTGGCACCAGCGCCTTTGGCATTGTGTCTGTTAGCGGCTTCAACCTTGTGCCAAGTCCAGCCGCAAATATCATTGCTTGCATCATAAGTGCAAAGGTAACAATTTCGGCAGATAATTATTTATATTATTAAACTAATTTCAAATAAAAACGTCATAAGTTTACTACTCCTAAATAATGTTAAGGTTTTTAATAACAATTACAAGTATATTTCTCGCATTATCAATCAATGCACAGAAATATAATATAACAGGAATTGTGTGTGATGGCGAGACCAACGAAAGACTTGATCGTGCCACGATACAATTGCTGCGACCAGACAGTTCATATATCTCAGGCACCCTTTCTAATACAGAAGGCATTTTCAGCATCAAACCCCAAAAAGAAGGCAGTTACATATTAAAAGTGTCATTCATCGGAATGAACGCTGCATTTCGCAATATTACATTATCATCAAAGCAGACAAAAGCTGAGCTGGGAGTGATTAAGATGAGCAGCAACTCCGTTTTGCTTAAAGAGGCAGTAGTAACATCAACCGTACCAAAGGTTGTTGTTGTTGAAGACACGTTCATCTACAACAGCGCTGCCTATCGCATACCAGAAGGTTCTGCCGTTGAAGCACTTATCGAGCGACTGCCCGGCGCAAAGATAGATGAGGAAGGAAAGATTACAATCAACGGCAAGGAGGTAAGAAAGATTAAGCTCGACGGCAGAGAGTTTATGCTCAACGACACAAAAACCGCAATAAAAAACCTCCCCGCAGCCATCATCGACAAGGTTAAAGCATACGACGAGAAAAGCGATATGGCACAGCTCACTGGCATTGACGACGGCGAAGAGACCACAGTGCTCGACTTCAACGTGAAGCGTGGCATGAACAAAGGTATGTTCAGCAATATCAACGCTGGCTATGGCTCTTACGACAGATATTCTGGCAGAGTGATGCTGTCAAGATTTGCCGGCGACCTTCGCCATGTGGTAATGGGCAACGCCAACAACACCAACGGCATGGGTTATGGCGGCAGGCGCGGCGGTGGCGGCGGCAGAAACGGACTGCAGTCGTCAAAGAGCGGAGCTGTGAACATCAGTTACGAAAAACGCAGAAAACTAAAGGTTGACGGTTCGATACAGTGGAACCATTCCGGCAACGACAACCAATCAAAGACATTCTCAGAGAATTTCGTCAACCGCAATGGCGCATTCTCTAATTCACACAGCATCAACCGCGGCAGAAACGACAACTGGAGCGGAAACATGAGAGTAGAATGGAAACCCGACACACTAAGAACAATTAACTTCAGACCCAACTTCTCAACATCATACAACGATGGTTTGAACAGAAGCTCATCGGCATCATTCAACGACGACCCATACTTGATTGTTGACGACCCGCTATCATCCGACAACTTATCTTTACTCGCAAAAGACAGCATTGCGGTAAACTCACGTTCCAACAAGTCGCTCAGCTATGGAAGAAACTACAACATGGGTGCCACATTCCAATACCATAGGCGTTTTGGAAACAAAGGCAGGAACCTTGGTCTGTCTGCTTCGATAAACACAAGCAGCAGCAAGAACAAGAACGTGTCGGCATCAAACGTGCATCTGTATAAACTGAAAGACAGATTTGGCAACGATTCCACATATCAGACAAACAGACACAACATGACTCCATCGAGCAACTGGAGCTATAGCCTGCAGGCAACATACACCGAGCCAATAATCAAAAACACATTCCTGCAGTTTGACTATAGTTTCAGGTTCAACCACAACGAGAGTGAGCGCTCTACATACAACTTCGACCAGCTTAACTACGATGATTTCGATAATATCATGACGAGATATCGTGACTGGGACAGTTTCTTCGGATATATAGATGAGCCAATAGAGAATTACCTTGACAGAGAACTGAGTCGCTTCTCTGAATACAACAACTATACACATAATATTAATGTGCAGTTGAGAGTGGTAAGAGAAAAGTATAACATGAACGCAGGAGTAATGATTCAGCCACAGCGCTCATACTTCACGCAAGACTACCGTGGCGTGTATGTTGACACCGTGCGCAATGTGACCAACATCTCCCCTACTCTGAACTTCCGTTACCGTTTCGACCGCCGCACCAACCTGCGCATAACATACAGAGGCTCAACACAACAGCCAAGCATCTCACAGATGCTCGACATCACAGACAACAGCAACCCGCTAAATATATCAAAAGGTAATCCAGGATTAAAGCCCTCGTTTACAAGCAGGATAAACATTAACTTCCAAGGATACAAGGAGAGATACAAGCGCACCATACAGGCAAACGCCAGTTTCTCTACAACAAAAAACAGCATCAGCAACAAGGTTACATACGACGATAATACCGGCGGAAGAACAACGCAGCCTGAGAACATCAACGGCAACTGGTCTGTGAATGGCGGTTTCAATCTAAACACTGCACTCGACACCATGGGAATATGGAACGTGAGCAGCAATACCTCGGCAAACTACAACCATCGCGTGAGCTACATCACTCTTGACAGAAGTTCAGACTCTGAAAAAAACTACACAAAAACTACCAACATAAGCCAAGGATTGTCTGCAAGCTACAGAAACTCATGGCTTGAGATTGAGGCCATGGGCAATGTAAACTACTCACACACCAGAAACATGTTGAGAAGCTCTGGCAACATGGACACATGGCGATTCTCATACGGAATGAACATTGAGCTGACAGCCCCTTGGGGCACAAGCCTGTCGTCAGAGATATTCCAGCACAGCAGGCGCGGTTACTCTGACGCCAGCCTCAACACAAACGACATGATATGGAACATGCAGATAAGCCATGGTTTCTTGCGCGGCAAGCCACTGACAGTTTCGCTCCAGTTGTTTGACATCCTACAGCAGCAAGACAACATCAACAGCACCGTAAACGCCAACCGCCGCAGCGACAGCGAGACAAACGGAATAAACAACTATGCCATGCTCACCGTAAACTACAGGATGAACCTGTTTGGAACAAGAGAAGCTAGAAGGGGCATGCGCCAAGCCAACCGTGAGAACAGCAGTCGCGGAAACAGAGAAGGCGGACAAGGAAGAGGTTTTGGTGGTGCTGGAAGAGGCGGAAGAAGTTCTTTTTAGGAGTGTAGGCGGTCCTAATCCTTAATCCAATATTAGGAGTGTAGGAGTGAAGGAGTTAAGGAGTGTAGACGTATGCTTGACATGCAAACCTTAATCTTTAATCCCTAATCCTTAATCTAATATCAGGAGTGTAGGAGTTCAGGAGTGTAGACGTATGCTTGACAAGCAATCGTTCAACGTTCAACGTTCATTTAACCAGAAGTCCTTCCCTTTAGGGGAGGATTTAGGAGAGGCTTCAACGTTCATCGTTCAACGTTAAACGTTCATCGCACAACCACCAAAAAGGCATGAGCCCCGAAAGTTATAATACAACTCTCGGGGCTCATGCCTTTTTATTTCATTTTTACAAGTGGAGCTGGAGGGAATCGAACCCTCGTCCGCACAAGGAAACCATACGCTTTCTACACGCTTATTCCAGCCTTTGGTTTTCGTGCATCAGCAAGACCTGGACCACCAACTGATGCCTTATCCTCTAAATTTCACCAACACACCGAGGCATGCGCCAGCTATTTCCGATTTTCCTGCACCGCTATATCAATAAGATTCGGAACAACATCCATTGAGCGATGTCTCGTTCTCCCGCCTTGCAGAAGAATTAAGCTCGTAATCTACTATGCTTCGATTAAGCAGCGAGAGCGTACTTTGTTTCGCCAATTAAATTTCCGACCGAAGAGATTATGGAGCCTACAGTCGCCGCTCCGCGTGCTTACGTACCATTTCGTCTTGCCGTCAAATCCAGTCAACCCCATGGCAGTAAAAAGCGGTTTTCCACCGAAAACCGCTACAAAAGTAATAATTTATTTTTGAACTTGGTTCTTTTCCATTGTTAATTTTTCTATCTTCTTTCTCACACTGTATATTTTCCATGAGTTAATCATCTCTGTCACGCCATAAAGCAGCAAACACCACCCTATCACCGACATCGTGGCACCAGCAATCCACTCTGGTCTTACAAGCGATATAATGCCTACTATAAGAACCAGCGACGGACAAATCCAGAAGAACAGCGGCACACGAGCATATCGCATTGCTGATATCAGCGAGCCCAAAAGGTTAAGACCGCCAAGCACCAGTATGGCACCAAGAATATACGACATAACATCAACAACAATCTCTGGACGCAACACCAGTATCAGTCCCAGTATTGCACTGCCCAGTCCTACAATAGGATAACCAGGCATTCCGTCAGACAGCGTCCTGCCCTGCTCATCTGTTATAACATTCTCGCGAGCATTCTTACGCGCAAAATAATAAGCCACACACGATACCGTTCCCGACAAAAGAAATATCACTCCTATAGCAACAACAATCCACTTTGTTGTATCTACAGGATACATAATTATTAGCGAACCCACTATCAATGAGCATATAGCCCTGAACAGTGAACTTTGAAATATCCTCATAGTTTCTTCGTTTTATTAGTCGCTGGCAAATGTACGAATAAAAGCCGTAAACTACAATTTTTTATGTATTTTTTTAAGAAAACGATTAGGAATATAATTAAAATTAATACCTTTGCATATATTTCTATCAAGAGTCAGATGAGCAAAATAAAAAACTTCCTTCAGAAAGTCATTCAGATAAAAGGTCTGAAGTACATCGTAGCCACCATCATTGCAATAGTCATCATTGGTTTTGTCGATCAGAACAGCATCTTGAGCCATATCCAAAATATGGACAAGATAAACCAGTTGAATGAAGAGATAGAGGTTTACGAGCAAAAGTATGAGAAAGATCAGGCACAGCTTATGGAGATGAACACCAATCCCAAGGCTGTTGAGAAGATGGCGCGCGAGCGTTACTTCATGAAGAAAGACGATGAGGATATCTTTGTGCTCAGCGACAATAACTCAGGCCACGACAAACAATAATGAAAGAACTTACAAAGACCGAGAACATTGTTTTTCTCATCGGAGCTATAATGATGGTTGTTGGCAGCGCCGCCAATATCTTCAGTTTCCTCTGGGCTCCATATCTTTACACCACAGGCGCCATCGCCTTTGTGCTCATACAGTTTAAGCAAGGCTACAAGGGCACCAGCAGCGCCATCCACCGTCTTCGCACCATTGTTATTATTAGCGACATATTGTTTCTTCTTGCAGGATTCCTTATGTTTGCCAACAATGATAATTTTCTAAACCTTAGTGCCATAAACCACTTGCAGTATATCCACAACAACTGGGTTATAGCACTGCTCATTGCAAGCATCCTGCAATTGTACACAAGCCATAGGATTGGCAAAGAATTGGAGAAAGAGACCAAAAAAAAGTAAAAAAGTGCGATACAAATTTAAAAAATGCATAAATTCTTTCAAACTTCATAATATCATTGTACATTTGTGGTAGAAAATAATCATACATAACAAATTAGTCTATGCATAAATTATTATATACTCTTGCCGTGACTGTTGGTTTATGTTGCATCATGGCAGCAACAGCCTGTTTGACATCATGCTCCAACACATACGAAGTAAGAGGCTCGTCATCCATTTCCACCCTCGACGGGAGCAAACTTTACCTTAAGGCAATAAAGAACAACGAGCTGAAGAAGATAGACTCCTGCGATGTAATCCATGGACAGTTTGAGTTTTCTGGCGTCCTCGACACCGTGCGCATGGCCACACTTTTCATGGACGAGCAGAGCATTCTGCCTATTGTCCTTGAAGATGGCGACATCACAATAAAGATTGACAATATCAACCAGCAGGTGAGCGGTTCACCACTAAACGATATCCTCTACGAGTTTCTTGGCAAGCACAAGCAGCTCAACAATCGCCACAGCGAACTTGTCCACAAGCACAGCCAGATGCTGCTCGATGGCATGGACGAGATGGAAGCCAACCAAAGAATAGCGGCAGAGTCGGCGCAAATAGCCAAAGAGGTAGACCAGCTGATTATGGATTATATCTCCGACAACTTCGACAACGTGCTCGGTCCGGGCATCTTCATGATGATAACAAACGGATACCAGTATCCGATACTAACTCCGCAGATAGAGCACATCATGAGCAAGGCAACAGAGAAATTCAAAAACGATCCTTACGTAAAAGACTATTATCAAACAGCTACCGAAAACGAAGAGAGAATGCTTGAGTCTGGCATGCCAGCAGAGCCGCAGGCCGACAGCACATCTGTAAAGTAAAAACAAAACACAGAAAACCATAATGAAGACACTCATCAAGGGAGCAACCATAGTAAACGAAGGCAGAGCATTTTCTGGTTGTATCGCCTTCGACGATGATATCATAACAGACATTTTTGAAAACCAACAGCCCGATGCATCTTACGACAACGTAATAGACGCATCGGGCTGTTATATTCTTCCAGGAGTAATCGACGACCATGTCCACTTCCGTGAGCCAGGACTCACAGACAAGGCCAACATCGACAGCGAGAGCAAAGCCGCTGCGGCAGGAGGCATCACCACTTATTTCGACATGCCCAACACCCTGCCACAGACCACCACGCTTGAGGCCCTTGAAGAGAAGTTCAGCATAGCCGCCACAAAGAGCCATGTAAACTACTCGTTCTTCTTCGGAGCCACCAACGATAATGTGGCCGACTTCAGCAAACTCGACATCCACAGCATACCAGGCATAAAACTCTTTATGGGCTCTTCCACAGGCAACATGCTGGTAGACAAGCGAGAGGCATTAGAGCGCATCTTCTCAACAGCCCCAATGCCCATCATGGCCCATTGCGAGGACACCGACATAATAAACCGCAACATGCAAGAGGCAAAAGCCAATGGCTGCGACGACCCCGACATTAGCCTCCACATGCACATACGCAGCGAGGAAGCATGCTACAACAGCACCAAGCTTGCCGTTGACCTTGCCAAGGCGTCTGGCGCGCGCCTTCATGTAGCCCATCTAACAACCGCCCGTGAGCTTGAGCTTTTCGGTTCAGACAGCAACATCACCGCCGAAGCCACCGTTGGTCATCTTTTCTTTACCAGCGACGACCATCAGCAGCTTGGCGCAAAGATAAAAGTCAACCCAGCAATAAAAACCGCAAGCGACCGCGATGCGCTCCGCCAAGCACTCTCCAATGGCAAAATAGACGTTGTGGGCACCGACCATGCCCCACACCTTTTGCAGCAGAAACAAGGCGGAAGCAGCAAAGCCACCTCGGGCATGCCTATGATACAGTTTTCTCTTGTCACCATGCTCGAGCTTGTTGACAATGGCGTGCTTACCATTGAGCGTCTGGCAGAGCTTATGTGCCATAACCCCGCACGCCTGTTTAAAGTGCGCCAGCGCGGTTTCCTGCGCAAGGGCTACCATGCCGACATGGTGATAGTACGCCCAAACAGTGCATGGACAGTAACTAAAGATACCATACTCAGCAAGTGCGGATGGAGCCCAATGGAGGGCCACACCTACAACTGGAAAGTAGAGAAGACCATCTGCAATGGCCACATCGTTTATTCCGACGGCATCGTTGACAGCAGTTACATTGGCCGTCCCGTAACATTCAGATAATACCGATGATAGCAAGAATCATTGTCCCCATACTGCTCTTGACAGTTCTGCCCTACCTGTATGTAGACCTGCGCTACCTCAGACGCAGGCACTGCAAATGGTGGAAGCGCGCTCTGTGGTGGCTGCCATGCGTTGGCATGGTTGCTTATAGCATAATCATGGCCTCTGTCAAGGGTTTTGCGCCAACCAATGCCTCGGTAACTAATTGGTATCTCTTGCTGCTCGGACTCCTTGTGGTTCCCATGTTCGTGTTTATGCTCAGCTCACTCATAGGCTTGGGCATCTGCAAGCTTATTCGCAGCAAAAACAACTGGGGTAACCTCGTTGGCCTCTTCCTCATCATCGCCATCTGGTACATCGTGATATACGGTTCAACCCTTGGATTCAGCACAGTGGTAGTGCGCCACGTTGAGTACTCTTCGCCACAATTGCCCAAGGCTTTCGATGGCTACCGCATAGTCCATATATCCGACTTCCATATAGGCACATACGATGATAGCCGTAAGCATATTCTCCAGAAAGCCGTTGACAGCATCAACGCCCAAAAGGCCGACATGGTGGTGTTTACCGGCGACCTTCAAAACCGTGAGCCCCACGAGTTGTATCCCTATGCCAGTCTGCTGTCGTCCATCAAGGCAAAAGACGGCGTTTACTCTGTAATGGGCAATCACGACTATGCCGACTATATCAAAGCCGATGACATAAAACGTGCAGCCAACCTGCGAGAGACCCAGCGCATGGAGCGCAGCTTCGGCTGGCATCTGCTGCTCAACGACCATGCCACCATCACCCGCGACTCCTCCCACATAATCATTGCAGGCATGGAAAACGATGGCAACGGCAAGCACTTCCCACAGAAGGGCGACATAAAGAAAACCCTTAATGGGGTATCAGACCACGACTTTATAATAATGCTCGAGCACGACCCTACCTCATGGCGACGCAAGATACTCCCACAATCCAGCGCACAGCTCACGCTCAGCGGTCATACCCACGCCACACAGTTCAAGTTGTTTGGTTGGTCGCTTGCCTCAATGATATACACCGAATGGGGCGGCATGTATTATGACAACGGGCGGGCCATCAACGTGAGCACAGGCTTAGGAGCCTTCCTGCCATTCCGCTTCGGTGTGCCAGGCGAGGTGGTGGTAATTACTTTGAAGGCCTCTCCCCAACCCTCTCCCAAGAAATAGAATTAGGTTTCTCAAAAAATAATTCGATAAATTAGTTTAATCCGTAGTCAATAAAAATCATTTTGAATATATGAAATACTTATATTACATCTATCAGCTTTTTGTGGCATTTCCAATAACCATCGTTGTCACTATAGTTATCACTACATCAATATGCCTCTGCTGCCTATTAGGCGGTGGCGACAAGCCAAGCTATTATCTCGGCAAGTGGTGGGGATGGGCAGTAATCCGCGCCTTCCTGCTTCCTGTTACTGTTGAGGGAAGGGAAAACATTGCCAAGGGTCAGTCGTATGTCTTCATAGCCAATCATCAAGGCTCTTTCGATATATTCCTGCTTTACGGATTCCTTGGCCGCGAGTTTAAGTGGATGATGAAAGAAGGCATAAAGAAGATTCCGTTTGTGGGCTTTGCCTGCAAAATGTCAAAACAGATATTTGTAGACAAGAGCGGTCCTAGCAAGGTCAAGGAAACTATCGACCAGGCACGCGAGACCCTTGCTGGCGGCACGAGCATGGTTGTGTTCCCAGAAGGTTCACGCACCTTCGACGGCAAGATGATACCATTTAAGAAAGGCGCTTTCCTGCTTGCCGACGAGTTGCAGTTGCCAGTGGTTCCTATCACCATCAACGGTCCGTTTAAGGTTATGCCACGCACCAAGGACTGGCATTTTGCCAACTGGCATCCGTTGCGTGTCACCATCCATCAGCCTATATATCCAGTAGACAAAGGTCCACGCAACATCATCACCATCACCCGCCAAAGCTTCGACTCTGTTCAGAGCGCATTGGAAGAGTAACGGCAGAGCCCTTCACCTCTGACAGCACTATGCTACGCGTGGTGGATTACTACGACGTCCACGGCACTGTCAACAGCGAGAATACAAGATAGGTTATAGGTTCTGATTTTGCGAAAAGTGTATTTCCGGCTATTTCATTATACATAGTAGAGACGTCACGCGTGACGTCTCTATTTGTTTTTCCTCTTAACGCTCCATCTCCTTGGAGAAGGGTAGGCTTCCAGTCGATTAATGAAGAGCGTTGAAGGTGATTACTCTACCCTAAACCCTTTGAATCTTTAAACCATCAGCAACTTTTAGCAACAAATTACCGCCACTTTATTTTGCCGATAAGAGAATAATAAGTATATTTGCAAAATAAAGACAATCTAATATTTAATTCATTAAAACCTGATGCCTATGAAAAGAATATTTACTACTTTGTCTATTGTTTGTTTATTTGCATGCACCATGTTCGGACAAAGTTCCATTGAAGTCAATTTAGATAAAGCTTCATTAGAAGAGAGTTTGAAGGATGTAAAAGAACCAATCCACAACCTTACTTTATCAGGCAAACCCAGACCTGAAGATTTTGACTATCTTAGAAGTAAGATACTTTCCGATATAAGAAAATTGGATTTGAGCGATGTTGACTTAGATACAATCCCTTCAAAAACCTTTTATGCAAAAAATAATTATACACAGCCTCGGCCTCAGATTATATTGCCGAAGACACTGAAACATTTGGCAGACAATGCACTAATGGTAATAACTGATTATGGTTATGTTATATATGAATTAGCAAGTTCTACATATCCAACTCTCGGCAAAGATGTTTATAATTCACCTGGGCAATATAAAGACAATGAAATCAGACCATCTTCAGGTAACACCTCATTTATAATAGATAACAATATTTTGTATTCTTCAGACGGCATAACAGCCTATCATTATAACGGTGGTGGTGACGATGTGGTAAAGAAGGGAACGAGACTGATATATGGCAATTTCATGGAAAACGGACGGTATGGTTCTGGATTTACCTTATCGGAGACAATAGATAGCATTGGTGACAGGGCTTTTGCCAATGTATATGTGGAGGTTCTTACTGATGGCATTGGAAGAGCCGAGTTTATTTGTCTTGCTCCAATTCCTCCAAAACTTGGCAAGGATGTATTTTTAGGGTCTGCCATCTGTATAGTAGGTGTGTATGTGCCAGATGAGAGTGTAGAACTCTATAGATCTACAGAAGGTTGGAAGGAACTTAGTATTAAACCATTGTCGAGTAGAAGAGTTAATGGCATAGAAGACATTACAACCGGCAAGCTATCATCTTCCGACTTCTTCGACCTCCAAGGCCGAAAGGTAAAGAGACCTACCAAGGGACTTTATATTAAGGATGGAAAGAAGGTGGTGGTGAAATAGCGGACAGAAATTATTATAATTGGAATAATTTTCTTAGTAAAAATAGAGGCGTCATGCATGGCGTCTCTATTTGTTTTTCCTCTTAACGCACTCACCCTTTTAATTTTTCAAAAAAATCTGAACATCTGCTAGTGTCTTTGT
>JAZLCN010000063.1:0-1964 GCA_045614255.1 Prevotella sp.
CTGGCTGTCTCATTATTACAACCAGAGCCATCGGAATACTTACCGTCTGCAGTCTTACGATAGAAATAATCAGGATAGGTGCGCTGGAAATTACTGCCGTTGATGTCCCATGTGTGATTATACACTACATCAAGGATAACTCTGATTCCTGCCTTGTGCAGGGCCTGCACCATCTGCTTGAACTCCTTTATTCTCACAGCTGGAGTATATGGGTCGGTAGAGTAAGAACCCTCTGGCACATTATAGTTCACTGGGTCATAGCCCCAGTTATACTGCGGTTCATTGAGACGAGTCTCATCAACAGAGGCATAGTCGTAAGAAGGCAGAATATGAATGGCATTAACGCCAAGTGCCTTGAGATGGTCGATGGCTTTCTGCTCTGTCAGCGCGAGGAACTTGCCTTTGTTTACCAAACCAGATGACTCATGGATAGAGAAATCACGGTGATGCATCTCATATATCACGAGGTCGGCAGGCGACTTTATCACTGGACGAACGTCACTCTCCCAACCTTCAGGATTGGTGGCAGCCATATCTATAATGGCGGCACGCTTACCGTTGACACCTACGGCCTTGGCAAAGAGTCCGGCACACTCTCCGCGTCCCATGTCAAAGGTGTAGAAGCGGTTCATCAGGTCACCCTTTACAGTGGCCTCCCACTGGTTATCGCCAGTGAGCGTCATCTTGACAGTTTTCTTGGCCTTACCATTATGACCATCTGAGTATATTCTCAACTTCACATTCTTCGCATCATTGGGCGCGAAAAGTTTGAAAACGGTTTTAACTGGTGTATAGTCTGCCTCCTTGAAGTCATGAGCTCCAATGGATACAGGCAAAGTCAAGGCTACAAGTCCCATAAAAAATTTCTTCATAGTCGCAATATTTATACTACACATTATATATAATAGGACAAAGTTACATTGTTTCTTGAGTATCATATGTCCCATTTATATTTTATAAAGAATATATGTTGTTAAAACGATTGCACAGATGCATTTTATTGACAATAGAAAGCAAATGGCGCATTATAATGTTAATTGTTGACAAATTTGTTAATCTGTCACTTTTTTTTAATAACTTTGTACGAAATTAACTACACACAACCCGAAATACAAGCATTAAAAAAATGCTCGACATATTAAATTCTTACACTACAATATCATTGGACGAAATGAAATCGGTACGATTGATGAATCGCATCGACACCAAATATGTCACGACCATGCCTATGTTGGTCAAACTACTCAATATTGCCAAAGAGGAATATATGGTGCAGAGCATTGACGGCCAACTGAACATGCCATACTACACTTTGTATTTCGAGACCAGTGATGCGCATATGTATATGGAACATCTGCATGGCAGAAAGCGCAGACAGAAGATACGCATAAGAAAATATGTGCACTCGGGCGTGGCTTTCCTCGAGATAAAGAACAAAAACAACAAGGGGCGCACAAAGAAAAAGCGCATAGAATATGTTGAGGGCAATGTGGCAGAGCAGGAACTGTTCATCAACGAAAAAGCCAACTATGCCTATTCTGATCTTAGCAAGAGAATAGAAAACAAGTTCTCGCGCATAACCCTAGTGAACAAAGGAAAGACCGAGCGACTCACCATTGACACCAACCTTAGATTCCACAATCTGAAGAGCGGCGGCGTATGTGCTGTGGAAGGGTTGGTGATAATCGAGCACAAACGCGACGGCAACGTCTTTTCACCCATCTCGGCCATGTTGAACCAGCTGCGCATATTCCCTGCAAAGTTCAGCAAGTATTGCATGGGGATGGCACTGACAGACAGCAGTTTGAAAAGCAACCGTTTCAAACCGCGATTGCGTATGGTAAGAAAAATTTGCAATGTAAATAACAATATTAACTTTTAGAATAAATTATGGAATTCATGGAAGAACTTGAAACCTTTGAAGCGACATTGATTGATGCTAGTGACATTGGGAGTCTTTTGAT
>JAZLCN010000064.1:0-2582 GCA_045614255.1 Prevotella sp.
TGCCTTCAATGGTAATCGTTACTTTTTTCATAAATATTTAATTGAGCACGGGTTCCTGCTTTGCATACGCCAAGTTATCGACCACAAACTGGTACATTTCGAGGTAAGCATGCGTCCACTCATCAGGAACAAACCATTCCTCTTCATCTTCTTCATCAATAACCACAATCTGGTTGTCATCATTAAGTCCCACTCCGCAAATACGCAGAACGTCTTCGTTGCCGTCCATAACTATAATTAGGCTGTCGGCATAGGCTTCATCTTCTTCCTCTATTTCGCAATTGAAATAGATGTAGCGACCTGTGGGGTTAGCGGACAAGATTTCAACAATCTCGGCCTTAGCCGCTTCTTCAAGTGCTGCATACTGCTTTAAATACTTTGCTGAATCTTTCATAATGCTAATATTAAAATGGTTCTGTAAAATTATCAGTCAACGACCTATTCGTCAATTTTTTCCAATAGCTCAATGGCCTGTTCATCGCCTTGTGCTGCAGCCCTTTTATACCACTTGATAGCCTCATTTTTATCCTCATCAACTCCAAGCCCCACTTCATAGCAATATCCTAATAATCTCTGGGCATCAACATCATCACGTTCACCAGCCTTAAGCAACCATGGTACAGCCTCTTCATATTGATCAGTCATATAGAATAATCTACCAACTTCAGCTTGTGATTTAAGGTGTCCCCGTTCTGCAGCCTTCAAATACCATTCAAAAGCCTCATCTTCATCCTGATCAACACCTTCGCCGTTTTCATAGCAATAACCAAGACTATACAGCGCCGCTGCATGTCCTTGTTCAGCAGCTTTGTTATACCAGTTGACCGCCTCCTCATAATCCTGTGTCTTGCCGTTGCGACCATAGTAGTAATCTTCGGCAGTGCGGTAACAAGTCTCGGCATCCTCTTGCTGACCGGCTGCAACAATCTCGCCAGTGGCAGTTGACTTTACCGCCATTTCCTCAATCTTCACTCCACACTCTGGGCAGAACTTGCTCTCCGTCTCAACCTTGCAGTTGGGACACATCTTCACCATTTTCTCTACCACCTCCACGGTCTGCGCTCCACACTCGGGGCAGAACTTGCTCTCTACCTCAACCTTGCAGTTGGGGCACATTCTCATTGATTTTTCGATGAGTTTCGTTCCACACTCGGGACAGAACTTGCCAGGAAATTCCTGTTTACAATTTGGACAATACATGATTCGGGTTAGCGATTGCCTCTACATCGCGAGGTTTTTCATATTGTTATTATTTACGATTTTCATTTCACCCCGCTAATATAGTAACTTTAGAAGAAATATTCAAAGATTGGGGTAACTTTTTTGTTAAGCGAGCATGATATCTGTTCTGTGCCATTGTGTTGATTATTAAAGTCAACGCGTCAGCAAGCGAAAACAACACAGTTGCTAACTGTCTACATCCGTCTCACCCGTTGATATTGTTACTATCAAGAAATGACACACCCCGAAGCATGCGCTCCGGGGTGTTAGTCAACGTTAATCCTTCTACGTTAATCGTTACTTCTTCGCCGTAGTTTTCTTCTATTTCTATTCTACGATGAATTCATGATATTCCTCGGGCAGTATCTGCTTGAAATGGTCGGTCATACCCTCCGGCACATTGATAATCTGCAAATCTTCATCTAAGCCCGACCTTTCAATCGCTGGCACAAAGGTTGTTTTATTCGAACGTATCATCTTCATAAAGTTCTTCTTCAATTTCCACCTCGAGTTCCGGGAACTTTGCTTTCAGGGCATAGGCAAAAAATGCATTCTGATCACGTTCGGTTTCAAACTTTAGCAGCAGTGCACCATCTTTTTCTTCAGCACTTAGAAGATTGCCACAGTAGTCTGCTCGTTTAGGGTCTGTCCTCACAAGGTAGTACATAAAGATATTCATCGGAACATACCAACCTAATTCATTCTCTGTGTCGCCATATTTGTTTGCAATTTTCTCTGTAAGTTCCTTCAATGGAGTTATCTCACCTCTCACAGTATATATGTAAATGCATGGGTCGGGGTCGTCATGCTTATCACTGTCCTCAAGCGGATTCTCGTCGGTAACACCCGCCTTGTCGTAATACTCCTTCGCCTTTTGCTTGTCGATGAAGAAACCGAATTCCTCTTTTCCCCAACGGTACAGGTCGCCTATCTCCTTGTATGCCCAAAGGCGGTCATCATCGTAAAGGTTTTCGACATTGTCAACCAACAGGGGTGTATAGTTCAGTGGTGTGGTTCTCAATGTACAGACGATGTCTTTAATTTTGCGACGTGTATCGCTGGCTTTGCACACTTTTTCTAACAATGCTTCAGCCTCGCCTTCATGACTTTCAAACAAAGGAGTGGTAAGAAGTTCGTGGCGTTCAACTGTTAGCGTCTCGCCCGTATCTTCATCTGTAAAAGATTCTTCCCATGTGCGCCAACTGTGATACATACCTGCAAGCACGATGCAGTCGGCTTCGCTGCAGTCCAAATCGAGCAACCATTGCTTGTCCTCGGGTTGTAGTAGGTGCCAGAAGTAATACACTTGGAGCATTATATCCACCACTCTGTATTTGAGGATGTTGTCACCTTGCGAATCG
>JAZLCN010000065.1:0-2749 GCA_045614255.1 Prevotella sp.
GGAAATACTAAGAAACCTATGGTACATGTTCCGTCGCTTTAAGGTGGCGAGCATACTCAACTTTATCGGGCTTACCATTGCCTTTGCCGCCTTCTATGTGTTTATGACACAGGTGGATTATAACAATAGTTATAACAAGGGCATAAAAGACTATGAAAGAATATACCGATTGGAACTGTCTGCAATGGCGGAAGGACAAAATGGTTTCGGTATATGTTGTTCACGCCCTCATGCAGAAGGCATTGCCGAATTGCCTCAGGTAGAAGCAGTCAGCTGTTATCAGTTGTATCCTGCCCATTGGGAAGCAAAGAAGAACGGAGTTGATTTGTCGGTATTGTTTTCAAGAGCAGGCAACAAAGTGCTGTCTCCTTTCTCTCCCCGTTGCCTTGACGGCAAATTGGAATGGACAGACGAAGACCGTGCTGGCGTTCTTATACCTGCATCTATGGCGATGTTGTTTTTCGATGAGGTGCAGGTAGCAGGCAGGTATATGTATGATGGTACCGACAGTGTGCTGGTGCGTGGCGTATATGAGGACTTTCCCGAAAACTCATCTGTTCGAAACATCATGTACAGCCACTGGCAAGACGATAACAAATTAAATCCTAACAACCAGAACTACGGCTGCTTTATTAAGCTGCGCAAAGATGCCAATGTGGCAGAGGTGGAGAAGCAAATCAGAGATATTGAATACAGATTATTTGAAAACTTAATAAAGCAGGAAGCGGACACTGAGGAAAACAGAGAATACCTTAAAGAGGTATTTGCCAAGCGCAAGGTACGTCTGAATCCAATGGCTGATACATACTTCTCTGGCACAGAAAGTTATTTCGACAAAGGCAACAAGGGAATGATGATGATTCTGGAGATTGCTTGTCTGCTGGTGCTGCTGGTTGCTGCCATCAACTTCCTGAACTTCACGCTTGCTGAGAGTCCTATGCGCATAAAGGGCATCAACACACGTCTTGTGCTTGGCAAAGGACTTTGGGCACAAAGAATGGAACTTGTTTGCGAAAGCATTGTTGTTTCGCTATTTGCATTTGCCGTGGCCACAGGCATTATCTATATATTATCTGAGATGCCAGAGATAAAGGAACTGATGCAAGGCAACATCGCAATAAAAGAGAACCTGGGTATTATATTACTGACATTGGCAGCAAGCATCATCACAGCTGTGGGCGCAAGCATGTATCCTGCCTTCTATGCCACCTCGTTTGCTCCGGCATTGGTATTGAAAGGCTCGTTTGGTTTGTCGCCAAAAGGCAAACAGTTGCGCACTATACTCGTTGCGCTCCAGTTGGTTGTGTCGTTCTTTATGGTAAGTTATATAGGTATTCTGTTTATGCAAAGCCGCTATATCTTCAATTCCGATTATGGCTTCGACAAGGAACAGGTGTTCTTTGCACGACTTGACTATATAAGAGCAGGCAAATTCGATGAGTTGGCACAGAACCTTAAAAACATTTCGGGTGTTGAATCAATATCCAGAAGCCAGAACGTTATCGGAACGAATGATTCATACATGCAATGGGGAAGAGGCGATGATGAACATACTGTATTTTTTGAAGCATTGCCTGTTGACTGGCAATATCTCAGGACATTAGGCATAAAAGTTATTGAGGGTCGCGACTTCAACGAGCATGATGGTGATGTTTATATAATAAATGAAGCTGCACGCAAGCAATGGGATTGGGTTGAGATGGACAAGCCTTTGATTAGAAACGATTTACGAGTAGTTGGTGTATGCGAGAATGTTCGTTTCGGCTCTGTACGTCAAGACAATGCAAGCAAACCACAAGCATTCGTTATATATGGAGAGAACTATCAAAGTTGGGGAGGCGGTAACGTGATGAACATCCGCGTAGCAGCTGGCACCGACAAGGTGGAGATGCGCAAAAGACTTGAGGATTGCATAAACAAAACGGAAGGTCACGGCTATGTAAACGTTAGCTTCCTCGACAAAGAGCTTGAAGACACATACAAAGAGGAGTTCCGCTTTATCTCTCAGGTTGTGATATTCTCTGTTGTCTGCCTGCTGATAACGCTCATCGGCGTGTTCTGCCTTACGATGTTTGAAACGGAATACCGTCGCAAGGAGATAGGCATCCGAAAGATAATGGGTAGCAGTGTAGGCGAAATACTCCTATTGCTATGCCGAAAATATGCCACGATGATTGCCATTGCCTTTGTTATTGCCGCACCAGCTGCATGGTATTTCGGCAACGAATGGCTTAAGAACTTTGCCGAGCGCACGGAAATACATTGGTGGCTGTTTGCCTTGTCGCTTGTTGTCGTTGCCTTCATTACACTCTCAACAGTGATTATCCAAAGTTGGAAAACGGCAAATGAGAATCCTATTAATAGCATTAAGACGGAGTAGGTTTTGGTTAAGGATTGAAGGATTGAAGGATTGAAGGATTACTCGCTGAAGCTCATCAACACGTGAAGGATTGAAAAATTGAAGACTGTTACCAAAGCATACGTCTGCACTCCTTCACTCCTAAAGAATAAAATAACTACTCGTGGTAAAATTCGTATAATTAGTTTAATTCGTTGTTAAAAATAAAACATCATGATACAGTTAGAAAACATTAAGAAGGTGTTCCGCACAGAAGAGGTGGAAACCATTGCCCTTGCAGGCATAACAATGAAAGTAGAAGAAGGTGAGTTCGTGGCAATCATGGGACCTTCTGGTTGTGGCAAATCAACACTCTTGAATATATTAGGACTGCTCGACAATCCTACTGAA
>JAZLCN010000066.1:0-26904 GCA_045614255.1 Prevotella sp.
TGCAGGCATTTCCAGGCTTCGAGGACGTAGGCTCGCCTTTCTTCTGGGGTGGAGCATTCTATCTTCGGTGGTTGCATATTATCTTATAAGAAGATTTCCTTAAACTTCGCTTGGATTTCGTCCCTCACTCTTCGGAATTCCTTCATTACAAATTCATCAGTACCCGTTTCATCCGAAGGGTCATCAAAACCGATGTGCAGTCGCTTGCCTACTTTGCCAATGAATCTTGGACAACTCTCGTTTGCTCCGCCACAAACAGTTATCACATAATCCCACTCATCATTGAGATATATTTCTACACTTTTGGGCCTATGATTGGACAGGTCAATACCCACTTCCTTCATCACTTGAATGGCTTTAGGATTCACCCTCTCGGCCGGTTTTGTTCCAGCAGAGTGCACTTCAACCTCACGATTAAACGACTGAATAAATCCGTGTGCCATCTGACTACGGCAACTATTGCCTGTGCATAAAATCAATACTCTCATAAAATGCAACTAAATATAAGTTATTACTGATGTTTAGGATAGAAAGGACATCGCATTCGAATGCATTGGTTGTTCTTGCCGAAATGCATGCACACGATGGAAGATTTGTCCATACATATACCGAAGTTCGTTTCCACAAAATCAATGGCAGCCAGAATGGACAGATAAGAATCGCGCTTGCAGCATCGTGGACCACCCGCCTCGGCAATCCTATCTAACGATGCAGCCGACATCTTATGCGACAAAGCAAAAGGTTCGATAGTCAAGGGTGTGGAGTGCGAAATGACAGAAACGAACATACCTGAATTAAACCCGCTCCACAGGCTCCCCAGAAGCCACAAGCTCCACCTGGGACCTGCTTGCCTCGCTTCATCAATTCCACTAAAGCATCGGAAAGTACAATATCCCCTCCTGCATTATGATATGCTGTCAACAGAGCAGTTCCAACCATCACATGATGCTCGGGGCCGTGCATGTGACAGAAAGGCAAGGCCATCATTTTCTCCATAATCTCTATCGGATTCTTTGAGGTTTCGTCAAGGCAAAGTTTGTAAATGGCATCTATACCCTTTGTATGGCACTCGTTGCAAACGTAATGTCCTTGTTCGCAACAGGTCTTGCTATCTTCCTTCTTGTGGCAAATGGCACACTCCATGAGAATTTCCTTTTCCAAATACTTCAATGGAGCGCTACATATCAAACATTCTTCTTTCATTGTCTTAAAATTATATGTTCGACTTTGCTATCAGATGATAGCCACTTTAATGACTCCATCCAATTTGTTCTCAAAGATGCGGTAAGCTTCCTCAATTTCATTTAATGGGAGACGATGCGTAATGAGCGGAGTGGTATCTATCCTACCCTCCTCTATCAGTTTAAGCACTTCCTCGCAATCGCAACCATCCACGCCACCGGTCTTGAAGGTTAGATTCTTGCCGTACATTTCTGGCAAAGGAAGAACTTGGGGGTGGTCGTAAAGGGCCACTACCGTTACGATGGCATTCGGACGAGCACACTCCCACGCCAAACGGAAGGTATCATCAGCACCAGCCACTTCAAGCACTTTATCGGCACCACCGTGGTCGCTATTCTCCAGAATAAAATCCTTGCATTCTTCGAGAGTGGTGAGCAGCACATCAGGATAATGGTCTTGCACAAAGCGACGTCTTTCTTTCGACTTCTCACACATAATGATGCGCTTGGGATTCTTCAACATAACACAAAGCAGAGTACAGATGCCCGTAGGTCCTGCTCCTATAATCAGTACGGTATCGTCTTCAGTTATTTCTGAGATACGTGTCGCCCAAAAGCCAGTAGCCAAGACATCACCAACAAACAACGCCTGTTCATCGGTCACGCTGTCGGGAATACGATTCAGTCCTTGATTGGCTAAAGGAACACGCACGTATTCCGTCTGTCCGCCATCGATACGGCAACCCAAAGCCCAACCGCCATTCGGGTCGGTACAATTATTCACATATCCATTCTTGCAGAAAAAGCACTCACCGCAGAAGGTCTCTACGTTTACGGTCACTCTATCGCCTGGCTTTACATTGGTTACCTCAGAGCCAACTTCTTCAACCACTCCCACCATTTCGTGTCCTACGGTAATACCAGGAACTGCACGTGGCACACTCCCATGCTTAATATGTAGGTCGCTTGAACAGATACTGCTCATTGTCACACGAACAATGGCATCGGTTTGTTCTATAAGTGTAGGCTTCGGTTTCTCCACCAAAGCGAACTTTCCTTTTTCTATGTATGTGTATGCTAGCATGGTTTATATTCAATATAACTTTATCTAATTTATATGATTGTGTCAATAAATTCATAATTCATGGGAAGGAATTCTAAAAAAAGTTGTTATGAAAACAACCCCTACAAATTTGTAGCAATTTACATCATTCAAGTAGTTCTGTTATTTTATACCAATTGTCTTTGGATGGCTGATGCAATGTACTTTTATATTCCGGATGTAGTTTGGTTGCTTTTGATGACTTTCCTTTCAGCCATTCTATTTCAATACCTACGGGGTATTTCTTCTTCAACTCGCGATAATATTCGGTTGCATACCATTTGTTGCTGGAAGAAATAAGTTCAATCACTTCTTCTCTTGTTAGAATATAAAACTCCATATTTGACATTTTATCATCAGGCATATAAACAAACACCCAGGGACCAATGACTGAAGTTTCCAAATTAGGAATCGTACCATCCACTTCTGAAATATATCCTGTTAATATATTATGGGTTGTTCCTGATTTCACTTGAATCATTACACTCTTGCCATTGTTGGAATTAATGCAGATTAAATCCGCATTTTTGTAATTTCTATAGACAGTGTTGATGTTAACAACATCCAATCCCATATTCATTAACTCCATTGAGACAAGAATTTCTCCAAGTTCGCCTTTTTGTTTGTTGGTAAGTTTCATATTATCCTACGATTTATAATTATATTATCTCCAATCAAATTCTACTCCCAATATCTCAAGTCCTTGATATCTCCAAAGTTCTTGATTGTAATTCGGAGTAAATTTTGCCATCAATACTTTCTGGTGCCTATCTTCCTCAGTATCTCTCCACCCATTAAAGTTCATAACGCGCTGATTGACGCCAGTAAAATCTGCGACATCCAACTGATAAAACACCGTGCCAATGCGTGTCATCCGATAATGTTGGCTATTGCAATCAGCCAAACTCCAACTATGATTGTCTAATATAAAACAATATGTACCTATTCCTTCCTCAGAACTCAATGCACCAACCGCCAGTTCCTTTGTTATGTTTTGGGATTCTTCAACTTTTATAACGTCCCCTGTGTAGATTCTTTCTCCATTGCTGTCATTGAATTCTGTTTGCACACCGGCAAAAATAACTCTACGGCATAACCTCGTCCCTCACATTCATCGTTGAACACTTCTTCCACTACGTCTTGATTATGGTCGTCTGAATATTTATCATCTTGTTCCCATACATAGAAGTCATCTCCAAAGAAAAAGAAATCGCCAAAATAAACATACGCAAACTTTTTGTTTTCTGATACGTATCTCACTTTTATATTCGGCAAATAGTGATCTATTCCTGCTCCGATCTCGTATAGATGCTGTTCGCAAAGACGTTTTAAGACTATATCACTTATAACAAGCGGCGCTGCCTCTTTCCCTCTCGGTGTCTTCAAACCGAGTGTGTAGTCAATAGTCATGTACGGCAACCACTGGCGAGGATACGCAATATTAGGAATGTCCAAAACATCGTCAAATAATTGCGCCATGTCTGAATCTTTGAATCCTGCAATACCACACCCTACACGTGTAAGCAGAAATCGATTCATTGGATGTGCCTTTGCATAGGCAATGAATTTCTCAGCGTATGGCCGTATATCTTCAAGTCCACCATGCATTGTTGGTATAGCATAGCACTGTCCTGTCGGTCCATCACCAACACCCCATTCAGCGCCAAACTTTTCACAAGCAAATCTTGCTGCACCTCCAATGTGTTCCCCCTCTATATTACTACCGAAAACGAACATCTCACAATTAGAGAGTCGCTCGACTCTATCAGGGGTGAATCGTTTGTTATTAATCTTCATAATAATATCGGCTTTTACATTGATAATAATTTTATTTCATACTTCCCTTTTCAGTTATGTGTTCCTCAATAATTTGCATCGACCGGGTCAATTATCTCAGGCTTCGGCTTCTCCACCAAAGCGAACTTTCCTTTTTCTATGTATGTGTATGCTAACATAAATCGTTGTTTTTGAATAGTTGTTACCAATATCTTTTTTTAAGATATGATGCCAGTTCGGGGTATTTGTCCTTTATCGGTTCTAATAATTTTTGTGGATCAACTATAATGTACTTACTTTGCTCGCTTAACATACTTCTCCAAGTCTCTTCCATACCCATGCCAGACACAGAATACTTTTTGGCAAGAAGGTCTTTGTTGTCCGAAGGGATGACATGTATGTGCATATAATTATCAGCTTTGAGATTTTCTTCCTTAAGCTTTACAACGTTCTCGGCCCAAAGGGTTTGGCGCATAAGCTGGTAAAAAGGTTCCTGATAGTATATGGAACCATAATACAAATCAAGACTCTTGAGCTGTAATGATGCATCGGTGAGAGTTGAGTATCTTCTCACGCGCTCTTGTCCCTTTCCATTGCTCCCTTTTTCTTCTCCTTGTCTATCCTCTTTTGATTTGTCTAGATTTGCATAATGCTCGGTATACTTCCATTCTATTGGTATAAGCCAGATGCTGTCGTCTCTGTGCTTCGCATGTATGAAAGCGTCCACAGAGGTGCAGTTTGAACCTCTAGTAGATGTTTTTTCGTTCAAGGGATCTTCCTTTGATACTACTTCAAATCCGATATATTGCGGGTTAGCATCACACATTATAGGAAGAACATCTTTGAATTCATCTCTAACTCCATTAAGCATAGCAAGAACGGATGATTTATCATTCATTATGGCAAAAAGATGATTTAGACAAGCTATTTGCGAAGACAGGGTATGACCAGAGGGCTTGCCTCCTCCCCACCATGAAATTTCATTATCCTTGAAATACCTGAGAACACCATTACGAATAGGCTCATAGAGGTTATTCATGCCATCTTTAAGAACAAAATGCCTAGCCTTACCCATAAAATACCCATTGCCTTTGTCTCCACTGAAGATGTCGGAATTATTTATCAAATCTTCTTGGCGTACATACTGACTTTTTTATATCTGCTCATATTTTTCTATTTATATCATCAACATTATCCGTCCTTCTGCCTTAGTAAACATTTGGCTTCGTCTTCCTCCTCCTCGCTCGGCATAATACAAGCAAGCTTGATTCAGATCTCTCTCGTTCGTCGGTTCTAGCTTGCGAGGCAATAGGCTAACATAAAGTTGTTATAAATCATTTATCACTTGCTGAAGTTGCTCTAAAAAGTTGGCACCGTGCCCGCCATCCATCTGCACGTGGTGAAACTGAAACGATATGGGCAAAGTGGTACGGAGCCAATTACGACGATACCTGCCCCACATGACCATCGGATTGCAGAACTTATCGGTATATTGGTTTACGATGCTGTCGAGTTCCGTATCTATTAGTGCCGATGTTCCCACAATCATACTATCCTTAAGGAATGAACTCTTGCACTGCGTGGAAACCTGAGCTGTCAGTAGGTTATATTCCTTGGCAAATTGTTCAACATCATCGGTGTAAGCAATGTCACAAGAATTGAGTCCACCTTTGCTGTTGTTAACAATTACATTTATGGCAATGCTATCATATTTAAAAAGTTTGTCGTTTTCGGGTAGAATATAGAACTCTTTAATGTTGCTTGCAGCCTTTCCTATACACCAACATAGCAGGGCATTAAATCTGATTTCACGCTTCTTGCTTACCCTAAGCAGCTTAGTAACATTGAATGTTTTTGTCAATGTAACCATGGGCATTGGAGAGGTCATCCAAAGGTCAAATGCTTCGGCACGTGTGGTTTCTTGTGGCGCTATTTCTATTTTCATATTATTTCTTAACGTTATTATTTCTCCAACTTCCAACCACAATCTCCGTGATAAATCATCTGCTTGGTCATGCCGCCATCAATACAAATATTCTCGCCCGTGATGAAACCGGCCTTGTCGCTGCAAAGAAACAACACCATATTGGCAATATCCTTAGGATTCCCTACCCTACCTGCAGGTTGTTGCGTGGCATCGGGACCTTCATAAATGGTGTATGCCGTATCTATCCATCCTGGAGAAATGGAGTTTACTCTTGCACGTCCAGCTAAACTTACCGCTAATGCATGAGTAAGCGCAGCAATACCGCCTTTGGCTGCTGTATAACTCTCGGTTTGTGGCTGGCTCATACGGTCACGGGAGGAAGAGATATTGATGATGGATGCGCCATCTGCCAAATGAGACAAAAAGAGTTTGACCAAATAAAATGGCGCTGTGACTCCCACACTCAAGGCATATTGGAATTCTTCGTATGAGCATTCATCAATACCCTTCATCAATGGCAAAGCATTGTTTACAATAACATCTACTTTGTTGTGGTTACTCAGCACCTCACTTGCAAAAGCCTCAAGCACCTCTTTCTTGGAAATGTCGCCAACGTAATGTTCTCCCTCCTGCTTGTCAATCACATAAACTATGGCTCCCTGATTGCGGAACTCATCGGCTATGCATCTTCCAATTCCGTTTGCGCCACCTGTTATAATAACTACTTTATCTTTGAATGTATCTGTTTGCATAAACCTTAATAATTAATTGTGGTAAACTCCATTATATCAAGCATCTGTTTTCAAAATGCTATTTCATAATGTTATTTACCAATCGAAGTCCTCTACATATCCATCAAACTCGACTTCTGCGTTCCATCCAAAATCACGAAACACCTGTCTTATTTCCTCTTGCATCAAAGGCGGAATGATGCGTTTTCCGTTGCGATATTCAAAATAGTAGGCACGATTATAACGTTCGATTAGCGTATTTCTCACGCCCTGCTCCACCCTCTTAGGCATATCGTCTGTGAAAATTTGCGTCATACCTTGCGCCATCATAACCTTCCGAGCATTCCTATGATATGCGCAACACTCTGTTCCTACACTCTCGTATTTGGGATTCACACACGAAAAAGTGGCCCTTGTTGCAGGCATCTGTTGCCATACCAACCAGCGCAAACACTCTTCGCGTAACGGACAAGTATCAACACAACATACAGTATATCCACTTGCAGCTTTTTCTTTAAATAAATCTTCGTATGTCATAATTGATTACAAAGATACAAAAATATTCAAAACAGCAAAGAAATTAGCAATAAATATCAGTAAGTGGCGTTCTGACTGTTAGTTTTTGACCTACAAACTGCGAGTAAGAAGCCTACTTACTGAGAATAATCATACATACTAAAATGTCTAATACAACGGCATAATAAATCAAAGTAGTCTTCCCTGAATGTATTTGCTATGTAATTAAGTTTCACACAAAATCAGATTTGTAATACCACGCATTAATTTAGCAATTCCTATTTTAAGATTGTTTTGAAGTGATTTTAAAAATAAATCAATATCTTTGCATTAGATAATTTAGTTCTTTAACTGACATCTAACAAGTTTGTTGATATTCCAGACAATCTCAAGCATAAGAAAAATAATAAAACAGAGAATAATCAGATAATGGGAAATATAAATTTTGCAGTATCACGAGGTGAAGTCTGTGACATTGATACCATCGTACAATTCCAAGCAGATATGGCGATGGAGTCAGAAGGTTGTGTCCTCAACAAAGAAAAAGTAACAAAAGGAGTTACTGCCGCCATGCTCGATGATTCTAAAGGCATCTATTGGGTGGCTAAATATGAGGGAAGAACTATTGGAAGTCTGATGATTACCCGCGAATGGAGCGACTGGAACAACGAATGGTATTGGTGGATTCAGAGTGTATATGTGACACCAGAATACAGAAAACAAGGTGTCTATAAAGCAATGTATCAGAAAGTGAAAGATGCAGCAAAGGAAAATAACGTATCACAGATTCGCCTATATGCTGACAAGACCAACCTTTCTGCACAGAAGGCATATCAGAGTCTCGGTATGCACAAGAGTCATTACCTGATGTTTGAAGAAGATTTAGGTTTATAAATTAAATAGTAAAAAAACATGGCAAATTATAATATCCTCTTCAGTCCTACAGGAGGAACGGAAAAGGTGGCAGATATATTGGCAAGTAATTTATTTAAAGACTTTGCAAATATAGACTTATGCCGTGAAATAAATGCACAAGCTCTTTGCGAAAACGACATATGCATAGTGTCTGTTCCTTCTTACGGAGGCAGAGTTCCCCACATTGCTATAAAACGTTTGCAAATGATTAAGGGCAATGGCGCAAAAGCCATTCTTAATTGTGTTTACGGCAACCGTGAGTGGGAAGACACGCTTACCGAACTCCAAGACACGCTGGAAGATATTGGCTTCAAATGCATTGCTGCTATTGCTGCCGTTGCCGAGCACTCCATATTCAGACAATATGCTATAGGCAGGCCAAATGATAACGACAAGACACAGTTAACTGAATTCTGCCAACAAATACGCCAAAGACTTAATAGCAACGCAGCTGTCACTTTGACTTTATCTGGCAACCACAGAACATACAAGGTTTTCAATGGCTCACCATTAAAGCCAATGGCCGATGCCAACTGTACGGGTTGTGGTTTGTGCGCAAAGGAATGTCCTGTTGGCGCAATAGACATAAGTAATCCTAAAACAACAGATAAAGAGACATGCATCAGTTGCATGCGATGCATCAGCATTTGCCCCAAGCACGCAAGAAGTTGTGATGCAAGATTAATAGAGGAAATAGGTAATAAACTATCACCAGTTTTAGGTGGTTACAAGAATAATCATTTGTTTTTATAAATACAACCATCATGAAAAGTTTTGGACAGAAATCGTGGATGCTTCCACAACCAGTACTCATCATCGGAACATATAACAGCGACGGTACACCTAACGCAATGAATGCAGCTTGGGGAGGGCAATGGGACGCTAAGGAAATTATGATATCAATGGGCAATCATGCCACAACAGAGAACCTTGCCCGCTGCAATGAGTTCACAGTGGCATTTGCCACAAAAGAAACTATGGCAGCTTCTGACTTTGTAGGTATTGTGAGTGCAAAGAACGATCCCGAGAAGATGCAGAAAACAGGATGGACAGCCATCAAGTCAGAGAATGTTAACGCTCCCGTATTCACAAATTTCCCAATGACAATGGAGTGTCGTATTCTCAGAAAGATTGATGAGAGCGAGGAGGGTTACTATATCGTAGCAGAAATTGTTAATATCCTCGTAGATGAAAAGTATCTTGCTGAAGACGGCAAACCTGATGTAGAAAAGATGGAGCTTATAACCTACGAACCGATTCATCACGGTTATGTAGAACTTGGCAAACGAGTAGGCAATGCTTTTTCTGACGGCAAACAATTGAAATAGTTTTTTATGCTGGAATCAATCTCAATAATAATAGTCATAATAAATATCGTCACCTTCATTATATACGGCATTGACAAGTACAAGGCTAAGAAAGGCAAATGGCGCATACCAGAGAACTCACTAATAGGACTAGCAATAATAGGAGGCAGCATAGGTGCATATCTTGGCATGAGAGTATGGCATCATAAGACTATGCATCTGAAGTTCAAGTACGGAATACCACTCATTATAGTAATACAATTGGTCATAGCTTATATGTTTGTAAAATAAGTTGTTGCACATTATAATCCAACAAAAACCACAATGAAGATAGCGCTTGCTTTCGACTCATTTAAAGGTTGTATGTCAGCCACTGAGGCATGCCGTGCGGCTGCCGAGGTTATTCTTAGTGCGAAGTCAGACGCACAGGTAACAGAACTGCCTCTGAGTGATGGTGGCGAGGGACTGGTTTGCTGCATACAACGTTTTAAAGAGACTGAAAATATAAATATACAAGTGCATGGTCCACTAATGGAAACCGTGGACGCCACTTATGCCATAAGCTCAGACGGACAGACGGCATACATGGAAATGGCATCGGCCTGCGGCCTAACACTTGTGCCAAAGAATAAGCGCAACCCTCTTATCGCCACTACATACGGTGTGGGAGAAATGGTAGCAGATGCAATCAAGAGAGGATGCACAACCATTATTATAGGTTTAGGCGGAAGTGCTACATGTGATGGTGGACGAGGGATGATAGAAGCCTTAGAAGTTTCCCGTTGTCTTGCTAACGACTGCAAGATAATAGCAGTATGCGATGTTAAGAATCCACTTTATGGAACCAAGGGAGCTGCTCATGTATTTGCTCCACAGAAAGGTGCCACTGCCAAAGATGTTATTATACTTGACAAACGTCTGAGGGAGTTTGCAAAAGAAACAGAAGCAAAAGGCATTGCCACTACTGAGATGGCATTTGCAGAGGGAGCAGGGGCAGCAGGAGGACTTGGCTATGCATTGCTTACATACTTAAAAGCCGAGTTGCGCTCAGGCATCGACTTCATGCTTGACATAGCAGACTTCGACAATCTGATAGACAACGCAGACCTTGTAATTACAGGCGAGGGGAAGTCAGACGCTCAGACGATGATGGGCAAAGTGCCTCACGGTGTTTTACAGCATTGCAAAGCTAAAGGAATACCTGTATGGCTCTTGTCCGGATGTATTGATGATGGAGAAGGCATACTAAATAATAACTTCTATTTAATAAGGAGCATCAATACCGGCGACAATAGGCCTCTTGACATCTTGATGAGAAAAGATGTTGCTATATGCAACTTACAGAAGACACTTGGAGAACTATTGTGTGAAAGATTGGGAAACGAAGCATCTGGCAAAGATAAAGCTAAGGAAATCATCTGTCACTAATACAAACATAAAGCGTCTTGATAACTTATCATACTGTTTAAGCAACAGAAATGCGCCATTTAGCAATACTATATGGCGCATTTACAATATGAAAACGATTCTTTTAATAGTCTTCATACGTTCCGTCTGAGCGACGCCTGCGCGTTTTAGTATTCGCAAGCACATAAATCATTATAATTGCAAATATCACAACCAATATTTGGAAAATAAGCTGAAACACCAATGTGATAAGCGCCCACAAAGATATAAGGCTACCGATAATGTAAACTACTGAGAATATTGTAAAGAAAATACCATTTATCTTGCCTAATGTCTCCATATTCTTGCGACAACTCTTTATAAGGCCAATTGCAAGCGTGACAAAGAACACGATAGTTGTAATAATGCTTAACAACGAACCTTTAATATCCATTAAAGCAGCAATAATGGCCGTTATTATTGCTACAGGCAGACAGAGGGCAACACTAATGGCAACCGGTTTTATGCTAAGACCATTTCCGACATAGGGATTATCTGCAAGAAGTACTGTTTCATAAAGTTTGATACTATACACCTGAGCAGCCACGGCCGCAGCGAATGGGAAGAAGCGGAAAAGCGAACTCCAAAAACCATACCTATCATAGTCACACCACCAGAATATCTTTGTTTCAAAATTCATGTAGCCTACAATAAGTACTGCCGACATAACAAAGATTGCTGATGGTATAGCGATAAGCACAACTTTACGCAACGAGTAGTTTCCCTTCATATATAAATAAGAAAGTCCAACGGCTATCAATATTGAGAGCAGCACAATATAGGCAGGATACATTGAACTGTAAAACTTGCCAAGCATAGTGGCACGCGCCTGCGTTTTCTCGCTTAGAGGATTACTCATATAAGCAGGATTGTCGTCAGCAAACTTTAAGTCATGACTAAATATCACATAATATTTGCCCTCGTCCTCAAAAACATACCCATCTCCATTTTTAAGACTATCCACCTGATAAAAAGCATATCCGGCATCGAATGCTTTTTTAGTTTTACTGTCGTAAAGTATGTCCCAACCTTTTTCAGACTTTCTTACCTCATAACACTCCACTTGGTCATCGCCCCATGGATTGACTATAAATTTCTGTGCAATAATAGTTGGCACACTTACCAACAATACAAAAGTAAGTAACAGTAATCTTCTCATTATTAATTATATTTATAGTTAGTTATGCAAATGTAAAAAAAATCTGGGTAAAGACCAAAATATAAAAGAAAAATAGTATTTTTGCAGATGAACTATAAATTTAATACATGATTAAAACATTACGCTCAATATACAGATTCTATTCAGAAGGATTCAGCAGCATGACATGGGGCAAGCAGTTATGGTGGCTGATACTACTGAAAATAGTTGTACTTATTGTGGTAATGAGAATGCTATTCTTCACTCCTGCTCTCTCTGGCAAGAGTGAGACAGAGAAGATTGAGCATGTAGGAAATCAGTTGATAAAGAAAAACCACCCTGCCTCATCCTGTAGTGAGACTATTAACACTTTGGGAGATTATAAGGGAAATACACGATAACTATGAAAATCTAAATTTTATAATATTATGGTAGAAAGCACATTAGTTGAATGGTCAAGGTTGCAGTTTGCACTAACGGCCTGTTATCATTGGATTTTCGTACCTCTTACCCTTGGCCTTGCCGTTATCATGGCTACCATGGAAACGATGTACGTTATCAAAGGAGATGAGTTTTGGAAAAAGACAGCCAAGTTCTGGATGAAACTCTTTGCCATAAACTTCTCTGTTGGCATCGCCACAGGTATTATCCTTGAATTTGAGTTTGGCACAAACTGGAGCAACTATTCATGGTTTGTTGGCGACATCTTCGGCGCTCCGCTTGCCATTGAAGGCATCTTTGCATTCTTTATGGAAGCCACATTCTTTGCTGTGATGTTCTTCGGCTGGGAGAAATTCAGTAAGCGCGTGCATCTTGCAGCAACATGGCTCACAGGCATAGGTGCCGCCATCTCTGCTGTATGGATTCTCATAGCCAACTCATGGATGCAACACCCTGTTGGCATGGAGTTTAATCCAGACACCGTACGTCATGAGATGGTTGATTTCTGGGCATTGGTACTTAATCCGGTAGCAATATCTAAATTTTTCCACTCTGTGTTCAGCGGCTGGATGACAGGAGCCATATTTGTTATAGGCATCAGTTGCTGGTATCTGCTCAAGAAGCGCAATACAAGGTTTGCTCTTGCCAGCATCAGAGTGTCTGCCATAATCGGTTTGTTTGGTTCTATAGCCGTAATGGGCACAGGAGACAGTTCTGCTCTTCACGTAGCAAAATACCAGCCCATGAAACTGGCAGCAGCAGAGGGATTAATGAATGGCGGAGAGCAGGCACCTTTCTCTATCGTTCCTGGCATTGAGATACCTGGCATGCTCTCAATACTTGCAACTCACGACCTTAATGGATTTGTGCCTGGCATAAATAATTTGCTTGACGGTTACACTACTAAAGACGGCGAGAAGCATCCATCTGCAGCAGAAAAGATGCAGCGAGGCAAGATTGCATTAGAAGCCTTCCGTGAATATCGCTCACTAAGTGATAGTAATGTTACGGCCAAGGCTGAGGTTCGCAATATCCTTGATGAAAACATAGACTATTTTGGTTATGGATATATCAACAATAAAGAAGAGCTTGTGCCTCCTGTACCGCTGGTATACTGGTCGTTCAGAGTTATGGTTGGCTTAGGCAGTTTCCTTCTTCTGTTAATTGTTGTAGTGCTATGGGCAGACATAAAGAAAAAACTCGAAAACATGAGATGGCTGCAATGGGTAGCCTTGTTGTCAATACCTTTGGTATATATTACAGGGCAAGCAGGATGGATAGTGGCAGAGGTTGGTCGTCAGCCATGGGTAATCGAAGGGTTGTTGCCTGTTAAGGCTGCCGTGTCAAGCGTAAGTGCGGCATCGGTGCAAACCACCTTCCTGCTCTTCATCATTATCTTCACCCTATTCCTTACCATCGGTATACGCATATTGGTAAAGGCAATTAAAAGAGGTCCAGAAACAGAATAATTAAAGAATATAATTATGATTACATACGAATTCCTACAACAATACTGGTGGTTCCTGATTTCACTTTTAGGCGGACTCCTTGTGTTTCTCATGTTCGTACAAGGCGGCAATGCGCTGATATTCTTTGCGGGCAAAAAGGAGGATGAACGACAACTGATAGTTAATTCTACTGGTCGCAAATGGGAGCTCACTTTCACCACCCTTGTAACCTTTGGCGGTGCTTTCTTTGCATCATTCCCTTTGTTTTACAGCACAAGCTTTGGCGGAGCATACTGGGTATGGATACTTATCTTAATCACATTTGTTTTTCAAGCCGTATCATACGAGTTTCAGAGTAAGGCAGGTAATATACTTGGCAAGAACACATTCCGCGTATTCCTGACACTCAACGGATTCCTTGCGCCCCTGCTCATTGGAACAGCCGTGGGAACATTTTTCACGGGTTCAGCATTTACGGTAAACAAAAACGCCGTTGGCGATGCTATCATGCCCACTATCAGCCAATGGACTAACGCATGGCATGGACTTGAGGCTGTGACCAATCCTTTCAACGTGGCATTCGGTATTATGGTAATGCTTTTGTCGGTAAGTCTTGGAGCGTTATACATGATAAATAACATCAGCAATGAAGAACTTTCAAAACGCTTGCGCAAGAGCCTATTAGTAAGTTTTACGGGTTTCCTTGTGATATTCCTCTTTGTTGTCTACAATCTGTTTACCATGGAAGGGTTTGCCGTTAATGAAAACAACATTATAACAATGCAGGAAGGCAAATATCTTACTAACATTATAGATATGCCAATAGTGCTTATTATGTTCCTTATTGGAGCAGTGCTGCTGGTTGCGGGTGTTGCGCTTACTCTTATAAAGCATACATTTACTCGAGGCATTTGGCCATCGGCAATTGGAACTGTGATGGCTGTAATGGCAATATTCATGATTGCAGGGTATAACGACACCGCCTACTACCCTTCTGTGGCAGACCTTCAATCGTCATTGACCTTAGCAAACAGTTGTTCAAGCGAGTTTACACTCAAGACGATGGCTATCGTATCATTAATAATCCCATTTGTTGTGGCATACATTGCTTACTTCTGGCATAAGATGGACAAAAAACAACTTACAAGCGAAGAGATGGAGACATCCGACAAATATTAGTCACTCTGTCTTCCAACTAAACTTAAGTTTGGGCATTATGTAAAAACAAGGATTAATTAATAAGAAAACAAAATGCAGGGAAACAGTTTAGGTTTCTCTGCATTTATCTTTTCATTAAGTAACAATCAGAATCTACTTGTTGTATTTCTTTAAAACGGAATACGCTGTATATAGTCCTAGTTCTCCAGCCTTGCTTAAATCAGCAATACCCTCTGTCTTTTTCCCAGAATGAATAAAAGCCATTCCACGGTTGTAATAAGCTTCAGGCAAATTAGAATCTATCTCTAACGCCTTAGTATAGTCAGAAATTGCACTTTCATAATCCTTGCGCTGCACATATACGTTTGCACGGTTGTAATAAAGATATGCGTTTGAGGGATTACACTTTATACCCTCTGTGAAATCAGATATTACATTAACCGTCTTCATGCCAACATTTGCACCAAGTGAGGCATCAAACCTATTTAACTTTGAGCGGCACACACCGCGCACCCAATAAGCTATAGCAGAGGTACTATCAACGGAAAGATACTGAGTAAGGTCGCTTACTGCACTTTCATAATCTTGTACGGCAGTATAAGCGATGGCTCTCTTTAAAAGCGCATGATTATTAATATCTGACGACAATGTGTCTATATAAGTAAAATATGCTTTTGACTTAGTCTCGTCAAGAGTTTTATGAGTAGCTATAATATGAATAACCCTGTCTTTCCTATTGATATTATTCAGAGAGTCAACCTGTCGGTCATAAGCTATATAAGTGCCAATCTTGTTATTATTATTTTCAAACGACAACTCATACATATCCATAAACTCCTCAGACACTCGGCGGTTCTGCACTTTTCCACGATAGTCGTTGTCATACTGATGCTCAAACTCCTGCTCGTCAGCAACCACCAGTTGATTATACTTATCCATATCTGCATCATCGCTGCGCTTGCGGGTTTTGTTGTCGCGTTTCTTTGTAACACTTCCGTAGCGTTTGTCCATCTGTGCTTTATACACTCGGAACTCATCAAGCTCAGCCTCCTTATTCATGCCAAGCATGCGGTAACACTCTGCACGCTTATGAAGACCTGTCCAGAAATCAGGATAATGCTCTATTACCTTGCTATAATCGGCAATAGCCTTACGTATGTCACCAGTATTCTGAAGTAATATGGCACGGTTAAAGAGAGCCATCATATTGTCAGGCTCAATCTTGATAACAAAATCAAAGTCTTCAATAGCCCTATTATCATCACCTACTTGCGAACGGAGCAATCCTCTGTTATAATGCCCAAGGAAATTATTTGGCTCAAAGTCAAGTGCCGTATCATAATCCTCCATTGCTCCGCGCAGATTCTGCTGGTTAACCTTTGCCAATGCTCTGTTGATATGATAACCTGCATGTTTTGGCTTAAGATGTATTGCCTTGTCAAGCGCTTCTTCGGCATTCTTCCACTCACTGCGTCCAAGATGCACCGCCGCTTTCATGCCCCATGTTGTGCCGTCGTAGGCATCTACCGATATACTTTTCTCAAGCGAGGCAACAGCCTTCACTGTGTCTTTTTTAAGAAGATATACCTCAGCCTGTAAAGTATGCACTTGTGCAAATCTGCTCCATTTATTTAGCATGGTGTCTATATCGAGCAAGGCATCATCATAGTCTTTTTTCTGTATGCGGCACAATGTTCTGTTATACCAGAATGAGCGGTTCTCCGGTTCATGTTTCAGAGCATGAGTATAATCTGCAATAGCATCCGAAAACTTTTGCTGACGTATGCGGGTAAGTCCTCTTAACTCATACAAGTTTGTAACATAAGGATTGCGCCTCAAGGCCTCACTGCAGTCGCGCTCAGCACCAGCAAAATCATCAAGATAATATTTTGCCACAGCTCTGTAAAACCATGGTTCATAAAGGTAAGGTTTTGCGTTTATGGCATGATTGAAGTATTGCATAGAAAGCACATAGTCTTCATAATAGAGTGCAGAGCGCCCTATCATAATCAGCCTGTTGGTATTGTATTGTGAGAAACAACATGCAGGCACCAAAAACAATATGAAGACTAGTACCTTTCTGAGCATAGGGTTACTTTTTTAAGGATTATGCTGTTAAGAGAAAATGTGCTAGAAACCAGTTTCAATTCTGCGATATCCTTATATCACAATTCTCCCCCTATCATATCCTATTTTGCAGGAGCAGCCTTATACTTATAACCGCAACGGAAACGTCCCTGAAGCAGAGAGCGCAGTTTATTCTTTATAAGTTGCTTGCGCAATGGAGATATTCTGTCGATAAACATCTTACCATCAAGATGGTCAAACTCATGCTGCATCACACGGGCAAGGAATCCCTCAACCCATTCCTCATGCGGTTGCATATCCTCATCAAGATATTTAACCTTTATGCGGGCAGGACGTGTCACTTTCTCATGAATTGCTGGCAAACTGAGGCATCCCTCTTCCATTGTTTCCATTGAGTCTTCATCAGCCTCAACGATATATGGGTTAATGTATGCCTTGCGGAAATCCTTGTATTCTGGCATATCGTCTGACACTACATCAAGGTCGATTACAGCAATTCTCAATGCCTTGCCCACTTGCGGACCAGCAAGTCCTACGCCTTCTGACTCTGTAAGTGTCTCAAACATGTCTTTTATCAGTTCCTTGAGATTAGGGAAATCTGCAGGAATATCCTCTGTCACCTTTCTTAATACAGGCTGACCATATATGTAAATTGGTAAAATCATAAAAAAATCTGATGATGTTTTAAAAAAGCACAAGCAAAGCAAAATTAAGAGGAAGCTTTACGCAAATGACCACCAGCGCCCTTTGCACTTAATATACAAAACTCTCTAATGACACATTTAAAAGCCACCTGCCTTAAACTGCCTTGAATCCATATAGTTCTGCAATAAAATTGTGGCACTTATCTCATCAACAAGCGCCTTATTCTGGCGGTCTTTCTTTTTAAGTCCTCCATCAATCATCGCACGATGAGCCAATACTGAGGTGTAACGCTCGTCAAAATACTCTATAGGTATCTGTGGCATTGCCTTTCGCCATCTGTTAACAAACTGCTGCACACGAGCTAGATTCTCGCTTGGCAATCCGTTTGGCTGTTTTGGTTCACCGATGATTATTAGTTCCACCTGCTCTTTTTGTGTATAGTCGTGCAGGAATTGAAACAGTTCGTGAGTTAAAACAGTAGCCAACCCTCCTGCTATAATCTTCAGAGGGTCGGTTACTGCTAATCCTGTACGTTTCTTTCCGTAATCAATAGATAAGATACGTGGCACAGGCAATATTATTGTACATTATAAAGAAGCCAAGCGTCAGGGTACTGTGTACGCAACTGATCGCGGCTGTTTACAGCAGACAGCTTGTCGTCGAATGTAGAAGCGATAACGCGGTACATGTCTCTGTCTACATTCTTAGCCACCTGTGCATCGTAACCTGCGTCACGAAGGCGCTGCTGCAATCCCTCTGCATTAGCCTTTACGCTGAATGAACCAACTACTACGCTGAAATTCTTCAAGCCAGAGCCGTTAACCACAGCCACCTTCTCCTGTCTAACCTGCACATTGTCTACATTTACTACTGTTGTATTATTCACTGGCTTCTCCTCCATAGGTGTTACGGTAACAACCTGCTTTGGCTGCTCAACAACTACAGGCTGCTGTGTTACTGGCTGCTCCTCAATTGTTGGCTGCTGCTCAACAGTTTCCTGAGCCTTTGCCTTCTCATAAGCCTTCTTGTAAGCGCTTTCCTTTGATTTACAACCTGTAAAAGCCATCGCAACGCAGAAGCATGCGCATAATACCATAATTTTTTTCATTGCTAAAATCCTTTGTTTTTTTATAATTAAACGTTTAGTTATATTCTCTTTCTTCAATTTCTCTGCGAAATTACAAAATATCACTCAAATGGAGTGAAAAAACGTGCATAAAGTTTGTTAAATGCTAAAAAACAATGGGTTTTAACATAAAATGGCAGTCATTTGAAACAATGAATTACTATGCAGCGTACATTCGCAACGACAAATATATGTTTCACATTTAAAAAAACGTCACTATGAATTATTTAGGTTACATTGGCACATTTTTGGGCGGAGCAATCGCCGGTGCCGCATTAGGAGTGCTGCTTGCGCCAGACAAAGGCAGCGAGACAAGAAGCAAGATAGCAGGAACAGTTGAGGACATCATCAAGAGACACAGGAAAGACCTGTGCGACTCATTGGATGACAGCAAGGCAGACATCCAGCAGTCTGTATTATGATTGAAACATGAAGCGTAGTAATCAACCTCACCAAAGAAAGTTATGCTATCAAGCGACAATAACATCAAGACACTAAGGGCGTTGATTGATGCTTCAAAGGAATACATCGGGCTTCAGAAGTCTTACCTGAGGCTCGATGTTACAGAGAAGCTGATAAGACTCGCCTCTGCCACAATTGTTCTCCTCATAGTTATTTGCGCATGCCTTATTGCCGTTTACTTCCTGGCATTGGCTGCAACAGAATGTCTGAAGCTCATTACTGGGCTTGCTATGGCATACGCCATTACGGCATTCAGCATCATAACTATTGCTTTTGTTATATATTTTCTTCGCAAACCACTTATTGAGCGCCCCATCGCAAAGGTTGTTTCAAGAATTTTATTAGGCTAACCATTATTTATTATGAAAGCAAAGACAATCATACCACCCTCTTCCATTGAGGAGATACAGCAGCTTAAGCAGTTGATAAGAGTGCAGACAAAAAGTATTGAGAATCTGTCATCGTCCTTATGGCATTCTATTATTGCAGAGGAGTCGCCTAAAAAGAAAAGCGATTACATTATCAAGATGATAGAAAGTTGCTTTATGGCCTATGATTTATATATGATGATAAGCAAGGTTATAAGGAAAACAGAGACCCTCTAAATCTCCCTTAGAGAGACCCTCTAAATCTCCCTTAAAGGGAGACTAAAGGCTTAAAATAAAAAAAGGAGTACCGCTGTACTCCAATCTTTGTTAACCTTAAATCTAATACTATGAAAAACACAGTGCAAATTTACTATATGAAATTAATTTGCGCAAACGTTTGCTCGTAAAATTGCATGCATTTAACATTATTTAATATTTATAATATTACAATCTGCCCATCATATGCCAATTTAATGTCTTCGGGAAGCATTTTGTTTACCTCGTCATAACGCCCTATATGATGGTTTGTGTGTATTAATAATGTTTTCTTTGCACCTATTTTCCTTGCAAAGCCTACGGCATCATCCACAAGCTGGTGAGAGTGATGTGGCTTGTTAAACCTCAGGGCGTTAACAATAAGCAAATCAAGACCTTTAAGATACTGCAACTCACAATCATCAATATACTTCATATCTGTGATATAGGCAAAATTCTTAAAGCGGAAACCTAATATTGGCAACTGACCATGCATAACCTCTATGGGCATAATATCAATATCGCCTATAGCAAATAGCTGATGGGCAGATATCTCATGCAGTAATATATCGGGGATATTAGGATATTTGTTCTTTGCAAAACAATAAGGCAGCATCTGACGCAGATTACCTGCTGCACGATTGGAGGCATAGATATCCACATCGCCAAACTTACAGAAAGGGCGCAAGTCATCTATTCCTCCTATGTGGTCGTAATGGGCATGTGTTATCAGCACACCGTCTATTTTACTAAATGCCACGTTCATCATCTGCTGCCTGAAATCAGGACCGCAGTCTATGAGTATGCGCGTGTGTCCGCTCTCTACCATTAAAGAGCATCTTAATCTTTTGTCTTTGGGATTATCGCTTTTGCATACAGGGCAGTCGCAACCTATTACTGGCACACCGCAGCTAGTGCCTGTGCCTAAGAAGGTTAGCTTTGTCATACTATATTTACCTCTGGTTTTATTTCTATTCCGAAGCGTTGATACACATCACGGCAAACAACCCTGCACAGTTCCAACACCTCACCGCCCGTAGCGCCTCCTCTGTTAACAAGCACAAGCGCCTGTTTGCTGTGCACTCCTGCCCTGCCCAGCGACTTTCCTTTCCATCCGCATTGCTCTATAAGCCATCCTGCGGGTATCTTCTCTGTCTGGTCATCGATTGTGTAATGAGGTATGTCACCATACTTGCCGCGCAGTTCCTCATACTTAGCCTTTCCGACAACGGGATTCATAAAGAAACTGCCAGCATTACCCTCAACCTCAGGGTCGGGCAGTTTGTCGCGGCGAATGCTGATAATCACATCTCGCAACTGCTCCGCCGTGGGATTATCAGTAATATTCCTTGCTGCGAGTTCCTTTTTTATGTTGCCATATTCTATGTTAGGACAGAAGTCGTGCGACAGCTTATATGTAACATAAGTAATGATATACTTGCCGCGCCAGTCAGCCTTAAAACGGCTGTGGCGGTATGAGTACTGGCAGTCAGAATTGCTGAACTCCCGCTTTTCTCCTGTATCTAAATCAATGGCCTCAACCTTATATATCACATCCTTTGCTTCTGCGCCATAAGCACCTATATTCTGAACGGCGCTTGCGCCCACGTTGCCAGGAATCAGCGACAGGTTCTCCAAACCATGCCATCCCTTGCCTACGCACAGTTCCACCAGTTCGTCCCACTCCATGCCACATCCCACACGAAGCAGCACTTCGTCGGCACCATCAGCAGCCTCCCATCCCATAATCTTAGGATGCACCACCAAACCGTCGTAATCGCCCGTAAGCAGCAGATTACTGCCACCTCCAAGGATTATCATATTATTGCGATGTTGCTTTATTATTGGCAGCACCTCTGCGATATCGTCTATAGTATCGAAAGTTATAAAACACTTACATTTGGCGTCGATGCCAAATGTATTGTGCTCTTTCAGGCTGAAATCGTATTTTATTGTAACCATTAGTTTTCTATGTAATTATCTTTGTCAACAGCCACCGTCCTCTGTCCTTAATAAAGGTAAGTTCGGTTTCAAGACCATTTGAGATGCCTCTTATCACGAAAATCTTTGTTGCTGAGGAGGTGTCCACCTTTCCATATACCACATTAAACAATGTGCCAGAAGGCAACTCTGGGGCAAAGGCAGGCCACATCTCAGAGGTTATTATGCCGTCCATCCTAGCCAGTTCGTCGTCGGGGTCGGTAGTCTCAAAGTATACAGTGGAGTTAAGGTGCTCCATCTGATATAGCGAGTCTGTTGAGAATTTATTATAAAAATCAAGAAACGAGAAATTAGAGTTATCCACCATCCTCATGTCGCTCACCGACCTTAGCATCCATGTGCCATGACTGCGGCTGAAATTGTAGCTTCTCACCGTTTGCGTGTCAAACATTATCTTCTCCACCACAACGCTGTCAACAGATGTATCCTTGCCCTTCTCCATGGCTGCCTCGCTGTCGAAAACCAAGGTATAGTATCCCTGTTCCACAAAGAAACTCTCCATCTGCCACTCCTTGCGCGACATGAGCATTATGCTGTCGCCTGCCGACACCTTTAGCGGAAACACTATGCGCGACATCTGCAACGGTTTGCTTGATGCAAAATTAAAGAAGAAATCATCAAACAACTCGTCGGCCGTAACAGGCATTGGCAATTCCTCCACCTGACATTCCACCGTGTCGGCAATGGCCACCTCGGCAGTGTCTATACTGTCTTCGCGAGAGTTATCATCACGCAAGTCGTGCCTGTCGCCATACTTACAGGATACCATTATAAGAGAAAACAACCAAAATACGATAGCCAGTCTCTTCATCTAAATATATACTTGGATAATAATTGTGTTTCTGTTCCAAATTTCGGCAAAAGTACAACTTTATTTTGATATTATGCGCTATTTTGGCGCAAAAATATTACCTTTGCATCGAATTTTAATTTTTATAAAAACTACATGATACTCGATAAAATAGAACAGCTTCTTGCAGAGGTTCAGAATCTCAGCGCTCAGAACGCAGAGGAGATTGAGGCTTTGCGATTGAAATATCTTAGCAAAAAGGGCGAGATTACAGCTCTTATGGCCGACTTCCGCAATGTTCCTGCAGAGCAGAAGAAAGAGGTGGGAATGAAGATTAACGAGCTTAAGCAAACAGCCACAGAGCGCATCAACGCCCTCAAGGAGCAGTTTGAGACAGCCGACACCGAGTGCGACGGCATCGACCTTACCCGCACTCCTTATCCTGTTAATCTCGGTTCTCGCCATCCGCTCACCATCGTTAAGAATGAGATTATAGACATCTTCTCGCGCATGGGATTCATCCTTGCCGACGGTCCTGAGGTTGAGGACGACATGCATGTGTTCACTAAGATGAACTTTGCTGCCGACCATCCTGCCCGTGACATGCAAGACACCTTCTTTGTTGAGCAAAACGAGAATGATGTTACCAAGAATATCGTGCTGCGCAGCCACACCAGCTCGGTGCAGGCACGCGTCATGGAGACATCACAGCCTCCTATCCGCGTAATCTGCCCAGGACGCGTTTATCGCAACGAGGCCATCACAGCCCGCGCCCACTGCTTCTTCCATCAGGTAGAGGGTCTTTACATCGACAAGAACGTGTCGTTTACCGACCTCAAGCAGGTGCTCCTGTCGTTTGCCCGCGAGATGTTTGGCGCCGACACTAAGATTCGCCTTCGCCCAAGCTATTTCCCATTCACAGAGCCAAGTGCCGAGATGGACATCTCATGCCACATCTGCGGCGGCAAGGGCTGCGGTTTCTGCAAGCACACTGGCTGGGTAGAGATTTTGGGTTGCGGCATGGTAGACCCTAACGTGCTCGAGCTCTGCGGCATCAACAGCAAGGAGTACAGCGGCTATGCCTTTGGCATGGGCGTTGAGCGCATCACCAACTTGAAATATCTGGTTAGCGACCTCCGCATGTTCTCTGAGAACGATGTAAGATTCTTGAGACAGTTTGAGGCGGCAGATTAATAAGGGGGGCCTCTCCCCCCGCCCTCTCCTTGGAGAGGGAGCACAATATGGATGAGGGATGAAGGATTGAAAAATTGAAGGATTGAAGACTGCGAAGCTGATGAGCGAAGGCGAATAATTGAAGGATTGAAAAATTACTCGCTGAAGCTCATCAACACGTGAAGACTGTTACCAAAGCATACGTCTGAACTCCTGAACTCCTGAACTCCTGAACTCCTAAAAAAAACCTCAAAAACTCAAAGGCCTCCCCATGCCCCTCTGGAATAGCAATTATATCAAGGTGATGGCGGCAAACTTCTCTTTGTTTTTCGCCTTTTATATTCTGACGCCATTGCTTCCCCTATATCTTAGCGAGACATTTGGTGCCACAAAAGATATCATAGGACTTGTTTTATCCGGCTATACCATCACAGCACTGCTCTTCCGCCCCATCAGCGGCTATCTTATAGACACCTTTCCCCGCCGAAAGGTTTTGCTGCTCTGCTTTTTCTTCTTTTTCCTGCTCTTTGGCTGTTATCTGGCGGCCAGCACGCTGTTGCTGTTTTGCATAGTGCGCACCCTCCATGGCGGTCCCTTTGGTGCTCTTACCGTTGCCAATTCCACGGTGGCCATCGACTCTCTGCCCAAAAGCCGCCGCAACGAAGGCATTGGGTATTATGGCCTTAGCAATAATCTGGCCATGGCATTGGCTCCCACCATAGGCCTCTATATCTACAGGCACACTCAAAGTTTCGACCTCCTGTTTCTATTAGCATTCTTTGTAGCATTTGCTGGCCTTGCCATCGATGCCACATTGAAGTGGGACAAGATGCCTGGCCATAGCAACATATCGCCATCAGAGCACCATTCCAGTAACAACGACGAAAAGAAATCCTTTTGGAAGCATCTCTTCTTTGCCAACGGATGGCTCATAGCGCTCAACATGACATTCGTAGGATTTTGCTTCGGTGTTTTAAGCAATTACATTGCCATATATAGCAAGGAAACCTTAGGCATCACAGAGGGCACAGGCACATATTTCATGCTATTGTCCGTCTCTCTTATCCTGTCGCGACTGTTTGGCCGTAAGGCATTACGGCAAGGCCGACTGCTCCACAATGCCTCAGAGGGAATGGTTCTTTCCTTTTTTGGCTATCTTGCCTTTATAGCGTGGCCCAACATCTGGGGATATTATCTCTCTGCCATACTGATAGGCTTGGGCAACGGTCATCTGTGGCCAGCATTCCAGAATATGATAATAAGCGTGGCAGCCCCCAATGAGCATGGCACGGCCAACTCCACGCTCCTTGTGTCGTGGGACATAGGCATGGGCATAGGAGTAGTTCTCGGAGGCGTGATAGCCGAGCATGCGGGTTACAGTGCAGCCTTTTGGACCGTTGTGGCAGTCAACGCCGCAGGTGCTATTACATATTTCCTGGCCACAAAAAAATTCTTCTTAAACAAGAAAACATATTAATTAGAAAATGAAAAAGGGATTAGTACTCGAAGGCGGAGCCATGCGCGGCTTGTTCTCAGCAGGAGCCATGGATGTGATGATGGAGCACGGCATCAGCTTCGATGGCGTCATAGGCGTGTCTGCCGGAGCATGCTTCGGCTGCAACTACAAGTCGCGCCAGCACGGTCGTGCCATCAGATACAATAAGCAGTTTGCAGGCGACAAGCGCTATTGCGGTTTTGGGTCGCTGTTCAAGACTGGCGATTACTACAACGCAGAGTTCTGCTACCATATAGTGCCTACGCAATACGACATCTTCGATGCCGAGACCTTCCGCAACAACCCCATGGAGTATCATCTTGTGTGCACCGACGTCACCACAGGCAAGGCAGTATATCACCGATGCGACGAGTTCAGCCATGAGACGCTCGAGTGGATACGCGCCTCTGCCTCCATGCCCATCGTGTCAAACATTGTTGAGGTGGGTGGCTGCAAACTGCTCGACGGGGGTGTGGCCGACTCCATCCCTCTTAAATACTTCCAGGGCCTTGGCTACAGCCGCAACATAGTAATCCTCACCCAGCCCATCGACTACCTGAAGAAGCCCCTCAAGGCCATGCCACTGGCCAAGTGGATGCTGCGCAAATATCCGCTCATGCTCAAGGCCATGGCCACAAGACACATCATGTACAACGAGCAGACCAGCTACATCAGACAAGAAGAGGCTGCTGGCCGTTGTCTCGTAATCCGTCCAGAGCAGTCTATCAACATTGGCCATTTTGCCATCTCTGCCGATGAGATGCAGCGCGTGTATGAGCTTGGCCGCGAGGCTGCCCAGAAGATGATAGGCGAGATAAAGGAATTTATGAAGTAGATATCAGGAGTGTAGGAGTTCAGACGTATGCTTTGGTAAATAAACTTTAATCCTTAATCCTTAATCTAATTTCAGGAGTGTAGACGTATGCGTGACAAGCAAATGTCTTCTATCTTCTTCTATCTTCCTTTATCTCCTTCTATCTCCTAATCGAAAATTCATTCCTTAAATCCCAAAATCCCTAGAGAAAATTATCCTTAAATCCCAAAATCCCTAGAGAAAATTATCCTTAAATCCCAAAATCCCTAGAAAAAATTATCCTTAAATCCCAAAATCCTTAGACATAAAAGACAAAAAAACCCAGAAAAACACAAATATAAAAAACCGTGGAAAGTGGACAAACCTCTCACTTCCGCAGTGTTTATTGCGGAAGCGAGAGATTCCACTATGTGGACGATTTTGTGGACGGTGTGGACAGATACCGCTAATTAAGCAAAAGCAAGACAATCCTAACCTAAAATTTAAACCACTAATTTCGCAAATTTACTCGAATTATTATTGGTTTTTTTATCTTAACAACTAATTAAACCAATTAAACGAATTTTATTAGGATTTACCTTTTTTGTTCAGGCGGATTTGT
>JAZLCN010000067.1:0-74013 GCA_045614255.1 Prevotella sp.
AAGGATATATAAACAATGTGGATTACTATTTCGAGAGCGACGACCTTGAGCACCGCCGTGCCGCCGACTTGCTGATGATGGTGCAGGGGTGGAGCAGATATGACCTCGGAGAGATGATGACGGCAAAAAAACTTCATGGCACCCAGATACTGGAAGACGGTCTTTATGTTCTTGGCAAGCTGATAGGCAAGAAGAAAAAGAAAGCGGTAGGCAACGTGGCGTTGCGAATTGCCCTTTACAACAGGCTGGGACAGTCGTTGTCGGGAAATGTCGTTACCGATTCGGCGGGTGTTTTCGCCTTTAAGATTCCCAAAAGTTATGGCGACTGGACATTGCTGCTCAATACCAAGGACGGTCGCAGAAACTCCGACTACCTCGTGAGCATAAACCGCAACTTCTCACCTGCTGGTCGTAAACTGTCAGCAAGTGAGACGGTGCAGATTCCACTTTCGCTGCCATTGGCGGAAACAACAGCAGAAGACATAGAACACCAAGATACAATAGGCGGTTCGATAACGGAGAAAACCCATCAGTTGAAAGAAGTAGAGGTTACAAAGAAACGCAAGCCTGATTTCCGTATCTGGCAGAGCGAAGACCAAGGCAAGTACAAGGCAGACATCTATTATGACATATCACAGGAAGCAGAGAGAATTCTCGACATGGGAGAGGAACTGCCGACAGCGGTAGGATGGTTGCTAAGCAAGAACAAACTGCTCCAAGGTTCTGACGATGGCGGAATGTATCGTGAGGGGAAGGCAATGATAAGAGGATGGAGCTACGCCATGAAGAAAACACAGGATGGCGGCAAGGAGTTGGAAGAAGACGAACTTACAAAGCCAAAGGATGTTTACCAAACATCGTTAAACAAATTAGGGCATTCTGCACCTGCAGCAAGCGATATGACCCGAACATACCTTGATGCTGACGGACTGAATTACAAGAACCGGCCTATTGTATGGATTCTGAACAATGCTTTCTATATGATAACAGGCAACCCTCAGACCATTAATCGCCTGGATATTAATAATATCATTATAGATTCAAACGAGGAGTTCCCTATAATGCTCGATGAAATGAAGTCGGTTTATATCTCGGAAGACAAAACAGTTTGCAGAAGATATGTTGACATACCCAAACTGATTCCATGCAATCCCGTGACGTTTTTTGTTTACACTCATCACACCATGCGCTTTAAAAGCAGAGGATTGCGGAGCACAAACTTTGCCGTCTACAAAATACGCGAGTTTTTCGAGATGCCTGACTACAGTGTACTTCCAAAGGAATCAGACTTCCGCCGCACTCTTTACTGGAACCCAAACGTTAAGACGGATAAGGATGGAAAAGCAAAGGTAGAGTTTTACAACAACTCCTCATGCAAGCAGGTGGTAATATCGGCTGAGGGAATAACGGCGGATGGCAGGGCGATGGTTTTAGAGTTGAAGGATTGAAAAATTGAAAGATTGAAGGATTGAAGACTGCGAAGCTGATGAGCGAAAGCGAATAATTGAAAGATTATAGCCTCCCACAGACTCCTCTCCGTAATGAGAGGGGAGCAGATTGAAGAATGTACGTTTTATATTAATGTGTCCCCATGAATTATAAAGAATTAATTCATATATTTGTTTGTTTACTCCTGCCGGCAGCATCTGTGTTTGCTGTTGGTAGGAGTTTTCCTGATGCAATGATTGATCCAAAGTGGTATTCTGCCCATCAAGATACGTTAGGTAAAGAGACTTTTGATGATAGCAAGAGTAATATAGCGGTTTTTGAAACGTTCATGCGCAACATCGACCGCTTCAACCGCTATTTCCCTCAGGAAAAGGTTTATCTTCATTTCGACAATACAGGATATTTCCTTGACGAGAAGATATGGTTCAAGGCATACTTGATGCGTGCCGACCATGGCGTAGCAAGCAATCTTAGCAAGATATTATATGTAGAGCTGGTTAATCCCTCAGGCGATGTTGTCCATACCAGCAAGCTGCGCATAGAAAACGGACAGGCAGACGGCCAAATACCCCTTGACAAAATATACTCAAGCGGATTCTATGAGGTGAGAGCCTACACCCGCTACATGGTCAACTGGGGCACGGATGCCGTCTTCTCGCGTGTGTTCCCTATTTTCAACAAACGTAGCAAGCCTGGTGATAATTCCATTCCTAAGATAGATGTGCAAAGCCATCTCACCCGTCTGCCCGACAATAGGGTTGAGACTCAGGACGACATGACGGAGAAGATAGTGAGCAACCGCAAGATGAGTGTCCGTTTCTATCCAGAAGGCGGCCATCTTGTATGTGGCATGATAAACCGTGTGGCTTACGACGTAACCGGCACAGACGGCATGCCGATGGATACAGAGGGCCTTTTGCTTAGCGGCACTGATACAGTTGGAGTGGTAAAAACCATTCGTGAAGGGCGCGGCTGGTTCTATTGCAGACCAGAGACAGACAAGCCGTTGGCTCTTTCATTGAGTAATAAGCAAGGCACGCCGTTGGAGTTCCCTCTGCCAGAAGCAGAGCAAAGCGGCTTAGCATTACAGGCAAATACCGACGATACGACGAGTGTTAGCATAACCCTCAACGCCTCGGCCGACTATCAAGGCAAGCCGTTGGCAGTTGTTCTTACGCATAATGGTGGAGTCAAGGCTTTCCAGACAGTCAGCATGACGGCAGAAGGCATGAAATTGAGCTTTGCTGTAAGCGAATTGCCTGAGGGCGTAAATCGTCTGAGCATAATATCTGCGGATGGCGGTGTACTTGCCGACCGCCTATTCTTCGTTTATCCTAAATACAATGCTCCCATGACAATGTCGTCAGACATAGACCGCTTGCGGCCTTACGGCAAGGTGGCGATGACAGCCACGGCACTGCCCGAAACAACCTTCTCCTTGTCTGTCCGCGATGCGGCCACGGAGGTTAACGGCAGCAGCGGCAACAGCATGACGTGGATGTTATTGTCGTCAGAGCTGAAAGGATATATAAACAATGTGGATTACTATTTCGAGAGCAACGACCTTGAGCACCGCCGTGCCGCCGACCTGCTGATGATGGTGCAGGGATGGCGCAGATACAATCTCCGTCAGATGATAGGCAAGGAGAATTTCTTGCGTGTACAACCTATTGAGCAGGAGTTGGCTGTGTCTGGAAAACTGAATCAGGCAAAGAAGAAATTCACTGTGGACGACGTGAGGATGGATGTAACGATGTTCAATAAGGCAGGACAGTCGATGAGTGGCAGTCTTGTATCCAACAAGGCAGGTAAGTTCACATTCTATATTCCCGATACTTACGGTGATTGGCGAATGTTTATCAAAACCAAGAAGAATGACGAGGATGCCGACTACTTTGTTTCCATCGACCGCCATTTCTCTCCTCCCAGCCGTAAGCTGTCGCCCGAGGAAACAAGAATATTCCCCATAAAGAAGTCTCTCCCGCTTTTTGATGCAGTGGAGGAAGACTTTGCTCAAGTAGATGATGACAAAGGTAAGTCTATGACTGAGCGCACGCATCGGTTGAAAGAAGTAACAGTAAAGAAAAAGCGTGGACTGTTTGATAATAACGCTCGTGCAGCCTGGGAAACCGAAGACCAGGGGCAATATTGGTCAAGCATATACTATGATGTAGACAAGGAAGCCGATATGATTGCTGATAAAGGAGAGGAATTGCCTCTGTTTTTCCCTTGGCTGGCAATTCGTAATTCTTTTTTTATTGATGCCAAAAGCGGTGCCAAAAACTCTAAGCAAGCTAATGAAGTGGCGGATTATATAAATATTATTGATGGTGACATAACATACAAAAACAGACCTGTTATGTGGATAATAAATAATTTTTTTAAAGATGTTACAGGCTTGCCTGATAGGTTGAAAAAGAAATTTTCAGGTGAAGCTCAAATTGAGCAGTGCTCATCAGATGAGTGGCCCGTTTTAATGGAAGATGTAAAGTCTGTTTATATATCAGAAAATCCCAATGCTTATAAAAGATATGTTAAAGCTTCGCTGCTCTTTTCTTATAGACCAGTGACAGTATTTGTTTATATACATCGTACAAATACTAAACATGTCAAGGGGCAACGTAGAACAAACTATGCTGCCTATGATTTGCCTAAGACATTTGAGATGCCAGATTATAGTGTTTTGCCAAAGGAATCAGACTTCCGCCGCACTCTTTACTGGAATCCGAATGTAAAGACGGATAAGGATGGAAAGGCAAAGATAGAGTTTTACAACAACTCTTCTTGCAAGCAAGTGGTAATCTCGGCCGAGGGAATAACGGCGGATGGCAGGGCGATTATAGCCTCACCCAAGGCCCCTCTCAGTAATGAGAGGTAGGAGGCATGAGGCTATGGATAATTACCATTATTTTGATATTATTTGTAGGTTTTTGAAGTTTATAATCATTATTTTGAAATATTTTACTTAACTTTGCGTCAAATAAGATTGCATTCAACCTAAAAGAATAATTGCCGATTAATGAGTGAAAAACGTAATCACATAAAAATCTTCGTGTCATCAACGGTTTATGATTTTGAGACCGATTTGAGGCGAATATTTCTTACCCTTGATGGTTTTGGATACGATGTATATATGTCAAAGGAGGGAACTATTCCTTTGGATAGTAGGCTTTCTAACCTTATCAATTGTGTCAATGGAGTTGAAGAGTGTGATATATTCCTTGGCATCGTCCGTCCATTAATCGGATCTGGTGTTTTAGAGAAACAAGGAAAATCAATCACTGCCAAAGAGTTTGACAAGGCTATAGAAGTAGGTATGCCAAGGTTTGTCTTGGCAGATTATCGCATTGAATTTGCACACAAGTTTCTCAAACTAATGGATTGTAGCATTGACTCTATCCCATTAAACAAAGAGAAAACCTCAATAAATAGCAAAGGTGAAAAGGTTGTTGAGTTACAACCAAACAATGTTGTTCATGGAGAATGTGTAGAAATCTATAGACTTGCGATACAAAATCAAATCAAGCCTGTTGATAGAATTGGGAACTGGGCTCAGCCATACAAGGACGGTGAAGATATACAACGCTTTATTGAGTCTCAATTTAAGGATGTAGAACGCATAAAAAGTTTGATAAATGGATAGAAGTTTTGTTGAGATGCTTTTATCTCAAAAGCATCTGCCATCACCTGTTAAATGTGTTTCACAACCAGATACAGTACAGATAGCCAAGTCAATTTGCGCATTGCTAAATTCTCAAGGCGGATGGATTATCGTAGGTGTAGACGACAAGTATAATTGCGTAGGAATAGATAATATGGAAATCGAGAAGGAAGTCCAAAACGAGATTACCAACAATATATTTCCTCTGCCACTTGTCTATGTACAAAAAGAGTTTTATAAGGGCAAAACAGTTCTTTTAATAACTATAATAAGAGGCAGTTTGCCTCCATATTCATACAAGAATAACTATTACATAAATAATGGTGATGCTGTGGTGGTTCCATCTTCTGATGAGATAAGCAATTTGATGAGGGACTCGTTCTCCATAAAATCAGGTTGGGAATCAATCCCAAATTTATATGCCGACAAGGACTCCCTGAATAACCATCTTATGGATAAAATTTACACCCAAGGTTTATCATCAGGGCGCTTGACAGAAAGTAAAAATGGGTTGTTATCAATATTGTCCGAACTCCAATTGCTTGATTCATATGAAGTGAAAAATGGATCTGTTGCATTATTCGCAGAGAACATCAAACACTATCTTCCACAATGCCGGGTAAGAATACAGTTGATGAGCAAAGGTAAAACTGCCAACAAATTTGATGATAGCGTTACTTTAGAAGGTAATATTTTTAGACTTCTTGATGAAACTATCACCTATTTTAGAGAACGTTTGCCTAAGCAATCTTTCTTCCTTGAGGGAAAAACGACCCGTATGGATGACTATATCTATCCTTTAGAAGTGTTAGATGAAGCCGTCAGCAATGCTCTCATTCATAGAGACTATTCAGATTCGCTTGATGAAATAACCATCTTTATTTACCCTGATAATATTGAAATAACAAACCCTGGTCGTTTACCTGAGAAATTAGTGAAAGGCAAGAATGAAGTCTTGCCTCATGGTTCAATACTACGCAATCCTCTTATGGCTGAAATGTTTTATATTGCAGGTGAGATGGAAAAAACAGGTCGTGGTATGACCCTTATATCCAGCAGGATGAGAGAGTTGGGTAAAAAGTTGCCAGAATGGACCTGCTCTAACAATCGAACAACTTTAAGAATTTTCAGTAAACCTGGCAAAGTGACATTGAATGAACGTATAGAATATTTCTTGGGTTTACATTCAAAAGAAGATGTTTTTAGCAAGGCTGAGTATATTGAATTCTTTAAGAATAAACCATCAAAAATTACAGCCCAAAACGACATTCAGTCAATGCTAAGTTTTGGAATATGCGAAAGAATCGGTAATGGTCCATCTACTAAATATAGAATTATTTGACCGATAGTGACCGATTATACATGATATAATGGGACATACAGCACCTTTCATGAATTTCGCATGAAGTTTGATTTGACCTTTTATCGGTCAACTCAAGTTCCAAAAGATGAATGTACTAAGAGATTTATTTTCTAGGGGGATAAATAGCAATTATGGATATTCTAAAGAAACATGGTCTATCTTTTTATAAAACTGTCTCGGAAAAAGAAGGGGAAGATTTTGAGATAGCAAAAGAACTAATAGAAAACCTTTTCTGTGACATGGCAAAACTAAGTACAAAGTATGTCTGGGATTTACCATATACATATAGAGAACGTCAATTAGATAGCATTCTGTTGCCGACCTTGTCAAAGTTATGCAGAGGACAGGTTATCACAGAACTTCCTGCTTATAGGATTTGCAACAACAGAAGGTTCCAAGTTGATGAATCCAGCGGACGAATTGATTATTGGTGCATTTACAAAAACTATAGTTTCGTAATAGAGTTGAAACACGGTTACGATTTCTTTAGTACACCAACAACTCAAGGTAGGGTTACGGCACGATGGATAAAAATGCAAGAACAATTGCAAAGTATTGAAAAGGAAATAAAATCATATGTAGAAGAAACAAAAGGGATTATAAGAATTGGTTTATTCGTAGTGACATCCCGTTCAGAAAAAAGTCCCAATAATACACTTATCAAGAATTTTAAGAAAAGCATCTCTGAAACATTCGAGCGGTTCCAAAAAGATTTAGGGAGAGGTTTCCCCACGCTAAAACCTGATTTGCAATTATGCTGGAGAATCCCTTCAACTATTGTTATGAGGGAAGAGCAAACATTCCCTGGTCTTTGGGCTATTTCAAAAATATATCCTGCAAAAAAACACGTTGGAGCTAAACAATATGATAATGTGAATTATTAATTTTCAAATATAAATGAGAATAATACCTATTATTGTTTATTTACAGATTGCGATATCTTATTGTAGTGCACAAACAGATGTTGCTTTGCTTGCAGGTACAAAGTGGGTGTATGAGAGTAAAGGTGTTATTCGTTATTTGGAATTTGAAAAAGATTCTTTAATAGAGACAATGCATAATTCATATAATAATAAAAAAATAAGTTTTTCAAAACCATATTATTTGTCAGATACTCATGATGGTAATTTCGATATGAATATGGTAGGAGGAGAGTCTGCTGGTAAATACTTATTACGGTGGAATAAAAAGCTGTGTGGTGTGGAATATTGCGAAATTAAAGCAATCTCAGAAGATTCTCTTGTTTTATTTTTTGAAGCAAAATCAAATCATGTGGGGGCTGTAGACAACTACGTTGCTTACAAAAGAATTAAATAAGTCGTGGCTTATTAGCGTTTCTGGTTTGTAACTTTTCTGCACTTTTTTGCAAACTCCACATATCAATCATCCTTTGTATTTTTATGCAGAGGATGATTTTCTTTTGTAATGTGAATATATGCAGAAAATATTAACTTGAATGATTTTGTCCTCTCGCTAAAACTTAGTAATTTTGCACGCGTTTTTTGAAGATAGGTGTCACGAGGTTTTGAGGTCAAGAGGTTAACCTAACAATCTGACAACCTAACAACCTCCTATCTAACAATAGACTTAAATAATTATAATTCAGATATAAAAGCAAAGTTATGTTTAAAATTTTCCCTGGTTTCCATCTTCTGGAAAACTTGCACAAGGTTAGCCATGCGCAGAAGTATCATCCAAGCGCAGTGGCAAAGAGACTTTTCAAACTTGCGTTTGTTCTTCTTGTAACACTCACTCTGTGGAATATTCCTTCAGACAGCTTCGGCATTGAGGGACTGACTATTGTTCAGCAGAGAGTAATCGCAATCTTCGCTTTCGCAACACTTATGTGGGTGCTTGAGGTAGTGTCTTCATGGGCAACATCGCTTGCCGTGATAGTGCTGATGCTTCTGTTCACCTCTGATAGTGGTGTGAACTTCATGACAGACAAAGAGGTGGTTGGTCCGCTGTTGTCATATAAGTCAATCATGGGCACATTCGCAGACCCTGTTATCATGCTCTTCATCGGTGGTTTCGTGCTCGCTATTGCAGCAAGTAAGACTGGTCTTGACGCCGTTCTTGCAAAGGTTCTGCTCAAGCCATTCGGCACAAAGAGTGACAACGTGCTGTTGGGCTTCCTGCTCATCACTGGTCTTTTCTCAATGTTCGTGAGCAACACAGCTACAGCAGCCATGATGCTTGCATTCTTGACACCAGTGTTCAAGCAGTTGCCACCAGAGGGCAAGGGCCGCATTGCACTGGCAATGTCTATTCCTGTGGCTGCCAACCTTGGTGGTATGGCAACACCTATTGGAACACCTCCAAACACAATCGCACTGAAGTATCTTAACGACCCAGAAGGCTTGAACATGGCATTGGGCTTCGGAGAGTGGATGGCATTCATGGCTCCGCTCACTATACTGTTGCTTTTCATCAGCTGGTTTGTTATCAAGACCATCTTCCCATTCAGTCAGAAGACCATTAAGCTTGAGATTGAGGGTGAGATGAAGAAAGACCGCCAGACATATATCGTTATCGTAACATTCCTTGTTACTGTGCTCTTGTGGTTGACCGACAAACTTACAGGTATAAACTCATACACAGTGGCAATGGTGCCAGTGGCAGTGTTTGCGCTGACAGGCGTGCTCACCAAGTACGACCTTGAGGAAATCAACTGGAGTGTGCTGTGGATGGTTGCCGGTGGTTTCGCTCTCGGTTACGGTCTCAACGCATCTGGTTTGGCTGCCAATGCCATCAAGAGTATTCCGTTTGCAGAGTTCTCGCCACTGATTATCCTCCTTATCTCTGGTTTGGTTTGCTATACGCTTTCAAACTTCATCAGCAACTCAGCAACAGCAGCATTGCTCATGCCAATCCTTGCGGTGGTTTGTACAGCTATGGGCGACAGTCTCGGCTCAATCGGTGGCACAGCAACAGTGCTCATCGGTATTGCAATAGCAGCATCAAGTGCAATGGTATTGCCAATCAGTACACCTCCAAATGCTCTTGCTTTCTCAACCAACTTCATCAAGCAGAACGATATGGTTAAGATTGGTCTTATCGTAGGTGTTATAAGCCTTGCGCTCGGATATAGCGTGCTTTATTTCATCGGTAAGTTGGGATTGCTGTAATTTCGTTGAACGTTGAACGTTGAACGATGAACGATGAACGTTGAGCGATGAATGTTGAACGATTAGCGATGAACGTTGAACGATAAAATAAAAATGCCATAGGGATTTCCTTATGGCATTTTTTGTTGTATTTTGATCTGAGGATTCTAGGATTAAAAGGATTTTTGTACAGAAATTTCGAGAAATTATTATATTATATTAATTTCTGTCTGCTGCGTGTTGTAGGGGAGCCCCCTCCTAACCTCCCCCTTGTGGGAGGAACCAAGCATAAGTCTGAGCTCCTAAATAGGATGAGAGATGAAGGATGAGAGTTGAGGGATTGCATGTCAAGCATCCGTCTACACTCCTGAACTCCTGCACTCCTGAACTCCTTAAAAACAAAGCATACTCCTACACTCCTTAAAAAACTAAAAATTACATTTTCTCCCCAAAGCAAAGGTCGCCGCAGTCGCCGAAACCAGGCACGATATACTTATGCTCGTTCATGCCGGGGTCTATTGCCGCAGCCCATAGGGTAGTGTCTTCAGGTACAGCCTGGCGCACTGTCTCTATGCCCTCTGGTGCCGCTATCACACAAGCAATATGCACAGCCTTTGGCTTACCTGTCTTTATTAGTGCCTCGTAGCTGGCTGCCATAGAACCGCCAGTGGCGAGCATTGGGTCTACGATGAGCAGTGTCTTGCCCTCCACGCTTGGCGATGCCATATATTCGGTATGCACACCCACCTGTGTATGCTCACGATTGGTGTACATGCGGTATGCGCTGACGAAAGCATTGTCGGCATGGTCGAACACATCGAGAAATCCTTGATGGAACGGCAAACCGGCACGCAACACTGTTGCTATCACCAGATTGTCCTCTGGCAGGTTGATATGCAGTGTGCCCAAAGGTGTTGTCACCAGTTGAGGCTTATACTCCAATGCCTTTGATATTTCGTAGGCCATCACCTGACCAATGCGCTGTATGTTATTGCGGAACAGCAGTCGGTTGTTCTGGTAGTTCACGTCGCGTGTCTCTTCCAGATACTTGTTCATGATGGTATTGCCATCGCTCAGATTTATTACTTTCATATTGTTTTATTTATGTTTCAAACCTGTCTGCAAAGATAGGATATTTTGTTGATTATTAGACCAAGGGTGGTCAACTAAAATCGTAAAACTATACTTTTTAAATTATTACAAAGCTTTTGTAATGTTTTTACAAGCACCTTGTAATCTTTTTACAAACGCCATGTAATGTCATTACAAAAGCGTTGTAATACATCAAAACCATTTTTTTGTGAGATGAGGGATGAGAGTGATTAGATTACCCTTTGCTCGTTTTCCTAAACTCAGAAGGCGTAACATCATATTCGGCCTTGAAGGCACGGCTGAAATAACTTGGCGACTCAAATCCGCATACCGCCTGTATCTCGCCCAGCGGCATATTGGTGTTCATAAGCAGTTGCCTTGCTCTGCCTAATCGTTTCATTCGGATATAGTTGGTGGTGTTTGTGTCGGTTATCGCTTTTATCCTTCTGTTCAGAGTGGTCAGACTCATGCTCATGCTATTAGCAAGACTATTTGCATCCAGTTCGCCATCCATGATGTTCTCGTATATGAACTCGTCCACCTTTTGCATAAACTGCTGGTCGGCATTGTTAATCTCTCTGTGCTGCTCCTCAGCATCTTTTCTGTCGGCCTCTTCAATCTGCTTACTGTATTTTAGTCTGAGTATTTCACGCTGTTCAAGCATCTTGCGTACTCTCAGCATCAGTTCTTCAGAATTGAACGGTTTGCCGAGATACACCTCAGCGCCAGCCTCTACACCAATGAGTCGGTCTCTGTCTTCCGCCCTTGCAGATACAACAATTATAGGAAGGTGGCTCTTCTCCTCATCCTCTCTTATTCTCTAGATAAACTCCAGACCATCCATTCTTGGCATCATAATGTCTGTGATAATCAGTTTTGGCAATTGCCTGTCTGCTATCTCCATTGCCTCCATACCGTCTTTCGCCCATACATAGTTGTAACCATTATTCTTGAGTATGGTGGTTATTAGCAGTGCCACATCGCTGTCGTCCTCGGCTACGAGGATGTAGTTGGAATTTTCTGTTGACGAGTTGAGTGCTTCGCAAGTTGATGAGTTGAGTGCTTCGCAAGTTGACGAGTTAACAAGTTGACGAGTTGACGAGTTGCTTGTATCTGAAGCATATGTCTGAACTCCTGCACTCCTGCACTCCTGAACTCCTAAAGATAACTCCTCACTCCTAACTCCTAATTCCTCACTTCTAACTCCCAACTCCGACACCTCAATCTCCTTGATTATGCCCTTGTTATATAAAATCATTTCGTTTACGAGGTTCACAATCTCATTGCTTTTTCTCTCTACCGCCTCAAACTCCCTTTGTGCTTCTTCGTTGTCTGCAGGTATGAATTTCTTCAGTTGTCCGGTCATACCATTTACAACGGTGAGCGGTGTGCGCAGCTGATGAGTGATGCCACGATAGAAATCTTGGCGTTCTTTGTCTATCTTCCTGAGCATGCGATTAGTTTTCTGTTTCTCCTTTGCAATGCGTATCTGTGATATTGCCACAATGATAATAAGCGCAAACACGATGATGCTGCCCCACATTACTGTCTGGCGCATGGTTTTCTCATATTCAGCTATTGCCTTTGCCTCGTTTATTTCATTATGCCATCTGTCTGCCTCATATTTTACTCTGAGGTTTTGCATGTGTATCTGGTTTTGCTCTATTGCGCTACTGTCCTTGTACGCCTCTGCCTGGCGGATGCTCTTCACCGCCTTGTCGTATTGCCGTGTCTGTTCCTGCAGCTGTGCGCACAATGAGTAAACTATTGCCAGATGACTTCTCGATTTTATCTTTGTGGCAGCATCGAGAGCTATATCAATGTATTTTCTTGCCGAGTCGTTCTTGTGCTCTTCAAGAAAAATCTCAGCCATTGCCTCGCATGGCTTAAGCCAATGCCATACGTCTGTTGTTTTCACTCCCAGCTCAAATGCCCTTCGGTAGTTTATCATGGCGCTGTCTGTGTTGCCTATATGCTTGTCGAGATGTCCTAAGTACTGATAGCATAGGCTTATGCCCACGGGATTGTTTGTAAGCATATTCTTTTCCATAGACAGATTATAATATATGCGCGCGGAGTCTATTTGTCCTTTGTCTTCTTTTATTGCTCCTATGTTGGCATAGTTTATAGCCTGACCAGTGGCGCTGCCCAGTTCGGTCTCGCCAGCCAGTGCCTGGCGGAAAAGACTCTCGGCCACACTGTCGTTGCCCAGCGATAGCAGCACGTTGCCCAGTCCGTTGTATGTGCGCACCCTGTTCTTTCGGGCCACGAAAGATGTGTCGTGCTCAGTCTTATCGCAAAGTTCGAGAGCCTTATAATGGTTGTTGCTCGCCTCATGCAGGTCGCCCAGTCGTCTGAAGTTTGTACCCTGATTGTTGTATGCTATAATCAGTTGCAATGTATCTTTCAGTTCTGTGGCCATAGCAATACAAGTGTCGTGCTGCTTTATGGCAGCCTCGAAGTCAGACCTGTCGCGCATCACCTTGCCCAGTTTCTGTCTTATCAGCAGCTGTGCCTTATGGTCGCCAATGGAGTCAAAGTGGTCAACCCATAAATTCAGTTGATTGTAGTCTCTCAGACTGTCGGCAATTCTTTCGGCTCTGCTACTATCTGTTTTGCTGTCGTTGTTTCTAGTTTCTCCACATGCCAATATAAATAATGTGGCAGTAAGTAAAATGAATAGGGTATGTTTCATCTCTGTGCAATTGGTTATTATCAGCTTCTTTCATGCAAAAATAATAAAAAAAGCCGTTTTTGCAATATTTTACGTCTTTTAAGTGCTATTTTCTAAAGGATTATAAGCATTTTGTCGTTTTAGTGAAAAAGAAAGTCGTTTCAGTGAAAAAGAATGTCTTTAGGATTACATACCTTTGCAATGTAACTTATTTAACTGTAAAATCACTTCAATCAAATAGCTGAAAACGAAAAAGAAATAAAACTAAATTAAATTTTTGCTTATGAAGAAATTATTATTAACCGCTATGCTTATGTTGCTTGGAATGGCAACTTGGGCACAAGACTGGACAGCTCCAGGCAATCAAGACTACACCGGGTCTACGCCTGTTTATGTTCAGGTCAATGTGAATGGAGTAGAGCAGTTGAAAACACAGGTTGCTGCATTCATTGATGGTGATTGTAGAGCAGTATCATATTCTGCTGAGGCTATTGTGGGCAACAATCAGTATCATCAGCTTCGTGTTTGGGGTGACCCTACAGCCGACTACAACAAGGGCATTACTTTCAAAGTGGCCTGGAACGGTCTTGTCTTCACATTCAAAAAGAGTGTAAAGTTTACCGGAGAAACCCACATGGAAATTCCTGTTGTTCTCAATGTGGATATGCCAACAGGCGTTACGCTTACCAATCCGCTTAATATTGAGGCAAAGTTGCCATATACGCACGATTTGATGAACGACATCACGTTCACCTACGACGGCTACACACCACTTGGTGAGTCGGCCATCGAAACAGAACTTTATTATGAGTGGGACTTTGCAAACTCTGCAAGCTATTTTACTGTTGAAAACAATAAGTTGTTAGCTACAGCAACCACCATGGGTGCATATCTGGGTCTCACAATAAGTGCAGGTGACGGATGGATGTTCTCAACATTTACAGACGTAATTATTTCTGAACCTGTTGTTCCTGTAACAAGCATTTCATGTACACCAACCACATGGGACATTACCATAAACGACAACCTCTATGAGCTAGAGGCTCTCAACCGTGCTATAACAGTGCTGCCAGAGGATGCAACAAACAAGGGTTATACTTTTGAACCAGCAGATGCGGCTGCAGCAGCCGTGTTCCAAAATGGCATGTTCACAGATGGCGGTACCTATAATATCAATATAGTATCTTCTGCCGATGAAAACATCAAGACAACAATTGTGTTTAATGTTACAGTGCCTGTTGACAACATCAGCATTAACCATGTAACAAATCGTTTCTTCGCAATACCAAGTGAGAATATTTTCGATTTGATTAGTCCTTATGTTGAGATTGGTCCTTACAACGCAACAAACAAGAACTTCAGCTTTGTAGTGCCGGAAGAAGCTTCTGACGCTATCGTAGAAGGTGTGGCAGAACAGCCAGGCATTTTCAACCTTATCATCAAGGCAGACGCAGACCCATCTATTGGCACTGAAGCAGAGGTAGTAATCAACAAGATTAATGCTCCTGAAAGCATAACACTGAATATTGGTGAACCTTATGGCAGAAAGCTATACGACCAGATTCAGGTGCTCCCTATTGTTGAGGCTGAGACCTTTACATATACCATTGCTCCAAAGACCGATGCTGATGCAGAAGGTTTCGATGGCAATGGTGGTGCTATCAAGGCTGGTACTTACACACTTCTCGTTACTTGCGACCAGAACCCTAAGGCAACAGCAGAGATACAGGTAAGAGTGCTCACTCCTGTAACACTGACATTCCCTGCTTCGTTGACACTGTCTAAGTTGGCAGACACCCAACTGCAGATAACATTTGTAGAAGGTGACAATTTCGACCCATCACTCGTTGAAATCGCATTTATTGGCAATCAGGATGAAGAAACCATCAAGCCAATCACCTATACTGCAGTAAGCGGAGGTCAAAACCTGAAGTGGAATGTTCGTGGTAATTTGTGCGGCAGATATACTATGTCTGTAGCATACAACGGCACACCAATGCTGAACACAAACAGCGAACCAGAGTCGGAAGTGCTCGTTCCTATAGAGATTCCATTTAATAATGCAGGTTGGGACTGGATTTACTATCCAGCTGGTTACGAACTGATAGGCGATCAGGGATATCTGGCATGGCTCAATCAGGATACAAACAACCGTATCATCGACCTGCGTTCACAGAACGACCTGCTTTATAACGATGCTAACTTCGGACTCTTCGGTACTATCGAGCGTTTAAGTGCAGGCGAAGGCATGTACAAGATTAAGGCTGCTTATGCTGATCCTACTCAGGCTGTGTTTGTTGGTTCGGTTGATGGCGACATCTATTGGCAGAACTATTCAAGCAAGGTTATCACCAAGGGCTACAACTGGATTGGCTATCCAAATGAGTGGGATATGACCATCGATGATTTCAATACTATCGTATCAGACAATCAGGCACAAGACGGTGACATGATTATAGGTAAGACCGGTTTTGCTGAGTTTGATGGAATGGAGCGCAAGTGGATTGCACAAGATGGATTTACATTCCAGGCTGGCAAGGGATATATCTATTATAGTGGCAGTGATGAAGAGAAAGACATCTCTTTCGAATTTGTTCCTGCTGCAGAAGAAGTGTCAAATGCCAAGGCAAGAGTAGCACGTCGTACATTCTCTGTATGGCAGTATGATGCCGGAGCTTTTGCCGACAACATGGCTATAGTAGCAGAGATAAACGGTTTGCAGAACCCGGAACACTATACCATTGGTGCTTTCGTTGATGGTGAGTGTCGTGGTGAAGGTAGTTTCGTAAGTGGCAACAAGATGATGATAAGCGTTGCGGGTAAGTCAGGCGAACAAGTTTCGTTCCGTCTATACAACCACATCACTGGCGAGTACAGCGAAATATTCGAGACTGTAAAATACGCTCAGAAGCTTGGTTCTCTTAAGAAACCGGTGGCGCTCTCTTCTCCAGAAACCACAGGAATCAAGGATAATTGTGAATTCGGAATTATGAATTCTGATTCACAGATGTTCGACATGAACGGTCGCCGTGTAGAGACAATGTCTAAGTCGGGCGTGTATGTAATCAAGACCATCGACGGTGGCAAGATTGTCACAAAGAAGGTGGTAAAAAAATAAAGTGATGAGTATAGGTGTGTAGGAGGGTTTGTCAAGAACGTAGTCAGCAGTCTTGTTGACTACGTTCTCCCTCCAACACTTTTAAGCTCAGATGTCTCTCTTTTTTAATTAACTAATTTAGCAACAATGCAAATAAGAACCATAAAGCAGGTGCTCGTGTTGGCCGTCACAGTGATGCTTAGCAACGTTGTGCATGCCCAGAACATCTCCGAGATTGCCAAGAGCGATCCGCTTATCATTTCTGGTGCTGTGGGCACGCAGAACACATATCGCTACTCATCGGTGGGCAACGGCTATTCGTCGCCGCTGAGCAATACGATATATGCCAACCTGAATATCAGCATTTATGGTTTTAATATGCCATTCTCGTTGTTCTATAGCAACGACAATCTGGATTTCAACTATCCGCAGATAACCTTCAATCTTACTCCAAGATATAAAAACTGGACAGGGCATATCGGTCAGTCATCAATGCAGATGAGCAACTATGTGATGAACATGTCGTTCAATGGCTTCGGAATAGAATACAACAGCGACAAACTTCGTGCTGGTGTATTTTATGGCCGTTTGCGCAATGCCATCAATGGCGATCCTACCGACCCATACGCTCGCACACCGCAGTACAAGCGCATGGGCTGGGGATTTAAGATAGGATATGGCTCTGGTCAGAACTATATTGACCTTTATATGCTTCGTGCCTACGACTGCCTCAGTTCTATCGACGAGGTATGGCACAGCAAGGTAAATGCACAGGAGAATATCGTGGTGGGCGTGAAGGGTCAGGTTACGCCATTCAAATGGTTGTCTTTAACCGCCAATGCAGCCACCTCTGTATTTAATACCGACAAGACTATGGCCGATGTGCCTGTAAAGACCGATTTTGACAAGGTGTTCGATGTTAAGTACAGTTCGCTTATGCGCTTTGCCGGTGATGTCAGCGCTAATCTTATGCTGCCAGGTGTCACCGCCAATATCAGCTACCGCATGGTGCAGCCCGACTATACATCACTGGGCACATATTATATGACAAACAACTACCATAGCCTTGGTATAACTTTAGGTACTACATTATTTAATAAGATAACACTGTCGGGAACATTCTCCGGACAGGAAGACAATCTGTCTAACGAACAGATGTTCACCACCTGCGGATATATATATGGTGCCAATGCCACAATGCGCTTAGGCAATAATTTTAATATTGGTGCCAACTATAATGGCTATCTGCAGACACAGCGCGACGGAACGGTGAAGGTAAACGACAGCACGAAGATTCACCGCATGATGCAGAGCTTCAGCATTACTCCTTCTTATGCATTCGAGACAGAATTACTGGGACACAGTCTTAGTCTGTCGCTCAATTATACTGAGAACAAAGACCTTAACGACTTCGCCACAGGCGAGAGCGATGTTAAGACCAAGGCATTAGGTTTGTCGTACAATATGGATGTAAAACCAATTGAGACCGACTTCACCTTGACTTACAGTCATCAGGAGTCAGAAGGTTTCAACTCTTTGTATAAGAGCGATGTGGCATCACTGGGTGTCAGCCGCTCGTTCCTGAAAGAGAAGAATCTCAACTTCTCTGCGTCAATGTCTATGTGTTACAATGAGATAGTACGTCAGTCAAAGAGTTTGTCTCTTGGTTGTGACATGTCGGCCAGCTATACTCATAATAAGGTGCATGTATTCTCGGCAAATGCCAGTCTGAATAAGTATGGTGACGTGAATATCACAGAGGTTCGTGGTTCACTCGACTGTACAGATATAGCAGTTAGCTTCAACTACGCATACACCTTTACGCTGCTGGCGATAAAGAGCAAGGCTAATAAAATGAAGAATGAAGAATGAAGAGTGAAGAGTGAAAAATGAAGAATGAAGAGTGAAGAATGAAGAATAATAGGAGATAGAAGACATTTGCATGTCAAGCATACGTCCTCTAACTTCTTAGCGAAGCGATAACTTCCTATAACTCCCTTTAACTCCTAAAATAATAAAGCATACGTCTGAACTCCTACACTCCTTCACTCCTACACTCCTTAAAAAAACAACTCGTCAACTAAAAAAATATATATGAAACTATACAGGTCCCTTACCACGATGATAATATTCTTGCTCAGTACGCTGTGCGTATTGGCGCAGGAGGTGATAGTGACATTAGCTCCTAAGCAGCAAGTGTTGCCACCGCAGGTGCTGCTTTATGTTGCAGACCCAGGTAAGTATTTTACCGTAACGCTTACCAATACCACTCAGGAAGTGCAGACCGTATATCTCGGCATGCAGATGCAGCAAGTGAACCCAGCCTCAGACCTTGCCATCGCTACGCCAGCAAACAGACAACCAAAACAGCCATTCACAATACAGCCGAGCGGAACATATCAGCTTAGCTCTATTGAGATGAAGAAACTGTTCGACCATATACCTTCAAGTGAGATACAATGCCCGCCAAGTCTTTTTGGCGACTATACCAACGGCTCTTTCGGATTACTGCCAGAGGGTACATACAGCGCTCAGATTACAGCATATAAATGGAAATATCCACAGTATGTATCTCCAGTTGTGGCAAGTAATCCTACTGGTGGAAAATGTAATTTCATAGTATGCTATAGAGCACAGGCACCACAGTTCCTTACCCCTATGGCAACATCGTTTGCAGAAAATGACATAGCAGAGGTAGACCCGTTCATGGCTCAGTTCACATGGACCATGCCAACTATAACATGTGGTTCTAGTTTCAACACCTATACCTACGATTTCAGAGTTGTTGAACTGATGGAGAACCAGGAACCGGATGTGGCTATGGACCGCAACCCTGTGGTTTATCAGGTAAAGGGATTGAGAACTAATCTCTGTGCAATACCTACTAATATCGTTACAAGCAAGTTCCTTGCAGGCAAGAAATACCTTGCCCAGGTAACAGCCAATGCAAGTAATGCAGGAGCAATGGACTATGTAATGATAGAGAACAATGGTAAAAGCACATATAAGCTGTTCAGAATAAAAACAGATGTCAACGACATACCTGTGCCTGAGGTGTCACAACCAGAACCGCAGCCGCAGCCAGAAAAGGAAGAGGAGGAAGAAGAGGATGGGCCGGAATTTAGTGTGCTTTGGGGAAACACAAGTTTTAATGACAGCCTATATAATGAAGGATTGTATAATTTCCGCAATCCAAAAATCACAACACCTTCATATAGTGATTTTGGTGCAAGAAAACAATTCTTGCATAGTGACATTGCTGTGAGCTGGGATGAAGTATGGCATCTTGGCGGTGAGGGATTACAACCCGACACTCTGAAGTTCGACTATGAAGTACAGCTCTTCAATGGCGGTAGTATAATCAACAAAGAAGAGGTGCTCAAGACGACGCCTATATATAATAAAGTAATAAAAGGAACAGAGACACTCACGGACACTATACGGTGGGATGCGATAGGGGAAAACATAAATGAGAAAGACTATTTGGTGCTTCGCGTGAAACCGATATGCACTAATGCGATAGACTCAACTGTAGTATTTCATCATGACAGTCTTAATGTAATTGACTTTGCTATTGTTGAGTCAATCTCTAAAAACTATTTCCAGTGCTCCAATATGGTGGACATTGATAATGAGACACCAACAACAGCAACTGCAGATGATTTGACAGGTCAGGTAGTGAAACTTGGTGAGTACGAGCTTACCATCGACGAGATAAAGAAAGGCAGCAAGGACGACACTTGGGAAGGTAAGGGACGTGTGGAATGGAATCCGCTTGGCACAAAGGTCATGGTTTGTGTTAAGTTTGAAGACCTGAAGATTAATACCGATAATGTTGTCTTTGCCGGTGAGGCCAAGTCTTATTCAAACGACAAGAATAGCAACAATGATATAGTAGAAAAACTGTTCAGCGACTGGGGTATAGACAATTATCTCACAAACTCCGCCATACCATTCGCCGATTATATCTCAGAAGAGGTTAAGGGCAAGGCAAAGGGACTTGCAGAAGAACTCGACTTGAGCAAGTATTATGAGTATGTGGTTGTTGGTCAGAACGTATGGAATGCCATAGGCAGTCAGAATATCGACGAGCTCTATATGCCTATAGCACTGCCAGAGAGCATGACAGAGAATAGTCCGGTGAACATACAAATCTCAACGATGAAGTTTGCCGCCACTCACGCCACGATGGACCTCATCGGTGAGTTTGTGTTGCCAGACTGTGATGTGCTGCAAGACCAGATTCTCGTGTTCGGTGCTCCGCGTTTATGTATCTCTCCAGATAGAATCCTGCCGGAGTCTGGTACATTGGCTTTGCTTGCCGACCTTACCCTCACAGACCCTGATTCCGATTTCGACTGCACTTTCAAGGCTCCTAAAGACCCATTGAAACCAGTTGACGGCTGTTACGTTTCTTGGCATGCCGATGAGTTTGAGATGCTCGGCATAGACGTTGACATGAAGATTCCTGGCCTGAAAAAGGAAGTGAATGGAGTGTTGACAGATGAGAATCCAGTATTGAACATCAAGACAAGCATTGCCGACTGGGAAGACTGGATGGTTGACAACGTTTCTATAGACCCATTCCAGGCTGAAGACTTGCCAGGATGGACGTTTACCGTTGAGAATATTGTTTACGACCACTCCGACTATCGCAACTCAGCTCACTTAGGTAAGTTCCCTGCCAACTATGACAAGTCGAAGACCATGCGTGCCGGCGATGTGCTGACATGGCAAGGACTCTATATCAAGGAAATCAGCGTTAAGATGCCAAAGTCTTTGGAGTTTGGTACTTCTGGCGACAAGCGTCTGAAGATATCAGCCAACGACATGTTCTTCGATGACTCTGGTGCTACGCTTGTAATCGGTGCAGATGATATCCTTTCTGCCAAGACAGGTAAGGCTGGTGGCTGGGCGTTCTCGCTCGACAAAGTTCATGCAAGTTTTGTTCAGAACAACTTCAACGACTGCGGATTCAGCGGTAAGTTTGAAGTGCCGCTGCTTGATGGCAAGATGGGTTACAGTTGCCAGATAATGAAGGTCAGTGACATCGAGAATGCGCCGGCAGGCAATTATGCCTATATCTTCAAGGTACAACAGGTAGACCAACTGAAACTTGACTTCTTCCTCTCAACCGCAACATTCAATAAGGACTTGACTTATATGCTTGTTGAGGCTGTGCCGGAGAAGAATGAACTGAAGACACGTGTTGAGTTGCTTATGACTGGCGACCTCTCTATTGGTGGAGAGGCAATGCAGGCGAAGATGAAGAACCTGAATCTAAGCTTCGACCTCCCAGGCATTCACTTCTCTAAGATGCGACTGGCAAACTGCCCTGTGTGGGAGTCGCAGTTTGACGACATCAAGAAGTTGCAGAAAGCCAAGGATAACACCAAGTCTATCCTTACCCTTTACAAAGGCAAGGAGTTCAATATAAAGAATAACTTCTATTTCAGCACTGGACAATGGTCGTTGGCATCAAAGGAGAAGAAACTTGGTCCGTTTGAATTGTCGCTTGATAAGTTCGACATGCAATACAACAATGACTTGTTGGAACTTGGCATAAAGGGAACTATAAAACTGATTGAAGGAATAGACCTCAGTGCCAGTGCAGGTCTCACTATTCAGGCTAAGCTGTCGGGTGTGTCTAACGTAGCCAAAGATTTTGATTTCTCAAAGATAGACTTCAACTATCAAAACACGCGTTTCGACGAGGCATCGTTTAACAGTTCGTTTGCCGGAATGAAACTGAGCGGTTCGCTTACGGCATCTAACGACAAGAAATACGGCAAGGGCTATAAGGGTAAACTTGAATTTGTGATGCCAGGCGACCTCTTCACCGCTAAAGCCGAAGGTGGTTATTATGAACGTGATGATTACCGTTGGGGTTACTTCCTTGCATCGCTGGGTAGTTCAACAGGTATTCAGATTCCGCCAGTCGCCATCACAGAGATTTCCGCAGGCTTCTATTTCAACTGTATTCGTAAGTCGGCAACAACAGTAGAACCTCAAAAGGGTATCATTGGAGTTGTGGCTGGTCTTGGCTTGGCTCCTTCCGGTGGCAGCAAGGAACTGTTTAACGGTAAGTTTGAAATGACGGTTGTCTATGATAAGGACTATAAAGGTAAGGACGGCAAGAAAGGTCGCTTGACTACTTTCATGCTCACTGGCGACCTGAAAGCCGTGTCAGGCATGATAAATTCAAAGGCGACCATAGTATATCAGGAAGATGATATTGATAAATATTTTGCCCTCAACATTACCGTCGATGCCAAAGCCGATGGATTGGGTGGGGTAAGCACAGCTGTGACAAATCTGTCAGATAAACTCTCTAATATGCAAAAAACACTGAATTCGAGCATGAAGAATCCCGTAACGGGAGCCAGTGGCAGTTTGCAAGGTGCATTGTCTGATAAGTCAGAGTCGCAGGCCAATAAGTCAACCAAGGCAAAAACGCCAGAAAAACCAAAGGTGGGGCAGGCTTCATTGGCTCTCGACTTGCGTGTGACGATGAAGGAGAAAGGCAAGAAGCTGAGTAAGGTGAAGTGGCATCTGTATCTGGGAGAACCAGATGAGGCTAAGCGATGCAAGTTTACGTTGGTAGACTTCAAGTCAAAGATTGTAAGTGTGAACATCGGTGCCAATGGTTATCTCTGTATTGGCAATGAGTTGCCTGGCAATGGTGACCTGCCACCTATACCTCAGAAGATACGCGACTTCCTCGATGGCTCAACCAAGGGTAGTGGTGTACAGAGTGCTGATATCAGTAAGGCCAATAATGCTCGTACCCAGGCGCTCAAGGACTTCCAGGCAGAGGTTTATGGCGGTGTGATGCTCGGAGCTTCGGCATGGGGATATATTGATGTTGATCTTGGATTGTTCTATGGTAACATGGGTGCATTGGCAGGATTCGATGTTACTCTGCGTAACATGGGCAAAAATGCATGTATGAATCTGCCAGGCGAGACAGGCTTCAACGGCTGGTATGCCGAAGGTCAGCTCTATGCTTACCTCTATGCTAAGTTTGGTATCTATATCAACCTCGGTTTCTGGGACAAGAAGATTGATATCGTTGATGCTGGTATTGGTGGTGTGATGCGTATGGGACTGGTCAATCCTTCTTACTTCACAGGTGAGGCTCGTGTGAAGTTGCGTCTGTTGGCTGGCTTGGTCGACATCAACCGTAAGTTTGAGTTTGAGTGCGGCGAACCATGCGACATCTTCTATGGTAATGCTCTCGACAACTTCAAACTCTTCGGTGACTGCTCTATTGGTGACACGATAAAAGCTAAGGGCTGGGACAAGAAGAACGCCATTAACCCTAAGTTCTATAGCTTGCATACACTCAATACAGAAGCACCAATTAAAGAACACTTCCGCGTATTGGACGAAACCGAACTTAACCGTTTGGCAAGAGACTTCAGTGGCGACAAGGATTTGCTGAAGGCACAAGCCAGCCGCACATTCGTGTTCGACATGAACAATACTGTTCTGATTTATGAGTATAGCCGTTCAACTCAAAACTTGAATAATTACGACAGGTGCTTAGGTTTTGCCTTCAAGGGTAAGGGCAGGTTCGAGCACTTCATAAATATGTTGCAACTCAACCCTAACAAGTACTACCGCTTGCGTATTACCGGTTGGGCAAAGGAGATAGAAGAGGGCAAGGAGGTTGACCCGTTGAAGTGGAACGAGAAAAAGAAGAAGTATGAGAATGTTCCTTGGACACAGACAAAAGACTATTTCTTCTGTACAGGTGCAAACGAGGCGATGGAAGACTGTCCTGAAGACTTGCAGAAGTATGTGGCGATAGCATATCCTTCATACTACAACCAACTGAAGTCTGACACATATCTGTATGCCTACACCCACGACCTGCGCTCGCCAAATATCGCTTTTGTATCAGATATTTCAAAGCAAACATTCAAGAAAGGCAAACTGAAGTGGCGACTATATCAGTTAAAGAATGGATGGACGTCTATTGAAGAAAAGGATGCTTATTGGGTAACCACCGACAGCACGTGTAATCTTACTGTCAGTGGAGGCGCATTTAGTGCACAACCTGTTAAGGATAAATATTATCGTCTGCAGCTTGACTATGACATCTCGAAGACTGTAACCACAACCCAGCAAGTGTGGAACGCTTCAAAGGGTAAATACGAAACGAAGACAGTGTCAAAAATTGTTACAGAGACAACCAATATAGCAAAATGGCTGACACAGGCTTGTGACGGTTTCTATCACACAGGTTATAATAACAAGGGTACTTCGCTTCCTTATGAGAAACCATTTGTGGGAATACGCTTGAACTCTATAAAGCTGAAAACAGCGAAACCAAGTTATAATCCTTATGGAACCTCTTTCTATAAGAAATATATGGCGGCAGATGGTGTGAATCCATTGCGCTATCAAGACCCATATACCTATATTACCTATATGAGTAATTATGCATTGGTGGGTGGATGGGCACTTACCAATAAGAAACTTAAGGTAAACGCAACAACAGCGCAGTCGCTTATTTACCGTGACCGTGGCGGTAGCTATGAAGGTGCTTATAAGACTAGTACGGGCAGTTACGGTGATTATGAGAAAGTGAAAGCATTGTCTATCTATGACGGTTCGCAATGGAATAAAGACTGCCAGTATCCGCTTAGACCGCAGTCTGATGGTAAGTACAGCTATTTCAAAGGCGGTCGTGAACGTGCTTACACCTTCAAACCTGCTGACAGCGACTTGAATCGTGCCAGCGAACTTATTAAAGACCTGTATGAGGTTTATTATGTAGTAGATAAGTTTGACACGAAATTCCGTAAGGAACTGCAGGATGTGTTTGACGACACAGAAGATGCGTTGGCCAAATATGCCGATAAGGTAGAGGATATGATGGAGGCCAAGACTGGAGTATATATCACAGAGTATTCAAGCCGTAATTCTGACATCCGCATTGAGGTGCCATACTACCAGACTGGTATCCTGTGGGGTTCTCATTTTGAGAATAACAGTTGGCAAGGTAAGAAGGACATGACCATGTGGGGCAGCTTCGATGGTATTCCTAAAGACTACAGCCGTCCGCACGAAAAACGTAGTGAGGACATAGTGGTGGGCTTGATAGGCAATACTCCGACGAAACTGGTTGGTGTTCAAAAAGAACTTATCACAGGTAAGGATAAAAACGGCAATTATGTCAAGGTAAATAAAGCCAAATACATTGATTTCGTGCCGCAATGGGAGAATATTCAGCAAATCAAGGTGATGTACTACCGTGTAAATGCTTACAACCACAAGAAAGCTGAATATACAGTGAGCGACAGGAGTTACTTGAATATGGGAAGCAGCAATGCCCGCTATTCTTACACGATAAGTAATCCAAGCAAGGTATTGACTTCAAAGACAAATACCAATGGAGCATACTATAATAAATGATATTCAGTAAACGTTTAAAATAGAAAAACAATTATATGAATAGAACGAACAAGATACTTCTCACAATATTGGCAGGTGCAATGGTCTTTGGCGGCTTGAGCATGTCTGTCTCTGCAATACCATATATGGCTCCTTATGGAGATTCTGATACTCTGATTGTAGAACCTTCGGAACTGGAGATAGAGACGGCAGTGGAAGAGCAAGTCTCTGACATTGATACCACCCGTGAATATCTGCCTCTGGAAATTCGAGACACAGCGGCCTATAACAGGCAGCAAGCGTCACTGCCACGCAATTATGAGAGTCAGATTCATCTGCTTGCCCGTACCTATGGCGACAGCATTGTGCTTCGCTGGGCGGCCGATGACTATGTTAGTTGGCAGCATCTGAATGCCGTAGGTGTTAACATCATCCGCATGACAATTATAGACAAAACGTCTAATCGTTCTGCGAAGATGCGCTTAGACACACTTGCCTACCGTCTGAAGCCTGCCACCTTGGAGCAGTGGCGCAGCAAATACCCTGAAAGCGACTCAGTGGCAGCCGTTGCCATGGGAACACTCTATAGCGAGGGCGGTTTCACACAGGAGCAGTCGCGCCACGGAGTGGGCGAGATGGGGGCTTTGCTTGATGTGCATGGCGACCAGCAGTTCCGTTTTGGTATGGCTGTGCTTGCCAGCGAGTGGCGAAAGGATGTGGCAGAAGACCTTGCCATGCGCTTTGTTGACAAGAACGTAAAGAAAGGCGAGAAATATCAATACATTGTTCGTCCTGCAGAGTTTGACTCAACCGGCCACCTTCAGTTCCGCGTGGGCTATATCGATGAGATAGAGAATAAGGCATATACAGCCGAACCATACGAGGCTGTGATGGGCGACTCGGTGGTTGGCATAAACCAGCTGCGCATCTGGTGGGAGCAGACCAATCGCTTCTCTTCGTTCGACATTCATCGCCGTGCAATGGGCGAGAAGGAGTGGACCAAACTTAATGACAATCCTTTCATCATGATGCGTGACATAAAAGATGAGGGTTTGGACAACTTCATCAACGACAATGTGAAGCCAGGAACCTATGAGTATCGCATATCAGGCTATGATACCTTTGGCGATTATGTGCAGGCAAAGAACTATCATGTGGCAACAATGCCCGACCTCGATGCGCCGCTTCCGCCAAATTTGAAATACATCCTCATAGACCGTCGCAATCCTGATGACCCTTCTAAGGATGTGTATGCCGACTTTCATTTCCATAAGGACACGATGGAGGCTGATTTCATAGGTTACAAGATTCTTTATTACCAACGTTCGCGCGATGAACAGAAAGCGGAGTGGAAGGAACTCACGCCAGAACTGATACCAGTCAGCGACACTGTATATACGGTTAACGTCAGCGATTTGACTACAAGTCAGGTGACAGTGGCGGCATACGACTCTGCCCAGAACGTAAGTTATTCAATGACACACATCATGCGTGTTACCGACCTTGCTGCTCCTGAAGCGCCAGAGAACTTCCGCTATGAGGTGCTTGACAATGAGGCCGGAACAATAAGATTGTCATGGACGGCACCGTCAAACGATGTCGATTACTACGAACTGGCATTTGCCAACGATACCACTCATCAGTTTATGTTGCGCCAGATGCCAGGCGACTCGCTGTTGCGCGACACCACCTTTGTGGATACGCTGGCTGTGGATGTCAATCAGAAATATATATATTATAAGGTGAGAGCGGTTGACTATGCCAGCAACGAAGGAGAGTATACCGTGCCTCTTGAGGTTATCCGTCCGAGCATGATTCAGCCAGCTGTGCCCCACATAGACTCAGTGTGGGTTGACCAGGTGAAAGGTGTGTTTATGCGCTGGGCTTGCAGCAACGAACAACAAGTGTCGCACCATGTGCTCATGCGCCGTCTGGCAGGAACACAGAAGTGGACAACGATAGGTGTCTATAATGGCGACTCGTTGCGTGCGGCAGGCAGCATTGTTGAGGTGAACGATGTGCCAGAGTATGTTCGTCGCAACCGCTATGAATACGCCATGGAGTCGTTCTCTTACGCAGGCATCAGCAGTGGCTTGAGTCTTGTCTATTCAACACGCTTCGAAGGTCAGAAAGTGTTTGAGTGGCAGATTAAGCTTATGGGAATGTACGATGTTAAGGAGAAGAAGACCAAGATAGTATGGGAAACCGACGATAAACTGCCTTATAAGGGCGATTGGTATTTCTGTGTATATCGCAAGGGACCACGCGACAAGCGTCATCGATTCCTGATGTCGGTAAAGAAAGAAGACCGTATGTTTGAAGACCGCTTGCTTTCGCCTGGTGAGACGGCAGAGTATTATGTAAAAATAAGATATCAGGACGGCAGAGCTACAACGGAGTCGAATGTGGTGAAGGTGACGGCCTCACCCCCTGCCCCTCTCCATAATGAGAGGGGAGTGGATACTAAACAAGAGTTGGATTAAGGATTAGGGATTAAAGATTGAAGGAAGGAACCTACCCCTAGCCCCTCCCGAAGGGAAGGGAACTCAGAGCATCTCCCCCGGGGGAGGGAACAGAGTAGATAGAGGAAGATAGATGAAGATAGAAGGAGATAGAAGACATTTGCGTGTCAAGCATACGTCCTTTAACTCCCTTTAACTTCCTTCTAACTCCGTTTAACTCCGTAATTTGGATGAGAGATGAGTGATGAGGGATTGCATGTCAAGCATACGTCTGAACTCCTGAACTCCTGAACTCCTTAAAAAAACAAAGCATTCGTCTTCACTCCTAAAAAATAAAAAAAATACAAACAATGAGAATATTAAGGCATACAACGAAAATGGTTTGCATGGCATTGCTGTCATTGCTTTCCGTGTCGTGCGGTATCATTGATATGGAAATCGATGAGGGTGGGCAGATAGCATACGACATGCACCTTAAACACGATACGGTATATGTAATGGTGGGCGATACTTTTGTACTGGAACCAGTGTTCTTCCCCGACTCGGTAAGCAACCGTGAATTGCTTTTCCTGTCGGAGGATGAATCGGTGGTCGCTCTTGTCAACGATACCGTGATAGCGATGGCAGAGGGAGAAACCTCGGTAGTGGGTTTGTCGGTACATAACGGATTGTCCGACACCTGCATGGTATATGTGATGGCTCCATGGGTGTTGAATGCAAACGATTATTCTGACGATATGGTGGTGTATGCCACAGCTACAATTGATGGAAAACCGTTTGATCCGGAACGGATGATGATTGCCGCATACTCTGGATCTGCATTCCGTGGTAGGGGGGAATTGATAAATGTTGGTGGTAAAGATATATTGCGGTTCCGAATATATAGTTATTATGAATGGGATACCAGTATGCCCGAATTAGAGGCTGAGTATATACGTTTTAAATATTATGACCGTGAGAATCTTACTCTGAAGACATTCCCTCAGTATATGGTTTTTGACGGAGAGACGCATGGCAGTCCATCGGAACCAGTGGTGTTGACCTCCCCCTAACCCCTCCGAAGGAGGGGAGAAGGGTTGAAGAAGGTAGAAGAAGATAGAGGGAGATAGAAGAAGATAGAAGACATTTGCATGTCAAGCAGCCGTCTGAACTCCTACACTCCTGAACTCCTGTACTCCTTTTAAATTCACTCCTGAACTCCTAAAAAGAAGCATCCGTCCTTTAACTTCTTAGCGAAGCGATAACTTCCTATAACTTCTTTAAAAAACAAACATATATGAAAAAGATATTTTATTACTCACTGTTCCTAACCCAGATATTCCTGCTTTCGGCATGTACATTGTCTATGGAAGAGTATGTTGTGCCTGAGGATCAACAGGGTATAGAAGAGCCACATACCACCGTTACACCGTTCGGAGAGGCAACATATAAATATCGTGCTAATGTGCTTCCGCTAAATGGTGAACCGCAGGATTATGTTGTAATGGTAAACGATTCTGTGATATGGTTTACTGACAATCTTCCAGAGAAATGGACACCGAAGCCAGGACAGCTTATTGCTGCCAATTGTTCAGAGGTGATACCTTTGGGATTATGTTCAAAAGTGCTTGACGTGACCCGCGAAAACGGAATGATAAAGGTGGCGTTTGAACAGGCAGAGGAGTTCGATGTGTATGAGCAACTGGTTGTTAAGCTCGATTTAGAATATGTAGTGCCTAATTTGGGAGAAGACAGCACATCTACAAGGTCTATAGGCCGTAGCGGGTTCTGGAAAAACGATACAACTTTTGTCGATATGTCGCTATACGACAGGATGAAGAACGGAGGTACACGTGCAGATGGAGAAACTTCTGAGACTACGGAATGGCAAATACAGAAAGCTATTGATTTGCCTAACAAAAAACAGTTCTGGGTTGACTTAAAATACACTTCTACAGATTTTGTTGTAATCCACCAATATAAAGATATAGAAAAGAATTACCAGGAGGAATGGAATGATAATTATACCGAACGTACCTATGATATTCTGCTGGGTTATGGCAATGATCCAGAAAGTGCGAGCAATTCATTTAAGAGTTTTCCTGCAAATGTGCAGGAGGTTAGAGGTGCGATGAATGCCATAAGAGCTGTCGGAATGACAGATTTGAAAGATCAAAAAGTCATTAAACAAATAACACCAGAGATAAGCATCCCAACATTCCCATTTGGTATATTGCTACGTTTTGATGCATCTGTTGGTTATACATTGATGGGTTATGGACATATAACAGTTAAACAACGCACAAACCCTCGCCGTGTAGGTTTTATATATGATAATGGAACTAAACGGAAAATAGACGACCCTGTTACGATAAAAGGTAAAGAACCTTATTTAACGTATGATAATTTGTACTTTGGCGGCAGTCTGGATTTCTGGGTCAGAGGAAGACTCGGAGTAGGTGTTATAGTTGGAAAGGGTGCCGGTGTCGGTGGTGTTGTCGGTGCTCAACTTCAGGGTGGAGTTAAGGCTTCGCTTGAAACAGAGTCACTGTCGGAGTATACAATTGTAGACCGTGAGAATTTTAAGTTAGGCCCTTATCTTACATTAAGTGGTTTTGCTGAAGGACTGGTGAAACTGGGACCTTTTACGTTTAGTCTTGGAGACTTTACGTTTAAACCAAAAGACCTAGACATTCCAGGCTTTCCTAAGGGAATGCAGAACATGAAAGCAGTTGTAAACAACAAGAAAACATCTGCTAAATTGAGCACGATAACAAACGAAGCTGGTGTAAACGAACTATCGCTTGTTGCAGATTTGTATTTTGACAAACTGGAGAATTTCTCTATATTCACAGAGACTAAGCCTGAAAACCAGCGTGCAGCTATTAGAATTTATGAAGGAGAAATAAATCAGGGCAGTACTAACTATGTCGATTTATATGGTCCTGATGAGGAACTTAAGGCAAAAAAAACATATAAATTTGAGACACTGATATCTGATTTAGGCTTTAAGGATGCAGATAATTCAGTATTTCAGGTTGTGCCTTGCATCTATGATAAAGTGACTGGTATAACAACCGAGTTTCGAAATGATGTTTATATTGCAAATCCAGGAAAACCATCTGTGTCGCAACCAAAGTGTTATCAGTGGTATGGACGCGACTTGGATCAGGAGACATGGGAGTATTATGAACAGATTTATGGTTCGTTAGGGCCTGCAAAATATTATGGTGAATATGCTTTCACGGCGGTATTTGATGTGAAGAATGCCACAACGATAAAGGAATTGGGGGTAAGAGTTGTTTTAAGAAATCCTCAAGGAGATAAGTTAATAAACAAGGACGTTAAGATTCCTTTTGAGGGTTTGTGCAAAAGTGGAAAATATTCCATTACGATGGACTTTATAGCAACTTATAAGCCTAAGTCAGGTGTGAAAGCTCATTATGTGACTGTCAAGCCTTACTTTATAGACCAGCATGACCGTAGGACAGATGGTGCAGAATCCAAGTACATGAACTTCCAGTATCCGTACGAGCGTGAGGGAGGACCTGTTACGGCTGAAAACTATGTGGATCTTGGTACAATTTAATGTGGTGCTACATCATGTGTAGATTTCTATTAATGGCTTCTGTGTTGGTGCAATGGACCTTATTGTCCTTTCTCCCTGCTATGGCGCAAGGGGAAAGGACTGCTCTTTCTGATTCCATTAGGCAGGGCGTGAGGAAATACCCTCAGATAGAGTTTGAGCATAGAGAGCATGACTTCGGGTGTTTCTCTGCCACTGGTGCCGACACGCTGAAGCAGCATGCCTTTACTTTTAAGAACACAGGCGAGGCTCCTCTTGTGATACAGCATGTGGCAACAGGTTGCGGATGCACAACTCCAACCTACAGCAAAGAGCCAGTGCTGCCGGGCGAGCAAGGGCAGATAATCGTTGCTTATCGTGGTGAGAATCAGTTGCCTGGGTTCTTCCGAAAGTCTGTCACCGTATATGTTAACGACCCTCGCCGTTATGTTAGAATCTTTATTAAGGGAGAGCTTATTCCGTAGAATAATTTCAAAATGTATTTTTTGCCGAAAACGTCACTTTGATATTTAATTTATTGATAATCAGTTTGTTTGCTAAGGTGATGAACTTTTCGTGTCGTCACTATCGTCACTGCTGCAAAACAAGTTGTTTTGGTCTTCAAAACCTATCATTTGGCATTGCAAAACCTATCATTTGGCAGACCAAAACAATTGTTTTGTTTTTAACCTCATTCTTCGACGTGGCTCAGGACCAGCAACCTCATTTGCCAACTCCGTTTTGCAAAAGTGTACGACTTACAATAATAAATTGTTACTTTTCGTGAAAAAGCGCAGTCAATCAGAAAATTGTGTGCGCAAACTTTTTGTTGTTAATTTGATTTTTTGTAATTTTGCAGCGAAAATGGTCAATAGGCATTTTTGAAGAGAAAATATTTTAACTAATTAAATACACAAAGATTTAAGATGGCAAAGTTTCAGATCTCAGATTTAGAGAAGTACGGTATCACCGGTACTACTGAAGTTGTTTACAATCCTTCGTATGAGGTATTGTTTGAGGAGGAGACAAAGGAAGGTCTCGTAGGTTTTGAAAAGGGTCAGGATACAGAACTTGGCGCAGTGAACGTAATGACTGGTATCTACACTGGTCGTTCACCTAAGGACAAGTTCATCGTTATGGACGAAAACTCTAAGGACACTGTATGGTGGACTTCAGATGATTATAAGAACGACAACAAGCCTCTCTCTGAGGAGTCTTGGGCTGTTCTGAAGGATATTGCAAAGAAAGAACTTTGCGACAAGAAGTTGTTCGTTGTTGACTGCTTCTGCGGTGCTAACAAGGACACACGTATGTCTGTTCGTTTCATCGTTGAGGTAGCATGGCAGGCACACTTCGTTAAGAACATGTTCATCCAGCCAACAGCTGAGGAGCTTGATGAGTTTGAACCAAACTTCATCGTTTACAACGCTTCTAAGGCAAAGGTTGAGAACTGGAAGGAACTGGGTATCAACTCAGAGACTTGCGTTGCTTTCAATATCACAAGCCGCGAGCAGGTTATCATCAACACATGGTACGGTGGTGAGATGAAGAAGGGTATGTTCTCAATGATGAACTACTACCTTCCACTCCAGGGCATCGCTTCAATGCACTGCTCTGCTAACTGCGACATGAACGGTGAGAACACAGCAATCTTCTTCGGTCTCTCTGGTACAGGTAAGACAACTCTGTCTACAGATCCAAAGCGCCGCCTTATCGGTGACGACGAGCACGGATGGGATGACAATGGTGTGTTCAACTTCGAGGGTGGTTGCTACGCTAAGGTAATCGGTCTTTCTAAGGAGCACGAGCCAGATATCTACGGTGCTATCAAGCGCAACGCTCTGCTCGAGAACGTAACTGTTGCTGAGGACGGCACAATCGACTTCAACGACAAGAGCGTTACAGAGAACACTCGCGTTTCTTACCCAATCAACCACATCAACAACATCCAGCCAGGTTCATCTGCTCCAGCTGCAAAGAACGTTATCTTCCTTTCTGCTGACGCATTCGGTGTACTGCCTCCAGTATCTATCCTTACTCCAGCACAGACACAGTACTACTTCCTCTCTGGATTTACAGCTAAGCTCGCTGGTACAGAGCGTGGTATCACAGAGCCAACTCCAACATTCTCTGCTTGCTTCGGTCAGGCATTCCTCCGGTTGCACCCAACAAAGTATGCTGAGGAGCTCGTTAAGAAGATGGAGAAGAGCGGTGCTAAGGCATACCTCGTAAACACAGGTTGGAACGGTACAGGCAAGCGTATCTCTATTCCAGATACACGCGGTATCATCGACGCTATCCTCGATGGCTCAATCCTGAAGGCTGAGACAAAGAAGATTCCTATGTTCGACTTCGAGGTTCCAACAGCTCTGCCAAACGTAAACCCAGCTATCCTCGACCCACGCGACACTTACGAGTGCGCATGCCAGTGGGAGGAGAAGGCTAAGGACTTGGCTGCTCGTTTCATCAAGAACTTCAGCAAGTACACAACTAACGAGGCAGGTAAGGCTCTCGTAGCTGCTGGTCCACAGCTCTAAGAAACCCCTCCTAACCTCTCCATAGGGGAGGAATAGGGTAATATATAGTCCCGCTCATCAGATGATGGGCGGGATTTTTTTTGTATATAACATGGTGTTAGGCGCTTGCATTTGTTAATGAAATATACGAAAAAGATTACGTTGTGCAATATGTTTGATATAAATCAATAAGAAATGCGAATAATAAAGAAAGACTCTGAAAATATTTGTTTGCGGACACAAAACGTAGTATCTTTGCATCGTGTTCGTGACGAATACATCATTGTTATTCATTAGGTTAGTAGTTAATAGATTTAAGGTAAAGATTATGTTATTAGATTTCATAACGTTTTGTTGATAATGGCAGCGATTGCTCCATAATTAGTTCAACTTACGTTATAAAGGAGTGCGGGGTGAGTGATTCATACCGCATTCTTTTTTTTATATGTATCCCAAGAAGGCAGTTGATGCTACGCAAAAAATGCAAGTCGCCTTTTTTTTAAAAAAGTCTAAATTTTCGGTATAATCATATATTTTATTTAATAATCAGTAGAAAAATGTTGCTATTTGCGGAAATGTGAGTAAATTTGCAGTTAAATTTAAATTGAATTGATGAAAAAGCTTTTTAATCATATATACCTGCTGCTTTCAGTAGCGGTACTTTTAACATCGTGTTTGGAGTCTGACGAGACAGAATTTGTTTTGCATGACGATGCTGCAATCACATCTTTTAGCATAACAAGTGCAAAGATTCTTGTGCAGACAAAGACCAAGGAAGGAAAGGACACTACATATTATGCAAGTTCTTCCAAAGTGTCTACCTATCCATTTAGCATAGACCATGTTAACGGCGAGATTTTCAATGCCGATTCATTACCTTATGGCACTGATGCCACAAGGCTTTTGTGTGAATATACCACTAAAAACTCTGGTTCGGTGGGTATTGAGAATATCGTTGGTGACAGTGTCGCATATCTTACAACTACTGATACCATTGATTTCTCCACACCACGCTATGTGCGCGTTTACTCAGCGGATAACTCAATAAACCGCCGCTATAAGATTACGGTGAATGTGCACAAGGAGGTGGCAGACTCGTTTAAGTGGGAGAAAAAGACTGTAAACACCGCCTTCGCATCGCTTGACAAGGTTAATGCTGTTGTGTTTGCTGGCAAGACATTCGTGTTTGGCCAGAAGGGTCAGAATACATTTGCATATACTTCTTCAAATGCTGTTGAGTGGACAGAACTGTCAACTGTTTTTGGTGCCGATGCTTATTCTAATGTAGCAGTATTTAATGGTTCTCTCTATATCCTTGACAACGCTTTGCTGAAGGTGAGTGCCGATGGTGAGGCGTTTAGCGAGGTGCAGACAACAGCATCACTTAAACAATTGCTTGGCGCAAGCACAAAAGAACTTTATGCTATGGATGATGCCGGCAACCTCGTAGTGTCAAAGGATGGCGGAGCAACATGGAGCGTAGACGAGTGTGATGATGATATAGCCAAGCTGCCAGCAACAGATATCAGTTGTGTGTGCCAGCCATTTGGCTATGTTGACAATGCCGACCGCGTGGTGCTTGTGGGCAACCGCTCGCTCACTGCTTATCCTAATGAGAAGACAGCAATGGTGTGGAGCAAGATAGTGGAATATTCTGATGAGGCAGTAAAGAATATATGGTCGTATGTTGATTTCGACTCATCAATGCTTTATCCGCTTCCATGCCTCTCGAACCTTAAGGTGTTTGCCTATGGCAAGAGCCTTATGGCAATAGGTGGCGCAGGTATTGGCGGAGCGTCGGCAGAGGCTTACTCAAAGATATATGAAAGCCGTGATGGCGGACTGACATGGAAGAACAGCAACACATTGAAACTGATGGACGGTTTCGATAAAAACGCCAAGTCTGTGGCTGTTGCCGTAGATGCTGATAATTTTATCTGGTTGATAAGCAGCGGCACAGGTGAGGTATGGCGCGGCCGTCTCAATAAGATGGGTTGGAAGAAATAAAATAGCAATTATTCAGTTCTGAATATAACTAAGTTGCAAATGATGAAGACTATGTTACAGCGAATAAAGGCAGTGCCATTAACTGTGCTCATGCTGTTTGTTAGTCTTTGCGCCCATGCACAGGACGAACCGGAATACAAGGCGGAGATTGGTGTGGGCGGTGCGCTTGTGGCATATCAGGGCGACTTTAATGGCAGTCTTACTAAAAACATGCAGCCGATGGGAGCGCTGGTGGCAAAATACAGACCTAATCCTCGCTCGGCATGGGCACTGAACATTGGATTCGGAAAACTGAAAGGCTCGTCAGAGAATACTGCCACATGGTATCCTGCTACGAGCGACACGACAATAACATTCAACAACTCTTTAGTGGATGTTGGATTAAGATATGAGTATAACTTCTGGCCATACGGAACAGGCAGGGAGTATCGCGGAGCAAAACCGCTGGTGCCCTTTATCGCGTTAGGACTGGGTGCCGGATTCGTGAAGACAGGCGAGAAAAATATTGTGGCAACCAATATGCCAATAGGGTTTGGAGTGAAATATAAGATGGCAGAGCGCGTCAACCTTACGCTTGAATGGATGATGCACTTTACTCTTAGCGATGAACTTGACGGCTTAAAGGACCCATACGGAATAAAGAGCAACGGACTGTTTAAAAACACCGATTGCTTCAGCACACTGCAACTGTCGATAACCTACGACATCTTTGCTAAGTGCAAGACATGTAACAGTGATTTATATTAAATAAAACATATTTACAATGAAAGAACAACTGGATATGACACGCATACCGCAGCATGTTGCCATCATTATGGACGGCAACGGACGCTGGGCTTCTGAGCGTGGTAAGCAACGCAGCTATGGACACCAGGCTGGTGTTGAGGCTGTGCGCCGTATTACCTCGGAGTGTACACGCTTGGGCGTTAAGTATCTTACTTTATATACATTCTCCACAGAAAACTGGAACCGCCCTGCCGATGAGGTGTCGGCATTGATGGGACTGGTGCTCACATCACTTGAAGACGAAATCTTCATGAAGAACAATGTGAGATTTAGAGTGATAGGCGACCTGAGCCGCATCCCTGATGATGTGAGAAGAAAACTCCATGAGACAGAGGAACATACAGCGGGAAACACTGCCATGACAATGGTGGTGGCGCTGAGCTACTCGTCAAGATGGGAGATAACACAGGCCACAAAGGATATCGCAGCGGCCGTGGCTGAAGGCAAACTGAGCATAAGCGACATCAGCGATGAGGTGATGGATAAGTATATGCAAACCAGTTTTATGCCCGACCCAGAACTCTTGATACGCACAGGCGGAGAGTTGCGCATATCTAATTATCTGCTTTGGCAGATTGCTTATTCTGAACTGTATTTCTGTGATACATACTGGCCAGACTTTGGCGAGGAAGAGCTTCACAAGGCCATTGCCAGCTATCAGGGCAGACAGCGCCGCTTTGGAAAGACAGAGGAGCAAGTGGAAAACGAGGAAAAAGAAAACGCCAGATAAACCATGGCTGATACTATAAAGAAGATAATGAAGAACTTTAATATAATAAGGTATATAGGTAAGGGAACAAGACACCGCCTGATGCTGCTGGTGGCATTGTGCGCCTTTGGATGCACGATGACCGTTTGCGCACAGGACAAGATTGTTAATCCCTCAATCTCTTACGCCGGCACTCCACGCCTATGCGAGATTGGAGGCATAAGTGTTAAGGGAATAAAGGAATACGAGGATTATGTGCTTATTGGTCTGTCTGGACTTGAGGTGGGACAGCAGATAAATGTTCCTGGCAATGAGATTACTGAGGCAGTAAAGAGATATTGGAAGCATGGCTTGTTTTCTGATGTTTCCATTACCGCCGACTCTATCGTAGGCTCAAAGATTTATCTCTGCATAAGTCTGGCTTTGCGCCCTCGTGTGAGCGTAATCAATTATAATGGCGTGAAAAAGTCGGAGCGCGAGGACCTGGAGTCAAAACTGGGTATCATGAAAGGCAGTCAGATTACTCCTAACATGATTGACCGCGCTACCATTCTTACAAAGAAATATTTCGATGAGAAAGGATTTAAGAACGCTGAGGTGAACATCATGCAGCGTGATGATGTGACTGGTACCAATCAGGTTATTCTTGACGTGAACATCGACAAGAAGGCTAAGATGAAGGTAAGGGATATTATCATCGAGGGTAATGATAACCTGAAGGCATCTAAGATTAAGGGCGGACTGTTCCGCAAAGGTGCGTTTGCCAAGACCCATGAGGCAGGAAAATTGGCTTCATTCCTTAAATCAAAGAAGTTCACCACAGAGAGATATGAGACTGACAAGCAGAACCTCATGGATAAATACTCTGAACTGGGATACCGTGATATGGTGATTCTGGAGGACAGTGTATGGAATGTGGATGAAAATCATGTGAGCATATACCTCAAGATTGACGAGGGACAGAAATATTATGTGAGAAACATCACATGGGTGGGCAACACCGTGGTGCCAACATTCGAGCTCAACAGAATGCTCAAGGTAAAGGGCGGTGATGTGTACGACCAGAATAAGATAAACAAGCGTTTGAAGGAAGATGAGGATGCTGTGGGCAACTACTACTGGAACAGCGGTTATGTGTTCTCAAGCATCGACCCCGTAGAAGTGAATATCGTGGGCGACTCTATCGACCTTGAGATGCGTATCACAGAAGGACCACAGGCTCATATCAGCAGTGTGAAGATTTTTGGTAACGACCGTCTTTACGAAGAGGTGGTGCGCCGCGAGCTGAAGACTAAGCCAGGCGACTTGTTCTCAAAAGAGGCACTCATGCGCTCTTATCGTGAGGTGGCATCAATGGGATTCTTCGATGAGACACAAATCAATCCTGACGTAAAACCTAATCCAGAGTCGGGAACGGTTGACATCAACTGGGAACTGGTTCAGAAGTCTAACGACCAGGTTGAGTTCTCGCTTGGTTGGGGACAGACGGGTGTTATTGGACGCGTGTCGCTGAAGCTCAATAACTTCTCTATGCGCAACCTGTTTGGAAAGAACAAGATGCACAGAGGAATCATGCCTATCGGTGACGGTGAGCAGTTGTCGCTCAGCGCACAGACCAACGGTACCTATTATCAGTCGTATAGCATTGGCTATTCTGCACCATGGTTTGGCGGCAAGCGTCCTAATGCGTTTAACGTGAGTGCTTTCTACTCTAAGCAGACCGACGTGTCAAGCAACTATTATAACAGCAGCTATTACAACAATTATTACAACTACTACGGTGGATACGGCAGTTATAATGGTTATTACAACAACTATGAAAGTTTCTTGGACGATGATAAGTATGTTCAGATGCTGGGATTGTCTATTGGTTTTGGCAAGCGTCTGCGCTGGCCTGACGATTTCTTCCAGTTGTCAGCGGCATTGTCATACCAGCGTTACATGCTTAGAGACTGGAACTACTTTATCATATCAAATGGTAATTGTAATAACGTAAACTTCAGCATCAACCTGTCGCGTAATAGTACCGACAATCAGTTGTTCCCAAGAACAGGTTCTGAGTTCATGGCATCTGTTACCTTGACACCGCCATGGTCGCTTTGGGACGGAAAAGACTATGAGAACCTTGCCACAGCGCAGACATACGAGAAGAATTATGAGCGTTATCAGTCGGAGCAGCAGCAGAAATACCGCTGGATTGAGTATCATAAGTGGAAGCTGAAGTCTCGCACGTTTACTCCGCTCACCACTGGCACAAAGTGTCTGGTGCTTATGACTCGCGTTGAGCTTGGTATTCTCGGCTCTTATAATAAATATAAGAAATCTCCATTCGAGACATTCTATGTGGGTGGTGATGGTATGAGCGGCTACTCAACAGGTTATGCGCAGGAGACAATCGGTTTGCGTGGTTACGAGAACGGCTCTCTTACACCATATTCTGCACAGGGATATGCTTACGACCGCTTCACCCTTGAGATACGTTACCCATTCATGCTCGGTAATACCACAATCTACGGATTAGGATTCCTTGAAGGTGGTAACGCTTGGAACGAGACCAAAAACTTCAATCCGTTTGACATGAAGCGCTCTGCTGGTCTTGGTGTGCGCATCTTCCTGCCAATGGTTGGTCTTATGGGTATCGACTGGGCTTACGGATTTGACAAGGAACTGTCTACTGGTACAAAGGGCGGCAGCAACTTCCACTTTATCCTTGGACAGGAGTTCTAAGAAATTGGGGTAGACGGCATTAGTTTATCGTGGCGATATGTTAATTAAGGTCTTTAAAAAAGCCTGAAAAAACATTAATATCAGTAACCAATGCCCTTTTAGTAACGTCTAATAATTGACGAACATAAAAAGAAAGTAATATGAAGAAGATAATATTCACATTTGCAATGCTTATTTGTGCGTTGGCAGCCAGCGCACAGAAATTCGCACTTGTAGACATGGATTACATATTAAAGAATATCCCTGCTTATGAACGTGCCAATGAGCAGTTGAACCAAGTGTCTAAGAAATGGCAGGCAGAGGTTGAGGCCCTCTCAACAGAAGCTCAGACCATGTACAAGAACTATCAGAACGAGGTGGTGTTCTTGTCGCAAGAGCAAAAGAAGGCCAAGCAGGATGCTATAATGGAGAAAGAGAAGGAGGCTTCAGAACTGAAGAAAAAATATTTCGGACCAGAGGGTGAACTGTTTAAGAAGCGTGCATCGCTTATGACACCAATACAGGAAGAGATATACAATGCGGTAAAAGATATTGCCGATCTACGCGGCTATCAGCTTGTTCTCGACCGTGCCAGTGACACAGGAATCATTTTTGGCAGCCCCAAGGTGGATATATCCAATGAGGTGCTTGAGAAATTGGGTTACGGCAGATAATAAAGGAAATTAATTATTAATCAAAACAAATAGAAAAAGAAATGAAAAAGTTAATTTTAATGCTTCTGATGTGTGCTCCTATCGCAGCAATGGCACAGAAGTTCGGACATGTTAACGCACAGGACATTATTCAGGTTATGCCAGATTATACAAAGGCAAAGACTGAAATCGACGCATTGCAGAAGCAGTATGAGGCTGACCTCAAGGGCATGCAGGATGAGTTTACTTCTAAGGTTCAGAAGTATGAGGCAGAGGCAAAGACACTGCCAGAGAACATCCGTCAGCGCCGTGAGCAGGAATTAGGCGAGATGCAGCAGAAGATTCAGCAGAGCTACCAGGACAATCAGCAGGCTCTTGCTAAGGCTTCACAGGAGAAGATGGCTGCTATAACAACAAAGGTTATCGATGCAATCAAGGCTGTTGGTCAGGCTGGTGGCTATGTTTACATCATGGATATCGCAGGTGGTGTGCCATATATCAGCACTACACTTAGCACAGATGTAACAGCCGACGTTAAGGCTAAGCTCGGACTTAAGTAATATTCTGGTTGAGGGATGAGGGGTGAGAGATTAGGGATTAAGGATTAAAGATTAATACTAAAACAATTAACCCCTTATCCCTCATCTCTCATCCCTCATCCAATTTAGCAGTTCAGGAGTTCAGGAGTGTAGGAGTGCAGACGTATGCTTGACAAGCAATCCCTCAACTCTCATCCCTCATCTCTCATCTCTCATCCCCCATCTTTAAATTTTAAAAAAATGAAGCATTTCTTATTAATACTCGTATCGTTTGTATCTGTTGTATGTTTTGCCCAAGATGTTGTGGTTAAAAAGGATTCTTTGGCTAATACAACAACTTGTGTATTAAAGTTTGGTTATCTTAGTTACGATGCAGCCATTAAGGCAATGCCAGAGTATGCTGAGGCTCAGAAGAGCATAGAGACCCTCAAGGCAAAGTATGATGCAGAGGCAAAGCGTGTGGAAGAGGAGTTTAATAAGAAATATGAGGAGTTCCTGGAAGGTCAGCGAGAGTTTCCGCAGACTATATTGCGTAAGCGACAGAATGAATTGCAGGAACTGCTAAGCAAGAATATTGCATTTAAAAACGAGAGTCTGCGCCTTCTCGCCGAGGCAGAGAAGGAGGCAATGGCGCCTCTTCATAAGCAGCTTGCCGCTTTGTTAAGCATTATAGGCGCCGATCAGGGATTCTCTTTTATCATCAATACAGATAACAACTCATGTCCTTTTATCAACCCACAGCAGGGTGTTGATATTAATGGCATAGTTAAGTCAACTTTGCAAGCACAGTGAACCTCTCGTCTACTGCAGGGCCAATAGGTATATTTGATTCTGGCTATGGAGGACTAACCATCCTGCATGGCATAAGACAGTTGTTGCCGCAATACGATTTCTTGTATCTTGGCGACAATGCACGTGCCCCTTATGGCCCTCGTTCCTTTGACGTTGTATATGAGTTCACCCGACAGGCTGTGATACGCTTGTTTCAGGAGGGTTGCCAGTTGGTAATCCTCGGTTGCAATACAGCCTCTGCCAAGGCTTTGCGCAGCATCCAGCAGAACGATCTTCCTTTTATTGACACCCGCCGCCGTGTGCTTGGCATCATACGCCCAACGGCAGAAGTTATCGGCTCGCTCACAGAGAGCAGGCACGTGGGCATACTTGCTACAGAAGGCACCATTAAGAGCAATAGCTATAATCTTGAGATACAGAAGTTGCATCCAGACATTAAGGTTAGTGGTGTGGCTTGTCCGTTTTGGGTTCCGCTGGTAGAGTATAATGAGGCCGATAGTCCTGCTGCCGACTATTTTGTGGAAAAGCAGATAAATGAACTGATGCGCAAAGATCCAGAGATAGATACAGTTATCCTGGGCTGCACTCATTATCCTCTGCTCATGTCAAAGATTTTGAAATATATTCCCCGTGGCGTGCGTGTTGTTCCGCAGGGTGAATATGTGGCAGACAGCCTTCGTAGTTATTTCCTTAATCATCCAGAGATGGAACAACTCTGTTCTAAGGGTGGCAATGTGCGCTATCTTACAACAGAGAATCCAGAAAAGTTCAGTGAATCGGCCATGCTTTTTCTCCATGAGCGCATAGAGGTGGAGAAAATCAGTCTGGGTTAAGGTTTTCAGATTTCCTTTGTGTTACTGATATGGCAATTACCAAGTGGCAAGTTCAGAGTTGCCCATTGCTGCAATTGCCAGAATTGTCATGCGTTGTTTAGGTTGTAAGTATTCTTCTTGCAAAATGTCTTACAGGATACCAAACAGCCAGAAGACCAACGATGAGTACGGTGACAAACACTATTACGATGTCGGTAGCGTGGATGCTCACGGGATAGGCATCAATAATAAACGAACCGCTCGAATCTCCCAGTTTCACTATGCCAAATGTTTGTTGCAGCCAGCATAGCAATAAACCTAATCCTATTCCCACCAGAGCTCCAAGACCAGATATTAGCCATCCCTCAAACATGAAAATGTTAGACACCTGCTTGTCGTTTGCGCCGATGTTGCGCAGTGTGGCGATGTCGTTCTTTTTCTCTATTATGAGCATAGACAAGCATCCGATGATGTTAAAGCTTGCCACCATCAATATGAAAGTAAGGAAGATGTACGCGATAAATTTCTCTATCTTCATAATCTTAAACGTGTCTTCCTGTTGCTCAAACCTGTCCTTGACATACAGTTTGTCACCAGCAATCTCTTTTATCCTGTCTTTCACCTTGCTGATGTTACTTCCATCCTTCAGTTTCAGTTCCAGTGTCGACACCATTCCCTCTTGATTGAATAGCGAGCGGGCAAAGTCAATGTTAGTGATAATATATTTATTATCGTATTTAGACTGCATCACATTGAACACCACGCCTGGCGAGAATAGCACATCCTCTACAAACCCGTCCATTTGGTTTGCCATGCTTAGCTGTCCCTCCCTTTTTGGCGCAAATACTTTGATGGGGTAGTTGTAACGGTAGCCAGTGGCCAGTTTCTCTGCCAGTCCAATGCCCAGTATACCATAGTTTATGTCGGCGGCGCGCAATTCATACACGCCATCGCCATCTAATATCTTGTTTATGTTTGTTAGTGCCTCGAAGTTGTCGTCGACACCCTTAATCATAACCATAGCCTGTCTCTCTCCGTATAAAGCCATAGCCTGGTCTTCTACTGTTTCCGATGCCACAAGTATTTCTGGCATCTGCTTAATCCTTGTCAGCAGAGAGTCATCTGCAGCAATGGTCTTTCCCTTCACTGGCATAATCTTTATTTCAGGGTCCAGTGCTGTGAATAGGCTTGCCACCAGGTCGTGGAAACCGTTAAACACACTAAGAGTAACTACCATAGCCATTGTGGCTACGGCAACACCAATCACGCTAATGCCACTTATCACGTTAATGGCATTAGTGCTTTTCTTAGAGAATAAGTATCTTTTGGCTATGTAGAAAGAAAACATCACTCCTCACTCCTCACTCCTAACTCTTAAGCAGTTCGTCAATTCTGTCGATGTAGTCCAGTGAGTCGTCGATGAAGAACCTCAGTTCTGGTATTATGCGCAACTGGTGTCTTACCTTTGTGCCCAGCTCATATCTTATGGCTTTCTCGCTTGCAGTGATGTTCTTTATTATCTCTTCACCCTTATCACTTGGGAAGATGCTAAGGTATGCTGTGCAGATGCTCAGGTCTGGCGATACCTTTACTCTTGTCACCGATACCATTACGCCGCGCATCATCCTTGTCTGTTGCTGGAAGATGATGCTCAGCTCTTTTTGTAAAAGTCTTGCTATTTTGTTTTGTCTTGTTTCTTGCATATTGTTTTGTTCTGTTTTAAATAATTATCTAATAATTAAAGGCATGTTTAACATGCAAATATAGTAAAAAAAGATTTTATAATACAAATTCTGGTCAGTCTTTTTTTCTTATCAGCGTTAGTCCGTCGCGCAGTGGCAGTATAACCTTTTCCACACGGTTGTCGTTCATGATATAGTCATTGAAACTGTTTATTCCGCTTGTCTGCTGGTCCTTCCTGTAGTTGTCGTCCACCACATGTCCATCCCACAGAGTATTGTCGGCAAGTATGAATCCGCCAGGCTTTAGAATCTTCATTACCATTTCAAACGTTTCAATATACGTGCGCTTGTCGCCGTCAATAAATGCCATGTCGAATGTTATACCCAGTTTAGGGGCCTCTTCGATAGCATTGCCAATGATAAACTCAATCCTGTCAGCCACAGGCGAGTTTTCTATCCATGGTCGGGTAAAGTCTTCCTGCTCGTCATTTATCTCGAATGTATACACCTTTGCCTCTTTGCGCATTAATCCTTCAGCCAAGCATATTGCGCTATAACCGCTAAACGTGCCCACCTCCAGCACATTCATCGGGTTAATCATCTGCACCAGCATCTTGAGTAGTCTTCCCTGCAGGTGTCCGCTTGCCATTCGTCCGTGCAGCAGATGAATGTTTGTGGCGCGATACAATCTGTAGAGATAGTCGCCCTCAGGTTCGATATGGTTGAGTATGTATTCCTCGAGATTCATTATGATATTAATTATGAATTATGGCATCATTAATCGTTCATCGTTGAACGCTCAACGCTCATCGTTCAACGTTAATCGTTCATCAAAAGTCCTTCCACCGCCAGCCTATAGCTGTCCATGCCAAAGCCGCATATCACTCCGTGGCATGCGCTGCTTATCATTGAGTGGTGGCGAAACTCCTCCCTCTGATGCACGTTGCTTATGTGTACCTCTATCACAGGCGCTACTATTGAGCGTATGCAATCATGAAGTGCAATGCTGGTGTGAGTATATGCTCCAGCGTTGAGCACAATGCCGTCGTAGCTGAAACCCACCTCCTGCATCTTGTTTATCATCTCTCCCTCAATGTTGCTTTGGAAATAATCGATCTGCACATAAGGGTATTTCTCACGCAGTTTTATCAGGTAATCCTCAAACGAGCTGTTTCCATATATGTCGGGTTCCCTTTTCCCCAACAGGTTTAGGTTTGGACCGTTAATAATTTGTATTTTCATATTTTTTTTAGTTGACAAGTTGTTTTTTTAAGGAGTGTAGGAGTGTAGGAGTTCAGACGTATGCTTGACATGCAAACCTTAATCTTTAATCCCTAATCCTTAATCCAACTCTTGGAGTTCAGGAGTTCGGGAGTGTAGGAGTGCAGACTGATGTTTGACACGCAAATGTCTTTTATCTCCTTCTATCTTCTTCAACCCTTCTCCCCTCCTTTGGAGGGGTTGGGGGAGGTCCCCATCTTCTACATCCCATCTCCCCTCCTTTGGAGGGGCTGGGGGAGGTTTCACTCCCTCATTTTTTCAACTCTCATCTTTTTTCACTACCTTTGCAATGCAAAAGTACGAAAATTAATGGACACAACAAAAAAACACGATGCAAATATAGTGGCAAAGTATGTGCGCTACCTGAAATTAGAGCGCAATTACTCTGCCAACACCCTTGAAGCCTATCAGCGCGATTTGCAGAAGCTGCTTGATTACTTGCCCGATAATATGAGTGTCAAGGATGTGCAACTGGAAGACCTTCAGGAGTTTTCCGCGTCGCTCCATGATATAGGCATCGGCACAACCTCTCAGTGTCGCATCCTCAGTGGCATAAGGTCGTTCTTTGCATATCTGCAGTTAGACGGCCATCGCCCCGATAATCCTTGCGAGTTGCTCGAGTCGCCACGCCTTGGCGAGCATCTGCCAGAAGTTCTGTCCTCTCATGAGGTCGATATGCTTGAAGACTCCATCGACCTCAGCAAGTGGGAGGGCCACCGCAACCGTGCCATCATTGAAGTGCTTTTCTCATGCGGTTTGCGTGTGAGTGAGCTTGTCAACCTGCGCCTTTCCGATGTTTATGCCGATGAGCAATATCTGCGTGTCATGGGCAAAGGTGCCAAAGAACGTCTTGTGCCCATCTCTGGCAAGGCTCTTCGTGAGTTGGCTATGTGGTTTTACGACCGCAACCTCATGCGTATCAAGCCAGGTGAGGAAGACTATGTGTTTCTCAATCGCCGCGGTGCCCACCTCACACGCACGATGATACTCATCATGATAAAGCGTCAGGCCATAGAGGCAGGCATCACCAAAACTATTTCGCCTCACACCCTGCGCCATTCCTTTGCCACCTCGCTGCTTGAGGGTGGGGCAGACCTCCGTGCCATACAGGCTATGCTGGGTCATGAGAGCATAGAAACCACAGAAATCTATACCCATATCGACACCACCAGCCTGCGCCGCACCATTCTTGAATGTCACCCTCGTAACGTTAAAAAGTACTAATCAGCATTAATTCTATATATTTTTATGTAGTTTTGCATGTTTTTAAGCGTCTATAAGGTAAAAGATAATATATTTAAATCAATTTTAGGAACAATGAAAACTAAACAACTTTTTCTGATGTTTGCGATTCTCATCGCAACATTCATCACTGCAAGTGCGCAGATGATGCCACCGATACCAGTAGATAAGGATGTGCGTATCGGCAAACTTGACAACGGACTTACTTATTATATCCGTTATAACAACTGGCCAGAAGACCGCGCTGAGTTCTTCATCGCACAGCGTGTTGGTGCCATTCAGGAAGAAGACAGCCAGAGAGGTTTGGCCCACTTCCTCGAGCACATGTGCTTTAACGGTACACAGAATTTCCCAGGCAACGGCGTTATCCGCTATTGCGAGTCTATCGGTGTGAAGTTTGGCCGCGACCTCAACGCCTATACTTCTATCGATGAGACAGTATATAATATCTCTAACGTGCCAACAGCCAATCAGGCACAGCTCGACTCTTGTCTGCTTATCCTTCACGACTGGTCAAATGCCCTTATCCTCGACGGCAAGGAGATTGACAAGGAGCGTGGCGTTATCCATGAGGAGTGGCGTACAGGCCGCTCTGCTGTGATGCGCATGTACGAGAGCGCTTTCCCAAAGCTCTATCCAGGCAGCAAGTACGGTCACCGTTTGCCTATCGGTATCATGGAGGTTGTTGACAACTTCCCACACCAGGTTCTCCGCGACTACTACGAGAAGTGGTATCACCCAGGCAATCAGGCCATCATCGTGGTTGGCGATATCGATGTTAACTACACCGAAAACAAAATCAAGGAGATGTTTGGCAAAATCAAGGTTAAGGAGAATGCCGCTCCTGTAGTAGACGAGTTGGTGCCAGACAACAACGAGCCACTCATCGCTATTGAGAAGGATAAGGAGCAGCGCTCAAACCTCGTTTATGTGATGATGAAGCACGATGCTTTCCCTGACTCAATGAAAACCTCTATGGCTTATCTCCTCAAGGAATATATGGACAATGCCGCTATGGCAATGCTCAACCAGCGCCTTGCTGAATATGCACAGAAGGCAGAGAGTCCATTCCTCGTAGCTCAGACAAGCGTTGGCGACTACCTCCTGTCAAGCACTAAGGGCGCTTTCGACGTAGTAGTGTTGCCAAAGGAAGGTCAAACCAATGAGGCAGTCAGCGCTGCCTATCGTGAGGCTTTGCGTGCAGCACGTTTCGGTTTCACAGCAACAGAGTATTCTCGTATCAAGGCAGATATCCTCAGTTCTTTGGATAAGCAGTACAGCAATAAGGACAAGCGTTTCAGCAACCAGTTCTGCCGTGAGTATGCTCAGCACTTCTTGGCCAACGAGCCAATCCCATCAATCGACGACTACTACACTGTTATGAAGCAGGTGATACCTATGATTCCTGTAGAGGGTATCAACCAGCTCATGAAGCAGTATGTTTCAGAGTCAGACACCAACCTTGTTATCATGAGCATGAACATCGAGAAGGAAGGTGCCGTTTATCCTACAGAGGAAGGTCTGCTCAATGCCATCCGCAGCGTGAGAGGCGAGCAGCTCGAGGCTTATGTTGACAATGTAAAGAACGAGCCACTCATCTCTGAGTTGCCAAAGAAGGGCAGCATCAAGAAAGAGGTTAAGAACGATAAGTTTGGCTACACAGAGCTTACTCTCTCTAACGGTGCGAAGGTTGTGTTGAAGAAGACCGACTATAAGAACGACCAGGTAATACTCTCAGCCGAGGGCTTCGGTGGCTATTCACTCTATGGTGAGGCCGACTTCGCAAACATCAAGCTCTTCGACGACGCTATCGAAGCCAGCGGTTTGGGCAACTTCAGCCACACCGAACTCGAGAAAGCCCTTGCCGGTAAGATTGCTTCAGCATCACTCTCTATCGGTCAGACACGTCAGACACTCAGCGGTTCTTCTACACCTAAGGATGTTGAGACAATGTTACAGTTGGCTTATCTCTACTTCACCAATATCAAGAAAGACCAGGAGTCTTACGATAACGTGATGAAGAACCTTGAGGTGCAACTCAAGAGCAAGGCCCTTTCTCCAGACGCTGCTTTCAGCGACTCAATGATGGTTACCATGAATAGCCATAACCCACGTTTCGCTTCTTTGGCCCTTGACGACTTGAAGAAGGTTGACTACGACCGTATTATTGCCATTGCCAAGGAGCAGACATCAAACGCAGCCGCATGGACATTTACCATTATCGGTAACTACGACGAGGCTACTATCCGTCCGCTCATCGAGCAGTACATCGCTTCACTGCCAGCAAAGAAGAAGGTGGTTAAGGGCAAGGATGTTAGCACCGACGCTAAGGGTATTGTTGTAAACAACTTCAAGCGTAAGATGGAGAGTCCTAAGGCCATCGGTATAACAGTATGGACAACAGAAGACATCAAGTACACACTCGAGAACAAGCTCAAGGCCGATGTGCTTGGTCAGATACTCAGCATGGTTTACACCAAGGAGATTCGCGAAGACCGTGGCGCTGCTTACTCAGTAGCTTGTCAGGGTGGTGTGTCACGCAACGAATTCCGCACCGAAACAACACTGCTTGTTTATACTCCTATGAAGTATGAGATGGGCGAAGAGGTTATGAACATCGTTCGCGCTGAGGTAGAAAAGATTGCCAAGACATGCGACGAGGACAAGCTTACCAAGGTTAAGGAATATCTTATCAAGGCTCATGGCGACCGTCAGAAGCAGAATGGCTACTGGCTTGGTCTCATTGACGAATGGCGCCAGTATGGTTTGGATGGACACACAGGCTACGAGGAGGCTGTTAAGGCTCTCACACCACAGGCCATCTCTGCTTTCGCAGCAGAAATTCTCAAGGCAGGCAACCGCGTTGAGGTGGTTATGATGCCAGAATTGTAATAGCAACCAGTCTTCTAAGACTTTCTAGATTACCTAGAATCCCTAGGGCCTCCTAGTCTCTCCTAGTTAAGATATATAAAATTTTAAAAGGCTCACGGCAAATGTCGTGGGCCTTTTTGTTTTTGTTGTCGATAATTTTATGTACTTTTGCAAAGTATGAATAAAATCCGTATCGCCATAATGCTTATCGTGTGCATGGCTATGCCAGGCAGCGCCTGGTGTGCCAATTATCTTGACATGCTGAAAGACCAGTTGCGCATGCTCACCGCCGACATGCCTGCTAAGTCGCGCGCCACGGCATGGCAGGCTACGGAGGCCACGGAGTATGTTACGGTATATGAGAGTGCCGACAGGCGGATGTTTTTCATTGCCGTCAACAAAGAGTATGGTCATTACATGGACAATGCCATTTTGGCCTACAGCACCGAGGCGGGCTTCCGCGGCATGGAGTCGCAATGGAAAAAGAATCTGCTCGATGACTACGGCAAACAAGTGGCACAGGCTTTTGGCAATCTCTCACCCTCTGCGTCATCAAAAGGAAAGTCAGCCGCGAGCAATGCCGCCCTGTTCACCTTGTCCCCATCATCAGTCGCTGACAGGCACATAAAGCCAATGCTTGCCACCAAGTGGGGACAAGACCATCCTTACAACATCTTCTGTCCTATAATAATACCTCCTGCCACCCATAGCCTTACGGGTTGCATGGCCACAGCCATGAGTCAGTTGATGTATTATCACGCTTACCCCTCCACAGGCAAAGGCTCCTATCACGGAGGCGACAAGCAAGGCGAATATACCGTTGACTTTGCCCGCATGACTATTGACTGGCAGAATATGCAAAGGGATTATCCTGTGGCATACAACCATGATGATGCAGCCGCCCCCGTGGCAAGTCTAATGGCGGCTAATGCCAGAGCCGTGGCGTCGCGCTTTATGATGGGCAGCACTGTGGCAGACGCACAGGCGGCAAGGGCTGTGCTTGTAAACCACTGGAACTACTCACCGCAATGTAAGTTCATACAGAGCAGCGACACCAGACTACTGCTGCAAACCATAAACGACAACCTGATAAGCGGTATGCCAGTGATAGCATGCGGCGGAAACCATGCCTTTATCTGCGACGGCTACCGCCAAGGCGGCTACTACCATCTTAACCTTGGCTGGCGCGGCGCGGCCAACGGATATTACAAGATACTGCTAAGCGCAAGAACCTCTAACCGCCCACATGTGGCAAGTAATATAATAGAAGAGGTGATATGCGACATTCAACCATTGCGAGGCAACAGCGCTCTGGCAAAAACCGTAGATGTGAAAACACCAGGCACATTATCCTCGCTGCTGTCGCAGAGCGAGAAACGGCAAACTGTAAGTCTTACCGTAACCGGGCGCATCAACGGAAAAGACATTGCCCTGCTTAGAAGAATGATGGGTGCTCCCGATGGATGGAAACAGGAGGCAGCCTATGGCGACAGGCAGAGGTGGACGGGTGTGCTGCGCCATCTCAACCTGTCTGGAGCAAGACTGGTGGAAGACCGTTCCGCTCTCTTTCTGCGTGTAATGACAAACAAGGGACGGTTTACATGGCGAGGACAAACCTACGACATATCCAGTGGCGACAAAAAGGAATATGCTAACTTCTTGAAGACAGAGGTGAGCCGTGGCGAGGGCTACCGCTATGCCACATTCAGAGGTATGCCGTGCGTTGAGTTGCTTGTGGTTGAGAACAGCATCTCGCCCATGATGTTTTTCGATTGCCAGAATCTGACAACGCTCCAACTGCCCAAACGCACCAAGACCATACTGGGCAATGCCTTCCAGCGTTGCGGTTCCATGCAAACCATCGTCCTGCCCGCGAGTGTAAGGCAGATAGAGGCGGGTGCGTTCAGCGAGTGTCATCTGCTCAGAGAGGTGGTATGCCAGTCGCTGCCCACCGAGACCTGTCATAATCTCTTCCCCTTCAAGGCTGCTGGGCGCTATGGCGAGTACGACGGATTGGTTCATAAAGGACTATTCAGTGGCAATAACAAATATACATGCCGCGGTCTTGTGAGAAACGGAAAGGTGGTGGGCAAGATAAACTATAAAGTTGTGTGGTGACATCATCGTGTTTCTCTAAAATTTGCGTTTTTTATAAGAGGAGAAACAAATCGGTTTTGTCAAAATTTTTCAAAAATAATTTCGTCCGAAAAAAATCTCATTCTAGAGAAAAAATGAGGTTTGGAGGCGGAAAACATGAGGTTGAAGAGTAAAAATTTAGTCTTTTTTCTCCAAAAACATAGGTTTTGAGCTCCGTTTTCTATGGTTTTGCGTTGCAAAACCTATCATCTTGGAAAGCAAAACCTATGCTTTTGGTGAGTAAAACGATAGGTTTTGAAAATGAAAATGGCAAAAATTTTTGCACACTTTTCAATTTTAGGTTGTAAGGTTTTGATGTTCAAGGTTTTAAGGTTGCACACCGATTTAGAGAATATTTTGCCCCCACCGATAAAAAGTTTCAGAAAAACGCCAGCATTTGGGGCTTATTTTGAATTTTTGTCAAAAATTTTCGTAAAATATTTGCTCTGAGGATTCGATATTTTTCTAAGGATTTTGGGATTTAAGGGATTTCTTGTTTTCTTTGTCTAAGGATTCTGGGATTTAAGGGATTTCTTGTTTTCTTTTTCTAAGGATTTTTGGGATTTGAGGGATTTCTTGTTTTCTTTTTTCTAAGGATTTTGGGATTTAAGGGATTTCTTGTTTTCTTTTTCTAAGGATTCTGGGATTTAAGGGGTTTCTTGTTTTCTTTTTTCTAAGGATTCTGGGATTTGAGAGATTTCTTGTTTTCTTTTTCTAAGGATTCTGGGATTTGATGGATTTCTGTTCGGGCGGATTTGCAATCCGACCGCATGGCCGCCCCTTGAAAAGGGGAGGATGGGAGGGGATTGTGATACTTCTAACTCTTTCCATCCCCCTCTACCTCCCCCTTTTCAAGAGGGAGCACAGTTTGCTTCTGTTCGGGCGGATTTTTGGGATTTGAGGGATTTCTTGTTTTCTTAGTCTAAGGATTTTGGGATTTAAGGGATTTCTGTTCGGGCGGATTTCTAATAGACAGTAACTCCAGTTGCATAAAACAATCAGGCGAGGGTTCTGATGCCCCGCCTGCCTTAATGAACGAGCGACGAGGAGGAGCGGTTAAGTCCTCTCTCATGAGGAGAGAAGATTTAGGAGAGAGGTGGAGCCTCTCCTTACGGCAAGGAGAGGACGGGAGAGGTTGCGAAAAAAATGAGTGCCAGAAAATATTATATCTGTTCGGGCGGTTCGATATTTTTCTAAGGATTTTTGGATTTAAGGGATTTCTTGTTTTCTTTTTTCTAAGGATTTTGGGATTTGATGGATTTCTTGTTTTCTTTTTCTAAGGATTTTGGGGATTTAAGGGATTTCTTGTTTTCTTTTTTCTAAGGATTCTGGGATTTGATGGATTTCTTGTTTTCTTTTTTTAAGGATTCTGGGATTTAAGGGATTTCTAGTTTTCTTTTTCTAAGGATTTTGGGATTTGATGGATTTCTTGTTTGGGCGGATTTGCAATCCGACCGCATAGAGTATGAGCATTTTTAATGCGATGAAAAATATAGATACCTGAGCTAGTCGAAGTGGCAAGAGGGAGCACAGTTTGATGCAGAGTTGTCTCCTTCAAAAACAAAGCAAATCCCCGTATCAACCCGATGAACACATAGGTTTTCAGTCTCATGGCAACTTTTGGCAACTATTTCATAGTTAAATTTCGATGTTTTGGCGATTTTTTGCATAACTTTGCCATGTCATGACAAAAGGAAAAGTTTATTTTTTATTATTATCCTTGTTGCTTCTTGCCTGTGGCAAGGGGGGCGACTATGAACAGATGCATGAGCAGCTGATGAAGGCGAAGGCGCAAAATGAAAACTATGAGCCGTTCGAGTCAGACAGTATGATGCTCAGTGTGGCCGATTATTTCGACCGCAACGGCACTGCCAATGAGAAGATGCTTGCCCACTATCTGTTGGGATGTGTATATCGTGACCTTGGCGACATGCCCCGCTCACTTGAATGTTATCATAAGGCAGTGGCCTGTGCCGATACCACTGATGCCTATTGCGACTACCTTTTGGTTGGAAAGGTGCACGGACAGATGGCATACATATATAATAAGGAACTCCTTCCGCAATACCAACTGGAGCAGTCGCACCATTGCCGCCGCTACTCATTGCTTGCTGGTGACACGTTGGCAGCCATAAAGGCAGAAGACTTCTGTGCCTCTGCCTATTATCTGTTGGGCAAGGTTGATTCGTGCATTGCCATTAAGGAGCGGTGCGCAAAGCTCTATCTTGCCCATGGCGAGAATCTGCGCTTTGCCGAAGCCCACTCTGCACTTACCGCTTTCTATTTAGAATGCGGAGCAGTGGAGAAAGCAGCAATTAGTTTGACAAAGGCAGAGCAAACCAAGGAGTTCTTCCAGTCGGATGGCAACGTGAAAGAAGGGCGCGAGATTTTCTACTATAACAAAGGACTGCTCCATCTGGCAGAGGGCGACACCGATAAGGCAGAGCAATGCTTCCGCCGACTTGCTGCTGTGGCCGATGGCGATGTGAACAAACGTATTGCCGCAGCAAGAGGACTCGCCCTTTTGTTTGAAAAGCAGGGTAGGGCAGACTCCACTGCAAAATATGCTATGATGGCTTATGCTCTGAACGATACTATCAACCAGCGACTGATGCAGTCGGCATTGCCAACGATGCAAGCCCTCTACGACTATTCACGATATAAAGACGAGGCATCAAAGAAATCGCAAGAGGCGGCGCACACCAAGATGCTGGTGCTGATACTTGTGGCAGTGTTGCTGGCAACGGTATTCGTGGCGTATGTCTTCATCAGTAAGACAAGGAGAAGAAAGGAAGAACAACTTGCGCAACAACAGCATGAGTACGAAATGAAGATGACGCTGCTGGCAAAGGCCAACGACGACCTCGATGCGCTGTTGGCTGAGAGTGAGGAGCGCAACAGACAACTCATAGAGCAGAAGACGGCAGAGATAGACAACTATAAAAGGCAGATAGCAGCATATAAGAACGACGGAAGAACGGCAGAGGAAAGGCTCGTCAGTTCGTCGGTGGTCAAGCGCTTTCAGCAAATGGGCAAGACGGCAGTGGAACCAACTGAGGACGATTGGGAGGAGTTGCGCAAGCTGATAAACATGGAACTGCCCGAGTTCTACGGCATAATGAACGCCAACGAGCAGTTGCCAATGGTGGAATATCACATCTGCATATTGATAAAATTAGGTTTCGGAATTAAGGAGATGTGCAATCTGGCGGGCTTCGACAAATATAAAATGTCGAAGATACGCCGCCAATTGTTGCAAAAGGTTTACCAAAAAGACGGTTCTTCGAGCGATTTCGACCATTTGGTAAGGAAGATAATGAGCGTTGCGCTGTTCTAATTCTCTGAAAATTAATAGTTTGTGACTCGGCAATATTTAGCAACTATATAAATGAAAATAATTTCGCTTTAACCTAATAATGAATTATATTTGCACTGAAAACAAAAAACTATGATTATGAAAAAGGGATTACTATTATTGATGGCATTAATTGTTTCGATTTGCTCTTATGCTGCCTCTGATTTCCTAGTTGACGGCAGAACATGGAATTATAAAATGAAAGATGCTTTTGTAGATGAAAATTATAAACCAGTACTTGCTACACGATATTTTAGTTTGAAGATAGAGGGTGATACTATTTTCCAAGGAGTTGACTGCAAGAAAATATATTTTACAGAGAATGATTCCACATATCTTTTTGCTTATGCTTATGAGGAGAATCTTACGGCATATTTTTATTTCCTAAAATCAATGAAGTATTTCTGCGCTGCTTCAGATACATGGGTAAAAGGGTTTGATTTCAACCTGAAAATAGGGGATAAATACACAACTGATGAATATATAGGCGATATAGACACTATAGAAGTTAAGGGAACAAAATATACCCGATTTTGGATTGGTCTCAAAGAAAATGGTAAAATAGGCTTACACGAACCAATGATATATTCTATCGGTGGAACAGATAGATTTTGGGCACCAAGCTCCATTTTTTCACCATCAGGATTTCCACAATACGCATCTCTCTCTGTATATGACGGTGATAAATGCATATTTGAAAGTTCTGATTATAGAAAAGCACCGATTAGTACAGATAATGAAGATGTAACAACCGACAAGAAATCTGCATTTTTGGTTGACGGCAGGTCATGGAAATATTATTATTATCATAGAACTTATGATACTGATTATATAGAAAAAGTGAAAAATTGCTATTATTCTTTGACTATACAGGGAGATACCATTATTTCCGACAGGTGCTGCAAAAAAATTTATTACAAAGAGGACAGCATAAGATACAATACATATGATAAGAATTATAATTTGACAGAAACGCATCTTGTTATATCTGATTCTATTTCACTACATGGCTTCATCTGTGAAGAAAAAGGAAGTGTGTCTTTTTATTTCTTAAATAAATTAATTGCAGCAGCATATATAGATTTAGGAAAATGGATAAAGATGTACGATTTTAATGCAAAGTCTGGTGAACAATGCGATTGGTTAATTTATGAACACGGATTCTCTCAACTTACAAAAACTCAAGAAAATATAAATGGAATAGATTATCCCTGTTATCTATTATATGGAGAAAATAGTCAATATGGTAATGTAACTGTTCCTGTCATTCCTGGCATAGGATGCAATGGCCTTTATTTTACCCCTATTGAATTAAGCAGTTCAACATTCGGAGGAGGATTTCTTAGTGTTTATGACGGGAAGAAATCAATTTTCAAATCTTCTGATTATTATAGATTGTTTGATAAATATAATACTAAATATGCAGCAGTCCGCTTGGGAAGTGAACCTATGGAAAGCCAGTTTGATTATGACCAAAATAATGTTTCACACTTATGGGTATGGGGTAAGCCACAAGCTGCAGACTATGAATATCTTAGAACTAAAAGACTGGCGGAACTTGAATTGCTGGACATGCGTGATGCCGATATTGACACTCTGCAAGCCGAAGCATTCGACATAACATTGCCAGAAAGCAACGCCTCGCCAAAGTATATTGTGCTGCCAAAGAAACTGAAGCATATATCAGATAATGCGCTATGTGTTTATCCTAATATTACAACCTATGAGGTGACTGGCGCTTATCCATCGCTGGGTAAGGACGTTTATTCAAGAAAGGGTAAAACATCGAATCATATATTTGTTGTGCCTTCTATTGATAACAAATACCTGATACTGTATACTATAGACCCGACAGGTGGTTCTTCTAGTCCTGGAAGAGTGCCAATTAAACGTTTGGCTATGGTTGATAATGATTCTATTTATGGCTCGAGCGTGATGTCAAAAGGCGGCGACACCCTTTATTATGTAAATGCAAGCAAAGGTAAAGGGTATGCGGTGGCCAACGGAATGAAGACCATTGCAGCCAATGCTATGGAGAACAAGTTGCTGGAAAATGCCTTTAACATACCAGAAACCGTTGATTCTATAGGCAACAGGGCCTTTAATGGCTTGCGCATTGTGGAAACAAGGAGCAATACACTGCAATATTACTTGGCATGTTATCGTGCAAATCCTCCTATGATTGGCATGGAGGTGTTCGACGAGTCGTCGTTGGTTACTGGCAGTCATGTGTTCTATGTTAATAAAGAAAGCATAAGCGATTATAAGAACACTAAAGGTTGGGACAAACTCTACTATGGAGATATCGACGATGTGAGTGGTGTAGAGGAAGTTAAGACAGCCGAAAAGCAATCACCATATTATTACGACCTGCAAGGACGACGCCTAATCAATCCAACAAAGGGATTGTATATACATAATGGCAAGAAGGTGATTGTGAGATAACGGATAGGTTGGAAATCTTTTAAATTCAGTCGTGCATACATCTGGTTGTGGGTGTATGCACGCAATTATTTCACCACATCAGCATTTTATCTGCTCAAGAGTTTGCCATGAACGGAAAAAGCAGTAACTTTGCACTTTGAAACGATGAGTTGTGAAGTTTTGAGGATTGAAACCTCCCCCTGCCCCTCCAAAGGAGGGGAGAAGGATTGAAAGATTGAAGGAATGAAGAAGATAGAAGAAGGTAGAAGGAGATAAAAGAAGATAGAAGACATTTGCGTGTCAAGCATACGTCCTTTTTTTCGCATAGCTCAAGGAAACTCCTCCTTAGCGAAGCGATAACTTCCTATAACTCCCTTTAACTTCTTAAAAAGAAAGCATCCGTCTACACTCCTTTCACTCCTACACTACTTTTAAAAAGCACTCAACTCGTCAACTCGTTAACTTGTCAACAAAAAAAACAAAATACATGTCATATCTATTTTCTTCAGAATCAGTATCAGAGGGACATCCTGATAAAGTGGCCGACCAGATTAGTGATGCAATATTAGACCAGTTCTTGGCTTACGACAGCAAGGCACGCGTGGCGTGTGAGTCGTTCGTAACCACTGGTCAGGTAGTGATAATGGGTGAGGTGCGCAGTGAGGTGTATATCGACCTGCAGACCATTGCCCGCAATACAATCAAGAAGATTGGCTATACCAAGGCCGAATATCAGTTTGACGGCAACTCATGCGGTATCCTCAGTGCCATCCACGAGCAGAGCAGCGATATCAACCAAGGCGTTGATCGCGAGGATGAGGACAACCAGGGTGCTGGCGACCAGGGTATGATGTTTGGTTATGCCACCAACGAGACTGAGAACTATATGCCTGTATCGCTCGACCTTGCACACCTGATAATGAGTGTGCTGGCGGAGATACGCAAGGAAGGCAAGGTGATGACCTATCTGCGCCCGGACTCAAAGAGTCAGGTTACAGTGCAGTACAGCGACAACGGCGTGCCTGAGCGCATCGACACTATCGTTGTGTCTACTCAGCACGATGATTTTGATGAGGATGAGGCAATGCTCAGCAAGATTAAGGACGATGTGCTTAACATACTGATGCCAAGAGTAAAGGCACAGATACACTCACAGAAGGTGCTCGACCTGTTTGGCGATGATATAAAATATTATGTAAACCCAACTGGTAAGTTTGTTATCGGTGGTCCTCATGGAGATACTGGTCTTACAGGACGTAAGATTATCGTTGACACATACGGTGGCAAGGGTGCTCATGGCGGAGGCGCTTTCTCTGGTAAAGACTCTTCAAAGGTAGACCGCTCTGCAGCATACGCCGCACGCCATATAGCAAAGAATATGGTGGCTGCAGGTGTTGCCGACGAGATGCTGGTACAGGTGAGCTATGCTATTGGTGTGGCAAAGCCAATGAATATATATGTAAACACATACGGCAAGAGTCGTGTGCAGATGACCGACGGAGAGATAGCCAAGAAGATAGAGCAACTGTTTGACCTTCGTCCAAAGGCCATTGAGCGCTCGTTGAAGCTTCGCCAGCCTATGTATGCTGAGACAGCAGCATACGGACACATGGGCCGCAAGCCAGAGGTTGTGACAAAGACATTTACAAGCCACTATCACGAAACCAAGCAGATGGAGATAGAACTCTTTACTTGGGAGAAGTTGGATAGGGTAGAGGACGTAAAGAGGGAGTTTGGCATTTAAATGGCAGGCATCCCCATACCATACACAATGAGAGCAGACAATATCATCACCTTGATATTGCTGCTCTGTTTTATTATATCGGTGGTGTCAATGTCAAACTCATGGTCTTTCGTGGTAAGGCAGGCAAAGGCGTTGGCGCGTGAGCCGAAAGAGGGCACAACGGTGGTGTCGGAGACAGGCGCAGAGGTGCGCTTCCAGTTGTATCTAGTGGTGCAGACCGCCCTGCTGTTTGCCATAATTATATATTACTTTGCCATTGAGGCGCAGGGCGACAAGATGCTCTCGCCAGCCTATGAGTTTGTTGGCGCATGCTTCTTGCTGATATTTCTTATGATGGGCATGAGGGCGCTGTTTTATACGGCAGTAAACAACTTGTTTTTCGAAGCGAAGAGAAACATGCAGTTCCTGCGCTCGCTGCTCTTCCTTACAGCCATGGAGGGAGTGGCAATGTATCCTGCCGTGCTGTTGCTTGTGTATTTTGATATTGACTCACAAGGCATTGTATTTTACATCGGATTTGTGCTTGTTTTGGTCAAAATGATAACCATTTACAAGTGCTGGACCATCTTTTTCGGCCGAAGAGGTGATTTTCTGCAAATATTTTTGTACTTTTGCACCCTCGAAATAGTGCCCTTGTCCATTTTGGCAGGATTATTGGCACTAACAGGCAATTATTTGACAGTAAATTAAGTGCATCGATGATTAAAAAAATTCTTGTGTCTCAACCAAAGCCAACTGGTGAGAAATCCCCTTATTTTGATTTGGCGGCACGCTTTAATCTGGATTTGGTTTTCCGCCCATTCATCAAAGTGGAGGGACTGACGTCGAAAGAGTTCCGTCAGCAAAAGGTAAGTATTTTGGATTATACAGCTGTTGTTTTCACATCACGTCATGCTATAGACAACTATTTTACGCTGGCTAAGGAGATGAGGATAACAATACCTGAGGATATGAAGTATTTCTGTATAACAGAGACTATTGCCCTTTATATCCAGAAATATGTGCAGTATCGTAAGCGTAAGGTGTTCTACGGAAGCACTGGTAAGATAGACGACCTTATCCCATCAATGGTGAAGCATAAGAATGAGAAGTATCTCGTTCCGCTGAGCGATGTGCATAATGATACATTGAAAGATTTGCTTGACAGCAAGAAGCTGACACACAAGGAATGTGTGATGTATCGCACCGTAAGCAACGATTTCACACAGGAAGAAGTTGATACATTTGATTATGATATGCTTGTGTTCTTCAGCCCGTCAGGAGTTGACTCGCTGAAGAAAAACTTCCCTAATTTTGAACAAGGAGAAATAGCTATAGCAACCTTCGGTCCAACAACAGCAAAGGCCGCAAAGGAGGCTGGACTGCGTATTGACATAGAGGCTCCAACTGAGAAGTATCCTTCGATGACTGGCGCCATCCTGCACTATCTTAACGAGAAGCAGGGATAAAAAATAGACTTCTTAAAACAAGAAGCAAGGTTAAATGACTTCAAGTCCTAAAACATTTGGCAAGAAAGAGAAGCTGGTTAGCAAGAAAACGATAGATGCGCTCTTCTCCGGGGGTAACAGCCGCTCTATGTCGGCATACCCGTTGCGTGTGGTGTTTATGAGGAAAGAGAGGAATGAGGCCGAAGAACCTGCGCAGGTGATGGTAAGCGTGTCGAAAAGACATTTTAAGCGTGCCGTCAAGCGCAACAGAGTGAAGCGCCAGATACGCGAGGCATACAGGCTTAATAAGCATCTGCTGCACGAGGCGCTGGAGCAAAAGAAAGACACGGCGGTGGCAATGGCTTTCATCTGGCAATCAGACGAACTGGCTGAGACCGCACTTATAACAGAGAAGATGCAGTCGTTGCTGAGCAGGATGGCTGAAAAGATTTCACGATGATGGGCAAGGTGATAAAGGATATAATGAGAGGTGCGTCATGGCTGTTGTGTCTGCCGATATTATTTTATCAGCGTTGCATCAGTCCGCTAACTCCCCCGTCATGCCGCTTTACTCCCACATGCTCAGAGTATGCAAGGCAGGCTCTGATAAAGCATGGACCGATAAAGGGTTTGTGGCTTGCCGTGAGAAGACTGCTAAGATGCCATCCGTGGGGCGGCAGCGGTTACGACCCTGTGCCTTGATGAGGATGAGGGATTGAAACCTCCCCCAGCCCCTCCCAAGGAGGGGAGAAGGGTTGAAGAAGGTAGAAGAAGATAGAGGGAGATAGAAGAAGATAAAAGACATTTGCGTGCCAAGCTATCGTCTACACTCCTACACTCCTTTCACTCCTACACTCCTTTAAAAAAGCTCCTAAAAAAGAAACAAATAAATAAAGATATGAAAAACTTTGTAGAAGAACTGAAATGGCGTGGAATGCTCTCGCAAATCATGCCGGGAACAGAAGAACTGCTACAGAAGGAAATGGTGACAGCTTACCTCGGCACCGACCCTACAGCCGACTCGCTTCACATTGGTCACCTCTGTGGTATCATGATGCTGCGCCACTTGCAGCACTGTGGTCATAAGCCTATCATCCTCGTTGGCGGTGCCACTGGTATGATTGGCGACCCATCAGGAAAGAGCCAGGAGCGTAACCTGCTGAATAATGAGACACTCTATCACAACCAGGAGTGCATCAAGCGTCAGGTGGCTAAGTTCCTCGACTTTGAGGCTGATGTGCCTAATAAGGCTGAGATGGTGAACAACTACGACTGGATGAAAGACTTTACCTTCCTTGATTTCGCACGTGAGGTTGGTAAGCATATCACTGTAAACTATATGATGGCAAAGGACAGCGTGCAGCAGCGTCTGAACGGTACAGCACGCGACGGACTGTCATTCACTGAGTTTACATACCAGTTGCTGCAGGGCTACGACTTCCTCTATCTCTATCAGCATAAGGGATGTAAGTTGCAGTTGGGCGGTAACGACCAGTGGGGTAACATGACAACAGGTACTGAGCTTATCCATCGTACTCTCGGCAACGACTGCGAGGCTTATGCCCTCACTTGTCCGCTGATAACAAAGGCTGATGGTAAGAAATTTGGTAAGACTGAGACAGGAAACATCTGGCTCGATCGCAACCGCACAACACCATATAAGTTCTACCAGTTCTGGCTCAACGTGAGCGATGACGATGCAGAACGCTACATCAAGATATTCACAAGCCTTGACAAAGAGACCATCGACGCTCTTGTTGATGAGCACAAGCAAGACCCAGGCCGCCGTGTACTCCAGAAGCGCTTGGCAGAGGAGGTGACAGTGCTTGTTCACTCTCAGGAGGATCTTGACATGGCTATCGAGGCAAGTAATATTCTCTTTGGCAAGTCAACCAAGGACAGCTTGCTGAAGCTCGACGAGCAGACACTGCTCGACATTTTCGAGGGTGTGCCACAGTTTGAGGTTTCTGCCGACAAGATAGGTCAGCCAGCAGTAGAGCTTCTCACACAGGATGTTGCCGTGTTTGCCAGCAAGGGTGAGATGCGCAAGCTCGTTCAGGGCGGTGGCGTATCGCTTAATAAGGAGAAACTGGCTGAGTTCGACCGTCCGGTAACAGCCGACGACCTTATCGACGGCAAGTATCTGCTTGTGCAGCGCGGAAAGAAGAACTATTATCTGGTTATCGTTAAGTAATATATTGGCGGAAACAATCTGCCATCAGATAGTAATAATAGCCACGAATTACCCGATATTCGAGTAATTCGTGGTTTTTTTATTGATTGTCAAATAAATGTACTATCTTTGTAAGCAAAATGTGATTTAACTAAAAACAAACTAATAGACAATGAAGAAAATTTATGTTCTGTTATTGATGCTTGCCACTTTGATGCCATTGTCGGCAAATAGCGGGCGCATTACGGAGAGTTTTAACTTTGGCTGGCGTTTCTATGCCGGCGATGTGGCTAATGGCGAAAGCCTTTCGCTCGATGACAGCGGTTGGCAGGTAATCAATGTGCCACACGATTTTCAGATACATCAGCCATGGGTTGCTCCAGCCAAGGATGAGCGTGCTGACAACAGCGATATAGGCGCCAACGTGAAGAGCCGCCTGTCGTCACGTGCCTTTAAGGAGATGGGCATAGGATGGTATCGCAAGACTATTACTCCAGATGCCTCATTGAAAGGCAAGCGCATAATCCTTGATTTCGAGGGAATAATGCTTGTTGGCGATGTTTATGTTAACGGAAAGCATGTGGGCGGCACAGACTATGGATATCTTGGCTTCGAGATTGATGTAACCAAGATGCTGAAGTTTGGCGAGCCTAACGTGATAGCAGTAAAGGCAAACACCATGAACCCAGACAACTCTCGCTGGTACACTGGCGGTGGCTTGTTCCGCGACGTAACCCTTATCGCTACCGACGCGCAGCAGCATTTCACACGCCATCCTCTCTATATCACCACTCCTGTGGTTGGCACAGACAAGTCGGTAGTAGAGATACAAGCAGAACTGGGATGCTATCTGAGAGTGAACAGTCTGAAGATGAACACCACCATCATTGCGCAGAATGGTGACACCGTGTACAACAAGACAAAGGATATTCCGTTTAACCGCGGACAAAAGGTAAACGAGCACAAGGTTGACAGTATCACACTCGAGCAGCCACGCCTGTGGAGCTGCGAGGACCCACATCTGTATAAGGCAGTGGTGACAATGTATCGCCCTGACGGCACTGTGGCAGACCAGGTGAGCAGCAACTTCGGTATCCGCTCAATAGAATACTCGCCAAAGTTTGGTTTCAAACTCAATGGCAAGAAGGTGATATTCAAAGGTATTGCCAACCATCATACGCTTGGAGCACTTGGCGCAGCGGTTTATCCACGCGCAATAGAAAAGCGTATTCAGCTGCTCAAGGAGTTTGGCTTCAACCATATCCGCACAGCCCATAACCCATACAGCAAGTCGTTCCTCGACCTCTGCGACAAGTATGGCATGCTGGTTGTTGACGAACTTTATGACAAATGGCTTACTAAGTTTGCAGGCGGAAGAGTAGAGTGGACAAATCTCTGGCAGCACGACGTGCCTGAGTTTATACGCCAGGACCGCAACCATCCATCGGTGGTGATGTGGAGCCTTGGCAATGAGCTTCAAACCTACTGGGCACTGCCATACGCCGACTGGGGAGTAACACCATATCGCCTGCAGAAGCAACTGCTGCTGCGCTATGACGACACACGCCCAGTGACTGTTGCCATGCACCCAAGAGGCCGTCATCAGACAACCGACTCACTGCCTGCGCCGCTCGTTCATGAAACCGACATTGCGGCATATAACTATAGATATATGTATTTCCCAGGCGATGGCAAGCGCTTCCCTAACATGATATTCTATCAGAGCGAGGCCAACACATCTATGATGGGACCAAACTATTTCGAGATGGACCTCGACAAGGTTATCGGTCTTGCATACTGGGGAATGATTGACTACCTCGGCGAGTCACACGGATGGCCCGCAAAGGGATGGGCACAGGGCGTGTTCGACATCTCGCTCGAGCCAAAGCCAATAGCCTACCTGCTGAAGAGTATCTTCCAGGAGGATAAGCCAGTGGTGCACATCGGTATTATAGACAGCGACCAGAACACCATCTGGAACGATGTGCAGGTGGGAGTGCAGCGCATGTCTGACCATTGGAACCGCATTGAGGGAAGTACAATGTCGCTTTGGACCTATACCAATGCCGATGAGGTAGAGCTGAAGGTTAACGGCAAGACCGTGGGCACAATGAAGAACGACAAGAAGAACCCACGCACACGCAACAAACTGAAGTGGAACAACGTGAAATACGAGAAGGGTTACATTGAGGCAATTGCTCGTACTGGTGGAAAGATTGTTGCCCGCCACAGAATAGAGACCGTTGGCGATGCCAAGAAGATAACAGCAGCAGCCGACAATAATGAGTGGAAGGCCGATGGTATGGACCTTCAGCATGTTCGCGTTGAGGCTGTCGACAGCAAGGGACGCCGCGTGCAGGGCGCTAACAACAAACTTACATTCAATGTGGAAGGTCCTGCAGAGATTGTAGGTGTTATCAATGGCGACATCACCAGCGAGGAACTTACCGTAGGCAACACACGCCGTCTGTTCAACGGTACTGCCACTGTGATTCTCCGCTCAACAAAGCAGCCAGGCGAGGTTAAACTCAACATCGTGGCAGACGGTCTGAAGGGCATAAAAGCCATGAAGATGATGAGCAAGTAACTAATTCCTAATGAAAAATTTGGCGGAATGCCAAATTTTTCATACCTTTGCACCCGATTTATTGCATTGGACCATGGTGTAATGGTAACACTACAGGTTTTGGTTCTGTCATTCTGGGTTCGAATCCCGGTGGTCCAACGCTCAATAAACAAAAGCAGGATGCTCTTAACGGAGTGTCCTGCTTTTGTTTTTAAATAATCTTAATAAAAAGAAAAACATTAATCTTTACTATTCTTAATTTAAATTTGTATCTTTGCAAAATCAATGCAGAATATTTTGTAAAACTTTTAAACTAAAATAAGCATGAAAACAAATTATGAAATTCGCTATGCGGCTCATCCTGAGGACGCAAAGAGTTATGACACCAAGCGCATCCGTCGCGATTTCTTAATCGAGACAGTGTTTGCTGCAGATGAGGTGAACATGGTATATTCAATGTACGACCGTATGGTTGTAGGTGGTGCAATGCCAGTAGCTGAGTGCTTGAAGCTTGAGGCTATCGACCCATTGAAGGCCCCTTTCTTCACTACACGCCGTGAGATTGGTATCTTCAACGTAGGTGGCGAAGGTTGTGTTAAGGTTGGCGACGAGACATTCGAGCTCGGCTACAAGGAGGCTCTCTACATTGGTAGTGGCGACCGCGATGTAGTGTTCTGCTCTAAGGACGCTGCTCAGCCAGCTAAGTTCTACTTCAACTCTTGCACAGCCCACACATCATATCCTTGCAAGAAGATTACTAAGGCCGATGCTGTTGTGGCTCACATGGGCGACCTCGCAACAAGCAACGAGCGCAATATCAACAAGATGATTGTTAACCAGGTGCTCCCAACATGCCAGTTGCAGATGGGTATGACCGAGCTTGCTACAGGTAGCGTATGGAACACAATGCCTGCCCACGTTCACAGCCGTCGTATGGAGGCATACTTCTATTTCGAGGTACCAGCAGACCAGGCTGTTTGCCATTTCATGGGTGAGGTTGACGAGACACGTCACATCTGGATGAAGGGCGACCAGGCTGTCCTCTCTCCAGAGTGGAGTATCCACAGCGCCGCAGCTACTCACAACTACACCTTCATCTGGGGTATGGGTGGTGAGAATCTTGATTATGGCGATCAGGACTTCTCGCTGATTACGGACTTGCGATAATTATGAATTCGGAATTATGAATTATGAGTAGTTCTAAACATGTGAATGTGATACGTGAGAAAGCAATGAACTTTTCTGTTAGAATGTATCATCTAAATGATTATCTGATAGAAAAACGTAAATATAGTATTGCAGATCAAGTATTTCGTTCAGGTGTTTCCATCGGAGCTAATATTGCTGAGGCAGTTAGAGCAGAATCTAATTCTGATTTTGTTCATAAATATGCAATAGCAATGAAAGAGGCAGAGGAAACTTTATACTGGTTAGAATTGGCTCATAGGGTAGAACTGCTTGACGACAAATTGTTTGAGTCTTTATATGCAGATTGTGAAGAACTGATAAAGTTAGGTACATCAATTACCATGGCAATGTTGCGTAAGATAAAAAACGAAAAGAATAATTCATAATTCTGAATTACTGTTTTAGATAAATCATAATTAATAATTCAAAATTCATAATTAAATGAAGAATTTATTCTCATTAGCCGGCAAGAACGCATGGATCACAGGTGCGTCTTACGGTATCGGATTCAACATTGCAAAGGCATTCGCTGAAGCAGGTGTAGAGAACATTATTTTCAACGACATCAACGAGGACGCTCTCGCTAAGGGTCTGGCTAACTACAAGGAGGCTGGTATCGAGAATGTTCACGGTTATGTTTGTGACGTAACTAACGAAGACCAGGTGAAGGCTCTTGTAGAGCAGATTCACGCTGAGGTTGGTCAGATTGATATCCTCGTTAACAACGCAGGTATCATCAAGCGCATCCCTATGCACGAGATGAAGCGCAGCGAGTTCCAGCAGGTTATCGACATCGACCTCGTAGGTCCATTTATCTGCGCAAGCGCTGTTATCCCAGAGATGATGGAGCGTCGCGAGGGTAAGATTATCAACATCTGCTCTATGATGAGTGAGCTGGGTCGTGAGACTGTTTCTGCTTATGCAGCAGCAAAGGGTGGTCTGAAGATGCTCACACGCAACATCTGCTCAGAGTATGGTGAGTACAACATCCAGTGCAACGGTATCGGTCCTGGTTATATCGCAACTCCTCAGACAGCTCCATTGCGTGAGCGTCAGGCAGACGGCAGCCGCCATCCGTTCGACTCATTCATCTGTGCAAAGACTCCAGCAGGACGCTGGCTCGATCCAGAAGAACTGGGTGGACCTGCAGTGTTCCTCGCTTCTAAGGCTTCTGATGCCGTTAACGGCCATGTGCTCTATGTTGACGGTGGTATCCTTGCTTACATTGGCAAGCAGCCTTAATGCTCTGATTATATTATTAAGGTATATTGTCCCTGTAGGCTCTGCTTGCAGGGACTTTTTGTTACACATGTTCTTTCATTACTTATTTGTTTTATTGCAAAATATTCAGAATATAATGAACGTTTCTCATTCTGAGGTGTATGCTTTAATAGGATGAGGGATGAGGGATGAGAGTTGAGAGATGAAGGATTGCGTGTCAAGCATACGTCTTCTAACTCCTAAGCGAAGCGATAACTCCCTATAACTCCCTTTGACTTCATAAAAAAAACATACGTCTACACTCCTTTCACTCCTACACTCCTGTACTCCTAAAAAAGAATTAATAATTAAAAAAGAAAGAACATGAAGAGAATATTTTTATTGGCTGCTCTTGCAATTACTGTTCTGCACGCAAGTGGGCAGACGAAGGCGGAAGAGATAAAAAGTCCGATAGTCAGCGAACAAGATGCAGACTATTATGCTGTACAGACAGACCTGTGGCGAGATATAACCAAAAGTAATCCAAAAGACGAGCAGGCATGGAAGAACTATTTCCGAGCTGCATGGTACAAAAAATGGTATAACCAAGCAGATACCACAGCCAACGACGTGCTGCGCGAGATGGAAAAGGCTGTGCCAGGCTCATATATATATAACTATGCCTGCTACCGCAAGTATATGGGTATGGAGGAAAGCCATCTTTATGCACGGGCTGCGATGAAGCAGCTGCCAGAGACCATGGACCAGAACGATTATGACATATGGTTCTGCTATGCAGCACAGGTGGGCGATGAGGAAAATATGGAGCGCATAGCGAAAAGATACTATAACAGCGGACTCTATTCGCCATACGTCTTGCAATACAACTACAACGAACTGCAAGGCATGGAAGAAAACGGTATCTATATAGGCAACGGTGATGCAATTCTGATACCCAAATGGATTATGCAATATGCCAAAGGACTGCATAGGGACAAGGCAATAGTGTGCATGTCGTTCCTCGCACTTAAACACTATCGGGAATATATTTTCAGGAAGTTGGGCGTGGAAATGCCAGAGTTTAAGGAGGTAAAAACGCAAGCCGACTACGATGAAAACGTATTCAGGGCCGTGGAAGCACTGCGAAAAGGAACCAAGCGCCCAACATACTTCTCCAGTTTTAATGGAGTGGAGATAAACAAACCGTGGGAAGACAAACTTTATAACGAAGGTCTTACGCTGAAATATTCAGACAAACCGTATGACAATTTCGCCGTAAAGCGAAGCAATGTAGAAGAACGCTATCTGCTGGAATATCTCATAGAGTCGTTCTCGCCAAACAAATGGGACAGTGGCAATAGGCTCAATGCCAACTATGTGGTGATGCTCAGCGACCTGCTTGACTATTACAATAAGAATAACCAGAAACGTTATAAATGGTTGCGCAAGCTATTGCTGTCGGCACTTGATGGCAGTGAGATAGAGGAGGAACGCAAGCAGAGAATGATGGAATTCATAAAGTGATTATGTAGATTCTAAAATTCAGAATAAACTATTATATGGTAAAATCATTATGGATTTTGGCTTCATAACATCAAGGCAAAGCGACGAACGACTAATGCAGAGGGCGGCAGAAGGCAACGAACAGGCCTTTGAGGAACTCTACAAACGCTATGCCCGGCGGTTGCAAGGTTTCTTCTGGCGCCAGATGTCGTGCCGAGATATTGCTTCGGACCTCACTCAGGATGTGTTTCTCAGGGCGTATGCAGCCCGTCATACCTGGCAGAAAGGCAAAAATGTGGAATCGTGGTTGTTTACCATTGCCTATAACCTTTGCCGCAACACATGGAGGCATCAGCAGATAGAAGCCGGTTTCTGGAGTAATGTAACCACCGATGAGTATGCTATGCCGAGCGTTGAGGTGGATTTAGACCGCGATGCCTTGGACAGTGCTCTGCATGAGGTGCTGGAATCGTTGGACGACGAGAACCGACTGCTTTTCTCTTTGCGCTACGAGGAAGAGCAGACTGTCCCGCAGATAGCAACAATCATAGGTATTCCTGAGGGAACGGTAAAGTCGCGCTTGCATAAACTTATTAATATAATTAAACATCAGCTCAAGAGATATGAAGATAAATGAACAAGAGATAATGCAGTCGGCTAAACGACTGAGCGAGAAAGAAAATTCAATGCTGTGTGTAAAACCATGGCGCCGCCAGCGCATATCTGTTCCAGGATGGCTGGTGTTTGTGCCAGCGGCCGCCATTATAGGTTTTGTGTTTGGCATCTTTGTTGGCGAGAAACAGTCGCCAGCCGCCATGCCAGTCATGGCAAAGGCCGATACCGTATATATTAAGCAGCTGGAGCGTGTTACTGAGTACGACACGATATACCGCACTCTTCCATCGGAAACAAAAAAGAAAGACACTAAGCGAAGCGGAATGCCTGTCTCAAAAGACAATATTCCATACCATCTTTTAGTGATGCAATAATGTTTTGAGTTTGCCGTAATGGCAAAATCCATTCTATTTCTGTTCAGTCGGATTCTGCTAATCCGGCTGAACGGAAGAGTTCTAAAACAATTCAACTTGTTTTGGTCTTCAAAACCTATCATTTGGCATTGCAAAACCTATCATTTGGCAAACCAAAACAACTTGTTTTGTAGCAGCATGGTGCGGCTTCAACGTGAGGCATTACTCATTTGAATGACACAATCACATGTTTCTGCCCCAAAAACAGTATAAAAGTGACGTTTTGAATTTCAACGTCACTTTTAGAATATGCAGAATATCAGTTGGTTAGATGCAAAATGACGTTGTGGCGTTTTTTTTGATTATTATGTAGTGGGAGTTATTTAGGAGTGTAGGAGTGAAAGGAGTGTAGGAGTGTAGACGTAAGCTTGACATGCAAATGTCCTCTATTCCCCTCTATCTTCCTCTATCTCCCTCTACATTCCTCCCATTCTCATCCTGAGCTAGTCGAAGGGAAGGGGGAGGTTAGGAGGGACCTACCCTCATCCCCTATCTCTCATCCTAATTACAATAATTTTATTAAATCTCATCATTAAACATGGTCGAAAATGTTCAATATTTGTAATAATTACAATTTTATTGAAAAAAGTTGTCAAAAAATTTGGAGATACCAATTTTTAGGTATATCTTTGCATCAGAATTAAAAATGAAACGATTACAAATAAATAATTAAAGCAATGAAGAAGTCAAAGGTGATAGAGTATTTGGAAGAGCATGGCGTGAAGCCCTCAGTGCAGAGGATTGCCGTTATGGACTATCTGATGACTCACCGCACTCACCCAACGGTGGATGAGATATATCATGCGCTGGAGAAGCAGATACCAACATTATCGAAGACAACAGTGTATAACACGCTAAAACTGTTTGTAGAGAAGGAGGCAGCCCTGTTGCTCACCATCGATGAGAGGAATAGTTGCTTCGACGGGTGTTGCGACCCTCACGCTCACTTCCTTTGTACCGAGTGTTTTAAGATTTACGATTTGCCGCTTGAGGAGAAGGTGATGGACTACAAGCATCTGATGCCCGAAGGTTTTGATGTTCAGAGCGTGAATCTTTACTATCGCGGAGTTTGTGAGGATTGCAAGAAGAAAAAATAAAAATAGACAAATAACATTATTAAATAACAGAATTATTAACTTTTAAAATACAAAAAATTATGGCAAAGAAATTTATATGCACAGTATGCGGTTATATCCACGAAGGTGACTCAGCTCCTGAGAAGTGTCCACTCTGCAAGGTTCCAGCAGAAAAGTTTAAGGAAATGGAAGATGCTGCCCTGACATTTGTGGCAGAGCATGAGATTGGCGTAGCTAAGGGATGCGACGATGAGATGATTAAGGATTTGAACAATCACTTCATGGGCGAGTGCACAGAGGTTGGTATGTATCTTGCAATGAGCCGCCAGGCAGATCGTGAGGGTTATCCAGAGATTGCTGAGGCTTTCAAGCGCTATGCTTGGGAAGAGGCAGAGCACGCAGCTAAGTTTGCAGAGCTCCTTGGCGATGTTGTATGGGATACAAAGACAAACCTTGAGAAGCGCATGAACGCTGAGTCTGGTGCATGTGAGGACAAGGCACGCATTGCTAAGCGCGCTAAGGAACTGAACCTCGACGCTATCCACGACACTGTTCATGAGATGGCACGCGATGAGGCTCGCCACGGCAAGGGCTTCGAGGGCTTGTTCAACAGATATTTCAAGAAGTAAGGTCTTGAGGTCTTGAAAAAAAGTGCCACTATCATAAGATGGTGGCACTTTTTCTATCCTCTTTTGAGAGAGCGTGAATATTCTACCGATAAGAAATACCAAACAATAAAGGCGGAACCTAAGCTCCGCCTTTATTATTCTCTTTAATCACAAATTAGTTGATAGCGTCAGCGAGTTCAGCACCAGCCTTGAACTTAGCAACCTTCTTTGCCTCAATCTGGATCTTCTCCTTTGTTGCAGGATTGATACCTTCGCGAGCTGGACGCTCGTTTACGCTGAATGTACCGAAACCAATGAGAGCAACCTTGTCACCTGCGATGAGAGCATCCTTGATAGCTGCAATAGTAGCGTCAAGAGCCTTCTTTGAGTCAGCCTTTGTCAAACCTGAACCAGCTGCGATCTTCTCGATTAATTCTGTCTTGTTCATAGTCTTTTTAATTTTAAAATATTAATAGTTTAAATAGATACTTATCATAAAATCACACGCAAATATAAGGTAAACAATTTAGAAAACAAACAAAAAAAGAAAAAAAGTGAGATTTTTTTTAAAAAAAACTCCGAAACCCCTTGTTTTGTGGTGTTTGACGGATATTTTTAGTAATTTTGCGGCAGAAATATAAAGATAAAGATTTTAAAGAAAATATATTATGTTGCAAAATATGCCACCTGTTACCAAGAATTTGTTGATAATCAACTGCTTGGTTTTCTTTGCGGGATTTGTTATGCCATGGCTCTCTGATTTCGGCGGGCTCCATTTCTTTTTGGCAAGTGATTTCAACTTGTTTCAGCTTCTGTCATATCAGTTCCTTCATGGCGGATTTACCCACCTCTTTTTTAATATGTTTGCCTTGTGGATGTTTGGCCGCATTATGGAAAGCGTGTGGGGACCAAAGAAATTCTTGTTCTATTACCTGTCGTGTGGTGTGGGTGCCGGACTTATCCAGGAGATAGCACAGTTCTTCCAGTTTTACTATATTATACAGTCGCAGATGCCAGACGTGTCGTTGGTCGATTTGTTTGCCATAGGCGAGCAGCAGTCGCATGCGCTTAATGGATGGACAACAATAGGTGCGTCAGGCTCGGTATATGGCATCCTCCTGGCATTTGGTATGACATT